>DATJBM010000103.1:0-53805 GCA_035515295.1 Casimicrobiaceae bacterium | reverse complement strand
CCCTTGATCCGTTGAACCCTTTGGCACAATAATGCGGCCCGTGATATAACTCGGCCGGTTTCTTTAGCCTCCGGTTCATGAAGATTCGCTTAGCCTTTGTTTTGGCTTGTCTCGTTGTCGCCTGGCCGGTGTGGGCTGCTGACGCATCCGACGCCGGTCCGGCGCTCGACGCGCGCAAGCTCAAGCTGGCCTCGAGCAACGTGCTGGTCCTCGACGCCAGGGACGGCGAGCCGATCTACGCCAAGGGCGCGGACGAGGTAACTCCGATCGCCTCGGTCACCAAGCTGATGACGGCGATGGTGGTGCTCGACGCGGGACAGTCGCTCGACGAGCGCATCGGCGTCGGCATCGGGGACCTCGACCTCCTGAAGGGGACGCATTCGCGCCTCGCCCTCGGCAGCGAGCTCACCCGCGGCGAGATGCTGCACCTCGCCCTGATGGCGTCCGAAAACCGGGCCGCCTCCAGTCTCTGCCGGCACTATCCCGGCGGCATGCAGGCGTGCGTCACGGCGATGAATCGCAAGGCGCAAAGCCTCGGGATGACGCACACTCACTTCTCCGACCCGACGGGGCTCACCAGCGAGAACGTGTCCACCGCCGGCGATCTCGCCCTGATGGTGAAGGCCGCAGCGACCTACCCGCTGATCCGGGAAGCCACCACCACCTCGAGCCGGTACGTCGAAGTGCAGCCGACCGGTCGCATCCTCGGCTACAACAACACCAATTCGCTGGTGCGCAACAGCCGCTGGGACATCCTGCTCTCCAAGACCGGCTTCATTCGCGAAGCCGGCAAGTGCCTCGTCATGCTCGCCAACATAGCGAGCCGGGAAGTCGTGATCGTGCTGCTCGACTCGTATGGCAGGCTGACGCGCATCGGCGACGCCAACCGCATCAAGCACTGGCTCGAGACCGGCCAGGCGCTGCCCGCGGCGCGCGCCACCAAGCCTCGCCGCATCAAGGGCACGCTTCTGCCCACCCGTTCGGTGCACTCGGGCAAGTCGCACGGCCGCGCTTGACCTGAAGCTTTAGCCACGAGCGGATTCGTTCGCCCGCGAACCGCCGCTGCGCGGCGGCAGTGTCAGGGCTAGCCAGGGCGGGCCGCCGGCCGCTGTTGCTGCGCGAGGAGCTCGCGGGCGTGGGCTCGCGTCCGGGCGGTTATCTCGTGCCCGCCCAGCATGCGCGCCAGCTCCTCGATCTTCGCCGCCTGATCCAGCCGGACGAGCGTGGTGGCCACATGGTTCGCCCGCCCGCGCTTCACCACGCGGTAATGGCTGTCGGCGCAAGCGGCGACCTGCGGCAGATGCGTCACGCACAGGACCTGCCGGCGCTCGCCCAGCTGCTTGAGCATCCTTCCCACGGTCGCGGCCACGGCGCCCCCGATGCCGACATCGACTTCGTCGAAGACCAGCGTCGGCAGCTCGGTCACGTCCGCGAGCACGACCTGGATCGCCAGCGCGAGGCGCGAGAGCTCTCCGCCCGACGCGACGCTCGCGAGCGGGCCCAGCGGCTGCTGGGGGTGGGCGGCGACCTGGAACGTCACGGTCTCCAGTCCGAAGCTCGCCGGCTCGGGGACCACGGTCACGGCGACCTCGAAGCGTCCCCCGGTCATCGCCAGCTCCTTCATCATCGACGTGACCCGGTGACCGAGCTCCATCGCGGCGAGTCGACGCTTGGCGCTCAACTGCTCGGCGAGCGCGCGGTAATTGGCCAGCGCCTGCGCCTCGGCGCGCGCCAGTGCGGACGCATTGGAGCTCCGCGCCAGCGATTCGAGTCGGGACCGCGTGCGCGAGGCCAGCGCGGGCAGGCCCTCTGGCGGCACGCGATGCTTGCGCGCCATGGCGTGGATCGCGGCCAGCCGATCGTCGACGCGGGCGAGCTCCTTCGGGTCGAGATCGAGCTTCTCGCGGTAGGCGCGCAGCGCCCGCCCTCCCTCGCCCAGGCGGATGCGCGCTTCCTCCAGAAGCGCCGCGATCTCGCTCAAGCTCGCGTCGTACGAAGCGGCTTGGCGCAGGCGGTGAACGAGCGCCGCCACCCGCGCCTCGAGGGCGGCCTCTCCCTCGGCGAGCTCGGCTTCGCCGCTGGCGGCCGCTTGCAGCAGGCGCTCGGCATGGGCCAGCCGCGATTGCGCCGCGTTGAGGTCCCGCCATTCGGCCTCGGTGGCTCCCAGCGCCGCGAGTTCGGCGTCGACTACGGCGAGGAGCTCCCGCTCCGCGCCGAGCGCCGCGCTGTCGCGCTCGCCGAGCGCACGCCGCTCGGCCGCCTCGCGCCACAACCGCCACGCGGCGCCGGCTTCGCGCGCGAGCGCCGCGAAGCCGCCGAAGGCATCGAGGAGCGTGCGCTGCGTTTCGGCCCTCGCGAGCGACTCATGGGCGTGCTGGCCGTGCAGATCGACCAGCGACGCGCCCGCTCCCGCGAGCTGCGCCAGCGTCGCCGGACGGCCGTTGATCCAGGCGCGGCTCCTGCCCTGCGCGTCGAGCGTGCGGCGCAGGAGCAGCGGACCGTCGTCGACGAAGTCCTGCTCAGCGAGCCACGCCCGCGCCGCGGCCGCGTCGTCGAGATCGAACTCCGCGGCGAGCTCGGCCCGATCGGCGCCCGGACGAAGCTGCCGCGTCTCGAAGCGGCTGCCCAGCAGCAGCGCCAGCGCATCGAGCAGGATCGACTTTCCCGCCCCGGTCTCGCCGGTGAGCACCGTGAATGCGGACTCGAGCTCGAGGTCCAGCTTCTCGACCACCGCGAAATTGCGGATCGACAGCAGGCGCAGCATCGAAGCCTCAGGAGCGCAGGGAACGCGAATTGTCGCCCATGGATAGGGGCGATCCTCTAGACCGAAGCGCTAGCGGCCGTCCGGATGCGGGCGCAGGCGCTCGGGCGTCTCGCTCCAGTGGAGCTTGCGCCGCAGCATCGCGAAATGATCGTGGTCCTTGGGATGGAGCAGCCGCACCCGGTGCTCCGAGCGTTGGACGACCACGCGGTCACCCTCGGCCAGCGGAAAGTCGGCCTGACCGTCACAGTGCAGTCCGGCGTCCTTGCCGCGCAGGAGCTCGATCTCGACCACCACGGAATCGCGGACCGCGATCGGCCGGTTGGTGAAGGCGTGCGGAGCGACGGGCACCAGCAGGATCGCCGCGACGATGGGGTCCACGATCGGTCCCTGCGCGGACAGTGCGTAGGCGGTCGAGCCGGTCGGCGTGGCCACGATCAGCCCGTCGCCGCGCATCGCATACACGAACCGCCCGTCGATCGCCACCGCGCAGTCGATCATGCTGCCGAGCGAGCCGCGGTTCACCACCACGTCGTTGAAGGCGAGCGCATGCTCGCCGCCGCCGGACGCGCGCGCGAGCCTCGCTTCGAGCAGCGTTCGCGTCTCCTCGACGTACGCTCCGGAAAGCATTGCCGAGAGCGCGCTCTCCATGTCGGAGAGGGCGATGTCCGTCAGGAACCCCAGCCGCCCCTGGTTCACGCCGATCAGCGGCACGCCGTAGGGCGCGAGCCGGCGCGCGATCGACAGCATCGTCCCATCGCCGCCGACGACGATCGCCAGCTTCGCTTCGCGTCCGATCTCGTCGACCGCAACGGCGGGATAGCCCGGCATCGGCGCGCATTCCGCGGTCTCGGCATCGAACAGCACCCGGTGACCGCGCTGAGCGAGGAAAGCGGCGAGCGCGCGCAGCGGCTCCGCGATGCCCGGACTGCCGTAGCGGCCGAAGAGCGCGATGGTCGAGAAAGCGGTCCCCGAAGCGCCCATGAACGGATTAAAGCATAAAATATGCGCATGCTTGACGCGCGCGCCCAGCACCTGCTGAAAACGCTGATCGAGCGCTACATCGCCGAAGGTCAGCCGGTTGGGTCCCGCGTTCTGTCGCGGCAGTCGGGGCTAGAGCTGTCGCCGGCGACGATCCGCAATGTCATGGCCGACCTCGAGGAGATGGGCTTCATCGCGAGCCCCCACACCTCCGCGGGCCGGGTCCCGACGCCCAGGGGCTATCGTTTCTTCGTCGACTCGCTGCTGGTCGTGAAGCCCCTGGAGGACACCGAGATCAGCGAGCTGCAGGGGCAGCTGCAGGCCGACCGGCCGCAGCTCCTGGTGAGCGCGGCGGCACAGATGCTCTCCCAGCTTACCCATTTCGCCGGAGTCGTCAGCACGGTCCGCCGTCGCGACGCGTCCTTCCGCCATCTCGAGTTCATGCGGCTGTCCGACCGCCGCGTGCTGCTGATCATCGTCACCCCGGAAGGCGACGTGCAGAACCGGATCCTGCACACCGAGCGGTCGTATTCGCCGCAGCAGCTTATCGAGGCGTCCAATTTCCTGAATCAGCACTTCGCCGGACAGCCGCTGCAGACGGTGCGGGCGCTCCTCGTCGAGGAACTGCGGCAGCTCCGCGAGGACGTCGTGGCGCTCATGACGGCCGCCGTCGACGCCGGCAATGACGCGCTCACCGACACCGGCGAGGGCCTGGTGGTGTCCGGCGAGACGAACCTGCTGCACGCGGAGGATCTCGCGTCGGACATGGAGCGGCTGCGGCGCCTGTTCGAAATTTTCGAGCAGAAGACCTCGCTCCTGCACCTGCTCGACGTCACCCAGCGGGCGCAAGGCGTGCACCTTTTCATCGGCGGCGAGTCCGGCCTCGCGCCGCTGGACGAGTGCAGCGTGATCACCGCGTCCTACGAGGTCGACGGCCGGGTGATCGGCACGCTGGGCGTCATCGGTCCGACCCGCATGGCCTACGAGCGCGTGATCCCGATCGTCGACGTAACCGCCAAGCTGCTCTCGAGCGCGCTGACCCAGCAGTTGAACGAGGCGTGAGCGGGCGCGGCGGCGGATCGAACCGCACGGCCGCTACGGCGTGACCGATGGCCCGCTTCCGGCCCGAGCCCACGTTCGCCCACGACCGCGCCTCGCGGCTCGGCGTGCTGCTCATCAACCTCGGCACGCCGGACGCGCCTACTCCGCGCGCGGTGCGCCGCTATCTGGCCGAGTTCCTGTCCGATCCTCGCGTCGTGGAGATCCCCGCAGCCGTCTGGCGCCCGCTGCTTCACGGCATCATCCTCCGGGTGCGGCCGGCTCGGTCCGCCGCGCGCTACCAGCGGGTCTGGACCCCGGACGGCTCACCGCTTCTGGTCCATAGCCAGCGCCAGAAGACGCTGCTGCTCGGCTATCTCGGCGCCCGGCTCAAGGCGCTGGGTTTGCCCTCGGACCATTGCCTGGTGGAGCTCGGGATGCGCTACGGCCGGCCTTCCGTCACGGAGGCTCTCGACCGGCTTCACCAGGCCGGCTGCGAGCGGGTATTGGTCCTTCCGCTCTACCCGCAATACGCCGCGAGCACGACGGCCTCGGCATTCGATGCCGTGTTCGCCGCCACCGCGACGCAGCGCCGGATTCCGGCGTTGCGCATGGTCGACGCCTACCACGACGATCCGGGCTACATCGGCGCGCTGGCGCAGGGCATCAACGACTACTGGACGAAGAACGGGCGCCCAGACCGGCTGGTGCTTTCGTTCCACGGCGTACCGCGGCGTAGTCTGGAGCTGGGCGACCCGTACCACTGCCACTGCCTGAAGACGGCGCGCCTGCTCGCGACCGAGCTGGGGCTGGCGCCAGAGCAGTATGCGGTCACTTTCCAGTCGCGCTTCGGGCGCGCCCATTGGCTCGAGCCCTACACCGCACCGACGCTCGAGGCGCTGGCGAAGCAAGGCATCCGGCGCGTCGACGTGGCCTGCCCGGGCTTCGTCAGCGACTGCCTGGAGACGCTCGAAGAGATCGGGCTGGAGGCCAAGGCCGCCTTCCTTCACGCCGGGGGGAAGGAATTCCACTTGGTCCCCTGTCTCAACGAGCGGCCCGCCTGGATTTCCGCGCTGGCCGCGCTGGCGCTCAGGCACCTCGGCGGTTGGCTCGACGCCCCACCGGATGCCGCGGCGCGCGAGGCGACGCTAGGGCGCGCCAAAGCGAGCGGGGCCGCCGCCTGAGGCGGCCCGGCCGCCCGGCGCCGGATCCGGCGAATCGCGCCGTTCCCGAGGGAACCCGCGCTGCGGTGATCAGCCGGGTTGAAACGTGCCGGGCCAACCCCATTGTTTCGATGATTCGTGGCAAGGAGCAGGAATGAGCAGCAATTCCGATCAAAACACTCAGATTTCGACGCGCTCCGAAGGCGAGCCTGGGGCGCCCGAGCAGGACCTGGAGATCGTGCCGGAGACCGCACGCAACGAGCCGGCCGCCCACCTGGCAACCCTGCTCAAGGAAGCCGAGGACGAAGCGGCCCAGCTCAAGGACGCGTGGCTGCGCGCCAAGGCGGAGACCGACAACGTCCGCAAGCAGGCGCAGAACGACATCGTCAAGGCCCACAAGTACGCGATCGAGAAGTTCGCCCAGGAGCTCTTGACCGTGCGCGACGCGCTCGAGCTGGCGCTCGCCACGCCCAACGCCAGCACCGAATCCCTCAGGGATGGCGTCGAGCTCACGCTCAAGAATCTCAATGCGGCGTTCGAACGCGAGCGCATCGTCGAGATCGATCCGGCGGGCGAGAAGTACGATCCCCACAAGCATCAGGCGATGACGATGATCGAGTCGGATCAGCCCGCCGGTACTGTCGTCCAGGTGTTCCAGAAGGGCTACCTGCTGCACGACCGGGTGCTGCGCCCGGCGCTGGTCGCGGTGGCGAAGGCGCGCGAAACCCCCCAGGCTTCGCGTCGCGACACAGCCCTCTAGGAACGCACATCCGCTTGAAGCAGATGGCAAAAACCCCATCTATCGCGTAGCGAAGGAAAACCTAGGAAAGCGAAAGGTAAGGACATGGCCAAAATCATCGGCATCGACCTCGGCACGACCAACAGCTGCGTGGCCATCATGGAAGCCGGGCAGCCGAAGGTCATCGAGAACTCGGAAGGCGCGCGGACGACGCCGTCGATCGTCGCCTATCTCGAGGACGGCGAGATCCTCGTCGGTGCGCCCGCGAAGCGCCAGGCGGTGACCAACGCGAAGAGCACGGTCTTCGCGGTCAAGCGGCTGATCGGCCGGCGCTTCGAGGAGAAGGAGGTCCAGAAGGACATCGGGCTCATGCCCTACAAGATCGTGCGCGCCGACAACGGCGACGCCTGGGTCGAGATCCGCGGCAAGAAGGTCGCGCCGCAGCAGATCTCAGCAGAAGTGCTGCGCAAGATGAAGAAGACCGCCGAAGATTATCTCGGCGAAGAAGTCACCGAAGCGGTGATCACGGTGCCGGCATACTTCAACGACTCGCAGCGCCAGGCGACCAAGGATGCCGGGCGCATCGCCGGCCTCGAAGTCAAGCGCATCATCAACGAGCCCACGGCGGCGGCGCTGGCGTTCGGCCTGGACAAGAAGGAAGGCGACCGCAAGATCGCGGTCTACGACCTCGGCGGCGGCACGTTCGACATCTCGATCATCGAGATCGCGGCGGTCGAAGGCGAGCATCAGTTCGAGGTGCTCTCGACCAACGGCGACACTTTTCTCGGCGGCGAGGACTTCGACCAGCGCGTCATCGATTACATCGTCACCGAGTTCAAGCGTGACCAGGGCGTCGATCTGAAGAACGACGTGCTGGCGCTGCAGCGGCTCAAGGAAGCCGCCGAGAAGGCCAAGATCGAGCTTTCCAGCTCCCAGCAGACCGAGATCAACCTGCCGTACATCACGGCGGACCAGTCGGGGCCGAAGCACCTGTCGATGAAGATCACCCGGGCGAAGTTCGAGTCGCTCGTGGAGGAGCTCATCGAGAAGACCGTCGAGCCCTGCCGCATCGCGATCAAGGACGCGGGGGTCAAGCTATCCGACATCAACGACGTGATCCTCGTGGGCGGCATGACCCGCATGCCCAAGGTGCAGGAGACGGTCAAGGCGTTCTTCGGCAAGGAGCCGCGCAAGGACGTCAACCCGGACGAGGCCGTCGCGGTCGGCGCGGCGATCCAGGGCGGGGTGCTCAAGGGCGACGTCAAGGACGTGCTGCTCCTCGACGTGACGCCGCTGTCGCTCGGCATCGAGACGCTGGGTGGGGTGATGACCAAGCTCATCCAGAAGAACACGACCATCCCGACCAAAGCGCAGCAGGTGTTCTCGACCGCGGACGACAACCAGTCGGCGGTGACGATCCACGTGCTGCAGGGCGAGCGCGACATGGCCTCGGGGAACAAGAGCCTCGGCCAGTTCAACCTCGAAGGCATCCCCCCGGCGCCGCGCGGCATGCCGCAGATCGAGGTCACCTTCGACATCGACGCCAACGGGATCCTCCACGTAAACGCCAAGGACAAGGCCACCGGCAAGGAGAACAAGATCACGATCAAGGCGAGCTCCGGTCTGTCCGAGGCCGAGATCGAGCGCATGGTGAAGGACGCGGAGTCGCACGCCGAAGAGGACAAGCGGCTGCTCGAGGTCGTCCAGGCGCGCAACCATCTCGATGCCATGGTGCACAGCGTGCGCAAGTCGCTCGGCGAGTACGGCGACAAGGTCGGCTCGGACGAGAAGGGCAAGATCGAGGCGGCGCTCAAGGACGCGGATGAGCTCCTGAAGCAGAAGGACGCGAGCAAGGACGCGCTCGATGCGAAGGCGCAGGCGTTGATGGCGGCGTCGCAAAAACTCGGCGAGGCGATGTACGCCAAGACGCAGGCCGAGCAGGCGGCCGGTCAAGCCGGACCGTCCCAGGAAGGGCCCGGCGGCAAGGAAGGCGAAGAGAAGGTGGTCGACGCGGAATTCACCGAAGTGAAGGACGGCAAGAAGTGATATTCCGTCAGCGGCGGGAGACCGCCGTGCGCGGGCAATCGCGTGATTGCCGCTGACGAATATCTGGCCGAATTGAAGGTGCGCGCCTCGGACGCGCACCTTAATTCGGCCGTTTCCCGTCGTAGAATGCGCGGCGGCCTGGGTTAGGAATCGAAGCGGCACGAATGGCGAAGCGCGACTACTACACGGTGCTGGGCGTCAATCGCGATGCCTCCGAGGAGGACATCAAGAAGGCGTATCGCAAGCTCGCGATGAAGCACCACCCGGACCGCAATCCGAACGACAAGGGCGCGGAGGAGAAATTCAAGGAGGCGAAGGAGGCCTACGAAATTCTGTCGGACGCGAAGAAGCGCGCCGCGTACGACCAGTTCGGGCATGCCGGCGTCGATCCGGCCGCGGGGTTCGGCGCGGCGGGCGCCCGCGGGTTCGGCGCCGGGGCGGAGGGCTTTGGCGGGTTCGCCGACGCCTTCGGCGACATCTTCGGCGAGATTTTCGGCGGCATGGGGCCCGGCGGCGGTCGCAGCCGCGGCAACGGCGTCTATCGCGGCGCGGATCTGCGCTACAACCTCGAGCTGTCGCTCGAGGACGCCGCGCGCGGGACCGAGGCCAAGATCCGGGTTCCCGCTCTAGAGCAGTGCGCGACCTGCCACGGCACGGGCGCCAAGCCCGGGACGCAGCCGCGCACGTGCCCAGCTTGCCACGGGCAGGGACAGGTGCGCGTCTCGCAGGGCTTCTTCTCGATCCAGCAGACCTGCCCGCAGTGTCACGGCACGGGCAAGATCATCCCGGAGGCGTGTCCGACCTGCGACGGCGCAGGACGCATCAAGCGCCACAAGACGCTGTCGGTCAAGATCCCCGCCGGAGTGGACCAGGACGATCGCATCCGCCTCTCGGGCGAGGGCGAGGCGGGACTCAACGGGGGACCGCCGGGCGATCTCTACGTCGTCGTCTCGCTCAAGCCTCACCCCGTGTTCCAGCGCGACAACAGCGACCTGCACTGCGAGATGCCGATCTCGTTCGCGACCGCCGCGCTGGGCGGCGAGATCGAGATCCCTACGCTCGACGGCCACGCCAAGCTCAGGATTCCGCCCGAGACCCAGACGGGACAGGTCTTTCGGCTGCGCAACAAGGGGATCAAGGGCGTGCGCAGCAGCGTCCACGGCGACCTGTTCTGCCACGTCGCGATCGAGACACCCGTGAAGCTCACGCCGCGCCAGAAGGAGATCCTGCGCGAGCTCGAGACGATCAGCGCCCAGAATCCCGAAGCGCACAGTCCGCGCGCCAAGAACTGGTACGACCGCGTGCGCGAGTTCTTCGGGCCGTAACGACCCTTTTCCGCCGAGGATCCCGGCCCCGTGGCTTCAGGGGAAGGCGGGGATGTGCGGGTCGAGCCCGCGGGCCTGCGCTTCCGGATGGCGCTCGCCGAGGAGCGTCTTCAGCCGCTCGACGTTGTGCTCCGGCACGTCGATCATGCACAGGATGCAGCCCTTCGCGATCGGCTCGTCGAAGTCCCGCAACCGCGAGTTCGGGATCGCCGAGCCCACCATGCTCGAAACCCACATCCCGAGCAGCGCCCCCACCGCCGATGTCCCGATGACCGTGGCGATCTGCCATCGCGCGTCGGCGAGCACGAAGTTGACCAGCAGCCAGCCGCCGATGCAGCCGAGGAGCGCACCGATGGCGAGCCCCGTCTGGGCCCCGTGCACGAGGTCGGTCTTCTGCAGCACGTTGGCTTCGTGCAGCCCGTCCATCGGCGTGCCGGGGCTGGCGAGGAAGTGTATGCGCCGCTCCTCCACGCGGGCGAGCAGCAGGTCGTCCATGATCCTGCGCGCGCTGGCGAGGTCGGGCATCACGTAATACATTCGGCGTCGCATGATTCCTCCAATCGCGTCGAGCGCCGGAGTGAGCCGAAGGCTTCGCGTCGGATCGAGCGCCTGCAAAATCCTTAGGCTCACGCCGGCCGCCCAACTACTGTACTGCCGGCTCAGGGACGCCGCAAGCCGCTGGACGGGTCGCAACACGGCTTGTGGCGCTGTGGCCTTCGGCATAGCATTCGCGTCTTTCGAAACGGCACGGCGGAGAGCGATCGTGCGGATGAAGCTCGCGGTGGCCCTGACATGCCTGCTCGCCTTCGCCGCGGCGTCGGCGCAGGTGAAGGTCGGCCTCATGGTTTCGGCCACCGGCCCGACTTCGGCAATCGGCATCCCGCAGCGAAACACCGCGGCGCTTCTGCCCACGCGCGTCGGCGGGGCGTCGATCGAATACATCCAGCTCGAGGACGGCGGCGACACGACGCGCGCGGTCCAGAACGCGAAGAAGCTCATCGGCGAGAGCAACGTCGACGCGCTCATCGGACCGTCGACGACCCCCAACGCGTTCGCGATCCTCGACATCATCGCCGAGGCCAAGGTGCCGCTGCTCGCCACGGTGGGGACGCAAGCCGTCGCCGACCCGGTCGACGCGAAGAAGCGCTGGGTCTTCAAGACGACGCAGAACGACGATCTCATCGCTGCGGCGCTGGTCAAGCACATGGTCAGGAGCGGCGTCCGGACGGTCGGCTTCATCGGCTTCAACGATCCGTATGGCGAGAACTGGCACAAGGTCTTCGGCGCGCTCGCCCACCAGGCCGGCATCCGCATCGTCGCCAGCGAGCGCTATGCGCGCGCCGATCAGAGCGTCACGGGACAGACGCTCAAGCTGATCGCGGCCCGTCCGGATGCGGTGCTCATCGCCGCCGTCGGCGGACCGGCGGTCCTGCCGCAAGCCACGCTCTACGATCAGGGCTACAAGGGACGCCTCTATCAGACGCACGCCGTGGCGACCGACGATTTCATCCGGCTCGGCAGGGAGAAGGTCGAAGGCACCGTGCTCGCGGCGGGATCGATGCTGGTCATCGGCGACATTCCCGACGGCGATCCGATCAAGAAGGTCGCGTTGCGCTACATCGCGGCCTACGAGAAGCAGTTCGGCCAGAAGCCCGCGACCTTCGGAGCCAACACGTACGACGCGGGTCTCATACTCGAGCGCGCGCTTCCGGCGGCGCTGAAGGCCGCGAGACCGGGGACCGAAGCCTTTCGCAGCGCGCTCCGCGACGCGATCGAGCAGGAGCGCGACGTCGTCGGCTGCCAGGGCGTGTTCAACATGAGCCCCACCAACCACAACGGTATGGACGAGCGCGCGCGCGTCCTCGTGACGGTGAAGGGGGGCCGGTTCCGGCTGCTCGCGGAGTAGATCGTCCCCCATGGCGCCGAGGCCGATCGTCGGCGTGCTGCTCGCGGCCGGCAGCGCGAAGCGGTTCGGCGCCGACAAGCTCCGCGTCGCCTTGCCCGACGGCACGGCGATCGGCGTCGCGGCGCTCAAGAGCCTCGCCGCCGCCGTCGACGCGGTGGTCGCCGTCGTGCGCCCGGGCGACGAGGTCGTCGCGCACGCGCTCGGCTCGAATGGCGCGCGCGTGACCTTCTGCCCCGTCGCGCGCGACGGCATGGGATCGAGCCTCGCCTGGGGCGTGCGCGCCGCACCGCTGGCCGCGGCGTGGGTGATCGCTCTCGCCGACATGCCGTGGGTTCGCGCCGCTAGCGTCGCCCGCGTCGTGGCGGCGCTCCGCGGCGGCGCGGCGATCGCGGCGCCGAGCCACAACGGCGCACACGGGCATCCGGTGGGATTCGCCTCCGGGTTCTATGCCGAGCTTTCGTCGCTCTCCGGCGATGAAGGGGCGAAAGGCATCCTCGCGCGCGGTCCGGTGACGCTGATCGCTATCGACGATCCGGGCGTCGTGCGGGACGTGGACGTGCCGGAGGATCTCATGTAGGTCGGGATTCATCCCGACGCGTGCGAACAAACTCGCGCAGGGGGGCGAATGAATTCGCGCCTACTTCACCTGCGCCCGCCAGATGTCGGCCTGGCGGCCGACGATGCGGTTCTCCTCCTCCTGCATCTTCCACCACGAGCGCAGCTCCGGCTCCTCGAGCGGGCGCGAGATGAGGTAGCCCTGCGCCTCCTCGCAGCGGTGGCTCTTGAGGAACTCGAACTGGGCGATCGTCTCCACGCCCTCGGCGATGCAGCGCAGCCCCATGCTGTCGGACAGCGCGATGATCGCCTGGGCGATCGCCTCGTCGCTCTTGTTCTGCTCCAGACCGTGCACGAAGCGCTGGTCGATCTTCACCCCCTGGATCGGCAGCCGCGTGAGGTACGACAGGCTCGAGTAGCCGGTGCCAAAATCGTCGATGGTGATCGACACTCCCATCTGCTTCAGCTTCACCAGTGTCGCGACCGCCCGGTCCGGATGGGTGATGATCACGCTCTCGGTGATCTCCAGATCGAGATAGTGCGCGGGCAGGCCGCTGGCGCGCAGCGCTTCCTCGACGACGGAGAGCCAGCTGTCGTGCTCGAGCTGCTGCACCGAGAGGTTCACCGAGAGGCGCATGAACATGTTCTGCCGTTGCCAGAGCATGAGCTGGCGGCAGGCGTCGCGCAGGACGCGCGCGCCGAGGGCCTGGATCATGCCCGACTCTTCCGCGATGGGAATGAACTCCGACGGCCCGATCACCCCGCGCTCCGGATCGCGCCAGCGCAGCAGAGCCTCCACGCCGATGGCCCGTCCGCTCACCATGTCGACCTGCGGCTGATAGACGAGGAAGAACTCGTCGTCCATGAGGCCGCGGCGCATGTCGGTCTCGATCTGCAGGCGCGCCTGCACCCGGGCGTTCATGTCCGCCGTGTAGAAGCGGTAGGCGTTGCGGCCCGCCTCCTTCGCAGCGTACATCGCCGTGTCGGCCTGCTTGATCAACCCGTTCGGGTCGATCGCATCGACCGGATAGACCGACACCCCGATCGAGCAGGTGAGCGTCGGCGTCTGGTCGACGAGCCGGAACGGCGCGAGGAATGATTCGCGCACGCGGGTGAGCACGGCCATTACTTCGAACGCCGAATTCGCCGGATCGAGGCCGGGAAGGATCAGCACGAACTCGTCGCCGCCGAGCCTCGCCACCGTGTCGCTCTCCCGCACCGCGCTGGTGAGGCGCTGCGCGACCGCCTGCAGAAGCTGGTCCCCGGCGTCGTGCCCCAGCGTGTCGTTGATGCGTTTGAAGTGATCGAAGTCGAGAAACAGGCACGCGACCTGGGTGCCGTCGCGCTGCGCCTGAGCCACGATCTGCTTCAGCCGCTGGTTCAGCAACGACCGGTTCGGCAATCCCGTGAGGATGTCGTGCTGCGCCAGTTTGTACGCCTGCGCCGTGGCGACCTCGAGCTCCTTGGTGCGCTGCGTGACCTTGTCCTCGAGCGTGCGCTGGTACGTCGCGACTTCCGCCTGCGACTCGGCCAGGCGCTGGGTCATGTGGTTGAACGTGTGCGTGAGCAGTCCGAGCTCGTCGCTCGATTTCGCCGGCACGTACACGTCGAGCTTGCCGGCGCCGACCGCGCGCGCCGCCCGCATGAGCTGCCGGATCGGCGCCACCAATCGCCGCGTGAGAAGCAGCGTAATGACGATCGCGAGGATGACGACCACGGCCACGACGCTGAAGGCGCCGATGAGATTGAGGCGCAACCGCGCCCACGCCCGATCGAAGCTCATGCCCAGCCGGGCATAACCGACGATCGGGCGCGCCTCGTTTGACTGGCGGCCGACGATCCGGGGCGGCGTGTACACCGGCACGACCACGTCGAGATAGCGTCCCTCGACGGTGTCGCTCTGCACCGCGCTCACCTGGCCGGGCGCCGGATGGATCATGGCTCCGGCGGGCATCGACGCGCCGGCGTAGCCGCGGGTGATGAGCGCGTTGCCGTCGGCGTCGAAGATCGCCGCGTAGGTGATGTCGCGGTCGGACGCGAGCCCGTCGAGAACCGGCGCCACGCTGGTCATGTCCTTGGTCGTGATCGCCTCGTCGGCGACTTCCGCCAGCATGGCGGCCACGGCGAGGCCCTGCGTGCGCAGCCGCCCCTGCTCGTCGCGGAGCTGCTGTATCACCAGGAAGCCGGACACGAGCAGCGCCGTGACGCTGATGAGCGCGATCGCGAGCAGGTTGAGCTTGAGCAGCAGCCCCATGCGCACCGGCGGCGCATGGAGCGGCGAAGCCGTATCGGCGCCCAACGGCGTGAAACGTTTGGCCATCGTCGCGGGCCAGCCTTTCGCTCGCCGACTACACCGTTGCGACCGGGATCTTTCCGATCCGCTGTCGCCACTGCGCGGGCCCGGTCTGATGCACCGATGTGCCCTCGGCATCGACCGCGACCGTGACCGGCATGTCCTTCACCTCGAACTCGTAGATCGCTTCCATGCCGAGGTCGGCGAAGGCCACGACGCGCGCGCTGCGGATCGCCTTGGCCACCAGGTACGCCGCGCCGCCGACCGCCATCAGGTACGCGGCCCGGTGCTTGCGGATCGATTCGATCGCCGCCGGCCCGCGCTCGGCCTTGCCGATCATCGCGATCAGCCCGGTGCGCGCGAGCATCGTCTCGGTGAACTTGTCCATGCGCGTGGCGGTCGTCGGGCCGGCGGGGCCCACGATCTCGTCGCGTACCGGGTCGACCGGACCGACGTAGTAGATCACGCGATTGGCGAACGACACGGGCAGCGACTCGCCTTTGGCCAGCAGGTCGGAGATGCGCTTGTGCGCGGCGTCGCGTCCGGTAAGGATCTTGCCGCTGAGAAGGAGCCGCTCGCCCGCCTTCCAGCCGGCCACCTCGGCCGGTGTCAGCGCATCGAGATCGACGCGGCGCGCCTGCGCCGACGGCGCCCACCGCACGTCCGGCCATCGCGCGAGGTCGGGCGGGTCGAGCTTCGCCGCACCGGAGCCCTCCAGCGTGAAATGCACGTGCCGGGTCGCCGCACAGTTCGGGATCATCGCCACCGGCAGGCTGGCCGCGTGCGTGGGGTAGTCGAGGATCTTGACGTCCAGCACCGTGGACAAGCCCCCGAGACCCTGCGCGCCGATGCCCAGCGCGTTCACCTTGTCGTAGATCTCGAGACGCAGCTCCTCGAGGCGCGTGAGCTTCGCATCGGAGGCGGCGCGCGCCAGCAGCTCGTGCATGTCGATCGGCGCCATTAGCGCTTCCTTGGCGAGCACCATCGCCTTCTCCGCGCTGCCGCCGACGCCGATGCCCAGCATCCCCGGCGGACACCAGCCCGCGCCCATCGTCGGCACGGTCTTCACCACCCAGTCCACGATCGAATCGGACGGGTCGAGCATCGTGAACTTGGACTTGTTCTCCGACCCGCCGCCCTTGGCCGCGATCGAGACCTCGACCGTATCGCCGGGGACCAAATCGAAGTGCACGACCGCCGGCGTGTTGTCGCGCGTATTGACGCGCCTGCCGGCCGGATCGGCGAGGATGGAGGCGCGCAGCTTGTTGTCGGGATCGAGATAGGCCCGCCGCACGCCTTCGTTGACCATCTCCGTGACGCTCATCGTCGCGTCCGGCCAGCGCACGTCCATCCCGACTTTGACGAAGGCCACCACGATGCCGGTGTCCTGGCAGAGAGGGCGATGCCCTTCGGCGCACAGGCGCGAGTTGGTGAGGATCTGCGCCATCGCGTCCTTGGCCGCGGGAGACTGCTCGGCAGCGTAGGCGCGACCCAGCGCCTCGATGTAATCGGGCGGATGGTAGTAGGAGATGAATTGCAGGGCGTCCGCGACGCTCTGCACCAGATCGTGCTGCCGGATGGCGGTCATGGTGGCGAGGCGATCCAGTCTGCCGCGGTGCTCCTTTAAGCCGACGCGAAGTGAAGCGAAGATTCTACCACCCGCGAGTCACGGGACCGGGCGAGACCGTGTCCATTACAACGGCGTCGAGAGCGGCGGAGCGCGACTCGGGAGGCGGCCGCGAGAGCGCTCGCCGGCTATGCGTCCGCCAGCGGCAGCGTCTCCGCGAAAGAGGGCCGCCTCGCGAGCTTCTCGGCGAGCTTGACGAGGTTCGGGTACGCGCTGCGCCAGTCGACGTCCGGATGGCGCAGGTCGAGATAGCCGAGCGCGCAACCGGTGGCGATGTCGGCGAGCGAGTACGCTTCGCCGTTGCACCAGCCTCGCTCGCCAAGATCGCTTGCGAGCGCATTGAGCGCGAGCCCGACCTTTCCGGCCTGGCGGTCGATCCAGTCCCGGCTTTGCTGCTTCGCGGGACGGCGGCGCTCGATCACGATCGCGGACGCCGCGTCGCAGATGCCATCGGCGAGCGCTTCCCAGCGCTTCACCGCGATGCGCTGGCGCCCCGCTTCGGGAATCAGTCGCGCCACCGGGCTCACCGTGTCGAGATACTGCACGATGACGCGGGAGTCGAACAACGTCGAGCCGTCGTCGAGGACGAGCACCGGCACCTTGCCGAGCGGGTTGTACTGCTGAACGGAAGTCTCCGCCGACCACGGCGACTCCTCGACCAGATCGCACTCGATCTTCTTCTCCGCCAGCACGATGCGCACCTTGCGCGCGTAGGGGCTAGTGAGCGAGGCGATCAGCTTCATGGAACGGCGCGAGGCGGCGCGAGGCGGGGAAGCGTGGCGCAGAAAACCGCGTTTCGACGGCGGCCGGATTATAGCATCGCGCACCCTGGTGCATTTTCGATCGCCGCTTCCGACACAGCCGCTCGCGCTGGGCTCCGGCGCGCTCGCGTGTGCTAGAATTCGCTCGCTAAAGCGTAGCCATGTCCGACGCCGCCGCGCTCACCGCGCTCACCGCGCTAAGTCCGCTGGACGGCCGCTACCGGCAGAAGGTCGCCGCGCTCGCCCGTCACTTCAGCGAATACGGGCTCATCCGCAATCGCATCAGGGTCGAGCTCGCCTGGCTGCAGGCGCTCGCCGACGAATCGGGGGTGCCCGAGCTTCCGGCTTTTTCGCCCGTCGCACGGCAGGCGCTCGGTCGGGCGGTGTCCGAATTCGCGACCGGCGACGCGGAGCGCGTGAAGGCGATCGAGCGCGCGACCAATCACGACGTCAAGGCGGTGGAATACTGGCTCAAGGAGCGCTTCGCCTCCGAGCCCGAAATCGCCCGCGGCTCCGAGTTCATCCACTTCGCCTGCACCTCCGAGGACATCAACAATCTCGCCTACGCGCTGATGCTCGCCGAGGCGAGGAGCGAAGTGCTGCTGCCGGCGATGCGCGGGCTCATAGCGGACCTGCGCCGGCTCGCCCATGCGCACGCCGAGCTGCCGATGCTTGGCCGCACGCACGGCCAGCCGGCGACGCCGACCACGCTGGGCAAGGAAATGGCCAACACCGTCGCGCGGCTCGAGCGTGCGCTGCCCGCGTTCGCCGAAGGGCGGCTGTCGGGCAAGATCAACGGCGCGGTGGGTAACTACAACGCCCACCGGGTTGCGTATCCGGGTGTGGACTGGCAGTCGGTCGCCCGGCGCCTCGTCACCGCACTCGGACTCGACTTCAACGCCTACACCACGCAGATCGAGCCGCACGACGACCTCGCGGCGCTGTTCGACGCGCTGGCGCGGATCAATACGATCGTGATCGACCTCGACCGCGATGTTTGGGGCTACGTTTCGCTGGGCTACTTCCGCCAGCACGCGAAGCAGGGCGAGGTGGGCTCGAGCACGATGCCGCACAAGGTGAATCCGATCGACTTCGAGAACTCCGAGGGCAATCTCGGGCTCGCCAACGCGCTGCTGCGCCATCTCGCCGACAAGCTCCCGGTGTCGCGCTGGCAGCGCGACCTCACCGATTCGACGGTGCTGCGCAACGTCGGCGTCGCGTTCGGGCATTCGCTGCTGGGCTACCTGTCGTGCCGCCAGGGCTTGACCAAGCTCGCGGTCGATCCGGCGCGGCTCGCCGCGGATCTCGACGCGAACTGGGAAGTGCTTGCCGAGGCGATCCAGACCGTGCTGCGGCGCTACGGCGCGCCCGAGCCCTACGAGCAGCTCAAGGCGCTCACGCGCGGCAAGCGCGGCATCACTCGCGAGACGCTCCACGGCTTCATCGATGGCCTCGCGCTTCCGGAGGACGCCAAGCGCCGGCTGAAGGCGCTCACCCCGGCGACCTACATCGGCGACGCGGCGGAGCTGGCGAAGCGCATTTAATCCGGGCGCGAGTCGAGACGCGCCCGCAACTCCTGCTCGCGGCGTTCCCGCCGCTCGCGAACCCAGCCCATCGCCATCGGGCTGAGCGTGACGATCACGATGCCGAGCACGATCCACGTGAGGTTTTCCTTGACCCAAGGGATGTTGCCGAAGAGATATCCCGCGTAGGCGAGCGAGGCGACCCACGCGCCGGCGCCGATCACGTTGAAGAGCAGGAACTTCTGGTAGGTCATGCAGCCCACGCCGGCGAAGAACGGCGCGAAGGTGCGCACGATCGGCACGAACCTGCCGATGATGATCGTGAAGCCGCCGTACTTTTCGTAGAAGCGGTGCGTGCGCTCGAGATACTGCGGCTTGAGCCAGCGTCCGAGCCAGGTGTCCTGCGGCCGGTGAAAGGCGATCGGGCCGATGAAGCGGCCGGCCGCGTAGTTGACGGAATCCCCGAGCACGGCCGCGGCGATCAGGGTCAGCACCAAGAGGTGGATGTCGAGGCCCGAAGCGGCGACGACGGTCCCCGACAGGAACAGCAGCGAGTCGCCCGGCAGCAGCGGGAAGACGACCAGTCCGGTCTC
The DNA here is from genome assembly GCA_035515295.1 of Casimicrobiaceae bacterium. Classification (GTDB taxonomy): domain Bacteria; phylum Pseudomonadota; class Gammaproteobacteria; order Burkholderiales; family Casimicrobiaceae; genus PALSA-1003. The sequence goes on along the minus strand of DATJBM010000103.1, from coordinate 34,494 downwards.
GGCGAAGATCACGATGAACAACGCCGCGAACAGGATGACGCCGTGCTCCGCGGCGAGATTCGCCAGCGTGCTGTCCAGGGCGAACAGCGAGTAGAGCAGCGTCGTCAGCACGGCTGACGGCTACGCGCGGCGGCCGCGAGGACGAGCCGGTCTGAGGGACGCTATCGGCGACTGCGCAACGGTGCCCGGCCGGTCCACCACAGGCGCTAGGGCAGGATCTTCTCGGCGCCGCCAGGGCCCGTCTTGCGCTCCGGCTTGAGCAGGTCGGCGCGCGAAACGCCGAGCCACATCACCAGCGAGGCCATCACCAGCGCGGAGGAGTAGATGCCGAAGCAGATTCCGATCGCCAGCGCCAGCGCGAAATAGTGCAGCGTCTCACCGCCGAAGAAGAAGATCGAAAGCACCATCGTCAGCGTGCAGCCGTGGGTGATGATGGTCCGCGACAGCGTGCTGGTGATGGCGTTGTTGATGATCTCCGGCACGGTGCCCTTGCGCATCTTGCGGAAATTCTCGCGAATCCGGTCGGCGATGACCACCGACTCGTTCACCGAATAGCCGAGCACGGCGAGCACGGCCGCGAGCACCGGCAGCGAAAAATCCCACTGAAAGAAGGCGAAGAAACCGAGGATGATGACCACGTCGTGAAGATTGGCCGCGATCGCGGAGACCGCGAACCGCCATTCGAAGCGCAGCGCCAGGTAGGCGACGATGCCGATGGAAACGAGCAGCAGCGCAAGCGCTCCATTCTCGTAGAGCTCGTTGCCGACCTGCGGGCCGACGAATTCCACGCGCTTCTGCACGACGGTCGGGTCGTCGGCCTTGAGCGCCGCCATGACCCGGTCCGAGAGCTGAGCCGTGGACAGGCCTTGCTTGAGCGGCAGCCGGATCAGCGCGCTGTCGGCCGCACCGAAGCTCTGGACCGCGGATTCGCCGAGATTCATCTTGTCGATGACGTCGCGCACGCGCCCGAGGTCGGCCGGGTGGGCGTAGGCGATCTCGATCAGCGTCCCGCCCCGGAAGTCGATGCCGAGATTGAGGCCGCGCAGGACAAGGAAGATCACGGCCAGCACGAAGGTCACCGCCGAGATGACGTTGAACACCAGCGCGTGCCGCATGAACGGGATGTCGCGCTGAATGCGGAAGAATTCCATATGCGCCTTCTGCTATGCCGTTAGGTCCGCACGGCTCAGGCCGCTGTCGGCTTCCATACCTGTCCGATCGAGATCTTGTCGAGCTTCTTGCGCCCGCCGTACACGATCGCCACCAGCCCGCGGGAGACGAACACCGCCGAGAACATCGACGTGAGGATGCCGAGGACGTGCACGACCGCGAATCCGCGCACCGGCCCCGTGCCGAAGATCAGCAGCGCTATCCCGGCGATCATCGTCGTCACGTTCGAGTCGAGGATGGTGTTCCAGGCGCGCTCGTAGCCGGCCTGGATCGCGGCGTGCGGCGTGTCTCCCCAGCGCAGCTCCTCGCGGATGCGCTCGTTGATCAGCACGTTGGCGTCGATCGCCATGCCGAGCGTGAGCGCGACGGCGGCGATGCCTGGCAGCGTGAGGGTCGCCTGCAGCATGGAGAGGATCGCCACGAGAAGCAGCAGGTTCACCCCCAGCGAGATCACCGATATGACGCCCATCAGCTGGTAATACACGCAGATGAATATCGCCAGCACGACGAAGCCGTACTTCACCGAGTCGAAGCCCTTCTCGATGTTCTCCTTGCCGAGCGACGGGCCGACCGTGCGCTCCTCGATGATCTCCATCGGCGCGGCCAGCGCGCCGGCGCGCATCAGCAGCGCGATGTCGTTGGCCTCCCGCGGGCCCATCCGGCCGCTGATCTGCACCCGTCCGCCGCCGATCTCCTCGCGGATCACCGGCGCGGTGATCACTTCCTTCTTGCCTTTCTCGACCAGCACGATCGCCATGCGCTTGCCCACGTTCTCGCGCGTGACGTCCTTGAAGATCCGCGCGCCGCTGGCGTCGAGGTTGACGTGCACGGCGGGCTCGTTGGTGCGGGCGTCGAAGCCGGGCTGGGCGTCGTTGATGCGGTCGCCGGTCAGCACGACTTCGCGTTTGACCAGAACCGGCGCGCCCGAGCGGTCATAGAGCAGCTCGTCACTTAGCGGCACCTGGCCGGACACCGCCTGCTGTTGCGCGCCTGGATCCTCGTCGACCATGTGGATCTCGAGCGTGGCCTGGCGGCCAATGATGTCCTTGGCCCGAGCGGTATCCTGCACGCCCGGCAGCTCCACGACGACGCGGTCCGCGCCCTGCTGCTGGATGATGGGCTCCGCCACGCCGAGCTCGTTGACGCGGTTGCGCAGGATGGTGATGTTCTGCTGCACCGCGCCTTCCTGAATCTTCTTCTGCGCCTGCGGCTTGAGGCTCACCACCAGCCTCGATTCGCCCGTCCCTTCGAGCACCTTGATATCGAGGTCCGGAAGCGCGTCGCCGATCGCCTGATACGCGCGGGCGCGCTCCGACGGATCGCGGAAGCGCACCACGACGCTCGACCCGTCGCGGACGATGCCGGAGTAGATCACCTTCTTCTCCCGCATCAGCAGCCGGATGTCGGTGAGATAGCGGTCTGCGGCCTTGTCGAGTGCGGCCTTCATGTCGACCTGTTCCAGGAAGTGCACGCCGCCGCGCAGGTCGAGGCCCAGGAACATGGGCAGGGCGTGGATGGCCGTCAACGTGCGCGGAGAGGTCGATTCGAGGTTCAGCGCGACGATGTAGTTCTGGTTGTTCGGGTCGGGGTTGAGCTTGGCCTGCAGCAGGTCGCGCGCCTTGAGCTGCGTGTCCGGGTCGGAGAAGCGGACCTTGACGCCGGTGGGATCGACGGTCTCGCCGGTGTACGGGACGCTGGCAGCCTTGAGCGTCTCCTCGACCGTCTGCAGCGTCGAGTTGTCGATCTTCACGTTCGACTTGCTCGTCGACACTTGGACGGCCGGGGCTTCGGGAAAGAAGTTCGGCAGCGTGTAGACGATGCCAACGACCAGCGCGACGGCGATGACGACGTACTTCCAGAGGGGATAGCGATTCATTCGGGATTCGGGTGGTGCGGCTCGGGCGCGGACCGGTCGGCGCAGCGAAACGGCGGCGTCACAGGCCCTTGATCGTTCCCTTCGGCAACAGCAGCGAGATGGCGCTCCGCTGCACCGTGATCTCCACGTTGGGTGCGACCTCGATATCGGCGTAGGCCTCGGAGAGCTTCGCGATCTTGCCCACGACGCCTCCGGCGGTCACGACCTCGTCGCCTTTCTGCAGCGCGGAGAGCATGGTCTTCGTTTCCTTGGCGCGCTTCTGCTGCGGACGGATCAGGAGGAAATAGAACACGACGATGATCGCGATCATCGGCAGGAACGCCATGATGTCGCTGCCGGGCGAGCTGCCGGTGGCCTGGGCGTAGGCGGGGCTGATGAGCACGAAAATTCTCCTGAGGAGCGGGTTCGCGGCAACCTACAAGTCTACCATGCGGGCGCGGTCCGCCTCGAAGGCCTCGGCATAGCACGGCAGGGTTCCCTCCGCGATGGCGGCGCGCAGCTCCGTCATCAGGCTCAGGTAATAGTGGAGGTTGTGGATCGTGGCGAGCCGCGCGCCCAGGATCTCATTGGCCCGCTGCAGGTGGTGCAGGTAGGCGCGGCTGAAGTTGCGGCAGGTGTAGCAGGCGCAGGTGCCGTCGAGCGGCCCGGTGTCGGTGCGATGCCGGGCGTTGCGGATCTTCACGTCGCCGTGACGCGTGTAGAGCCAGCCGTTGCGCGCGTTGCGGGTCGGCAGCACGCAGTCGAACAGGTCGATGCCGGTTGCGACGGCCTCCACGATGTCCTCCGGCGTGCCGACCCCCATGAGATAGCGCGGGCTCTCGTCGGGCAGCCGCGGCGCGATGAACGCCTCGATGCTGCGCATTTCGTCCTTCGGCTCGCCGACCGAAAGCCCGCCGACCGCATAACCGTCGAAGCCGATGGCGGCGAGTCCTGCGAGGGAGGCTTCGCGCAAATCCTCGAACATCCCGCCCTGGACGATGCCGAAGAGCGCGTTGGCGCTGCCCTCGTGCGCCGCTTTGCATCGTGCCGCCCAGCGCAGCGACAGCTCCATCGAGCGCGCCGCTTCGTCGCGCGAGGCCGGATACGCGGTGCACTCGTCGAACACCATCGCCACGTCCGCATCGAAGGCGCGCTGGATCTCGATCGACCGCTCCGGCGTGAGAAGCAGCCGGTCGCCGTCGACAGGCGAGGCGAAGGCCACCCCCTCCTCGCGCACCTTGCGCAGCGGTCCGAGGCTGAACACCTGGAAGCCGCCGGAATCGGTGAGGATCGGATGCGGCCAGCCCATGAACCGGTGCAGCCCCCCATGGGCGGCGACGACCTCGATCCCGGGCCGCAGCCACAGGTGGAAGGTGTTGCCCAGCACGACCTGGGCGCCGAGCTCTTGAAGCTCGTTCGGTGCCATCGCCTTGACCGTGCCGTAGGTTCCGACCGGCATGAACGCCGGCGTGTCCACGGTGCCGTGGGCGAGGGTGAGCCGCCCGCGGCGAGCCTGCCCGCAGCGCGCGATCACGTCGAAGCGCATCGGCGGATTCTAGCAGCGGCTCGAGCCGCGGCTGTCAGGCTGCTGCCGAAGAATCGCGCTCGAGCAGCATCGCGTCGCCGTAACTGAAGAAGCGGTAGCGTTCGCGCACCGCGTGGGCGTAGGCGGCGCGGATGCAGTCGAAGCCGGCGAAGGCCGAGACGAGCATGAGCAGCGTCGAGCGCGGAAGGTGGAAATTGGTGAGAAGGCGATCGACGACACGGAAGCGGTAGCCCGGCGTGACGAAGAGCGCTGTTTCCGCTTCGCCCGGACGGAGCTCTCCGCCGATCGCCGCCGATTCGAGCGCGCGCAGCGTCGTAGTGCCGATCGCCACAACCGATCGTCCCGCCGCCCGCGTGCGGGCCACGGCGGCGACCGTCTGCGGAGGAATCGAGAAACGCTCGCGGTGCAAGCGATGCTGCGAGAGGTCCTCGGTCTCGACCGGCTGGAATGTTCCCGCGCCGACGTGCAGCGTGAGATAGGCGAGATCGATGCCGCGCGCGGAGAGCCGAAGGAGCAGCGTCGAGTCGAAGTGCAGCCCGGCGGTCGGCGCGGCCACCGCGCCCGGATGGCGCGCGTAGACCGTCTGATAACGCTCGCTGTCTTCCGGCGTGGGAGCGCGATCGATGTACGGTGGCAGTGGCACCTCGCCCCAGCGCTCGAAATAGGCCTCGAGGCTTCCGTCGATTGCGAAGCGCAGGAGAAAGAAGCGTCCGTCGCGCTCGCGCACCGTTGCGGTGGCGTCGCCGGGCAGGATCAGTCGCCCGCCGGGCCTCGGCGGATGGCTCGCGGAGAGCTGCACCCACGCCTCGTGCGGCGCGACGATGCGCTCCAGCAAGAGTTCGACGCGGCCCCCGGTTTCCCGCCGGCCGCGAAGGCGCGAACGGATCACCCGGGTGTCGTTGAAGACGAGAAGATCGCCCGGCGCGAGCAGATCCGGCAGGTCGGCGAACTTCCGGTCTTTGATCGCCGCGCCAGCCACGTGCATCAACCGGCTCGCCGTGCGCGCCGCGGCAGGAGCCTGCGCGATCAGCTCCGGGGGAAGCGCGTAGTCGAAGTCGGAAAGCTTGTAGCCAGCGCGTTCGGGCATGCGGCGTGCCGGGCGCGGTTCAGCGCGCGCCGGATTTACGCGATAATGCCGGAGTCCGTCTCGCGCGGGCAATTTCGTAGCGCCGCGCGCCATTGCCGGGGTGGCGGAATTGGTAGACGCGCTGGACTCAAAATCCAGTTCTGGCGACAGAGTGAGGGTTCGATTCCCTCTCCCGGCACCACAAGTTTTCGTCGCAAACGAAAGCAACGCGGTGAGTCGATCGCTCCTTCGATTCGCTATCCCGTCGATTCTTCACGGGCGGCGATCGAGGGGAAGAGCCCGGCAGCCGGAGACGGTCGCCGGGCCCGGAAGTCTCGGTCGGCAGGGAGGAACCGACCGGGCCGGGGGCCTTGATGCAGCAGTCACCAAAGCCCTTAACGGCCAGGACAATAGCAGTCGACGCATGCCGGACTTTGATGCAGGACAAGGTTCGGATACGACGAGTTTGCTGCGCAGTGACGCGGTTCCGGAGCCGATCGCATTCGCGGTCGCGAAACGACAGGCAACGGCTGCGTTGATAAGCAGTAGGTCTGTCGTCCGAGTGCTCCGGTCATAGCATAGCCGCAGGAACGGGGCCTTTCTCTTCCGCCTCCGGGCCCGGACGGGCACGACAGGGCGCCATTGCCTTGACCTAAGGCAAGAAAGCGCCCGTTTCAACCGTCTACGCTCGGCTCATGCTCTGCCGAGGGGATAACGACAAGATTCTCGGCCTGAATCGGCGGCCGTCGGCGCCGCTCGGATGATGGGGGCGTTCGCGCATCTGAGCAGCGGCGCGCGAGCACGCAAACGGGCATGCCCATGAACCTTTCGCTCCGCACCAAAGGCATCCTCACGCTGTTGGTGGTGATCGTCTATTTGGTGGTGATCGCCTGGTTCGTGGGGCATCAGCGGGAGAGCCTGGTGCAGATCGTGCGCGACATCGACAACGACCAGCTCAACCAGCGCGCACTGGCCTCCCTCGCGACGGGAATCGCACATTCCATCTACGAGACCGATCTGGTGCTTCGAACTCCCGGGTATACGGAGGGCCACCCGCTGAGCTTTGCGGATCTCGCAGAACATTTTCAGACGGCCAGTGCGGAGCTGCGGGAGGCGGCGCAGGTCAATCCGTCGCTGACGCCGGAATCCGAGGGTTTCAAGGTAGCTGCCGCGCTGATGCACGGCGCCCCTCGATCCGAGGACATGATGCGCGTCCGAGACACCCAGCAGAGGGCGCTGCAAAAGCTGCAGGACATCCTTACGGTGCTGCAGATCCGCAATACCGAGCTCATGCAGCAATATCGCAATACGCAGCAATACATCAGCGTGTTCGCGATCTCGTCCAGCGTCGCCGCGGCGGTCGCCTGCATCGCCGTGATCCTCGTTTTCTTCACCCGGCTCGCAAAGGACATCAAGGCTCTCCAGGACCGCGCCGTCGCCATCGTCGGCGGCTACGCCGGGGAACCCTTGCCGAAGACGCGTAACGACGAGATCGGCGGCCTGATCGAGGCGGTGAACCGGATGCAAGTCGACCTCCGCCGCTGGGAGAGCAGGCAGGAGATCGAGCGCCAGCAGCGATTCCATCAGGAGAAGATGGCCGCGATCGGTTCGCTCGCCGCGGCGGTGGGCCACGAGGTGAGCAACCCTTTGGCCGCCATTTCCGGCATCGCTCAGTTCATCGTCGAGGAGGCCAAGCGGGAAGAGCGGCCTTCGAGTAGGGCGATCGGCGAGTTCGCCACGTCGATTCTCAAGCAGACCGAGAGGATCATCGCGATCATGCGCCAGATGGCGACGCTGACGGCGCCCCATTCGCCAAAGCCCGAGCTCCTGGACCTGAACGCGCTCATCGAGTCCACGTGGAGCTTCCTTTCGTATGACAAGCGGCTCCGCGGCGTCAACCTGGAGCTCAATCTCGACCGCGGCCTTCCGGCCGTGGACGCGGTAGCCGACCACATCACGCAGATCCTGATGAACCTGCTGATCAACGCCGCGGACGCGATGGATCACATCGCCGACCCCGCCCAGCGCCGGATCAGGGTCGGCACTCGCATTGTCGGCCATGAAGTCGAGATCTCGGTTACCGACAATGGTCGCGGCATGACCGCCGAGGTCCTCGCCAAGGCCTTTGACGATTCCTTCACGACCAAGCCCGCCGGAAAGGGACGCGGTATCGGGCTGTTCATCTGCAAGAACCTGGTCGAGGATGCCGGCGGTCGTATCGCGCTCCAGTCCATGCCGGACCAGGGCACCACGGCGACGCTGCGCCTGCCGCTACGGCCGGCGCGTGACGCTGCATCGGTCGAAGACGCCCCGGCGATCGCCAATGCCTAACTCGCATGTCCTCGTGATCGACGACGAGCCGGCGCTGCGGCAGATCCTGGCACGCGTGCTGAGCGAGGCCGGCTACATCGTCGACGTCGCTGCGGGGGCTGCCGAGGCAGCGTCCAAGCTTGCGCGCGACGACGTGGACATCGCGGTGTGCGACATCAAGATGCCGGACGGCAACGGCATCGAGCTGCTGCGGCAGACGCGCGCGTCGGGCATCGATACCGCCTTCGTCATGGTGACGGCGATTTCCTCCGTCGAATCGGCGGTGGAGGCGCTGCGCGCCGGCGCGTTCGACTACATGGTCAAGCCCGTGCGCAACGCCGAGCTGCTGCACCGGATCGCGCAGATCGAGGCCATGCGGGGCTTGCGCGAAGAGAACCTCGTTCTGCGCAAAGCGGTGAGCGAGAAGAGCGCGCCGCTGTTCCGCTTCCAGTCGCCGGCAATGCTCCAGGCCGAGCGCCTCGTGGCCAAAGTCGCGCCGACCACCAGCACGGTGCTCATCACCGGCGAGAGTGGAACCGGGAAGAGCCTGCTGGCGCGATCGATTCACGAGAAGAGCCTCAGGAAAGATCAGCCGTTCGTCGCGGTCAATTGCAGCGCCATTCCGGAGCCACTCCTCGAGAGCGAATTCTTCGGCCACACCAAAGGGGCGTTCACCGGGGCGGACAAGGCGCGCAAGGGTCTCTTCACCGCCGCCGATGGCGGGACTCTGTTCCTAGACGAAGTGGGCGAGCTGCCGCTCACGATGCAGACCAAGCTCCTGCACGCGATCGAGGAGAAGCAGGTGCGAGCAGTGGGCAGCGAGCAGCCACGGCATGTCAACGTGCGCATCATCGCTGCGACCAATCGGGATCTCGCGGCGATGGTGACCCAGGGAAAATTCCGCGAGGACCTGTTCTTCCGCTTGAGCGCGTTCCAGATCGCCATTCCGCCGCTGCGCGAGAATCCGGCGGATATTCGCGAGCTGGTGCGGTTCATGCTGAAGAACGGTCGCGAGAGCGCGCACGAGCGCGAGATGGAGATCGACGCCGAAGCGGAGGCCTATCTGCTGGCTTATGCGTGGCCGGGCAACGTCCGCGAGCTCGACAACGTCATCAACCGGGCGCGCATCCTGGCGGAGAACCACTGCATCACGGTCGCTGATCTGCCGTCCGCCCTGGTCAGCGCCGTGACGCCCGGAAACACGGTGCTTCACGAGTGGGCCGGCGGTGGAAGCCTTCGCGAGCAGCTGCAGCGGTTCGAAACCGACCTCATCAGGCAGGCAGTCGAGGCCGCCCATGGCGATCGCCGCCAGGCGGCTCAGCGCCTGGGCATCAGCCTTTCGAGCCTCTACCGCAAGCTCGGGGAGCACGCGCAGTCCTGAGCGTGGTCGGTTCGCAACCGTTCCTTTCGTCGGCTACGTTGGCCGATCGTCAGCGTACCGGCCGATAGGCCGCGGCGTGCGATCTCCCTGGGTTCGGCGCAGCAATTTGATGCAGATCAAGCCCTACGCAGGCGGCCTCCTCCGCAGCGGCAAGTCAGCGCGCGCAGAGTGCTGCGTTTGACGCACGTCAACAGCGCGAAGTGACGAAGTCATTACCGTTCGAGTCAGCTCGCCCGGTCGGTTGGTCGAGAAGAGGAGAGGGTAATGTCCGGACAACGCGCATTACTGTGCCTATCGCGACGTGCGTGGCTTGCTGTCGCCATCGCCCTGACGTTGCCAGCGTTTCTGTTTGGTTGCGCGACACCCCCCAAGCAACCTGAAGCAATCCGGCCCGTCTGGCCCGGCCCCCCGCTCACCGCGCGCGTCCAGTTCGTCCGCTCGATCGCAAGCGAAGACGACCTCGATCGCGACACGACGTTCAGCGACAGCCTGCTGGAGTTCCTCTCGGGCGTGAAGCCTCTTACCCACCGCATCGGCCAGCCGACAGGCATCGCGGTGTCGGACGACGGCAACCGGGTGTACATCGCGGACAACCTACAGAACGCCGTGTTCGTCTTCGACTTCCTGAATAAGGCGTTCTCGAAGATCGAGGGGATCGCCCAACCCGTGGGCGTCGCGCTGGACGCGGAGGAGAACATCTATGTCGTCGCGCCGCCCGTCAAGCAGGTCGTCAAGTTCGATCGCACCGGCAAGCGGCTCGCCGCGTTCACTGATCCGTCGTTCGAGCGGCCGACAGGCATTGCGATCGACAAGGAGAACAAGCGCCTCTATGTCGTCGATACGGGAACCGGCAAATCGACGATGAACTCGGTCAAGATCTTCGACCTGGACGGCAAGCGGACCGGGCAGATCGACAAGGACTCCGCCGGCAAGGGCGGGGCGTTCCTCTATCCGACCTACGCGGCGGTGGATGCCAAGGGCAACCTCTACGTCACCGATACGTTCAACGGGCGCATCCAGCAGTTCGATGTCAACGGCAAGTACGTAAAGACCTTCGGCGCACTCGGGGACGCGTGGGGCAACTTCGACAAACCCAAGGGGGTCGCCGTCGACAACTTCGGCAACCTCTACGTCGTCGACAGCGGCTGGAGCAACGTCCAGATCTTCAATCCGTCCGGACAAGTGCTGCTGTTCTTTGGCGGCCGCGGCACGACGCCGGGCTTCATGGGGAACCCGACATCGATCGCCATCGACAAGCGCAATCGCATCTACGTCGGCGACTACTTTAACCACCGGGTCGAAGTCTACGACCTGGTCAATACCACCGCTGAGGACAGCTTCCTCAAGCCGCCGTCGAACAACCCGCCGAGCAAGGCCCTTGCCGGGAAGCCAGGCAGTCCTCCCGACGCCGGTGCCACTCCGGCTCCGAAGTGATACCCGGACGCTCGCGATGCGGCCTACCCGCGCCCGGGCCCGAGCAGGAAAGCATTCGGATTCCGCTCGGCGCGCCCTGCGCTTGCTGATCGTGGCGGCCTCTGCCGCAGCCGCTTCGCTGCTCGTCTCGTGCGGGCCGCCGCCGGCGTTGCTAGAGCCCCTCTTCCCCGAGGCGGCGAATTCCCAGAGCACCACCAAACCGTATGTCGGGACTGCACGGCGCACGTTTCCGAAGAAGACGAGCGAGGCGCCCGTTCCCTTGCCGTCCCCAGAGTCCGAACGTCCCGATGTCGAGGCGATCTACGCTGCGCTTCCGCGGAACGACGACGGGCAGATCCTCTGGATGAAGGCGCTCGCCGACAAGACCATCGCGCCGAGACCCGGTATCGCCGCCGACGCCAAGGACGAGGAGCCGACCGACATGGACGTCGAGCTCGAGCCCAAGGACCAGCCCGAATACAAGGTCGTCTTTTCGCACAAGGTGCACACGTCGTGGATGGTCTGCGACAACTGCCACACCGGCCTGTTCGAGATGGAGAAGGGCAAGACCGTTATCACGATGGACAAGATCAACGCGGGCGAAGCGTGCGGCGTGTGCCACGGCAAGGTGGCGGCGCCCGAACCGACGAGTTGCCCCGCGTGCCACGAGGCGATGGGCAAATGATCCGCACCGCGTGCACGCTGGCCACGGCTCTCTTACTCGCGCTCTCCGCGGCGCCGGCAGTCGGGGGCGACCTCGGCGACGTGAAATTCGCGCGCGACGCACCGGGTACCGAGGCGATCCCGCCGGCGGTGTTCCCGCACTCAATGCACCGCATCTCGTACAAGTGCGCGGCCTGCCACAACGGTCTGTTCGAGATGAAGGCGGGATCGACGAAGGTGACGATGGACGCGATCCAGGATGGCAAGTCCTGCGGCACTTGCCACAACGGAAAGTTGGCCTTTGCCTCGACGTTCGCTACCTGCGCGCGCTGCCACAGGGAGTGACGATGCGCGCGGGCCGCGGGATAGGGGGCTGGGCAGTTTTGGCCCTCGCGGCTTTCGCAGCTTCCGTCACTTCCGCCGCCGCGCAGAGCCCCGCGGGCCCCACGCCTCCGGCCGGCGCGTCCGACACGATCGCGACCAACGACGAGCTTGCGGCGACCGCTGGCGCCGCGCCCTCGGGCAGTCCGACGGCGCCCGCTCCCTTCTCGCAGGCTCCCGGCGAGCCCGTTCGACCGGCTCCGGCGAAGTCGTCGACCTTCGACCGATTCGCGTCCTGGATCGGCGTGGATTCCGAGAGCGCGCAGTGGCTGCGCCTCGGTACCTGGGAGGGCAATCTAGGTTTCGACTACAACGGCAGCACGCTGGACATCGGCAATTCGAGCGCAGGAGAGGCCCGCTCGACGACCCGCATCGCAGCCGAAACGCTGACCATCCGCAACCAGGGATTCTCGATTTTCGATCCGCGCCTGATCAGCGGCAGTGCGGGCGTCACGCTGGGTCTCGATCAGGTGAAGCAGCAATTCGACGGACAAGAGCAAAGGCAGCGCGGTACGCTCGATGGTTACTCGTTCGACGCCACCTTCCTCGGCGAGAAACCCCTCTACGCCAGGACCTGGGCGGACCGCATCCAGGGGTACTCGAACCTCTCGTTCGGCGGGACGACGAAGAACACGGAATCCACCGTTGGGGCATCGCTGAACCTGAGGCAGGACAGCTGGTTTCGCGACGCGGACATCCTTCCTTTCTTCGATGCGTCGCTGCAGGTCTACCAGCAACATACGCTGCAGCAGTTCAGTTCCGAGGGCACGACGGCGGCGGACGATCAAGTCCAGCACGTGGTCAGCCTGAACGCCCACAACGGCACCGAGACCTCCGATCTCTACGTGCTCCTCCAGTACGTCGACTTCGACTACCTCTCGTATTCGCCGGGCTCCTACCACAGTCGCGGTGCGGCGCTGAACTACAGCGGCGATTTCGGTGCGAATCTCGACACGACCTGGACCTCCGCCATCGGGTACAACGACCGCAACGGCGATGTCCCGTTGGAGACGTTCCAGGTCAACGAGTCGGTGGACGTGCACCACAGCTCGGATTTCCAGTCATCCTACGCGTACAACCTGTACCAGCAGGATGGAGCGGGCGGCAACGTCCGCAACCAGAGTGCGTCGGCCAACCTGACCTATACGCTGTGGCAGAACCTGACCCTGACCGCGGGGGCGGACGGCGCCTACAGTCAGGTTTCGAACGGGACGGTGGAAGGGCTCACCGGATCGGTCGGCATCGACTACCATCGCAATCTCTCCGCGGGCGGCTCGGTTTTCGGAAACGCCCAGGGCAACTTCACCCACGCCAGCAACAACGTCGCCTCGGGGAACATCTCGGTCATCGACGAGGCTCACTCGGCACCCTCCGTGCTCGGCGTCGGCAACGGGTTCGCGCTGAACAACCCGTTCGTCCTCGCCGACAGCATCGTGCTCGTCGACACGCGCGGCGGCGCGCGCATTCCGACGACGGTCAACGTCGATTACACGATCACCACGGATGGCAACAACACCCGGATCCTCATGTTGCCGACGAGCCACGTGATCCAGCCGAACGATCCGCTCGCGGTCAGTTACGCCTACGAGATCCCTGCGCAGGCGAACTACAACACCTCCAACGTAGCTCTGACGGTGGGCGCAGATGTCGGCTGGTTCGCCTTCAGCTACAACCACACGCAGACCAATGCGCCCGAGGTGGTCTCGGGGGGCGTGGCGCTCGTCGGCAACACACGTTCGGACGAGGTCACGACGGCACTGCGCGGCGACTGGGAAGCGCTGAAGGCAAATGTCGGCGCGAACGTCTTGCGCTTCGACTCCGCCAGCCTCGCTTACGTCAACCAGAGCTATTCGGCCGGCATCGGCTATCAGCCCTACTATGCCTTCTCGGTCAATTTCAACGGGGCATGGTCGCGGGCAAACTACTCGGTGCCCGAGCGCAGATCGGGCAACGTCAACGGGCGCGTCGATATCAACTTCTATGCGCCACCCAGCGCGCGTTACGACGTTCTGTCGACCACGCTTTTCGCTCTGCACAACAAGCTGACGGACTCCGAGGTGCCTACGCAGACGCTCAACCAGTACGGCGCGACCCTCAACTACACGTTGGGAAAGCTGACTTTGATCGCCGGCGCGCAGTATGGAGATTTCGTGTTCGGCAGCTCGACCACCAAGAGCGTTCAATTCAACCTGTCGGCCAATCGGAGATTCTGAACATGCGCCGCCCACTCCTGCGTTTGGCGACGGGCGCGATACTCGTAACGCTCGGCGTGCATGCGGCCGCTGGCGCGGACAACGGGGCGTCGTGGCCTGCTGCGGATCTCGCCTGGCCGCGGGCGCCGTCCGAGCCGGCAGTGCGCTACGTCCGCGCCGTCGCCGGCCCGGAAGACTGGGGCATAACCGCGAGCTTTTTCGGTCGAATCGTCGATGCGCTCACGGGCAAGCGGGTCGAGCATTTCGCTCGCCCCACCGGGGTGGCCGAGCGAGGCGGCGTTCTCTACGTTGCCGACCCAGGAACGCCCGCGTTGTGGATCGTCGACACGCCGCAGAACCACGCGATCCGCGTGGATCGGGTCGGCGATACCCCGCTCGTTTCGCCGGTCGCGGTGGCGCTCGGACCGCAGGGCATAGTGTTCCTCGCCGACACGATGTTGAAGAAAGTCTTCCGGCTGGATCGCACCGGCAACCTGCTCGGGATCGCGGCCGCCGCCGACCTGGAGCGGCCCGCAGGGCTCGCCTACGACGTGGATCGGCGCGAGCTTTACGTTGCCGACTCGGCCGCCCATCACGTCGCTGTCTTCGACCCCGACGGCAAGCTCGTGCGTTTGTTCGGCGAGCGCGGGACGAACGACGGCGAATTCAACGCGCCGACGCATCTCGCGTTCGATCGTACGGGAGCATTGCTCGTCACCGACGCCCTCAACTATCGCCTCGAGGCCTTCGATCGCGACGGGCGCTTCCTCTGGAAGATCGGACGCCAGGGCGACGGCTCCGGCGACTTCGCGGCGCCGAAAGGGGTGGCGAGCGACGGTGTCGGGCATCTCTACGTGGTCGACGCGCTCTTCGACACCGTTCAGGTATTCGACGCGAAGGGGACGCTGCTGTTCTCGTTCGGCGACCGTGGCACGCGAGAGGGACAGTTCTGGCTTCCAGGAGGCATCTTTATCGATCCGCAGGACGAGATCTACGTCGCGGATGCCTACAACGGGCGCATCCAGGTTTTCCGCGTCGTGACCCGGTGGGGCAACGAGGCCGGGAAATGAGGCCGGGAACCGTCGACGTCGCCATCATCGCGAACGCGGGGAACAGGCTGCGGCGCCGGATGACGCGCCAGCTAGTCTTGTTCGCGATGCTGCTCGCTCTGGGGCCATCGTGCTGGTTGCCCGACGAGGCTGCTGCCAGCAACGTCGCCGCCACGGTCCACAATCTCGCGCCGTCGGGGCCGGGCAAGCAGAAGGATGGCCGTGGGGCGGGAACGTGTGCCTACTGTCATACCCCGCACAACGCATCGCCGACCCAAGCGCTGTGGAACCGACCCCTGTCGGGGGTCACGTATCAGCTCTATACGAGCGCTTCGATGCAGGCGACTCTCGATCAACCGACCGGAAGCTCCCGGCTCTGTCTGTCGTGCCATGACGGTCTTCTCGCATTGTCGTCGGCGCGACTGTCGGGACCGGACCATCCGGGTCAAGCGAACGCGACCCCATTGACGGGCCCATCGGTTCTCGGCACCGACCTGCGTGCCAGTCACCCCATCTCGTTTACCTACGATTCGGCCCTCGCCGCCAAGCGCGGCGAGCTGGCGGATCCCAAAGTCCTGCCCTCGACCGTACGTCTGGATGCCAAGGGACAGCTCCAGTGCACCAGCTGCCACGATCCGCACGAGGACGCGCTGCCGAACTTCCTGCGCATGGACAACGCCAGCGGTTCGCTTTGCATCGCCTGCCACCGCATGACCCTGTGGAGCGCGTCGAGCCACGCGACGTCGGCGGCTACCTGGAACGGCAGCGGCACGAATCCGTTTCCCCCGGGGGGCCAGCCATCGGTCGCCGCGAACGGCTGCAACAACTGCCACCGGTCGCATGCCGCCGCGCACGGGCCGCGATTGCTCGCACGTGCTTCGGAGCCGGAAAACTGCACGGTCTGCCATGGCGGAACGGTGGCGAAGAAGAACATCGCGACCGAATTCGCGGGAGGCGCGAAGATCTCGCGCCATCCGATCGAAGCGGCGCAATGGACCCATGCGCCGAAGGAGAATCCCGCGGCGATGCCGCGGCACGTTACCTGTGCCGACTGCCACAATCCGCACCAGGCCAAGGCCACGGGCGCGGGCGACACGACGCTTCCGGGGCCGCTCCGGGGCGTCGCCGGCATGACCAGCACTGGCACGGCCGTGCCTTCGGTCAGCTACGAATATCAGGTTTGTTTCAAGTGCCACGGCGAGTCGGGCACTGTCGGCATCACGCGCGTCGACCGCAATCGCAACGTCGCGGACAAGCTCAACCCTGGCAACCGTTCTTATCATCCGATCGTAGCCGCGGCGAGGAATGTTTCCGCCAAGGGGCTGGTCCAGGGCTACACGGTTTCGAGCACCATCGGTTGCATCGATTGCCACAACAACAGCGACGCGGGTGGCCCGCGCGGCCCTCATGCCTCCCGCTTCGCGCCCATCCTGGAACGCAATTACGTGACCACCGGGCCGGCGTCGGAATCTCCAGACACGTACGCCATGTGCTACAA
The DNA here is from genome assembly GCA_035515295.1 of Casimicrobiaceae bacterium. Lineage (GTDB taxonomy): Bacteria > Pseudomonadota > Gammaproteobacteria > Burkholderiales > Casimicrobiaceae > PALSA-1003. Next base: position 17,970 of record DATJBM010000103.1, on the reverse strand, counting down.
GTGCCACGACCGAAACAGCATCCTCGGCGCGCCGATCGGCCCCGCGGGCGTGCCGCCCGCTTCGGCGGTCCGGACCAGGAGGGCGCCGATCGCCCCCAGAATTGGCGCCGCAGTTACGACAGGCTTTCCGCATTGGTCGCACGTGGTCAAGGACCAAGCGCCATGCGCAGTTTGTCACGACGCGCACGGCTCCCGCGCGAACGCGCATCTCATCGATTTCATGACACGCGATGCGGCCGGCACGCCCGTGGTATCCGCGAACAGCGCGGGACAGCTCGGCTATGTGACCACCGGTCTCGGCCACGGCACATGCAGTTTGAAGTGCCACGGAACGGACCACGCTCAGCTCGTCTACTGATTGGCGCTGGCCAGCGGCTAATTCTCACTAATTGGAAGCCTCCCTACTCAATTCTCAATTTTGGGAATCGCGCTTAAGCAAAAACGGGGCGAGTGGACCGAATTGGTCAGATGGGCGTCAGGTTGTCGGCCTAACCCCATAAATTCCAAAGCGAAACCGATCGCATGATCCAGATCAAACCGGCGATGCACGGATATTGCTCAATAGCGACTGAACAATCCAAGGCGAAAGAAACAGGAAGGAGAAAGCAATGAAGACACGTACTCTCGCTGCAATAGGCGCCGCGGGCCTCGCCGCCGCGACGTTCGCTTCACCGGCGATGGCTGGCTCCGCGCCCGGCACCGGCTTCGCGGGATCGAGCCACGACGCGACATCACGGCAGGGAACGAACATTACGTCCGGCGCCTGCGCCGAATGCCACACGCCGCACCAAGCGAAGACGACCAACCTGCTGTGGAACCACACGCTGTCGTCGAGCACCTTCTCGTGGGCCGGCGCGACCGCCACGACGGCCGGAACGACCTATGCGACATTCTCCGGACAGACGTACGCGGGCATGTCGGCGAAGTGCCTGAGCTGCCACGACGGCACCGTCGCGACCGCATCGGGCGAATGGTTCAACGGCTCGCTGCAACCCGTCGGCACGTCGTTTATCGGCCAGGGCCACCTCACGAGCCCGTGGTCGGTGATTGGCGGCTACAACCAAGGCGCCGCGACAGACAGCCGTCCCGCAAGCGGCCAGGGCGCGAACGGCGGCGGTCACATGGAAGGCACGCACCCGCTGGCCATGCCTTATCCGTACATGCAGGCCAGGAACACTTACAACAACACGACGACGGGTTCAGGATACGTCCCGACCGACTGGGTGTCCGACCCGACCGCGAACGGCATTCGCCTCTACAACAACCCGGACGGCGTCGGGACCAACATCTCGGCCGGCGTGATGCCAGGCTTCACGGGCATGGAGTGTGGATCCTGCCACGACGTGCACAATGGGTCGACCGTGCAGGACCTCTACTTCGTCAGGGGCAAGCTCGCCGGCAACAGCGTCGGCAACAGCTACATCTGCGCGAAGTGCCACGCCAAGTAACCGGCTGACAAGAGCGCTCGGGAAGGGGCCGAAAGGCCCCTTCTCATTTCAGCCGAAACCGATCCGAGAGGTCGCTCATGAGGTTCGCAATGTTCGTGGCAGCAATACTCGCGGCGTGCACGGCCTGCGCCGCCGACGCCCCCGACCTCGGCGAGACGATGTGCCTGCAGGGAACCGTCGTCGAGGCCAAAGACGTCGACACCTATACGTACCTGCTCGTCGACACCCGCGGCGGGGAGGCATGGGCGGCGATCGACAAGGGGCCTGTCCAGGCGGGTGCCGAAGTGGCGATCGTGCAGGCGGCCGTGATGAAGGATTTCTGGAGCAGGACACTGCAGAAGAACTTCGAATGGATCGTGTTCGGCCGGCTCGCCGAATCGTGCGAACCGAACGACCATTCCGGCGCAACCATGGAATTCCACCATGCGGCCGTTGCCGCGCCGGCGAGCGGTGCACCGATCACCGTCGCCAAGGCCGATGGGCCGGACGGACGTACCGTTGCGGAGGTCGTCGCCGCGTCGCAAGCGCTCAGTGACAGGCCGGTCGCGATCCGCGGGCAGGTCGTGCGGTACACGCCGGACGTGATGGGAAAGAACTGGATTCACCTGCGCGACGGATCGGGCTCGGCGACGGACGGCTCCGACGACATCGTCGTCACGACGGACGCGCAGGCGGAAATCGGCGAGGTGGTCCTGGTGAAGGGCATGGTGCGCACGAACCGCAATCTCGGCGCGGGTTATGCGTACAAGGTCCTGGTAGAGGATGCGACGCTGGAGCGATGAGTCCTCGAGGCATGCGCCAGTAAGGCCGATCGACGTGCGTGCTGCCGGGACCTCGCGAAACGGCCGCTCCCCAGGGCGCGGGTAGAATTGGCCGATGTCGCGCAAGTCCACAAGGAAGCGTCCGAGGAATCCCCCACCCGGTAGCTCGGCGTCAGGCCGAACGCCGCTCGAGCGCGCCCTCGCATTGCAGAATGCGGGACACTTCAAGGTCGCGCAGGCGCTCTACGAGCAGATCCTGCGCCTGCAGCCGCGCAACTTCGACGCACTGCACCTGTCGGGGCTCGTCGCGGCCGAGCTGAACGAGCCCGAGCGCGCCGTCGAGCTGATTTCAAAGGCGATCGCGGTCAATGCGAACTTCGCGCCCGCCCACCACAACCTCGCCATCGCGCTCGCCGAGCTCGGCCGGTTCGAGGCGGCCTTGCACGCCTATGATGCGGCGATCGCACTCGCCGCCGACAACGCGAAGACCCACAACGATCGCGGCAACGCCCTCGCCGACCTCGGGCAGAACGAGGCCGCCGTCGAGGCCTACGACCGGGCGATCGCGCTCGATCCCGACTACGCCGAAGCGCATTACAACCGCGGCTGTGCGCAGGCCGCGCTGTCGCGGATGCAGGCGGCCCTGGAAAGCTATGATCACGCTTTGGCGCTTCGGCCGGACTACGCGAGGGCCTGGAACAATCGCGGCGTCGCGCTCGAGTCGCTCGGGCAGACCGAGGCGGCGTTGCCGTGCTTCGAACGCGCGATCGCCATCGCGCCGAATTATCCGGACGCGGTCAACAATCTCGCGTTCGCCCAGACCGCGCTCGGGCGACATCCGGAGGCGCTGGAAAGCTTCGAAACGCTGTTGTCGCTGCAACCGGACTACCCATTCGTGGCCAGTGCGCGGCTGCGTACGCAGATCTCGATCGGCGATTGGCGCGACCTCGACGCCCGCTGCGCGGACCTCGCGGCGCGGATCGAGCGCGGCGAGCGGGTCGCGCGGCCGTTCGATGCGCTGGCGCTCTTCGACTCGCCTTCGCTGCTGCGCGAGACAGCACGAATCTGGGTCGAAGCGCGGTGCCCGCCGAATGATGCGCTGGGACCCGTGCACGCCGCTGCGCATGAGCGGATCCGCATCGGCTATTTCTCCCCCGACTTCCGCAACCACGCGCTGTCGGCGCTCACCGCGGAGCTTTTCGAGCGGCACGACCGATCGCGGTTCGAAATCTGCGGCTTCTCGCTCGGCCGCGACGACGGCAGCGACATGCGCAAGCGCGTGGCGGCGGCGTTCGACCGCTTCGTCGACGCGCACGAACGGAGCGACGTCGAAGTCGCGCGACTTGCGCGATCGATGGAGATCGACATCGCCGTCGACCTTGCCGGCTTCACGCATGGCGGCCGCACCGGAATCTTCGCGCTGCGAGCTGCCCCGGTCCAGGCGAGTTGGCTCGGTTATCTCGGCACGATGGCGACCGACTACATCGACTACCTGCTCGCAGATGCGACGATCGTTCCGGACGCGCTGCGCGACAACTACGTCGAGAAGATCGTCCGGCTTCCCTCCTACCAGCCGAATGACACCCGGCGCGCGATCGCGCATCGCACGTTCACCCGGGAGGAGCTGGGCCTTAAACCGAATGCGTTCGTGTTCTGCTCGTTCAACGATACGTGCAAGTTGAACCCGACGACGTTCGAGCGCTGGCTGCGGATCCTGAGCCGAGTCGAAACCAGCCTGCTCTTCCTCTACGCGGACAACGATCTAGTGCCGGGGAACCTTCGCCGGGAGGCGCGGGCCCGCGGCGTCGTGCCGGAGCGGCTCATCTTCGGCAAACGCCTTCCCGCGACGGAGTACCTCGCTCGCTACCGCGCTGCGGACCTCTTCTTGGACACCCTGCCATACAACGGCGGCGCGACCGCGAGCGACGCGCTCTGGGCGGGCCTGCCGGTACTGACCTGCGCCGGCCAAGCGTTCGCGAGCCGCCTCTCGGCAAGCCTGCTCAACGCTGTGGGCCTGCCCGAGCTTGTCACTGATTCACCGGAAGCCTACGAAGAACTCGCTGTGTCACTGGCGACCATGCCCGAGCGAATGGCCGATTTGCGGCATCGGCTCGCCGAGAATCGCGCAACGGCACCCCTGTTCGACATCGGCCGCCATGCGAAGTCCATCGAGGCCGCGTACGCCGAGATGCAGCGGCGCACGCAAGCGGGGCTTCCGCCCGCGCACATCGACGTCATACCCTGAGCGGCGTCCTTGCGGACCGCGCTGCGCCAGGGGCCGATCTCCGACTTCGTCGACGATGAACAAGATCGATTCGACGCTCCAAAGTGCAGTCGCCGCCTGTGCCGGCGGCGACCTGAGCCGGGGCGAGCGCCTCTGCCGGCAGGTGCTCGAAATGCGTCCCACCCACTTCGACGCGCTGAACATGCTGGGCTTCATCGCTGCCCGGACGGGACGCATGGCCGAGGCCGCCGAATGGCTCAGGCGGGCCGTCGCAGCAAAGCCTGCCGACGTCGCGGCGCAGAGCAATCGCGGTTTCGTGCTCCAGGAGCTCGGGCAGCTGGACGAGGCGCTCGCCTGCTACGACGCGGCGCTGCGGCTCGATCCCGACGCCGGCGGTACGCTCAGCAACCGCGGGTACGTCCTTCGCTTGCTGAAACGGTTCGACGCGGCGCTCGAAAGCTGCGATCGGGCGATCGCGCGGGATCCCAATTTCGCGCAAGCGCATAACAATCGCGGGACGGTGCTCCAGGAGGTCTCGCGGTTCGGCGAGGCGCTCCAGAGCTACCAGCGGGCCGTTGAGCTCGACCCGAATTTCGCGCAAGCGCACAACAATTGCGGCACGGCCCTCCAGAGACTCGGCCGCCCCGACGAGGCGCTCGCGAGCTACGAACGAGCCACCGAGCTCGATCCGAACTTTGCGGAGGCGCACAACAATCGCGGCGCGCTGCTGCGCGAGCTCGTGCGAACGGAGGCCGCCATCGCCTGCTTCGACCAGGCCATCGCCGCCAGCCCCGAGTATGCGGAAGCACACTGGAACAAGGCGCTCGCGCTGCTGCATCTGGGAGACTATCGCAGAGGTTGGGAGTTGTTCGAATGGCGCTGGAAGACCAGAAACGGTCTGTCCCTCAAACGGAATTTCGAGCAGCCGTTGTGGCTCGGCGACGAGCCGATCGCCGGCAAGACCATACTGTTGCACGCCGAGCAGGGTCTCGGCGACACGATTCAATTCTGTCGCTACGCGAAGCCGGTCGCGGAGCTCGGTGCACACGTCGTCCTTCAGGTCCCCGCGCCGCTGCTGACGCTCCTCGCAACCCTGGACGGCGTCACGCACCTGGTCAAGGAGGGCGACCCGCTTCCGCCGTTCGACTGCCACTGTCCGCTGATGAGCCTGCCGCTCGCAATGCGGACCGAAGTGGCGACCATCCCGGCGTCTCAGGCGTATCTCGCGGCGGATCGCGCGAAGACTCGCGAGTGGCAGCGAAGGCTGGGGGAGAAACGAGGATTGCGGGTCGGCCTCGTCTGGTCGGGGGGATCCAGGCCGCACCAACCCGAGCTGCGCGAGCTGCACGAGCGACGCAACATGGATGCTTCCCTGCTAGCGCCGTTGAAGGACGATCGCATCGAGTTCTACAGCCTGCAGAAGGGAGAGCCCGCCGAATCGGACTTGGCGCGACTGAAGGCAGCGGACTGGAACGGACCGCAGATCGTCGACTGCGCCGGCGAATTGCACGACTTCTCCGACACGGCCGCGCTTGCCGCGAATCTCGACTTGGTGATCACGGTGGACACGTCGACCGCGCACCTCGCCGGCGCCCTGGGCAGGCCGGCCTGGATCCTGAACCGGTTCGACACATGCTGGCGCTGGCTGCACGGGCGCTGCGACAGCCCCTGGTATCCGACGGCAAGAGTCTATACGCAGCAGCGCCCGGGCGACTGGGACGGAGTGCTCGCGAAGGTAAGGGCCGACCTCGCGCAAGTGCTCGACGGCGCTCAGCCTTTGTGAGCCGGAGTTGAGCAGACGGATCGACTCCGTCCCATCAAGAGTCAGACCTCCCCGACTGGATCATGAATTCGCCGCAGTCGATCATCGCCTTCGCCAATTGGGCATCGCTGAATAGACTTGTAATCAACGCCTTGGTGTGCTCCGGCCCGTGCATGCGTCTCGTCATTCCATACATCTTGCCGAAGAGTGAGAACTTGCGCTGAAGGAAGTATTCCGCCTGCAGCTCGAGGAAATCGCGTCCCGAAAGAATCTGCGGGCTGAACGAGTCCATGAGGAGCAGCATCTCCGAATCGTCGACGTGTCGCCACATGTTGAACAACCCGTGAAAGCCGAAGGTCGGTCGTGCGGGCACGGATCGCTCGTAGGAAAAGGCGTCCGCGGCCGCTTCCGGCGCGAATCTAACGCCATGCTTCGTCTCAAGGGTTCGACGATTCGAACGGCAGATCATGTTGTCCTCTGTCTCTTCGGGAAGGATCCCAAAACCTTGATCTGCGGTCGTCTCGAGCAAGCGCCTCGATCGCAGCGAGAACCCGCCGTTGCCGACGGTCATTCCGTCGCGGTGCCATGGCCACCTGGCCCCGATGTAGTCGTAGTCGAGGAAGCGGGCGTCCCATGCGAGGGGATTGATGACGTAGCCGTCCCATTGCACGAGCAACACGTGAGGCGTGCGGGTCAGGTCCGCGAGCCGCTTCAGCACGAACGCCGAATAGGCGCTTCGGGAGTTCAGGGCTTCGATGGCGAAGACCCGGACCGATTCCGACCGGACCTCGACATCGCTTGTGAAGAGAATCGCCTCGCCAAAGTCGCAGCCCTCGAGCGATGCCTCGAGCGCGCGCAACGCGAGCCGCGGCGTCACGCTATCGACGGCACACAGGGTCACGGTTTGGCAGGCCATGCGCTCGCGAGATCTTGTCGCTTTAGAGTGACCGGCTGCAGGCAGCCGATATGGTACTCGCAGCACTGAAGGCAAAGGGAAGAACGGAGCACGAGGTCGCGGGTTAAGATAGCGCCTCCTGTGTTCGCTGCGCGAGGCATTATGTGGTTTGCTGCGCGAAGAACGGAAAAGCAGTTCGATGAAGCGTTGGCGGCGTTTCGTCGAGGCGATTACTCGGCCGCGCTCAAAATCTGGGAAGCGCTCGCCGCGCAGGGCAACGCGGCGTCCCAGTACAACCTTGGACTGATGTACGCGAACGGCCAAGGAGTGGCCAAGGACGATGCTCGGGCGCTGAACTGGTACCGAAAGGCGGCGGATAAGGGGCTCGTCGACGCCAAGTACGGCCTGGGATTGGTGTACGCCAACGGCCTGGGCATTGCCAAGGACGAGGTGCAGGCGGTCGGTTGGTATCGCAAGGCGGCCGCGAAGGGCCATGCCCCGGCTCAGCACGCCTTGGGGTCGATGTACGACAATGGCCACGGGGTGACCAAGGACGAGGCGCGGGCGGTCGCCTGGTATCGCAAGGCGGCGGAACAAGGGTTCGCCCTAGCCCAGTACACCCTGGGCGTGGCATACGCCTGGGGTCAGGGTGTGGCCCAGGACCCCGCAAAGGCGGCTGCCTGGTATCGCAAGGCGGCGGAGAAAGGTCTCGCGGACGCTCAGAGCAACCTCGGCGTCGCATACGCCACGGGTCGCGGCGTGGCCAAGAACGAGACGCTTGCATGCCTATGGTTCCGGAAAGCCGCTGATCAGGGCCTCGCCGACGCCCAGTTCAATCTGGGGATCGCGTACGCCAACGGCCGCGGCATACCGAAGGACGAAGCGCAGGCGGCGGTCTGGTATCGCAAAGCCGCGGAACAGGGCAATGCCGCCGCTCAGCGGCATCTGGAGACATTGCAGCAGCCCAAGTGACGAAGCCGTCATGGTCGCAAGGCTCGATCCCCTCGCGCAGAGGCTCTCAAACCACGGCAACGCTCACCTTGCCGCTCTGGGAGCGTTGCCGACTCCGGGATCCTGGACGACCGACCGCAGGCGCCGCAGCATGGCGCCGAAGCGGTCGGGCGCGAACGTGCGCAGAGCTATGCCCTGGTACCCCAGTCGCGAGAGAAACGTGTCGCCCCAATTGGCGTAGCTGGGCGCATGCGGATTCGACCACTTCCGGTCATCCAGGGCTTCGCGGAAGTAGTCCATGAACATCGACAACGCCTCCTTGGCAGCCGCCTCGCGGTCACCAAGTATCGTGTTTCCTCCATGCACCCGGTAGCTAAGCAGAGGCTCGGGTACGAACGCCGGCTCGGAGTACCGGCTTGCGCGGATGCAGAAGTCCCAGTCCTCGTTGTAGCGATACGGCCGGAACCCCCCGACTTCGTCGTAAAAGCTCCGGCTCACGAACAGATTCCCGGTAGTGATCGAGACGTTGAACTTGAGCAGCGCCATTCCGGTGCTCAACTCCTTCGCGGCACCCTCGAGGCCAAGCGCGAGTCCAGCAACATAGGCATTGTCCTTTGGGTCAAGCTCCGTCCCCGCGGCGTCGATGAATCGTACCGCCGAGAAGCACCACCGGTTGCCCTTGGCTGCCACCTCGCGCACGAGCACGGAAATCCTGTCGGCGCTGAACACGTCATCCGAGTGGAGGACGTTGAAGAATTGGCCCGTGGCGAGCGATAGCGCGTCACGGACCGTGGCAACGGCCCCGCGATTCTCGCGCGCCATGAACGTGTGGGGAAACGGACAATCCCGCATGCACCCGTCAATAACGGCCGGCGAGCCGTCCTGCGAACCGTCGTCGATCACGATGAGCTCGAGGTTGCGATAGGTTTGGGCGAAGACCGAGCGCAGCGCTTCTTCGACGTATTGTCGGTGGTTGAAGCTTGGGACGATCACGCTGATCAGCGGGTTCGCTATGATCGTGCCCGCCTTCGGTTCGGCGACCCACCGCCGGCACTCCTCGCTCCTCTGCGTCAGTTCCCGGCCCCTGCGAGCGAAGTCGAGCCCGTCCACGACGCGCGACAGCTGTCCCAGCGCGCCACGGTGCGCCCACTCAGTCAGCTCGCACGTGTCCAGGAGCGCTTCGAGCGCTTCATGGAGCCTCCCGAGCTGCTCGAGCGTCGAGGCACGGTTGAGCCGCGGAGGCAAGTCGCCTGGCTTGAGCGCGATCGCGCGGTCGTAGCTCGCGAGCGCCTCGGTGGGCCGCGTCAGCGCCTGCAGCGCCATTCCGTGATTGTTGTGTGCCTCGACGAAATTCGGGTCAAGCGAGATCGCCCTCTCGCAGCTCTCAAGCGCCTCGTCCGACCGCTTCAATAGGCACAGGACGTAACCGCGGTTGCTGTGCGCAGCGGCGTTGCCTGGATCGAGGCGGATCGCCTGCTCGTAACACGCGAGCGACTCGTCCAGTCGTCCGAGGGCCTGGAGCGTCAAACCGCGGTTGTTTTGCACGGCGAAGTCAGCGGGGTTCACTGCAGCGGCCCTGCCGAGCAGCTCTGCGGCCTCGGCCACACGTCCCATCCGCGCCGCCACGAACCCGAGGAGGTTCAGCGTATCGAAATGCTCCGGCTGCGCGGCGAGTATATTCCGGCACAGCCGCTCCGCGGTCGCGTAATCTCCACGGCTGCTGGCCGTTACTGCCCGTTGCAACGAGCGCTGAAGCGCTGCCATGGGTTCTCGCCTTAGCGACCGCCGAAGCGGCAACTCACGTCCGAGGGAGTTGCCTTGGAGGCCGCGCCTATCTAACGAGGATATGATCGGGCGCCAGGTCCACCTGGTGGCGCGCGTGCATCGCCTCGTAGACTGCTTCGATGCTGCGCGTGAATCGTGCCGTGTCGAACAGCGGCGTGCTCAGTCGGTTGTCGGCAACCTTTTGCCTCAATGCCGCGAGTCTGCCGGGATAGGTTGCAAGCTCCACTGCCACCCGTTCGTACTCGTCCGCCGATGTGGTAATCAGCTCCGGCAGACCGATCGCGGTCAGCACACTGGCAGCCACGCGCGCAGGAAACGACTCGCCGATTCGCGTGAGCACCGGCAGCCCCGACCACAGCGCATCGCTCGCGGTGGTGCCCGCGTTGTAGGGAAGCGTATCCAGAAACAGATCGGCGAGTCGGTAACGGGCCATGTACGCCGCGAGCGGCAGCCTACCCCCGAAGACCAGACGATCGGCATCGACGCCTCGCTCCACCGCCTCTCTGCGCAGATTCGCCGTGGCCTGCGGGTTGTCGGCCAGCAGAAACAGCACGCTGCCCTCCACGCGCTCGAGTATGCGCATCCAGCTCGCAAACGTGGCCGGCGTGATCTTGTAGGCCGCGTTGAAGCTGCAGAACACGAACTCCTTTGCCGCAAGGCCGAACTCCTCGCGGCCAATCTCGCGCTCCGAGATGGCGCGCGTCCGATCGTTCGCCTGGTAGCTCGGCAGATACGCGATCTTCTCCGCATAGTGCGCGCGGCTTCCTGCCGGGACGATCACCTCGTCGGCGAGAAGATAGTCCATCCACATCGCGCCCATCGTGCCGAGGTAGCCCAGATAGCTTGCCTGGATCGGCGCGGCCCTCAGGGCGAAGATGCCAGGGCGGCTGCCGTGGGTGAACCCGCCGAGGTCGACGGCGATGTCGATAGGCAGCTGCCTGGCGAGCTTCGCCACGTCCCGGTCCGATTGTCTGCGCACATCGATGAACTCGTCCATCGCCGCGGCTACCCTCGCCGTCATCGCGTCCGGTTCCCCTGCCCCGAAGGAGAAGCCGGTGATTTCGAAGCGCGACCGATCGTGCGCCTCGAAGACTCCCGCCAGCAAATACGACACGGGATGCTCGCCGAAGTCAGCCGAGAAGTAACCGATCCGGATCTTGTCGGCTCTCGCGATCTTGGCGATCGGCCCCAACGCCGGGTTCGTCGGGTATTTCTCCGTGACCCAGCTTTCCGCGGCCCGCCGATGCAGGGCCGGCGAATCGAACAGGGAGAGCAGCGGAAAGCTCGATGCGCTCGATACTTGAGCTTGGAGCGCTCGGGACGCTTCGTCGAAGTTCCGCCAGTCGCACATCTGCATCCTCGCGTGCAGCAGGGCAACGCGAAGAAAAGCGTAGCCCGGCTTGAGCTCGAGGGCCTTCGCGTAGCTCGCCGCCGCGGCGTCCAGCCGCTTGAGATCTGCGAGCGCGCCGCCGCGATTCGCGTAGGCGTCGGCGTAGTCGGGCTTGAGCGCGATGGCCCGGTCGCAGCTCGCCACGGCGGCATCCAGCTGGCCGAGCTCCTGCAAGGCGATGCCGCGGTTCGAATGCGCCTCTGCGTAATCGGGGTTCAGCGCAATGGCCTTGTCGTAGCTCGCGACCGCGGCGTCGAGCTGGCGGAGGTGATGAAGAGCGATGCCGCGATTCGAATAGGCTTCGGCATACTCCGGCCTGAGCGCGATGGCTTCGTCGAAGCTCGCAAGGGCCGCCTCGGGCTGCCTTAGGGCCATCAGCGCGTCGCCGCGATTCAAGTAAGCCTCGGCGTAGTCGGGCTTGAGGGCGACGGCCCGGTCATAGCTCGCCATCGCGGCGTCCAGCTGCCCTAGCTGTTTCAGGGCGATGCCGCGATTCGAGTATGCCGCCGCATAATCGGCTCTGAGGGCGATAGCCCTGTCGTAGCTGGCAACCGCGGCATCGAGCTGCTTCAACTCTTCCAATGCCGTGCCGCGGTTCGAATAAGCTTCTGCGTCGTCGGGACGGAGCTCGATCGCTCTGTCGTAGCTCGCGATCGCAGCCTCGAGTCGACCGAGCTCCTGAAGAGCCACACCACGATTCGAGTATGCCTCCGCGTAGTCCGGCTTGAGCGCGATGGCTCTGTCATAGCTCGCGACGGCCTCGTCCAGGCGCTTGAGCGCCTGCAGCGCATTGCCGCGATTGGAGTGCGCCTCGGGATAACGGGGCTTGAGAACGATAGCCACGTCGAAGCTCGCTATGGCGGCCTCGAGGTGCCCCAGTTTCCGCAGGGCGATGCCGCGGCTCGAATGGAACTCGGGATAGCCGGGATTGAGCTCGATCGCCTTGTCGTAGCTCGCGAGCGCTAGATCGAGCTGTCCGAGTTCCTCCAAGGCTACGCCGCGGTTGGCATACGCTTCGGCGAAATCGTGCTTCAGCTCGATCGTCTTGTCGTAGCTCTCGACCGCTGCCTCGAGCTGCCCCAGTCCCTGCAAGGCGACTGCGCGGTTGAAGTGATCTCCGATGCGCTCTGGATCGAGCGTAAGCGCCGTGTCGTAGCTCGCAACTGCCGCTTCGAGCCGGCCCAGCTCCTTAAGGGCCACGCCGCGGTTCGAGTGATATTCCGCATTGTCGGGATCCACGGCGATCGCACGATCGATCAGCTCGATAGCACGCTCGAAATGTCCCGTCTGGCCCTCGACGATACCGAGCAGCTGTAGCACGCCGGCATGCTTGGGATGGACGCGCAGAATGTCCTTGTACCAGGCGCGGGCTTGCGCTAACTGGCCTTTCCGGTGGGCTTCCATGGCTTGCGCCAGAAGCCTCTGGAGGCGGTCCTGCGCCGCGCTGGGCCGAGGCAGCGGCGCATGTCTTCCTTTGGGCATGGGTGTGGCGTACGGATTGAGCTTGCGTGGGGTTGTCCTTGGCTGCAACCATCCCCGTAACAGCAATGGTCCCGGTGTTGCGCTGCCTGGCACAGCGAGTAAGTCGGGACTGCAGGTCAGCAGGCATTATAGTCAGTTCGCCGAGTCGCTCGCGTTCCAGCGGCGTGCGCCGACGCCTGCGGCGGCACCTTTGCCGTAGCATCTGGTAACCGCCTGACCTTGAACGCACGCAATCCGGGATGCCCATAGGACTTCATGCGTCAGCCGCGTCGCCGGAACGAGCGACCGTCGAGCCGGGCAACCGGCTTGCAGAGATATTGAACATTGCCGTCCTGGCGGGCGCGGCTCTCGTCACGTTGTACGTTCGCGTGCGCCTGCTTTCCGTTCCGCTCGAACGGGATGAGGGGGAGTACGCGTACCTTGCCCAACTGATGCTGCAAGGACGGCCGCCATTCCTAGATGTTTATACCCTGAAGCTGCCGGGAACGCCCCTGGCGTACGCGGCCTTCATGAGCATTTTCGGCCAGACAAAGGAAGCCATTCATCTGGCTCTTCTCGTCGTCAACGCGTTGACAGCCTGCTTGCTGTGGCTCCTCGCTCGGCGCCTCTTCGATTCTCAAGCAGCTTCGGCAAGTACCGCGATCTTCCTGCTTCTTACGTCTAGCGAGGGTGTCCTGGGAGTCTTCGCCCACGCCACTCAATTCGTCAACCTATTCGCGGTAGCGGGATTCCTGCTGATCCTCCGCTATGAGGAGGGAGGGCGCAAAGCCATTGCCTTTGCTGCTGGCATTTGCTTCGGCGCGGCGATCCTCATGAAGCAACATGCTGCCGTCTTGGCGCTCTTCGCCTTCTGCCTCGTCGCCCGGATCACGCGGGCGCGACCGAACCGCTGCCTCCCGACGATTTCGACTTCCGCGCTGTTCGCGACCGGCGTTGCGATTCCGCTCGCATCGATATCGCTATGGACGATCGAGGCGGGAACGTTTGGCAAGCTGTGGTTCTGGACGTTCGACTACGCACTCGAGTACGTAAGAGGGCTGCCGCTTCCGGTCGGTCTGTCGCAGCTCGACTGGCAGTTCACCCGCGTCGCGTCGCACGAACTGCCGGTATGGATTCTGGCAGCGCTCGGCGTGGCTGTCTCTCTCATTGGCGGGCATCGCGAGCGAACGACTTCTAGGGTGTTGGTCATTGGCTTCTTGCTTTCATCGTTCATCGCCATGTGCCCGGGACTTTATTTTCGCGAGCACTACTTCGTTCTGATTCTTCCGTCGGTTGCGATGCTCTCGGGACTGGCCATGACGAAAGGCGTTGCGCTCGCGACCGGAAAATGGCCGATCGGGTGGGTAGGCTTGATCCCGGTGGCTGTTCTGGTTGGTGTTCTTTGCGCTGGATATTGGTCGGAGCGCGCCTACCTGTTCCGTCGCACGCCGACCGAGGTGTCTCGCGATCTGTACTTGCCGAGTCCGTTTGCGGAGTCCCAGGAGATCGCTCGTTACATCAACGCGAACAGTTCTGCCGACGACAGGATTGCGGTATTGGGATCCGAACCGCAGTTGTTCTTCTACGCGAACCGGAGGTCGGCAACAGGCTATATCTACATGTACGGATTGATGGAGGATCAGCCCTACGCCGCGTCCATGCAGCGCGAAATGATCGCCGAGATCGAAACGGCCCGCCCGCTCTACCTTGTGTTCGTGAACGTGCAATTTTCATGGATGTTCAACGACAAATCGTTGACCCGGATCTTTCACTGGGTCGACGATTACGTGGCGGCGAGCTATCGGTTGAGCGGGGTCGTGGACATCGGTTGGGACCACTCGCGTTACGTTTGGGGAGAAAGCGCGGAGAGCTACACCCCGCTGTCGAAGAATTTCGTCACAGTTTGGCGGAGAGTTCCGTAGTCCACTCGGGTATCGGTAAGCCCGCGCTGCATCACTTGCCGAACGACACGTTCTCCACAAGCACCTTGTACGTGTAACCCGAGCCGAGATCGACGTCGGTCTCGACCACACCCTTGGCAATGACGACGTCGCCGACCTTCGGTTCTTCCTTGCTGGTCACGAGGAGATCGTTGCTCGCGTCGGCAGCGTTTCCTGAGCCGTCGCGCAGGTGCACCCAGTTCTTGCCCATCACGTTCGCGTTGACCTTGACGACCTGCGCCCGGATAGTGACCGTCTTGTCCTTGAGCGCGAGGCGATTCGCGTTCACCTCGGCGACCGTGCGGCCGCTGGCTCCCTCGGCCCTCGCGACCTTCACCGAACCGGCGACGATGGACTTGCCTACGCCGGCGTGAATCTGGCCGACATCGGCGGCGCCGTGCGGCGCGGCGCTCGGGGCGGCCGGAGCGGCAGCCGGTGCAGCGGTTCCCAGCGTGCCGAAGACGATCTCCGGAAATGTCCGGTTGAGCGCCGGACTCTTGAAGTTCTCCATGACGACTGGGTCGTTGATCGTGACCTCGGCCCCCTTCTTCACGGACGACTTGTTCACCGCGGCCCACATCTCTCCGTCCACCATCTTGAGCCGCAGGTACGTGTACGCCTCGACATCGATGACCTCCAATACTTCACCCTTCAGTGCGGAGATCGCGGCCGTCGCCTCGCCGACAGCCCCCGACGGAAGAACAGCTAAGGCCGCCAGCAGCCCCGCGACCAGCAGTTGCTTTCTCATCTTCGGTTCCCTCCGCGGTTTGACGACACGACGGTGTGCGTCCCGACGCCACTATCGCACCAAATGGGGGCCGATCTTTGATCTAGATCGAACATGCTCGACCGCGCGCATGCGTAGGCTGAGCCCGCCTCGAGGACAAGCTCCCGGCGGCTCCGGGCCGCAATGGACGGGGTGCCTCTGCCGGGTTAGCCTACAGTCGTTTCGCACGACGTGACGCGCCATGGAACCGATCATCGATCACATCCAGATCACCGTCAAAGACCTGGCAAGCGCGGTTGCCTTCTACGACAAGTTCCTGCCGCTCATTGGTTTCGATCCTCGCGCCAAGGGCCACGTCACCATCGAGAAGCACGACTTCGAGGTCGTCGAGTACAGTCATCCGCGCCTGAGCTTCGCGATCACCTCGCCCCGGACGGCGTTTCGCGATGACGATGTGCATCGAAGGAAGCCTGGTTCCCTTCACCACCTCGCCTTTCGCGCGAGCTCGCGCGAGGAGGTCGACCGGATTCACGATGAATTGAAGGCGCTGGGCGTGAATATCGTCTCGCCGCCGCGTCTTTATCCCGAATACAAGCCGACCGGCTACTACGCGGTCTTCTTCAAGGACCCGCACGGCATCAAGTACGAGATCGTGACGCACGACCGGGCGAACGCCCCGCCGTTATGAACCACGCCTTGCGTTGCCGCTGCGGGACGCTTCGAGGGAGCCTCGAGCGCTCGGCGAGCGCCACCCGAGCCGTCTGCTATTGCCAGGACTGTCAGGCGTATGCGCGCTTCCTAGGCGCGCCGGGCGTCGTCGATCCGGACGGCGGCACGGAGGTCGTCGCATCGCTTCCGAGACACGTTCACTTCACCGCCGGAGCCGACGCGCTTGCGTGCCTGTCGCTGAGCGAGCGCGGGCTACTGCGTTGGTATGCGAGCTGCTGCAATACCCCGATCGGCAATACGCCCAGGAATCCGAAACTGCCCTACGTGAGCCTGATCCACGCCAGCTTCGAAGGCGGCTCGCCGGCCATCGAAGCGACGTTCGGGCTGCGGCGCATTGCGGTCAACACCCGGTCGGCGCGCAATCCTGTCCGGTCCACGTCGATGGCCACCGCAGCGCGAGTCGTTGCACTGATGGCTGCGGCGCTTGGCGACCGGCTGGGCGGAGCGTACAGACGGAACCCGTTCTTCGCGGCCGATACGGGCGCGCCGATTCGAGCCGCGCGAGTCCTGTCGAGCGCCGAGCGCGAGCGCGCCTACGGCCGCGACGGTTGACTACGGGCGTCCAGGCGGGCTATCCGTACCGTCGCCGGATGTAGGCGTAGAGCGCGCGCAGGCCCGTCGCCTCGCCGCCTTCGGGGCGACCGGGACGCGGCCAGGGGTTGGACGCCATCACGTCGAGATGCGCCCACGTCGTCGTCGGCGACACGAACTCCGAGAGGTACAGCGCGGCGATGATCGAGCCCGCAAAGGTGTTGCCGGCGACGTTGTTGAGGTCGGCGGACTTGCTCTCCAGGTGCCGCCGATACGGCTGCCACAGCGGCATGCGCCACAACGGGTCCTCCACCGCGGCTCCGGCCTGCACCAGATCGGCGGCCACCGCGTCGTCGTCGCAGTAGAGCGCCTGGACCTCGGGCCCAAGCGCCGTGCGAGCGGCGCCGTTGAGCGTCGCGCAGTCGATCAGCAGATCCGGTCGCTCGCGATCGGCCTCGGACAGCGCATCGCAGAGGATGAGCCGCCCCTCCGCGTCGGTGTTGCCGTTCTCCACAGTCTTGCCGCTGCGCGTGCGCACGATGTCGCGCGGACGCACGGCGTTGCCGTTCACCGCATTCTCGACCGCGGGAATCAGCAGTCGCAGGCGGATCGGCGTGCCGGCGACCATGAGCGCGTCGGCGAATGCGGCCATGATCGCCGCGCCGCCCATGTCCTTCTTCATCTCGAGCATCGCGTCGCGCGGCTTGAGATCGAGCCCGCCGGTGTCGAAGCACACGCCCTTGCCGACGAGCGTCACCTTGCGCGCGCCTTCGTCGCCCCAGGTGAGGTCGATCAGGCGCGGCGCGCGGGTGCTCGCGCGGCCCACGATGTGCACGGTCGGATAGTTCCGCTCGAGCAGCTCGTCGCCCACGAGCACCTCGAGCGCCGCGCCGTGGCGCTTGGCGATCGCGCCGACGGCGACGGCGAGCTCGTTCGGCCCATGTGCTCCGCGGGCGTGTTGATCATGTCGCGAGCCAGAAAGACGCTTCGCGCGAGACGCTCGACTTCGGCGCGGTCGGCTTCTTCCGGCCACGCCAGCGCTGCCGGAAGACGCTTGCGCTTCTTGTACGCTTCGAACGCGTAGCTCCCGAGCGCCCAGCCGAGCGCGGCGTCGGTGGCGGAGTGGTGGTTCGGCGCAAGAACGTACTTGCCCTCGGGCAGAGCGGTCGGGAGTCCGGCGAAGGCGCACACCGACGCGCCTTCGTGAGGCGCCGCGAGCACCGCGGCGGGACGGCTGTCGCGATCCGGCAGCAGCGCCCAGCTTCCAGCCTCCGCCTTGAAGCCGGTTGCCGCGATCCAGCTGCGCCATTGCGCGTGCTCCTCGATCCAGCGCGGAAGCGTTGCCGCGCTCACCGCGTGAGCGGGA
>DATJBM010000102.1:0-63452 GCA_035515295.1 Casimicrobiaceae bacterium | reverse complement strand
CGGGAAGTCGGAACCCGAGATCATCCGCTACGCCGCATTAGGATGGTTAAGTTGGATAAGCACTAGCGGCGCGATTCACGTAATGGCACAGAGCTTCCCGAAGAGCCTATCGGGCTCTCAAGGAGCCTTGTCCTGGTCGGTGAGACGCGGCAGTGGTGAATCTTCCGACGGGCTCAGCAGCCCCGCGCGCGCGTAGGTCAGCAGCTTCTCGCGCGTATCGGCGATGTCGAGATCGCGCATCGTGAGCTGGCCGATGCGGTCCTGCGGCGTGAAGTACGCCTCGCCCTTCTCCATGGTCAGCCGCTCGGCCTTGTAGGTGAGATTCGGGCTCGTCGTGTCCAGGATGGAGTAGTCGTTGCCGCGGCGCAGCTCCAGCGTCACCTCCCCGGTCACCGCGCGCGCGACCCAGCGCTGTGCCGTCTCGCGCAGCATCATCGCCTGGGGATCGAACCAGCGTCCCTGGTAGAGCATCCGCCCGAGGCGACGGCCATGATCGCGGTACTGCTCGATCGTGTCCTCGTTGTGGATGCCGGTGACCAGGCGCTCGTAGGCGACGTGGAGGAGCGCCATCCCGGGCGCCTCGTAGACGCCGCGGCTTTTCGCCTCGATGATCCGGTTCTCGATCTGGTCGCTCATGCCCAGACCGTGGCGTCCGCCGATCGCATTGGCCTCGAGCATGAATGCCACCTCGTCCGGGAACGTGACGCCGTTGAGTGCCACCGGCCGTCCTTCCTCGAAACGCACGGTCACCGTCTCGGGTTTAACCGCGACATCCCCGCGCCAGAAGGCGACACCCATGATGGGCTCGACGATGCGGATACCCTTGTCGAGAAACTCCAGGTCCTTGGCTTCGTGCGTCGCACCGAGGAGGTTCGAATCGGTCGAGTAAGCCTTCTCGGTGCTCATCCGGTAGGCCAAGCCGGCGCGCTGGAGATACTCCGACATCTCCTTGCGGCCGCCCAGCTCGCGGATGAACGCGGCGTCGAGCCACGGCTTGTAGATGCGCAGGCTCGGGTTGGCGAGCAGGCCGTAGCGGTAGAAGCGCTCGATGTCGTTGCCCTTGTACGTGCTGCCGTCGCCCCAGATGTGGACGTCGTCCTCGCGCATCGCCACGACCAGCATCGTTCCTGTGACCGCGCGGCCGAGCGGCGTGGTGTTGAAGTAGGTCGCCCCCGCGGTCGAAATATGGAACGCTCCCGCCTGCAGGGCGGCGATGCCCTCGGCGACGAGCGCCGCGCGACAGTCGATCAACCGCGCGCCTTCCGCGCCGTATGCACGTGCGCGCCGCGGGATGTCGTCGTAGTCGGGCTCGTCGGGCTGCCCGAGATTGGCCGTGTAAGCAAAGGGAATCGCGCCTTTCGCCCGCATCCAGACGAGCGCGGCGCTGGTATCGAGCCCACCCGAGAAGGCGATGCCGACCTTCTGGCCGACGGGAATGCCGTGCAGGATGTGGGACATGGGCGGTGCGCGGGTCCGGCGCGAAATGGAGTATTCTAGCCGACGCGCATCAGGCAATTCATCCGCCGCGCAGATCGCCCTTGGACGTGCAGCGTCCTACCGCCAATCTCCCCAGCCCATGCCTTCCTTCGACATCGTCTCCGACGTGAACCAGGTCGAGCTTCGGAACGCTCTCGACCAGGCCAACAAGGAGATCGCGACCCGATTCGACTTCAAGGGCTCCGACGCACGCATCGAGCACAAGGACAAAGAGCTCGTGCTCTACGCCGACAACGACTTCAAGTTGAAGCAGGTGACCGACGTCCTGATCGGCAAGCTCGCGAAGCGCAGCGTCGACGTGCGTTTCCTCAAGTTCGGCAGCGTCGAGAAGATCGGCGGCGACAGGGTTAAGCAGGTGGCAGCGCTGCGCATCGGCATCGAGGCCGATCTCGCGAAGAAGATCGTGAAGGCGATCAAGGACTCGAAGCTCAAGGTGCAAGCCGGCATCCAGGGCGATGCCGTGCGCGTCTCCGGAGCAAAGAAGGACGAGCTGCAGAACGCGATCGCGCTGGTGCGCAAAACCGTCACCGACGTGCCGGTGCAGTTCGGCAATTTCCGCGACTGAAGCGTCCCGCGTTCCTTGCTCCCCGAACGTCTGCTCGCGGGCCCTGTCGTCTTGCGTCGCTTCGTCGCGGCCGATGTGCCGCGGGTGGAGCTTCTCGCCGGCGAGCGCGAAGTCGCCGAGACCACCGCACTCATTCCCCATCCGTACCCGGCGGGCGCGGCCCGCGCCTGGATCGCCAGGCACGGCGCCACGGCTGCCGCCGGCACCGAGTACACCTATGCGATCACCGGGCTCGACGGCGGGCTGGTCGGCGCGATCGGGCTGCGCCCCCATCCCGCCGAGCGGGAAAACCTGGGTTACTGGATCGGGCGGGCCTTCTGGGGACGCGGCTACGCGACCGCGGCGGCCCGGGCGATGATCGCCCTCGCCTTCGGGCTGCTCGATCTCGACGCCTTGACCGCGGCGCGTCTCGCGCGCAATGCGGCGTCGGGTCGAGTCATGGAGAAGTGCGGCATGCGGCTCCTGCGCACCGAGCGCCGCGAGCATCGGGGCGCGCCCGAAAACTTCTGCGTGTGCGGCATCACGCGCGAGGAATGGGAGCGCGCAATCGAGGGATGATTGGCAGTTATAGAGGTGCGGATTCATCCGCACCTGCAGCTCCGAATGAATTTCGGGCCTACGCCAGGTCGCTGAGGAGCGCCTTGCGGACCGGCTCGGGGACCGGATCCACCGCGGCGTTGTACCGCGGGTGATCGACCCCGATCGCCAGCGCGGCTCCCGCCTTCAGGGTGGAGATCATGCCGGGCGCAAGCTCGAAGCGCAGGAAGTGCACCGACGCGGTCTTCTCGGGGCGCGCGCGCTCCAGATCCTCATCGGCGATCGCGTACACCGGTTCGGCGTCTGCGACGCGGACCCACACCCTGCGCTCGATGCCGGTGAGCTCGGCGAGCGCGCGCTTGCGCTCCTCGACGTCCTCGTACTCGATCAGCATCGTCGCCTTCCAGTTGGTACCGTCGGGGACGAGCGGATTGTAGGCGTCGAGCTCGTCCTGAATGCCCGCTTCCTCGAAGGTCTTCTCGATGCGCAGCATCTCCTGGACCTGATAGCGGATCGTAAGCTCGTCCTCGAACAGCAGCGTGACGTGATTTCCGATGTGAACGGTGCGCAGCTTCTTGTGCTCGAGCACGCGGGCGCGGAAAGCGGTCCGCTCGCGCGCGTACGCCTCCAGCGTCAGCAGGCTGTCACGGGCGATCTTCATGCCGGCGCCTCCTCGAGGCCGTAGGCGATGCGCAAGAGCGTCAAGGGGTGCGCTTTCCGGGGGCGTGCGGCAGATCCGTCCTTGCGCGCCGACTCTTCGATCCCCTGCAGAATGGCGCGACCGGCAATCGGACAATCCGAGCTCACGTAGTCCGGCTGCGGCTCCGCCATCTGCCGGAACACCGGCCGGCCGATCTTCATCGACGCGGCGTAGAACTCTTTCTTCACGCCCCACGTGCCGTCGTGCCCGGAGCAGCGCTCCACGGTGGTGACCGTGGTTCCCGGGATCCATTCGATCGCCTCGCGCGTCTTCTGGCCGATGTTCTGCACGCGCGAATGGCAGGGAATGTGATACGAGACCTTGCCCAGCGGCGTCTTGAAGTCGCGCTTGAGCAGCCCGTCCTTGTCGCGCAACACCAGGTATTCGAACGGATCGTACATCGCTTCCGCGATCGCCCGCACGTCAGGGTCCTCGGCAAACAGCAGCGGCAGCTCACTCTTGAACATGAGCGCGCAGGAGGGGATGGGCGCGAGAATGGCGTAACCCTCGCGTGCGAGCCGGGCAAGAGCTGGTGCGTTGGCGTCCTTCATCGCCAGCACCGACTGGAGGTCGCCCAGCTCGAGCTTGGGCATGCCGCAGCACGCCTGCCGTTGCACGACGCGATAGGGAATCTCGTTGTGCCCGAGAAGCGCGAGCAGGTCCAGGCCGATGCCCGGCTCGTTGTAATCGACGTAGCAGGTCGAGAAGATCGCCACCTTTCCCGGCGTGCGCGCGCCGTCGCGCACTGGCCAGGCGAGGCTATTCTTCGCCGCTTTGGGGAACGGCCGCGCCGCGTACGGCGGAAGCCTGCGGTCGCGATGCACGCCCAGCGTCTTCTCCATCGCCGCCCGCACGGCGGGCGACTCGCTGGCCTTGTTGACCGCGCGCACGACGATCGGAATCGTCGCCAGCTTGCCCAGGCGATCCGTGCCGGTGAGCACCCGGTCGCGCAGCCGCGTTTCCCCCATGAGGAACTTGCGCGCCTTGGCGCGTAGCATGAGATGCGGGAAGTCGACGTTCCAGGGATGCGGCGGAACGTACGGACACTTGGTCATATAGCACAGGTCGCACAGGTAGCACTGGTCGACGACCTTGCCGAAGTCGCTCTTGGCGACTTCGCTCATCTCGCCACCCCGAGTCGCGTCGACCAGGTCGAACAGCGTCGGGAACGCGGTGCACAGGCTCACGCAACGTCGGCAGCCGTGACAGATCTCGAAGACGCGCTCGAGCTCGCGGTTGAGCGCGGCCTCGTCGTAGTAGTCGGGATTGCGCCAGTCGACCGGGTGCCGAGTAGGCGCTTCGAGGCTGCCTTCGCGAGTGGTCATCGGTGGGTGACCGGCACGAAACGATCCGCCGGCGAATCGCTTGCGACGAGCTCCGCGAATCGAGCGGCGCCAGGCGACGCTCGATTCGCGGAGTTATTGCGTCACGCCGATGAAAACGCCGCGCATTCGCTGGAGGCTATGCGGCGTGACGCAATAACCGCTAGTCGGTCAGCGCGTCGAGCGCCTTCTGGAAGCGGTTGGCGTGCGAGCGCTCGGCCTTGGCCAGCGTCTCGAACCAGTCGGCGATCTCCTCGAAGCCTTCGCTGCGCGCGGCCTTCGCCATGCCGGGGTACATGTCCGTGTACTCGTGCGTCTCGCCGGCAATGGCCGCCTTCAGGTTGTCGCGGCTCTTGCCGATCGGGAGGCTCGTCGCCGGATCGCCGACTGTGGCGAGATAGTCGAGGTGGCCGTGCGCATGTCCGGTCTCGCCTTCGGCTGTCGAGCGGAATACCGCCGCGAGGTCGTTCTGGCCTTCGACGTCGGCCTTGTTGGCGAAGTACAGGTAGCGCCGGTTGGCCTGCGATTCGCCGGCGAACGCAGCCTTCAGGTTCTCATGCGTCTTGGTGCCCTTCAGATTCATTGCAGTCTCCTCTCGATATGGCGTGGACCGGACAGCCCGGGGCAATCTCGCCTCGCGTCCCACAACATGCATTCTGTGAAGCTTCGATCTATATGTCCAATTGATTGTCGCAATGGAAGAAATAAACATTGTGTATTGTATTCGTCCCGCGGCCGCTTAGTCGATCCGCTCGTAGGTGGGCAGCGTGAGAAATTCGACGAACGTGTCATTGGTCACGAGCTCCTTCATGATGCCCGCTGCTTCCTCGTAGCGGCCCTCGGCGAACGCGGCGCCGAGCAGGCCGCGGATTCGCGCCAGCTCCTCGGGCACCATCGCGATGACCATCTCCTTCGTGACCTTGCGCCCGTCGTCGAGCACGCCCTTGGGAGAGCGGATCCATTGCCACACCTGCGAGCGCGATATCTCGGCCGTGGCGGCGTCCTCCATCAAGTTGAAGATCGGCACGGCGCCCTGGCCGGCGAGCCACGCACCGACGTACTGGATCGCGACGTTGATGTTGAGCCGCAGGCCCTTCTCGGTGATCGGCTTTTCCGGCTCGAATCGAAGAAGATCCGCCGCGGTCACCTTCACGTCGTCGCGCTTCTTGGCGGCTATCTGGTTCGGCTCGGGCATCAGCCGGTCGAATGCCTCTTTCGCCACCGCAACGAGGCCGGGATGCGCGACCCACGTGCCGTCGTGGCCGATGGTGGCCTCGCGCTCCTTGTCCGCCTTCACCTTGGCGAACGCCTCGGCATTGGCCGCTTCGTCGTTCTTCACCGGGATCTGCGCCGCCATGCCGCCCATCGCGTGGATGTTGCGCCTGTGGCAGGTCTTGATCAGCAGCTCCGCGTAGCTCTTCATGAAATGCGTGGTCATCGTGACCAGCGCCCGATCGGCGAGGCAGAAGTCGCGGTTGGCGCGGAATTTCTTGATGCAGCTGAAGATGTAGTCCCACCGGCCGGCGTTGAGGCCCGCGGAATGCTCGCGCAGCTCATAGAGGATCTCGTCCATCTCGAACGCCGCCAGGATGGTCTCGATCAGGACGGTGGCCTTGATCGTCCCGCGCGGGATACCCAGCTCTTCCTGCGCCATCACGAAGATATCGTTCCACAGCCGCGCCTCGAGGTGGCTCTCGAGCTTGGGCAGATAGAAGTACGGACCGGTGCCGCGCGCCAGAAGCTCCTTCGCGTTGTGGAACAGGTACAGGCCGCAGTCGAAGATGCCGCCCGACGCCGCGGCCCCGTCGATGCGCACGTGCTTTTCGGGCAGATGCCAGCCCCGCGGGCGGACGAAGAGCACCGCGGTGCGGTCGTCGAGCTTATACGACTTGCCCTCGGGCGAGACGTAATCGATCCGCCGCCGAATCGCATCCCGCAGGTTGATGTGGCCCTGGATCAGGTTGTCCCACTTGGGCGTGTTGGCGTCCTCGAAATCGGCCATGAACACGTTCGCGCCGGAGTTGAGCGCATTGATGATCATCTTGCGATCGACCGGACCGGTGATCTCGACGCGCCGGTCCTGGATGTCGGCGGGCACGGCGGCGCAGGTCCACTCCGCGTCCCGAATGGCCCGCGACTCCGGCAGGAAGTCCGGAAGCTTTCCCGCGTCCCACTGTCGCTGCCGCTCCGCGCGCAACGCGAGCAGCTCGGCGCGACGCGCGCCGAACGCACGCTGCAGGCGCGCGACGAAGGCCAGCGCTTCGGGGGTGAGGACTGCCGCGTATTCATCGCTGATCCGGCCGGTGATCTCGATGCCGGGGCCGTAGTGCGGGGTGGTCATGAGCTGTTCCTTCGGACGCGAGGAGAGGTCGGCGAGCGCCATAGCTGGAGGTCCCGGCGGGAAGTCCGGCGGTCGCCACTGGGAGCCGCGCCCGCCGGGTCAAGCGGATTGCTGCACCGCAGAATGATAGCAGGACGCGCGCCCTTGGACAGCTACCGCTTAGGGCGTGTCCCAGCCTTCGCCCGGGCGCCCGGGCAGACGTCTGAGCGTGATGTTCCAGGACAGCGTGATGCGCGGCCGGCGGCCGCGATAAGGACTGACGCCGTGCAGATAGTCGCTGGCGAAGATCAGCATGGTCCCGGGCGTCATGTCGGGGATCATGTGCCGGGTCACGCGTAACGGCTCGTCGGGACAGCACGCTTCGATGCGCGGATCGGCGAAGGAGAGCTTACCTGCCATCGGCTCGTCCGGGTCGTCATCGCCCACGTCGAGCATGTACACGATGGACACGTCGGAGCGCAGATGGCTATGCGGCATGCAGTAATCGCCGGCGCGGTAGACGCTCGCCCAGCTGTCGTCGGCGTACACGGGGCGGCGCGACAGCGTGCGATGCGCGAGCATGAGCGCACGGGCATGGATCAGCGTCGCGGCCGCATCGTTCCAGCGCTCGAGCCTTCGCACCTTGGTGCCGCAGCCGCCGCGGAAGACCGCCTTCTCCTGCCCCGGCGGCTGCAGGGTGAGCACCGAACGCCAGCGCGGATCGCCCTCGGCGGCGAGCACTGCGGCAATGAGCGCGGGATGGAAGATCGCGCAGTCGGCGAACCGGGCCAGCGCCATCACTGGCGCCGACAGGGACTCGACCGCCTGCCGCTCGGGCCAGATCGGCAGCTCGGCATTGCCGACCCGGATTGTCGCCGGCAGCGCTGCCTGCTCTCCTTCGGCGACGCCGGTTGCGGCCACGCGCGCCCCGTGGTGCCGTCGCTATGGACGCAGGGCCGCGAGCTGCGGATTGAGCCGCTGCTCCCGGCTGTGCAGCTTGTTAAGCGCGTTGATATACGCCTTGGCCGAGGCGACCAGGATGTCGGTGTCGGCACCCAGGCCGTTGACGATCCGGCCCTCGCGCTCGAGCCGCACGGTCACCTCGCCCTGTGCGTCGGTGCCGGTAGTGATCGCATTGACCGAGTACAGAAGCATCCTCGCCTTGGAATGCGCCATCTGCTCGATCGCGCGGAAGGTCGCGTCGATCGGCCCGTCGCCGCGCGTGTGCACGCTCCTCTCTGCCTCGCCGGCGGCTAGGGTGACTTCGGCTTGCGGCACTTCGCCGGTCTCGGTCACCACCTTGAGCGAGATCAGCTTGTAGAACTCGCGCTCCGGGGTCACGGTTTCGTCGGAGACCAGCGCATGCAGGTCCTCGTCGAAGACCTCGCCCTTCTTGTCGGCGAGCTCCTTGAAGCGAGCGAAGGCGTGATTGAGCGTCTCTTCGCTGCCGAGATCGATGCCGAGCTCGGAGAGCCGCGTCTTGAAGGCGTTGCGCCCCGAGAGCTTTCCCAGAACCAGGCGGTTCGCGCCCCAGCCCACGTCCTCGGCGCGCATGATCTCGTAGGTCTCGCGATGCTTGAGCACTCCGTCCTGGTGGATGCCCGACTCGTGCGCGAACGCGTTGGCGCCGACGATCGCCTTGTTCGGCTGGACCGGGAAGCCGGTGATCCCGGAGACGAGCTTCGAGGCGGGAACGATCTGCGTGGTGTCGATGCGTGTCGCGCAGGCAAAGACGTCCTGGCGCGTCCTCACCGCCATCACGATCTCCTCGAGCGACGCGTTGCCCGCGCGCTCGCCCAGGCCGTTGACGGTGCACTCGACCTGGCGCGCGCCCTGCATTACCGCGGACAGCGAGTTGGCGACCGCCATGCCGAGATCGTTGTGGCAGTGCACCGACCACACCGCCTTGCCGCTGTTCGGGATGCGCTCGCGCAGGGCCCGGATCAGCTCGCCGAACTGCCACGGCATGGTGTATCCGACCGTGTCCGGGATGTTGATCGTCGTCGCGCCGGCGCCGATCGCGGCCTCGATCAGCCGGCACAGGAAGTCGGGTTCCGAGCGGCCCGCGTCCTCGGGCGAGAACTCGACGTCGTCGGTGTACTCGCGCGCCCACTTCAGCGACTTGACCGCCTGCTCGAGCACCTGCTCGGGCTTCATGCGCAGCTTCATCTGCATGTGGATCGGGGAGCTGGCGATGAAGGTGTGCACGCGGCCCGACCTGGCGCCCTTGAGCGCGTCCCCGGCGCGACGGATGTCGCTCTCGCTGGCACGGGCCAGCGCGCACACGGTGCTGTCCTTGATCGCTCCGGCGATCGCCTTCACGGCCGCGAAGTCACCGTTGGACGAAGCGGGAAAGCCGGCCTCGATCACGTCGACGCGCAGCCGCTCGAGCTGCCGCGCAATGCGCATCTTCTCCTCGTTGGTCATCGACGCGCCGGGGCTCTGTTCGCCGTCGCGCAAGGTGGTGTCGAAGATGATGAGATGGTCGGGCATGTCCTGGCTCCTGCAAGCTTGCGTGTCGCGTTGTAGCTCTCCTGCCTCAAGATCGGGCAGGACCGGGTACTGCAAAAGGGAGAGGTGAGTTATCTGCGCGCGAGGCGCAGCAGCAGGCCGCCGAGAAGGGCGGTCCGGAAGGGACGCAACAGGAACATGCAGGTGCCGCTCATGCCGGGGACTATATCGGGATTCCCGGGGCGGCGCAATGCTCGCCTAGCGCCGCCGCCCGCGGCGCAACGCCCGCCACGCCGACCAGACATAGCCCGACAGCGAGTAGGCGACGAAGCCGGCGAACAGCACGATCGCCGGCTGAACGCTCACCAGCACGAAGAACAGCGCCACCAGGAACACGACCACGAACGGAACGCTCTTCTTCAGGTTGATCGTCTTGAAGCTGTAGTACGGGAAGTTGCTCACCATGGTCAGCCCTGCGAAGACGGTTACCGACCATGCCCACCAGCGCACGCTCTCCGGGTCGATCGCGTTGTCATCCATGATCCAGACGAAGCCCGCCACCAGGGCCGCGGCCGACGGGCTTGGCAGCCCCTGGAAGAAGCGCTTGTCGACGACGTCGATGTTGGTGTTGAAGCGGGCGAGCCGCAGCGCGGCGCATACGCAGTAGACGAATGCGGCGATCCAGCCGAGGTTCGCCATGGACAGGAGGGCCCACTCGTAGACGACCAGCGCCGGCGCGGCGCCGAAGCACACCATGTCGGAGAGACTGTCGTACTCGGCGCCGAAGGCGCTTTGCGTTCGCGTCAGCCGGGCGACGCGGCCGTCGAGGCCGTCGAGGACCATGGCGATGAAGATCGCGATCGCGGCATGATCGAACCGGCCGTTCATCGCCTGCACGATCGAGTAGAAGCCCGCGAACAGCGCCGCCGTCGTGAACAGATTGGGCAGCAGATAGATGCCGCGGCGGCGGATCCGGTTCTTCGCGAGCGCCCGCTGCTGTTGGAAATCCCCCATGAAAGGACAGCCTAGCAGCTACGCTGCGGCTGGGCAAACCACCGCTGCACCGGCGCGCGCTGCGGCGCCAGGCGTCACGCCAGCTCGGCGATGATCGTCTCGGTCGCGTAGGCCATATCGCCGGGCGCCACCTTCGGCCTCGCGTCGGCGGGCACGTACACGTCGACGCGCGAGCCGAAGCGGATGAAACCGTAGCGCTGGCCGCGCGAAAGCGACTGACCCTTGTCGGCGTAGCACAGGATGCGCCGTGCGATCAGTCCGGCCACCTGCACGCACGTCACATCGGCTCCGGCCGCCGTTTGCAGGCGCAGAGCGCAGCGCTCGTTGTCGAGCGAAGCCTTGTCGAGCGAAGCGTTGAGGAATGTTCCCGGGTGGTACCACTTGTCCTTCACGATGCCGTCGACCGGGCTGCGGTTGGAATGCACGTTGAAGACGTTCATGAACACACTGATCTTGAGCGCGTCGCGCTCGAGATACGGATCGCGCGCACGCTCGACGCGGACCACCCTGCCGTCAGCGGGCGAGAGCACGGCGTTCGGGTCGCGCGGAACGCGGCGCGGCGGATCGCGGAAGAACTGGGCGATGAAGATCGTCGCCAGCCAGGCGAGCGCCGCGAGCCACCACGGCGCCCACCACGAGAGTGCCAGCGCGGCGGCGAACGCTATGCCCAGGAACGGCCAGCCCTCGCGGGCAATGATGGGGTAAGGGTAGGCCGGAGTCGCCATGGAGTGCGAATGAATTCGCACCTACTTGGTCTGGTCGTCGATGCGCCGGTCGAGGTCCTGAGCGTCGCGCCTGAGGTCGCGCTCGAGCGCTCGCGCCGGCTCCATCGGCGCCGTGACGGGCGGCGCGCCGCGTGCCGCATGGTCCTCCGCGGGGCGGGCCGCCGCGGGTTCCGCACGCCCGGACGTCGCGGCGCGCTCGCCATCCCCAAGGAGCCCGTAGCTCCTGAGCACCGTCTGCGCGAGCACGGCGACGATGACCAGCGCGATAAGGAGCGCGATCAGGCCGAGCCAGCCGCGTTGCGCCGATCGTCCAGGCATGGGCATCGCGTCAACAGGTCCTAGTTGCGCGACTGGTCCACGAGCTTGTTCCTCCTGATCCACGGCATCATCTCGCGCAGGCGCGCCCCCACCTGCTCGATCGGATGCTCGGCAGTCATGCGCCGGCGCGAGAGCAGCGTCGGCGCCCCCGCCCGGTTCTCGAGGATGAAGCTCTTGGCGTACTCGCCGCTCTGGATGCGCGCGAGCGCGGCGCGCATCGCATCCTTGGTCGCGGCGGTGATGATCGTCGGGCCGGTGACGTACTCGCCATACTCGGCGTTGTTCGAAATGCCGTAGTTCATGTTGCCGATGCCGCCTTCGTACATCAGGTCGACGATGAGCTTCAATTCGTGCAGACACTCGAAGTACGCCATCTCGGGGGCGTAGCCCGCCTCGACCAGCACTTCGAACGCGGTCTTCACGAGCTCCACGCACCCGCCGCAAAGCACCGTCTGCTCGCCGAAGAGATCGGTCTCGGTTTCTTCCTTGAACGTGGTCTCGATCACGCCGGCGCGCGCGCCGCCGATCGCCGCCGCGTAGGAGAGCGCGAGGTCGCGCGCCTTGCGGCTCACGTCCTGGTGCACCGCGATCAGCATCGGCGTCCCTCCACCCTGCACGTAGGTCGAGCGCACGGTGTGGCCGGGCGCCTTGGGAGCGATCATCACCACGTCGAGGTCCTCCCGCGGCGCGACCTGGCCGTAGTGGATGTTGAAGCCGTGGGCGAAGGCGAGCGTGGCGCCTTTCTTCATGTTGGGCTCGACCTCGGACTTGTACACTGCGGCGATGTGCTCGTCGGGCATGAGCATCATCACCAGGTCCGCGCCCTTGACCGAGTCCCCGACGGCGGCGACCTTGAGGCCGGCCTTTCTGGCCTTTTCCCAGGATGCGCCCTCCGGTCGCAGGCCCACCGTCACCTTCACCCCGGAATCGTTCAGGTTCTGGGCGTGGGCGTGACCCTGCGACCCATAGCCGACGATGGTCACCTTCTTGCCCTTGATGAGCGACAGATCGGCGTCCTTCTCATAGTAGACCTTCATCATCGTGAATCTCCCTCTGCCTACACTCTCAGAATCCGCTCGCCGCGCCCGATGCCGGAGGCGCCGGTGCGCACCGTCTCGAGGATCACCCCCGGCTCGAGCGCCTGCAGGAAGGCGTCGAGCTTCTCGCCCGGGCCGGTGAGCTCGATGGTGTAGCTTTTGTCGGTCACGTCGAGGATGCGGCCGCGGAAGATGTCGGCGAGACGCTTCATCTCGTCGCGGTCCTTGCCGGCGGCGCGCACCTTCACCAGCATGAGCTCGCGCTCGATATGATTGCCGTCGGTCAGATCCACGACTTTGACCACCTCGACGAGCTTGTTGAGCTGCTTGGTGATCTGCTCGATGACGTCGTCCGAGCCGACCGTGACGATCGTCATCCGCGACATCGTTTCGTCTTCGGTCGGCGCCACGGTCAGCGACTCGATATTGTAGCCGCGCGCCGAAAACAGGCCCGAGATGCGCGACAGGGCG
The DNA here is from genome assembly GCA_035515295.1 of Casimicrobiaceae bacterium. Taxonomy (GTDB): domain Bacteria; phylum Pseudomonadota; class Gammaproteobacteria; order Burkholderiales; family Casimicrobiaceae; genus PALSA-1003. Next base: position 50,495 of record DATJBM010000102.1, on the reverse strand, counting down.
CCGGCTTCGTTTTCGACCAGGATGGAGAGGATGTGTCTCATAGGCAGCGTCCAGGCACCGCGAGCTTGCGTCCCGGCCTGAAGCCGGGACGACGATCAGAGTTCTTCGGCGAGGATCATCTCGGTGAGGCCCTTCCCGCCCGGAACCATCGGGAAGACGTTCTCGGCCTGGTCGGTGATGAAGTCGAGGAACACCAGCCGGTCCTTCTGCTCGAACGCTTCGCGCAGCGCCCCTTCCACGTCGCCGGGCTTCTCGATCTTCATGCCGACGTGCCCGTAGGCTTCGGCGAGCTTGGTGAAATCCGGCAGTGCGTCCATGTACGACTCGGCATAGCGGTTGCCGTAGAAGAACTCCTGCCACTGGCGCACCATCCCCATGTACTTGTTGTTCAAGTTCACGATCTTCACCGGCAGGTGGTACTGCTTGCAGGTCGAGAGCTCCTGGATGCACATCTGGATCGAGGCCTCTCCGGTCACGCAGGCGACCGTCGCGCCCGGGTTGGCAAGCACCGCCCCCACCGCCGCCGGCAGCCCGAAGCCCATCGTGCCGAGGCCGCCGGAGTTGATCCAGCGCCGCGGCTTGTCGAACTTGTAGTACTGGGCGACCCACATCTGGTGCTGGCCGACGTCGGAGGTGACAATCGCGTCGCCGCCGGTGATCTCGTAGAGCTTCTCGACCACGTATTGCGGCTTGATGAGCGCGCTCTTGCGGTCGTATCTGAGGCAGTCCTTGCGCTGCCATTCCTTGATCTCACCCCACCACTTGGTGAGGGCCTGGGGATCGGGCCGCTGGGGCGAGGATTCGATCAGCTTCAGCATCTCGTCCAGCACGTCGGCGACGTAGCCCACGATCGGGATATCGACTCTCACCCGCTTCGAGATCGACGACGGATCGATGTCGATGTGGATGATCTTGCGGTCGGCGCGGTAGAAGTGCGCCGGGTTGCCGATCACGCGGTCGTCGAACCGCGAACCGATGGCGACCAGCACGTCGCAGTTCTGCATCGCCATGTTCGATTCGTACGTGCCGTGCATCCCCGGGAGGCCGGTGAACTGCGGGTCGCTCCCCGGGAATCCGCCGAGGCCCATTAGCGTCGTGGTGCACGGGAAGCCGAGCAGGCGCACGAGCCGGGTGAGCTGGGCAGAGGCGTTGTTGAGCACGACGCCGCCGCCGGCGTAGACCATCGGGCGCTTCGCCTCGAGCAAGAGCTGCACCGCCTTCTTGATCTGCCCGGCGTGGCCCTTGGTCACCGGGTTGTAGGAGCGCAGCGCGATCGTCTTCGGGTAGTGGTACTCCGCCTTCGCCTGGGTGACGTCCTTCGGGATGTCGACCAGCACCGGACCCGGCCGCCCGGTTTGCGCGAGATAGAACGCCTTCTTGATCGTCACGGCGAGCTGCGCCACGTCCTTTACCAGGAAGTTGTGCTTGACGCACGGGCGGGTGATGCCGACCGTGTCGCACTCCTGGAACGCGTCCTGGCCGATGGCGTGCGTCGGCACCTGGCCGGTGAGGATCACCATGGGAATCGAATCCATGTACGCGGTCGCGATGCCGGTGACCGCGTTGGTCACGCCGGGGCCGGAGGTCACCAGGCAGACGCCGACCTTGTGCGACGAGCGCGAGTAGCCGTCGGCGGCATGCGCCGCGCCCTGCTCGTGCCTGACCAGCACGTGCTTGACCTGCTCCTGCTTGAACAGCTCGTCGTAGACGTTGAGCACCGCGCCGCCGGGGTAGCCGAAGACGTACTCGACGCCCTCCTCCTGCAGGCAGCGGATCACGATCTCTGCGCCGGTAAGTTCCATGGTTGCCTCGCCTCAAGCTTCGTCTTGACCCGCACACGTCCGCCCGGCCTCGCACGGGCGAGCCGGGTTCTGCAAAACGCGTCGCGCCTCGGTAAGGCGCCTCAAGCTCGAAGGCTGGTTAGAGCCGGTTGCGCCGCATCCCGACGGGTGCTCCTACGCGCTTGTGGCGCGTCCGGAGGGGATGCCAACGACCGTATTTGCAGTGCCACCACCGACGGACCCCCCGTCGGTTTCGCCAACAGTAGCGGCCGGTGGGGGTTTGGTCAAGCCGGCGGCCGTCCCTGACGCCGAGGACGCCCTTTTATAATCGGTCGAGTCGGATCGATTCCCGGACCGCCCGCTGGCCTCTCAACCCGAACTGTCGACCTTTCTCGCGGAGGTCGAGCGTCGCGCCTTCAAGCAGGCGCTGTTCGCGGTCCGCGACGACGATGCCGCCCTCGACATCGTCCAGGATGCGATGCTCAAGCTGACCGAAAACTACGCCGACAAGCCCATCGGCGAGCTGCCCATGCTCTTCCAGCGCATCCTCCAGAACACCATCCACGACCACTTCCGCCGCCAGAAGGTCCGCTCGGCGTGGACCACGGTGCTCTCGGCGCTGGGACAGAAGGACGACGAGGAGGACTTCGACCCGCTGGAAACGCTGCCGGCCAAGGCGGACTCCAACTGGTCGGCTGACCCCGCCGCCGCGCACCAGCAGGCCCAAGTGGTGGGCTTGGTCGAGCAGGCGCTGGCGCGCCTGCCGGCGCGTCAACGTCAGGCATTTCTCTTGCGTTACTGGGAAGAGCTTGACGTGGCCGAGGCCGCCGCGGCTATGGGTTGTTCAGAAGGAAGTGTAAAGACTCACTGCTCCAGAGCCGTCCATGCATTGGCCGAGATGCTCAAGGCCAAGGGGATCAGCTTATGACCGAAAGCGAAATCGCACGCAGACTGACGGCTTACCTCGATCGCGGCGCCGCCGGTATCAAGGCGGGAACGCTCTATCGGCTGCAGCTCGCGCGGCAGGCGGCGCTCGCCAGGCTGGAGGAGCCAAGACGCGCCAGCGAGCTGGCCCTCGCCGGTGCGGGTGGGACGCTGCGCCCGCGGCGCGCCCTGGCCGACTTGCGGATCTGGCTCGGCATCCTGCTCATCGTCGGCGGCATCGTGTCGTACCAATACTGGCAGACGGCTCAGCAAGCGCGCGACCTCGAAGAAACCGACGCTGCGATCCTGTCCTCCGACCTGCCCATCGAAGCCTATCTGGACCGGGGGTTCCAGGCGTGGCTCAAACGCTCCGAGCCCTGATCGCAGGCGGGCTGCTGGCGGTCGCGGTCGCGGCTTCGCCCGCGGCGGATGCGCTCGGTACGCGGGCAGCGAGCTGGGCCGAGCTTTCTCCCGCCGACAAGCAGATTCTGGCGCCGTTGGCCGGCCAATGGGACTCGTTCGACCCGCAGCGGCGACAGAAGTGGCTCGGCATCGCGAAGCGCTATCCCAAGCTCGCTCCGCCCGCGCAGCAGCGGCTCAAGGAGCAGATGGGGGCTTGGGCGCAGCTCACGCCCGATCAGCGCAAGCAGGCCCGTGAGCAGTACAAGACGATCCGACAACTGCCCCCGGACAAGCGCCGGCAAGTGGAGCAACAATGGGAGGAATACCGGCGGTTGCCGCCCGAAAAGCGGCGCGAATTGACGGCGCGCGGCAGCACTCCGCCCGGCGCGTCGGCGAGTCGGCCGTAGCGCGATCGCTTTCCGAGCCGAGCCACGGGGCGAGCTTCCTGCGACGCCTCGCCGCGAGCGCGTACGAGGCTCTGGCGATCGCCGCGGTGCTGGTCGCCGTGGCGTTTGCGCTCCTGCCTGCGGTCACCCCGTCGCGGCTGGCGGGCGCGGATCCAGAGTTGCTGTACATCATGTCGCCCGAGGCGCGTGCGCTCTCCGCCGCAGCCAGTTTCGGCGCCTGCGCACTCTACTGCGCCGGGTTCTGGAGCGGCGCAAGGCGCACCGTGGCGATGCGGACCTGGCATCTCGCGCTCCGTACGCCGGAAGGCGCACCCGTGGGCGTAGGGAAGGCGTTGGTGCGTTATCTCGGCTGCCTCGCGGGATCCGCATTGGCGATCGCCGGCTTCGCCGCGCTACAGCCCTTCGGGTACGGTGCGTGGTCGCTCGCGCTGCTCGCGTTCAACTACGCTTGGGCGTTGGTCGATCCCGATCGGCAGTTCTTTCAGGATCGGCTCGCCGGCACGCGGCTCGTCCTTGAAGAGGACCGCCGTCCTTCAGGCCGAGCGCAAGCGTGAATCCGCCGAGTCCTCGTCCGCCATCTAACTTCGCGATGAAGGCCTTCCTGGTCGCCTTCGCCGGCATCGTGCTGGCGGCCCTCGCTACGATCGCGGGAGTGTCGTTGAGCCGCAACGCCCCGGCGAAGGAGGCGGTGCATGAGGTGCGCCCGATCGCCGGATTCCACCGGCTGGACATCGCCGGGCAAGCGGCGGTGACGTTGGTTCAGGGCTCGGCCGAGGGCGTGTCCATCGATGCGCCCGCCTCGATGCGGGTGCGGACCGACGTACGCGACGGAACGCTTACGATCGAGGTGAAGGATCGAAGCGCAGCCTGGCAGTGGCTCTCGGGGCGGGACTCGCGCGGCGTGCGGATCACGATCAACCTCCGCGATCTCGATCGCGTCGAGACCGCCGGCGCGGTCACGCTGACCGCCGAACGGCTGAAGGCGGGTGAGCTGCACTTCGATCTCGCCGGTGCGTCCACGGTGCGCATCGGCGAGCTGGAAGCGGACAACCTGAACCTCGACGGCTCCGGAGCGACCAGCGTCACGATCGGCGGAAAGGTGGCGCGGCAGAACATCCACGTCTCGGGCGCCGGGTCCTACGACGGAGGTCGCCTGGCGAGCGAGGAGGCGGCGGTGGAGGTGAGCGGCGCCGGCAAGGCGGTCGTCGACGCCCGTGGCAAGCTCAAGGTCGATATCTCGGGTGCGGGCAGCGTCGAGTACCTCAGCCATCCCCAGATCGAGCAGTCGATCAGCGGTATCGGCAAGGTAAGCCGCCGCCAAGGTTCCTAAGGGTCGCTTGCGCCGTCGCCTTCTCCCCCCTCCGGTCCATAGAAGAACACCCAGACCAGGGAGTCGTCCGAGAAATCCTCGAAGTGGTGCGCGGCGCCGGCGCGCGCGAACAGCACGTCATGCGGCTCGAAGGGGTGGCGGCGTCCCTCGTTCACGAACCAGCCGCGACCTCGAGCGACGAGATAGATCTCGTCGCGGGCATGGGGCGTCTGGGCATCGCGGCCGCGCGGCGCGTAGAGCTTTACCTGCAGCGTCCCGTGCTCGAACACCGCCACCGAGTGCTGGCCCGCGGCTGCGAGCAGTCTCTCCGCCTCCTCGAGCGTGATCCGGGCCGCTTCCGCCGGATCGGAGCCGGGCGTGAGCTTGCGCACGGTCAGTGCAGCGTCGGCTCGACACCCTGAGGCGTCGGCTTGAAAAAGAGCAGCACTCCCGTCCTGGGATCGCGATCCGGATGCACGCCGGCGAGCACGCGCACGTCGGTTACCCTGCAGTCGCGCAACAGCTCGTGGAGCATACTCGCCACGTCGTCGGCGCGATCGGTCGCAAAGAGCGGACAACGAAAACCCTCCGCGGCCCGCACGTCGAACGGGCTCGACAGCGACACTCGCAGCTCGCCCCCCCCGGGCGCCGCTGCGCAATGGTGAGCGCTGATCACGCCGACCGGTTCGCCGACAGTGGCGCGCAGCTTCCGGATCGCGTTGCTCGCGAAGAGCTGAGCGCCGACCTCGCGCTGAGCGATGCGTCCCTGCTGCAAGGCGGCCGGCGGTGATTGCGGCGGGCGCGGCAGCGCCAGCACGGAGATTCCCGGCGAGGCCAGCTGACGCGCGAGCTCCAGGGCAAGGGGCATGCCCCACCCGCCGACATCGGCGTTCTCCAGGAGATCGGCGCCCGGCGCCGCCAGCGCGGTACCGAGGAGAAAGCGCAGGTGCACCGTTTGCTGGCCCGACTGCACGGCGATGGGGGTCGCCGGAAAGTCGCCGCCGCAAGCGTCGAGAACCTCGCTTTGGCGCGCGAACAGGCGGTCCAGGCGGGCGACGTCGATCTCGTCGCTCGCCACCAGCGCGGGGGCGAGCGCGAACGCCTGGTTGCCGCGCAAGGCGCGATGCTCGACGAGAATATGCACCAGGCGGCGGCTTTCGCTCAGCTCGGCCGGAAGGACAGACTCGCCCGGCGGCGCCCCCGCATCGCGTGCGGCGATGATGACCACGGGCAACGCGAACAGCGTCGCGGCCATGTCGGCCGGGTCGCGCCAGGCGGGTGACCAGGCATCGATCAGGCACCGCCACAGCTCGCGCGCCAGCGCCGGCGACGGTGCGGCGGCGATGGCGTCGGCGAGCACCGAGGCCCGACCCGAGCGTAGGCAATCGACGGCCGCGCGAGTGAGCGTGCGATGGATCTCCTCGGCCCGCGCGGTCGTCGTTGCCGCGAGATTAGCCTCCGCCAGGCCGAGAAGCGGCGCGTGCGCGGCTTCGGCAAGCGGCCGGAAGACGCGCGGGTCCTCGATCTCGGCAGGCATGGGGGCATTGTCGCACGCGGGTCCGCAGGCGCTGCGCCTTGAGCCACGGCGAGCCCTAGCCGAGCGGGCAAAACGGCCCGCGCGACAGCACGCCGGAGACAAACACGGCCCGATACAGCCCGGCCAGCGCGAAGGCGATTACGATGCCGCCGGCAAGGTAGCGCCAGCGGCGACCGCCGAGCAGGCGCTGGGGAAGGCGCAGGGCCAGCCCGGTTGCGGCCAGCGCCGGGACCGTGCCCAGCCCGAAGGCGAGCATCACCAGCGCGCCTTGCCACATGCCGCCCGAAAACAGCGCCAGCGGCAGCGTCGAATAGACGAGTCCGCAAGGGACGAAACCCCAGACGAATCCGAGCGCGGCCCGACCGCGGGCGCCGTGCAGCGCCAGCAGCGGCTGCACGCAAGGCAGCACGCGGGCGAAGACCGCGGCGCCGGCTCGCTGCAGACCGCCGAGGCCCGGCCTCCCTGCGGCGAGCGAGACGCCCAGTGCAAGCAGCAGCCCGTTGGCGAGCAGGAAGAGGCCGCGTTGGAACGGCAGGAGCGCGGCCGTCTCGAGCGCGGCCGCGCCGGCAGCGCCAAAGGCCGCACCGAGCACAGCGTAGCCGCTCGCGCGGCCGGCGTGATAGGCGAGCTGACGACACAGCATCGTCGCGGCGGGCAGCAGCGGCGCCGTGGCTCGCGTCGCTCCGTCGCGCGCGGCTGCAGCCGCGACGAAGCCGCCGCACATGCCGAGGCAGTGCACGCTGCCGATCGTTCCCAGCAGCCAGGCGCTCAGCAGGACGCTCAACGCCATGGTGTCGGACTCACGGCCGTCTTTCTCCGGCCCGGCGCTCGTCGGCGCCGGGCCGATGCTCGAAGAACAGCGTGAGCGCGGAAGCGGCGACGCCCATGACCCAGAAGCCGAAGAACCCCATCGTGTAGATCGCCTGCCGCGACAGCTCGAGCGGGGCGCCGAAGAAATGCAGCTCGAACGGATCAAACACGGTGAAGAAAACCGCCTCGGCAACGCCAGCGACGAGAAAGGCGGGCCAGAGGACCCAGAGGATGCGCCGCAATCGCCGCTCGTCCATGGCGTTCGCCTCGCGGATCGGGTCGCTTCAGGAATGCGGCCCACCGAGCTCGAGCTCGGCGAACGGCAACGCGGCAATCGTCGTCGGCAAGCGCCAGCCCGGCGCCTTAAGCGCAACGATGCAGGTGCCGGGTTCGAGCGCCGGCAGTGCGCCGACCCATTCATCGCCTTCGCGCACCAACGACAGGCGCACAGCGCGGGCGCGATCGCCGTGCGGGACTAACTCGATCTCCAGCGCGGGAGGCTGGGCGACGTGGCGCAGGCGCACGCGCAGCGTCCCGTCGCTGCCTACCTTAAGGCTCGCCGCCGGCGACGCCTCGGCCGGGCGCAAGGGGTTGGGGAGCTTGCGGTTGATCAGCAGGCCCTGCCGATAATAGTCCTGGGCGACCAGGCCGTCGTCGCTACGCACCGCGAGCCCTGCGCTCGCCAGCGCGGCGACGATCACCGCGAAGGGACCGGACATGAGCAGCCACGGCCATCGCTCGCGGTACCACCGCGGCGGACTAGCGGGGAACGATGAAGCTCGTGGGTTCATGGCGAACGATCTCCGGGTCTTCGACGGCGCGGATCACGAACTCGACCTTGTGCGGGCCGGGCTCGAGTTCGTGGCGCTGCGCTTCATCGCTCTCCGCGCGATGCTCGTGCCGTCCCGGCTCGACTTGGCTGCCGGCGGCGCTCTCTTCGCGCCCGGCCGCCTCGAGCGGCGCCCGCAGGCGCAAGGCGATCATGCGCGTGCTGGCCGCGCCGACCGCCACGGGCTGCTCGATGCCCACTACGGTGAGGCGCGGCAACCCGGTCGCGGCGATCTCGAACCGGCGCGGCGCTTCGTCGGTGTTCATGATCTGCAGCCGGTAGACGTTCTCGATCACCCCGGGCGCCGCTTCGCGCGCCAGCGTGCCGCGGTCGCGGATCACGTCGACCTTGAGCGGATTGCGCAGCGCCAGCGAGCCGGCGGCGAGCGCGACGACGGAGAAGAGCAGCCCGCCGTAAACGAGCGTCCGCGGGCGAAGCACGCGCCTCCAGATGGCAGGCGCGTCGAGCTTGAGTTCCAGCGCGTTCTCGGTGGCGTAGCGGATGAGTCCGCGCGGATAGCCCAGCTTGTCCATGACCTGGTCGCAGCCGTCGATGCACGCGGCGCAGCCGATGCACTCGTACTGCAGGCCGTCGCGGATGTCGATCCCGGTCGGGCAAACCTGCACGCAGATCGAGCAGTCGACGCAGTCGCCCAGGCCGCGCTCGCGGGGCTTCACCGCCTTCGAGCGCGCGCCGCGCGGCTCTCCGCGCTCGCGGTCGTAGGTGATCACCAGCGTGTCGCGGTCGAACATCACGCTCTGGAAGCGCGCGTACGGGCACATGTACTTGCACACCTGCTCGCGCATGAAACCGGCATTGCCGTAGGTGGCGAACCCGTAGAACAGGATCCAGAACGCCTCCCACGGCCCCAAGCGCCAGGTCGCGGCGCGAAGGCCGAGGTCCGCGATCGGCGTGAAATAGCCCACGAAGGTATAGCCGGTCCAGAGCGCGACGATGAACCAGGCGATGTGCTTGGTCGCGCGCAGGACGAATTTCTCGAGCGACCACGGCGCGGCGTCGAGGCGCAGGCGCGCCGGGCGATCGCCTTCGATCTTGCGCTCGATCCACAGGAAGATCTCCGTGTAGACGGTCTGCGGACAGGCGTAGCCGCACCACAGCCGCCCCGCTACCGCGGTGAACAGGAACAGAGAAAGGGCGGCGATGATGAGCAGCGCCGTGAGGTAGATCACGTCCTGCGGCCAGAATACCGCGCCGAAGATGTAGAACCGGCGCGCCGAAAGGTCGAACAGCACCGCCTGGCGGCCGTTCCACTGGAGCCACGGCAGGCCGTAGAAGACCGCCTGGGTGGCGAAGACGAGCGCCCAGCGCCACGCGGCGAAACGGCCGTGAACCGCGCGCGGATGGATGCGCTGGCGGATCTCGTAGAGCGCGATCTCCTGGGCGCGCGCCTCGGAGGCTGGCGCCGGCTGGCGAGCCGGCGCGCTTGCCTGCCCGCCCCGCGCTTGCGGCTCCGCCGCCGCGCCGCTCCCCGAGGGGGCGGAATTCGACGCTTGGGACGGCCCTGCGCGTCTCATGCGACAAGAGCGACGCGTTCACCGGGGTCCGCCCGTGGGCGCATCACTGCAGCTGTGCCTGCGGGACGTTCGACAGGCCCCACACGTAGGCGGCGAGCAGATGGATCTTCCCTTCGTCCAGATCGTCCTTGTGCGCCGGCATCCGCGAGACGGCGGAGGGCGAGCCGCGGCCCTTGGCGATCGTTTCCATGACGGTCGCCTCGGAGCCGCCGTACAGCCAGACTTCGTCGGTGAGGTTCGGCGCGCCGACCGCCGTATTGCCCTTCCCTTCCGGTCCGTGGCAGGCGGCGCAGTTCTGCATGAAAACGGGCTTGCCGAGCTGCGCGCGCAGACTGTCGACGGGCAGGCCGGAGAGCGAGCGCACGTAGTTGGCCACGTTCTTCACGCCGTCGGGACCGAGCGCGGCGGCGAACGACGGCATGATGCCGTTGCGCCCGTTGGTGATCGAATCGCTGATGGTCTGCGGATCGCCGCCGTAGAGCCAGTCCCTGTCGCGAAGGTTCGGGAAGCCCTTGCCGCCGCCGGCATCCGAGCCGTGGCATTGCGCGCAATGGTTGAGGAACAGCCGCTCGCCCATCGCGTGCGCCTGCGGATCGGCGGCGACCTGCTTCACGTCCATCGCCAGGTATTTCGCGTACAGCGGGCGCACGCGCGCGTCGCTGTCCGCGACCTCGCGCGAATACGCTCCCGCCGACGTCCAGCCGAAAGTGCCGGGCAGCCTCCCCAGACCCGGATAGAGGACGAGGTAGCCGAGCGAAAAGACGATGGTGATGTAGAACAGCCACATCCACCACCGCGGCAGCGGATGGTTGTACTCGGCGAGGTCCTCGTCCCAGACGTGACCGGTCGTGCCGACGCCTTCGCCGGCCTTGGGCGCGGCCTTCACCCGCATCCGGCCCATGCGGTAGAGAAACACGCCGCAGGCGACGATGCTCAGCAGCGCGAGGCCGGCGACGTACAGGCTCCAGAAATTCGAAGTGAAGTCGCTCATTGGCACGTTCCCGTGGAAGTAGGCGCCGTCGCGGACGCAGTGCGAAGGACCTGCTCGTCCGGAAGCGCGAACGGCTCCGCCGCCGCGGCCGCGAACGCCGCCCGCCGCCGTCCGCTCCACGCCCAGCGCACGATGCCGATGAACACGAACAAGGAAAGCACGGTGAAGAGGCTGGCGAGCGTCGAGTAGAGCTCCATCGCTACCTCACGTTGCGCAGGGCGAGGCCCAGGTTCTGCAGATACGCCACCAGCGCGTCCTGCTCGGTCTTGCCCGAGAGCTCCGCCGGCGCGTTGGCGATCTCCTCGTCGGTGTACGGGACGCCGACGTGGGTGAGCGCGCGCATCTTGGGAGCGATGGCGGCGGGGTCGAGCGCGGTCCTGGCGAGCCAGGGATAGGCCGGCATGTTCGACTCCGGCACGACGTCGCGCGGGTTGTTGAGATGGGCGCGATGCCATTCGTCGGAATAGCGACCGCCGACGCGGGCAAGGTCGGGGCCGGTGCGCTTGCTTCCCCACTGGAACGGATGGTCGTAGACGAATTCGCCGGCGACCGAGTAGTGGCCGTAGCGCTCCGTCTCGGCGCGGAACGGCCGGATCATCTGCGAATGACAGTTGTAGCAACCTTCCCGCAGGTAGATGTCGCGTCCGGCGAGCTGCAGCGGCGGATACGGCTTGATGCCGGCGACGGGCTGCGTCGTCGACTTCTGGAAGTACAGGGGCACGATCTCGACCAGACCCCCGACCGCCACCACCAGGATGATCAGCACGATCATCCAGCCGATGTTCTTCTCGACGAGCTCGTGATCGATCTTCATCGCGGGTGCCCCCTACGCGGCCTGGGCGAGCGGCGCCGGCGCCGCGATCGGAATCGATGCCTCGACCGCCTTGCTCCCGGCGATCGTGCGCACGACGTTGTAGGCCATCAGCAGCATGCCGGCGAGGAACAGCGTTCCGCCGAGGAGCCGGATGGCGTAGAACGGGTAGGTCGCCTTGACCGCCTCGACGAACGCGTAGGTGAGCGTGCCGTCGGCGTTGGTCGTGCGCCACATCAACCCCTGCATCACGCCCGCGATCCACATCGAGGCGATGTAGAGCACCACGCCGATGGTGGCGATCCAGAAGTGCGCGGTGATGAGCCGCGTCGACCACATCTCGGTCTTGCCGAACATGCGAGGAATCAGGTAGTACATCGCACCGATCGTGATGAACGCGACCCAGCCGAGCGCGCCCGAGTGCACGTGTCCGATCGTCCAGTCGGTGTAGTGCGACAGCGCGTTGACCGTCTTGATCGACATCATCGGACCTTCGAAGGTCGACATGCCGTAGAAGGAGAGCGAGACGATCAGGAACTTCAGGATCGGGTCCTCGCGCAATTTGTGCCACGCGCCCGAGAGCGTCATCATCCCGTTGATCATCCCGCCCCACGACGGCGCGAGCAGGATCAGCGAGAAGAGCATTCCCAGCGACTGCGTCCAGTCGGGCAGTGCGGTGTAGTGCAGGTGGTGCGGCCCGGCCCACATGTAGGTGAAGATCAGGGCCCAGAAGTGCACCACGGAGAGCCGGTAGCTGTAGATCGGCCGTCCCGCCTGCTTGGGCACGAAGTAGTACATGATCCCGAGGAAGCCGGCGGTCAGGAAGAATCCGACCGCGTTGTGGCCGTACCACCACTGCACCATCGCGTCCTGGACGCCCGCGTACGCCGAATACGACTTCATCGGCCAGAACGAGACCGGGATCTCCGCGCTGTTGACGATGTGCAGGATCGCGATCGTCAGGATGTAGGCGCCGTAGAACCAGTTGGCGACATAGATGTGCGGCGTCTTGCGCAGGAAGATCGTGCCGAAGAAGACGATCGCGTAGGCCACCCACACGACCGCGATCAGAAGATCGATCGGCCACTCGAGCTCGGCGTATTCCTTGCCGCTGGTGTAGCCGAGCGGCAGCGTGATCGCCGCGAGCACGATGATCGCCTGCCAGCCCCAGAACGTGAACGAGGCGAGCGGGGAGGAGAACAGCCGCACCTGGCAGGTGCGTTGCACGACGTAATACGACGTGGCGAACAGCGCCGACCCGCCGAAGGCGAAGATCACGGCGTTGGTGTGCAGCGGTCGCAACCGCCCGTAGGAGAGCCACGGAACCCCGCCGAGGAATTCCGGCCAGAGGAGCTGGGCCGCGATGACCACGCCGACGAGCATGCCGACGATGCCCCAGACGACCGTCATGATCGCGAACTGGCGCACCACCTTGTAGTTGAACGTCGCCGCGACTTCGCTCATCCGCCCTGCTCCTTCACTGCGTCGGAATCGCCCGCCGCGCCGGATGCGGGCGACGAGCTCTCCGGCGATGGTATGGGCAGGTCGCGCTTGCGCCTTTGATGCAGATCAATCGCCGGGACGGCCTCGGAGCGGGGCGCAGCATCGCCCTTCGCCGGCCAGCCGTCGTCGTCGAGGAGGATGCGGTGCGCCGGCCCCTCGAGGTCATCGAACTGCCCGCTCGCCACCGACCACCAGAATGCGGCGCCGATCAGGAACGCGAGCGCGACCGAGAGCGGGATCAGCAGGTAGAGGATTTCCATCGCCATCCTTGGCGAGTCGGCGCGCGCTGCCTCAGCGCACGGCCTTTGGTCACCGAAGCGAGCCTTGCCAGCCGGGAGGCATTGGCAGCGACCAGGATCGAGGAAGCGGACATCCCCACCGCGGCGGCAAGCGGGACGAGCTGCCCCGCGGCGGCGAGCGGGATGGCGATCGCGTTGTAGGCGAGCGCCCAGGCCAGGTTCTGCCGGATCACCCGGAAGATCCGGCGCGAGGTGCTCATTGCGACGCCGAGGTCGCGCAGATCGTCGCCGAGCACGACGACGTCCGCAGTCCATTGCGTGAGCGCGCTCGCGCGGCCGAGCGAGAGCGATACGTCGGCTTGCGCGAGACTGGGCGCGTCGTTGACGCCGTCGCCGACCATCGCCACGACGGCTCGGTCGCGCTGCAGCGCGGCAACGAAGGCGCGCTTCGCCTCCGGAGTCGCATCGCCGTGAAAGTCTGTTATGCCGGCGAGCTTCGCCGCGTGCTCGACGGTGGCGCGCCGATCGCCTGAAAGAAGGCACACGGCGATGCCCATCGAGCGTGCAGCCGCGACGAGCTCCCTCGCGCCTTCGCGCAGCGCATCGCTCAGGACGAACCGTGCGAGCCAGCCCGATTCGTCGGCCAGCGCGACGCGAACGGCATCGGGAGCGACATCCTCGCCGGGAGGTGGCGCGCCATGCAGCGCACCGGCCCACGCGGGCCGCCCACAGCGATAGCGCCGTCCGTCGATCACCCCCTCGACGCCCTGCCCAGAAACGGCGACGACGTCGCCGGCACTGGTGTCCGCCGTGCCGGCTGCGCGCAGCGCGGCGGCGATCGGGTGCGTCGAGCCCTGCTCCAGCGCCGCGGCGATCGCGATGCATTGCTCCGGCTCGAGATCGCCGAGCGGCTCCGCCGCGGACAATCGCACCGATCCGGTGGTAAGCGTTCCGGTCTTGTCGAGGACGAGGTGCGTCGCGCGCGAGAGCGTCTCCAGCGCGTCGGGGCGAACCGCCAGGATGCCTCTACGACCGAGCGCGCCGGCGCCGGCGGCAAGGGCCGCGGGCGTGGCGAGCGAAAGGGCGCACGGGCACGAGACGATCAGCACCGCGAACGCCACGCCGAGCGCGCGCGAGGCGTCCAGCGCGAACCACGCCAGGGCCGTGCATGCGGCGACCGCGAGCAGCGCGCCAACGAACCATGCCGCGGCACGATCGGCCAGGCGCGCCACGCGCGGCTTCGCCTCCGCAGCGCGGGCCACCAGGCGGGCGAGCGCGGCCACTGTGGTCGCCTCGCCGGCGGCGGTCACGCGTACGGTGAGCGGGCTTTCGCGATTGACCGATCCGGCCAGCACGCGCGCGCCCGGCGTCTTGGTGCGCGGCCAGCTCTCGCCGTTGACGATGGCTTCCTCGACGCTGGAGCGCCCATCGAGCACCACGCCGTCGGCTGCGACGACGGCGCCCGCGGCGACGCGGACCACGTCGCCCGGCTCGAGCCGTGCCGCGGCCACCCGCTCGGCGCGATCGCTTGCCGGATAGCCGGGCAGGCGCTCCGCGGTCTCCGGACGATCGCGCGCGACCGACTCGATGGCCGCGCCGGCGCGCCGCCGCGCCGCGAACTCGACGTAGCGCGCCACCAGCAGCAGCGCGACGAACATCGTCACCGAATCGAAGTACACCGGACCCGCACCGTCGACGGTGCGCCAGGCGCTGTAGAGGAACGCCGCGCCGACGCCGAGCGCGACGGGCACGTCCATGCCCAAGCGCCGCAACGACAGGTCGTGCACCGCGCCGGCGAAGAACGGCGCCGCGCAGTACACGACCACGGGCACCGTCAGCAGCAGGCTCGCCCAGGCGAGCAGGTGCCTGTACGCCGGCTCGATGGGCTCCGCGCTCACGTAGCCCGGCACCGCGAACATCATCACCTGCATCATCGCGAGCAGCGCCACCGCGGTGCGCGTGAGCAGCGCGCGCCCTTCGCGGCGAACCAGCGCCTCGCGTCGCGCCGGATCGTAGGGATAGGCGCGATAGCCGATCGCCGCGATCGCCCGCAGCACCGAGGAAAGCCGCGTCTCGCCGGGCGACCAGACCAGGTGCGCGCGCCGGGTCGCGAAATTGACGCTGAACTCGCGCACGCCCGGCAGGCGTCGCACGTAGGTCTCGTTGAGCCACACGCAAGCCCCGCAGCGCATGCCCTCGAGCAGGAGCGCGATCTGCATCGTCGCATCGCCTGGCGCGAGAGCGCCTTCCTCGGCAAGGATGTCGTAGTGCGACCATTCGTCGTCATCATCGGCGGCCGTGGCCGCATGCGCGGTGCGCCGGACATAAAAATCGCTGAGCCCCGCGGCGCGGATCGTCCGCGCGATGGCGAGGCAGCCGGCGCAGCAGAAAGCGCGTGGCGCGCCGTCGAGCTCGAGCAGCCAGCGCTCGCCCGAGACGGGCTCACCGCAATGGAAGCAAAGAGCGTCACCGCCTTCGCAACGCGGATCGCTTTGCCGTTCCGCGGAAGACGACGGGGGCGGTCGCGTCGACAGAGACATCCGGGGACTCTAGCGGGCAGCCGTCCGGAGGCGATTGATCTGCGTCAAGCCCCGCGGGACGCCCTGGCGTAACATCGCCTCGAGAAGCCACTCGGAGACATCTGCCATGTATCGGAACATTCTGGTCGCGACCGACGGATCGAAGCTCTCGCTGAAGGCGGTCACGCACGCGATCGATCTCGCCAAGGTGCTCGGCAGCCGGCTCACCGGTTTCTTCGCCTCGCCCAGCTATCCACTTCCGGTCTACGCCGACGGCGTGGTGTTCACGCCGCTCTCGCGGCGCGAGTACGCCGCGCAGTGCAAGGAAGAAGCCGACCGGATCCTCGGAGCGGTGGCGACCAAGGCCAAGGCGGCCGGCGTCGAATTCACGGCGGCTTCGGCGATTTCCGCCTCACCGTGGGAGGCGATCCTGGCCGCGGCGCGCAAGCACAAGTGCGACGCGATCGTCATGGCCTCGCACGGCCGGCGCGGCGTATCGGCGCTCGTGCTGGGCAGCGAGACCAATAAGGTCCTGACGCACTCGAAGCTTCCCGTGCTGGTCGTGCGCTGAAAAGCGCGCCACGTGCAGCGCGCCGTTGCGGCAGTCCGGGTGCGCGCTCGCTCGCTCGCGGGCTTTGCTATGCTAGGCCGGCATGGATGCGGAGAGCTTTTCGTCGCTCGCGCGAATTGCCGGCGCGCTGCTCGCCGGGCTCGTGTCGATCGCGCTCCTCGGGGCGCTCGCGACCCTCGCCTACGCGCTCGCCCGCGAGCTGCGACGCGATACGCTGTTTCTCGATCCGATCGACGTCCCGCGCGGGCTCGACGCGCGCGGGTATTCGCCGGCCGTGGTCGCCGAGCGGCTGCTCGACGCGCTGCGCGGAATGCGGGCCGACGCGCTCGCGCACGGCGTGCTCGCCGGCGCGCGGACGAGGTCCAGACCGATCGAGCTGCACCGCGCGCATCGCCTCTCCCTGCAGAGCGCCGGCCGCGCGCTCGTTCGCCTGCTGCGGCTGCCCGAAACCCATGTCGGCGGAGAGATCACCCGCGAGGCCGGCGGCTACGAGCTGACGCTCCGCCGCCGAGAGCCGGAAGGAGGCTCCGTCCTGGGCGTTCAGCGCAGTCCCGACATCGGCACGCTTCTCGCGCTCGGAGCCGAGGATGTGCTACGGTCGTTCGACCCGTGGACGCTCGCGCAGCACTGTTTCGCGCGCGAAGATCGCGAGCCGCGTTCGCGGTTCCCGCGCACCATGGCGGCGCTCGAGCCCATGCTGCACAGTCCGGCCGATCGTCCCGGGGCGCTCAACCTTCAAGGCATCTGTCTCATGCGGCAGCGCCGGCTGGACGAAGCCGTGGCGTGCTTCGCCGAAGCCGCGTCGGCCGGGCCCCAGTGGCCGTTCATCCATCGCAATTGGGCGGACGCGCTGGACCGGATGGATCGCTTCGACGAAGCGCGCGGACATCGGCTGCGCGCGCTGGAGGTCCCGGCTCGCGACGCCGCGACGGCGGCCAGGATCGCGATCGACGCCTCGCTGCTTCATCGCCACGATCAGGCTCTCGCGCTGGCGCGGCGGGCGCTGTGGCTGGCACCGGAGGATGGCCGCGCGTGGAGCGCCTGGGCGTACGTGCTCTACGCGCGACACCGGTTCGAGCAGGCCGCCACGGCCGTCGAGCGCGCGCGCACCCTCGACGGGCGTGACGGATCGGCTGCAGCGGTCGCCGCCATGGTCTACGCCGCACTGGATCGGCCGGACCGGGCGCTGGCCGCCGCGCTGGAGGCCATCGAGAAGGCGGGCGAAACCGATCGGACGCTCAAGAGCATGGCCTTCGCGCGACTTTGCGCGGGCGACGCGCGGGGCGCCATGAAGAACTTCGAGGCCGCGCTCGCGCTTTCTCCCGGCGCGGGCGACGCCGCGTACGGCCGCGCCGATGCGCTGCTCTCGCTCGGAGAGCCCGAGCTCGCGCTCGCCTTCTACGAGCGCGCGGTGGCCATCGATCCGTTCTATCCTCAGGCACACGCCGGCTGGGCTCGGGCGCTGCGCGCGCTCGGCAGAATCGACGAATCGCCGGCTCGCTTCGCCGTCGCGGCTCGCGTCGATGCCGCATACGCGCCCGGGTATCGCGGCTGGGGCGAGACGTTGAGCGCGCTGGGGCGCGACGACGAGGCGCAGCCGCTGCTCGCCCGCGCCGCGACACTGGAACGCCGCAGTCGCGCCCCGCTGGCGCTGCGGCAGATCGCCGTTCGCGCACACAAACTGCGCTAGAATTCAACGTTTTGCATCCGAGGGCCGCCCGCGCATGCGCGTGTCCCGCTTCTTCGTCTCCACGCTCAAGGAGGCGCCTGCCGAAGCCGAGCTCGCAAGCCACCGGCTGATGCTTCGCTCCGGCATGATCAAGCGCCTCGCCGCCGGCATCTATACCTGGATGCCGCTAGGCCTGCGCGTGCTGCGCAAGGTGGAGGCCGTGGTGCGCGAGGAGATGAACCGTTCGGGCGCGATCGAACTCCTGATGCCAGTGGTGCAGCCCGGCGAGTTGTGGCTGGAGTCCGGCCGGTGGGACAAGTACGGACCGGATCTGCTGCGCATCCAGGACCGGCATCAGCGCGATTTCGTGATCCAGCCCACCTCCGAGGAGGTGATCACCGACATCGCGCGCAAGGAGCTCAAGAGCTACAAGCAGCTGCCGGTCAACTTCTACCATATCCAGACCAAGTTCCGCGACGAGATCCGTCCCCGATTCGGGGTCATGCGCTCGCGCGAATTCATCATGAAGGACGCCTACTCCTTCGACGCCGACAAGGAGGGAATGCTCAAGTCCTACCGGGCAATGTACGACGCGTACGCCCGCATCTTCGCCCGGTTGGGGCTCGAGTTCCGCGCGGTCGCCGCCGACACCGGCCAGATCGGCGGCACGGCCTCGCACGAGTTCCAGGTGCTCGCTCCATCCGGCGAGGACGCGATCGCGTGGTGCCCGACCTCGGATTACGCGGCCAACGTCGAGCTGGCCGAAGCGGTCGCGCCGCAAGCGCATCGAGCCGCGCCCGCCGAGCCGCTGCAGAAGGTCGCCACGCCCGGACTCGCAACCTGCGAAGAAGTCGCGAAGCTCTTACATCTGCCGCTCGGTCGCACCGTCAAGTGCATCATGCTCAGCGTCGCGGACAGGGTGCACATGCTGCTCCTGCGCGGCGATCACAGCTTGAACGAGATCAAGGCCGGGAAGCTCGTGGGACTGGCGGGCTTTCGCTGGGCGAGCGACGCCGAGATCGCGGGAGCCATGCGCTCCCCGCCGGGCTATCTCGGCCCGGTGGGCATGCCCCCCGACATGCCGCTGATCGTCGATCGCGCGGTCGCGCCAATGAGCGACTTCGTCTGCGGAGCGAACGAGGCCGACTGCCACCTGCGCGGGGTGAACTTCGGTCGCGACTGCCGCGAGCCGGATCTCGTCGCCGACCTGCGCAACGTCGTCGGGGGCGACCCTTCGCCCGACGGCAAGGGGGTGCTGGAGATCGTGCGCGGGATCGAGGTCGGTCACGTGTTCGCGCTCGGCACGCTGTACTCCGAGGCCCTGGGCGCCACGTTCCTCGCCGCCGACGGTCAACAGCACCCCATGGAGATGGGCTGTTACGGGATCGGCGTCACGCGCGTGGTCGCCGCGGCCATCGAGCAGAACAACGACGAGCGAGGAATCCTCTGGCCGGAGCCGCTGGCCCCGTTCAAGGTGGCCATCGCCCCGGTGGGCTACGATCGCAGCGCCTCGGTCCGCGAGGCCTCCGATCGCCTTCACGACACGCTGGAGGGCGACGGCGTCGAGGTGCTGCTCGACGACCGTGGCGAGCGGCCTGGCGTGATGTTTGCTGACCTCGAGTTGATCGGCATCCCGCATCGGATCACAATCGGCGACCGCAGCCTGAAGGAGGGCAACATCGAGTACCAAAGCCGGCGCGAAGGCAAGGCCGTCCCGGTCCCGCTCGCCGAGAGTGCAGCGTATCTTCGGGGCCGGCTCGCTTAATTCGCGTCATGCCATGAGAAGGGACAAACGGCGGTCCATCCGCCCGGCGCTTGCGCCGGTGGCCCGCCTCGGGCTGGCGGCGCTGCTGGCGCTCGGCCCGGCCGCGGCGCGCGCCGGCGCGCAGGTCGAGGAGGCGCTCGCGGCCGAGGTGCAGACCGCGCTGCACCGCTCGGTGAGCGACTACCCCGCGCCACGGCTGGTCTTCGCCACCGAAGCCGAGGGTTGGTCCTGGCTCGCCGACATGTCGTCGCGGCTCGCCGGAAAGATTCCCGATTGGCCGACGCGCCGCGACTTCCTGGTCACGGTGCAGTACGAGGCCTCGCGCGCCGGGCTCGATTCGCAGCTCGTGCTTGCGCTCATTCAGCAGGAGAGCAACTTCCGCAAGTACGCCGTGTCCAGCACGAGCGCCCGCGGCTACATGCAGGTGATGCCGTTCTGGGTGAAGCTGATCGGCTCCCCCGACCAGGACCTGTTCAACTTGCGCACCAACCTGCGCTACGGCTGCACGATCCTGCGGTTCTATCTCGACCGCGAGAACGGCGACCTGTATCGCGCGCTCGGCCGCTACAACGGCAGTCTGGGCCAGCCCGACTATCCGAACGCGGTGCTGTCCGCGCTCCGGCGTTACTGGGCCTGGAGCCCGCCGTCGGCGAGCGCCGGCACGATCGAGGCAGCGCGCTTCGACGCATCCCGCGGCGCACGGTGACGCAGGGCGGCAGCGCCTACCGCGGCCGCTTCGCGCCTTCGCCGACCGGCCCCCTGCACTTCGGTTCGCTCATCGCCGCGCTCGCGAGCTGCTGCGACGCGCGGGCGTCGGCTGGCGAATGGGGGGTGCGCATCGAGGACGTCGACGAGCCGCGCAGCCGCCCGACAGCCGTCACGGCCATTCTGTCCACGCTCGAGGCATACGGCTTCGAATGGGACGGCGAGGTCGCGCGCCAGAGCAGCCGCACCGCGCTCTACCAGGCGGCCTTCGATCGCCTGGTCGCGCAAGGGCAGGTCTACGCCTGCAGCTGCACCCGCAAGGAGCTCGAGGCGTGCCCCATCGGCCCGGCCGGCGAGCGCGTCTACCGGGGTACGTGCCGCGGTGGCGCGGCGCCGGGGCGTGCGGCGCGCGCCTGGCGCATGCGCGTGGGTGACGAAGTCGTTGGCTTTCGCGATCGCCTGCAGGGATGGCGCGAGCAAAACCTCCAGCGCGACGTCGGCGATTTCGTCATCCGTCGCGCCGACGGACTGTTCGCCTATCAGCTCGCGGTGGTGGTCGACGACGCCGATCAGGGCATCACCCATGTCGTGCGCGGCGCGGACCTGCTCGCCTCGACGCCGCGGCAGATCTGGCTGCAACGGGCCTTGCGAGTGCCTGCGCCCGCTTACCTGCATCATCCGGTCGCGATCCTCGCGAACGGCGAGAAGCTCTCCAAGCAGACAGGCGCGCCACCACTGCCCTCGCAACCGCTCCCCGCGCTGCTCCAGGCATGGAGCTTCCTCGGCCAGGGCGACCCGCCCGAAGCGCCCCGGTCGGTGGCCGAGTTCTGGGTCTGGGCCACGCGACATTGGACGCCGGCGAAGCTGCCGCCGGTGGCGATGCTGCCCGTCCCGGCGGCGGGCCGCATCACGGTATAATCGCCCGCTCCCGCGGTATCGAAAGGCACGGCGTTCGGCTGCGACCGAGCCGCTCTTCGTCTCGCCCTTCCGCCTGACATGACCACTCTCGTCGTCGTCCGCAAGAACAACGAAATCGCCATTGCCGCCGACTCGCTCACCACTTTCGGCGACACCCGTCTGTCGGCCGAATTCGATCGCATCTACGACAAGATCGTCCGCTACAAGGATACCTACGTCGGGCTGTGCGGGAGCGCCGCGCACCAGCTCGTCTTCGAGAGCCTGCTCGCCCAGCACAAGGACCTCGATTTCGGCAGCAAGCCGGCGATCTTCGAGACCTTCCGCAAGCTCCATCCGATCCTCAAGGACCAGCACTTCCTCAATCCCAAGGAAGAAGAGGACGACCCGTACGAATCGACGCAGATCACGGCGCTGATCGCGAATTCGAAGGGCATCTTCGGCGTGTACTCCATGCGCGAAGTCTTCGAGTACACGCAGTACTGGGCCGTCGGCTCGGGACGCGAATTCGCCATTGGCGCCATGCACGCGCTCTACGGCAGGCTGCGCACCGCGACCGCCGTGGCCAAGGCCGGCGTCGAGGCCGGCGCAACCTTCGACAAGAATTCCGGTCTGCCGATGACCATGTACAGCTTTACGATCAACGGTTCCTGAATCGATGGGGGCGGGCTTCGCGGACAACCTCACGCGGTTCGTGTTCGAGCGCGCCGCCGTGCGGGGCGCGGTCGTCAGCCTCGACGCCGCGTATCGCGACATCCTCGCCTGCCACCCCTATCCAAGCGGGCTGCAGAGCCTCATCGGCGAGACGCTCGCCGCCATGTGCCTGCTCGCCAACTCGCTCAAGTTCAGCGGCAGCCTGATCCTGCAGTTCCACGGCGCCGGGCGGCTGCGGCTGTTCGTGGTGGAGTGCAGCGCCGCGCTCGAGCTGCGGGCGACCGCGCAGTGGGAAGGCGAGATCGCCGCCGATGCGCGCCTCACCGATCTGCTGGGGGAGGATCCGGAAAGCCGGATGGTGATCACGCTCGATCCGAAGGACGGTGGTCCGCTCTACCAGGGCGTGGTCGGCCGGGAAGGCGGGTCGGTGGGCGCCTCGTTCGAGCACTATCTCGCCAAGTCGGAGCAGATCGACAGCCGGCTCTGGCTGCGTGCTGCCCAAGGCCGCGCACGCGGCGTGCTGCTGCAGCGCATGCCCGCCTCGAGCGAGGCCGACGCCGCGACGTGGCGCCGCGCGGCGGGCGCGGTGGCCGACGCAGCTTTCCTGTTCGATGCTCCGGACGCGCACGCCGCGCTGGTGGGCCTGTTTCCGACCGACGACGTGCGCGCCTTCCGGCCGCGGCAACCGCGGTTCGGCTGCTCGTGCTCGCGCCCGCGGGTGGCGGCGGTGCTGCGGCTCCTCGGCAGCGGCGAAGTCGAAAGCATCCTCGAAGAGCGGGGCAGCGTCGGCGTCGATTGCGAGTTCTGCAACAGACGCTACGAGTTCGCTCCCGCCGAGGCCCGGGCGCTGTTCGCGGACCCGTCGGCCGCCGTTGTACACTGATGAGCCTCTACACGCCGCGCGCCTTCGCGCCCGTCGACGCCGCCGTCGCGCGGCTGATCGAGGAGCATCCGTTCGCGACGCTGGTGACGCCGGGCGATCCCGAGCCCGCGATCAGCCATCTCCCGCTGCAGTACCGCGTGCACGGCGGTCGCGGCGTGCTCCTCGGCCACCTGGCGCGTGCCAACCCGCACTGGCAGCGCTTCGCCGGCGCGGCGTCGATCGCCATCTTCCACGGTCCGCACACCTACGTATCGCCGTCGTGGTACGGCGAGCCGGCGACCGCCGTGCCGACCTGGAACTACGCGGTCGCGCACGCGCATGGCCGCGTCGAGCTGATGGATGCGGCGGAGACGAAGGCCCTGCTCGACGAGTTGATCCAGCGCTACGAAGGCGCGCGGCCGGCGCCGTGGCGATTGCAGCTCGAGGGACGGCCGCTGGCGGCGATGCTGGAGGCGATCGTCGGCTTTCGACTGCCGATCGAGCGGGTGGACGCGAAGCTAAAGCTCTCGCAGAATCGCAGCGTCGAGGATCGGGACCGGGTAATCGCGGCATTGCGCGCCGAGGGCGGCAGGGGCGCGCTCGACACCGCGGACTGGATGGACCGTTACGCGCGCGAGCGCTGAAGCGTCTCGCGCGGAAATGGAACGGCCCGCCGATCCGCGACCGGCGGGCCGTCGGAGTCCAATCGTCAGGCGCGCTGCGCCGCTGCGGTGCCGTTGCCCGCGGTCACGACGCCCAGTTCGCGCATCGTCGCCATGACCGAGCTGAAGTCGGCGGCGGTGCGGACGTTGGCGATCGCCTTGGCGAGCAGATTGACCGCGCGGCCGCTCACGATCAACGGCAACTCCTCCGGCAATTCGCTGCGCAACCAGCGGATTTCCTGGCCGGCGATCTTGCCCGAGATGCCGCGATCGAACAGCAGGATCGCCACGCTCACCTTGTAGGCACGCGCCGCGCCGCCGATCTCCTGCGCCGGAACGCCGGCGCCGAGGGTCAGGCAATTGACGCCCTCGGTGAAGAGCAGCAGCTCGAGGATCGCGAGCCCCAGCTGATTGGGATCGTTGGGCGGCGTCGCGAGCAGGATCTGGCGCGCGTCGCGCGTCGGACGCACCAGCCGCGTGACGTCGCGCAGCAGCCGCTGGGCGAGATCGGCGAAGCGCAATTCCTGGAAGTTCTGCATCTCGCCGCGGACCACCCGCTCGTGCACCGCCTCGTTGAGCGGAATGAGCGTCTTCTCGAGGAATCTGCGCAGCCCCTGACCCACGAGGAGCTTCGAAAGATGATTCTGCAACTCGCCGACGCGGTGCTCGGCTAGCAGCTTCACCGCCGTTTCGATCTCTGCCGGCAGCGGCTCCGGGTCCTCGATGGCGATGCCGAGCATGGATTGCAGCGCGGAATCGGCGAGCGGCACGACGGCCCCGGCGCGCCAGCCTTCGGAGAGCAACTGCTTGATGAGTTTCAGGCGCGCGACCTGATCGGGCGGATACACCCGATCGCCGAAGGCGTCGCGCGACGGATTGGGGAAGCCGTAGCGGCGCTGCCACATGTAGAGCTGCTCGCGCCGCAGCCCGGTGATGCGCACGACTTCGCGGATGTGCAGCGCCGAGCGATTATCCGGGGTGACCGTGGTCGGAATGACCGGCGTGCCAGTATCGCGCCGGCGAGTCGGCGCTTTGATCAGGATACCCATGACTCCCTTCCTATTCTGTGTATCACAAGTATAGAGATTTCGGTTGTCGGTTTCAGCCTACCTCATTTGCGGCAACTCTCGCCGCGGCACGTCAGTCACCTCGCCCGTTCGCTCATCCGTATTGCCCCGACGTGAGGTTTGGCCCATCATCCGTCTTTCGGAACAAGGACTTCCGGCGCGATTGGCCTTCCGTACCCGGTCACGATGGAGATGACGACGGGTGCTGTGCAAGCAGCGTGCCGGCTCCAGGGGCGCGCTATCGATGTTCGGCTTCGGCAAGACCACCAAGGATCCTTTCTCGGACTCGAAAAGCGTCGAGCGCTGGCTCGGGGCCTTCCCCGCCAACGACGCGCTGGCGCTCCACGCCGCCGTGCTGGCGGAGCTCGGCAAGGCCGGTGCGCGCGATGCTCGGCGCACGCCGGAACGCCTCGAGGCCGTGTTCCAGGCCGATCTGCATACCGAGCCGCTGCGCAGGAGCCTCACCAGCCAGTATCTCGAGCACGGCAGCCGCTCGAGCAAGGTCGAGAACCAGCTCTGGCAGGCGCTGTTCGACCTGACCCAGGCATTCCTGCTCTGCTATCAGGCGTTCGCCCGCGAGGTGAGCGCGCATGCCCAGAGCAACAAGTGGCAGGCGCTGTTCCCCCAGCTCGTCGTGCGCCAGATCATGCATCAGGGTCTCGACGCGAAGATCCGGCTGTTCCGCTACGAGCAATGGATCCCGGCGAAGTGGACCGACCTGCACGCGCTCTTCCAGATGGCGTGCTCGGCGCAGATCGAGAGGCGGCCGCTCGCCGTCCTGCCCGAAGGCGGCGTGACCACCATCGAGCACGAGTACGTGCGCGTGCTGGTGCTGCAGATCATGAATGCGGGGAACCTCACGCCGCGCCACCTGGAATGGGTCGCGGAGCAGCTGCCGGAATGGTGCGCGCCGCTGCGGCTCACTCTCGAACCGTCGGGCGCCACCACGTTCTACATCGATCTGAGCTCGCGGGCAGGGCTCAAGCGCCGCACGCCCGATCCGCTCGAGGGCCGGGTGCTGTTCCTCGACACCCGACCTCTTCACGCTTTGCTCATGCAGAACGTGGTGATGCTCGAGCAGAAGGTTCGCGCGAGCCCGCTCTCCGAGCGCACGTCGCGGCGCGCCGACCAGCTCAATCTGCTCGCCAAGCTCGCGTCGCAGGTCGACCCCGAGTTCAGGCCGTTCGCCCGGCGCGGCGAACGGACGACGGCCGACGGCAGCGTCGACGCGATCATCGGCTTCGCCAAGATTTCGGGGTTCCTGCGCGACGAGGACACGCCCGCCGCGATCGTCGACCGCAAGCGCGGGCCGAGCACGTTCGGGGACACGGTGGAGATCGCCACGTTCGGCCGCATGCGCACCGAAGCCGCGCGGGTGGCGGCGATGACGCAGCGGCGGCTCGCCAACTATGCCGCACCCGGCGGGTCGTGGGAGGTCCGCGACGTGTCGCAGACCGGCTTCCGGCTGATCGCCCCGATGAGCATGATCAACGTGGTCACGCTCGGGACGCTGGCCGCCATCCGGCCGAAGGCGGAGAAGGACGGCCGATGGACCGTCGGCGTCGTGCGCCGGATGAAGCGGCTCACCACCGAGCGCGCCGAGATCGGCCTGCAGGTCATCGCCCATGACTTGCTGGGGGTGGAGCTCTCGGAGATCAAGCGCGGCGAGGCCGATTACTCGGTCAACGGCGAACCCACGACGGTCGCGAACCGGCACTTCAACGGCCTGTTCCTCTCGCTCAAGAAATGCGACGGCGAGGCCCCCGTTCAGACCCTGGTCGTGCCGCCGGGCGAGTATCAGCCCGGCAAGCGCATGCAGATGAGCGTCGGGCAGTCCCTGCAGCGCATCGCCTTCGGGCGGCTCCTCGAGCAGCAGCCTGACTGGGTCTGGGCGACGCTCGAGCCGCTGCCCGCGGCGAGCGCGCCGAGCGCGGCGTCCGCGCGCTAGAACATCGGCAGCATCGGCAACGATGACGATCGATCGCTATCGGGAGATCTGCGCCGCGCATCGTTGGAGCGTGCCTTCGGACTTCAACATCGCGCGCGCGGTCTGCGGCCGGCACGCCTCCGATCCGGACCGCCTCGCGCTGCTCTGGGAAGACGAGGACGGCGCGACCGCGCGCTACAGCTTCGGGGAGCTGCAGCGCGCGGCCAACCGCCTGTCGAATGTCCTGCGGGCTCGCGGCGTCGCGCGCGGCGACAAGGTGGCGATCATCCTGCCCCAGCGGCCAGAGACGGCGATCGCGCACGTTGCCTGCTACCAGCTCGGGGCAGTTAGCGTGCCGCTGTCGTTTCTGTTCGGACCCGACGCGCTCGAGTACCGGCTCGCCAATGCGGGGGCCAAGGTCGTCTTCTGCGATCCGGCGTCGTTTCCCAATCTCGCTCCGATCGTGCGCGCGCTGCCGGGCGTCGCGCTGGTGATCGGCGTGGCCGGTGCGCGCGAATCGTGGACGGAGGACTGGACCGCACTGCTCGCCTCCGCGTCCGACGCCTTCACGCCGGTGGCGACCGCGGCGGCCGACCCGGCACTCCTGATCTACACCAGCGGCACGACCGGGCCGCCGAAGGGCGCGCTGATGCCGCAGCAGTGCCTGCTCGGCAATCTTCCGGGATTCATCTATTCACACGATGTCTTTCCGCAGCAAGAGGATCTCTTCTGGTCGCCGGCCGACTGGGCCTGGACCGGCGGGTTGATGGATGCGCTGCTGCCCACGCTCTATTTCGGCCGTCCGATCCTCGGCTTCCGCGGCCGCTTCGACCCCGAGCGCGCGCTGGCGCTGATGGCAAAGTACCGCGTGCGCAACACGTTTCTCTTTCCCACCGCGCTCAAGATGATGATGAAGGCGGTGCCTCAGCCGCGCTCACGCTACGCGGTCAGTTTGCGCAGCATCATGAGCGCGGGCGAAGCGGTGGGCACGACGGTCTTCGCCTGGGCGCAGGAAGCGCTCGGCGCGACGATCAACGAGATGTTCGGCCAGACGGAGATGAACTACATCGTCGGCAACTCGCACACGCTCTGGCCGGCCAAGCCCGGCTCGATGGGCCGGCCGTATCCGGGGCATCGCATCGTCGTGATCGACGACGCCGGCGACGAAGTCCCGGCCGGCGAGTTGGGCGAAGTGGCCGTGCACCGCATCGGCTCGGACGGCACGCCCGATCCCGTCTTCTTCCTCGAATACTTCAAGAACCCGCAAGCCACGGCCAGGAAGTTCACCGGCGACTGGTGCCGCACGGGCGATCTCGCGACGCGTGACGACGACGGGTACCTCTGGTACCAGGGGCGGTCCGACGACATGTTCAAGGCTGCAGGCTACCGGATCGGTCCGACCGAAATCGAGAATTGCCTGGTGAAGCACCCCGCGGTGGCCAACGCCGCCGTCGTTCCAAGCCCGGACGAGACACGGGGCAATGTCGTCAAGGCGTTCATCGTGCTGGCGCCGGGTCACGAGCCCGCGCCGGCGCTCGAGGCGGACATCCAGCGCCATGTGAAGGCGTTCCTCGCGCCATACGAATATCCGAAGGAGATCGAGTTCATCGCCGCGCTGCCGATGACGACCACCGGCAAGGTGCAGCGCCGCGTGCTCCGCGAACGCGAGCGCGCGCGCAAGCTCGGTCCCGCGAGCGGCTGATGGCCCGCGGCCTGTCGCTCACGCTGCTGCCGCAGGAAATCGCCATCTGCCGGCTCGACCCGCAGGCACCGCTGCCCGACTGGGCGACCTCCGCGTCATGGTGGTCGATGACCCGCACGCCCGATGAGCTGTCGATCGTCTGCAGCGAGCACTGCGTGCCCTCGGGCATCGTGGCGAGCCGAGGGTGGAGAGCGCTGCGCTTCGCCGGTCCGCTGCCGCTCGATCAGACCGGGATCCTCGCCAGCGTCACGGCGCCGCTGGCGGCGGCGCACGTGTCGGTGTTCGCGCTCGCCACCTACGATACCGACTACGTGCTCATTCCCGACGCGCAGCGCAGCGCCGCGATCGAGGCTCTCGAGCGCGCCGGGCACAGCGTGGGAAGTCCGGGTTATTGAAGGCGCGCGACCGGTCTGCGCGCGGCGGCGAAGCGCTCGAGGAAGCTGCGGTGCGTGAGCACCCAGAAAACCGCCGGCGCCACCGTCGGCAGGATAAGCACGCCGAACTGATAGGCGAAGGCGATGAGCTCACGCTGGGTCGCGTCGAAGCCGGCCTGGGAGGCGATCGATGCCGGGGTGTCGAACGCCACGTGCTTGAGGAATTCCGCCACGATGCCCCAGGTCACGAACGGGGCAAGCGCGAAATAGCCGACCAGAAGCGTGCGCCACGAGTGGGGCTGGCGGGCGGCGAGCGTCAGCGCGGCGAGCATCGGATAGCCGAAGCTGTAGAGCAGCGTGTTGAGAGCGACCGAGACGACGCCTTCGGTGGGATTCTCGGTGGTGGCGACTCCCGCCTGGAGGCTCGACACGATCGTGACGATGTAGCCGTGCTGCTCGACCTTGCTGACGAGATCGCCGAAGGCGAGCCGCGCGGCGGCTTCGGTCAGAAGCGCGATGGGCCAGGCGAAGATCGTCGCCGCGGCGTACCACACCAGAAACGCCGGCGGCAGCCATGCCGCGACGCGAAGCACGAAGCCGCCGAACGAGAGCTCGCGCATCGCGCCGGCTGCCCGCTTCACGCCGGCGCCGCAGCAGCGCTGCCACGGGGCAGCGTGCGCACCCACAGCAGCCAGATGACGAGCACGTCGAGCATGATGAGCGCCTGCCAGACGTACTGGTGCGCGAACTCGAACGCGGACGCGCTCCACTGGCCGAGATAGAACAGGCTGATGACCCGGATCACGTTGAGCCCCTGCACGGCGACGATGCCCGCGGCGAGGCCCGCCAGCTTGCGCTGCCACGACGCCGGGAACGCCAGCATGGCGGCGACGAGCACGATGGTGGCCTCGACCCCGTTGCACCCGGCCTCGATCGATACGGCGAAGCCGTTGCGCAGGCTCTGCAGGACCTTGCCCTCGGCGAGTACCTGCGAATCGAACAGCTTGACGACGTCGGCGCTGATCGCCGCCAGCGCGTTCGTCCACGGCGTGACGAACCAGTGCTGCGCCCAAGGGGTCAGCTCGGTCCCGAAGAGCGCTGCCTGCAGAACCAGGAAGCCGACAAAGAAACGAACCATCGTCCCGCGACCTACCTTAGCTTAGCCGGCCCGGGTTCGCGACAGCGGCGGATTCTGGGCGAAGTACCGTCTCACGCCCACACGGATCGATTCGGCGAGCCGGCGCTGGTGGGCTTCGCTGCGCAGCTTCTGCTCTTCCTCGGGATTGGAGATGAACGCGGTCTCGACGAGGATGGACGGGATGTCCGGCGCTTTCAGCACGGCGAAGCCGGCCTGCTCGACGACGCCCCTGTGCAGCGGGTTGACGGCGCCGATGCCGTCGAGCACCGAGCGGCCGACGCGCAGCGAATCGCTGATCTGCGCCGTCTGCGACAGATCGAGGAGGGTGCGCGCCAGCATCGGGTCGTGGACATCCAGATTCACGCCACCGATGAGATCGGCCTCGTTCTCGTTCTGGGCCAGCCACCGCGCGGCGGCGCTGGTGGCGCCATGCTCGGAGAGCGCGAACACCGACGAGCCGCGCGCGCTCGGCGTGGTGAAAGCATCGGCATGGATGGAGATGAACAAGTCCGCCTGCACGCGACGGGCCTTATCGACCCGGCTCGCCAGCGGGACGAAGTAGTCGTCGTCGCGGGTGAGCATCACGCGCATGCCCGGCTCGCCGTCCAGGGCGGACTTGAGCTTGCGCGCGATCGCCAAGGCGACGGTCTTCTCGTAGGTTCCGCGCGGGCCGATGGCGCCGGGATCCTCGCCGCCATGACCGGGATCGATGGCGACGATGATCGTGCGCCGCCCTCCCCGCGCCTTCGGCCTGCCTTCGTCGGACGGCTTCGCGCTCTCAGGCCCCGGCGGCGCGGCCTCGGGCGCGGGCGCACGTTCGCGTTCCGTGCGCTCCGCGTTCTCGAGCAACGCCATGAGCGGGTCCGGAGGCGTCAGCGGATAGAGATCCAGAACGACGCGGTACCCGTAGTCGCTCACCGGGGCAAGGCCGAAGAGCTGCGGGTTCACCTCCGTCTTGAGATCCAGCACGATGCGCACGACTCCAGGCTGGAACTGCGCCACGCGGATGGCCTGGACATAGGGATCGCCGGGCACGACGTGCCGCGGCAACTCCATGATCGCCGCATTGAGCTCGATGCTTTCGAGATCGAGCACCAGACGCTCGGGATGCTTCATCGCGAGCAGACGATACGTCAGCGAGGCTGGCGATTCGACGATCAGCCGCGTGTATTCCTGCGCCGGCCACAGGCGGGCCGATGCCGACGAGACCGGCTGCGCGCGCGCGGGCACGATCCATTGCAGCGCGGGCAGCAGCAGCCACGAGCACACCCGCCGACGCTCCAGGCGGATGCGGATCACGGGTTCCCGGCGAATGCGTCCAGACATGCTTTACCCGCCGCCGTGCGGGCGTGGAGCTCCAGCAAGCGCCCCGGCTCGGCGAACGAGAGCCTCAGGGCGACATCGATCTTCGGCAGCCGCGCAGCCACCCGCTCGGGCCACTCGATCACGGCCACCGAATCGGGACGAAAGTACTCGGCGAAGCCCGCGCTGTCCCATTCGTCCGAGCGATCCAATCGATAAAAGTCAAAATGGTAAAAGTATAAGCTCGGGAATTCATAATGTTCAACCAAGGCGTAGCTCGGGCTCTTCACGGGCCCCTGCCAGCCGAGACCGCGCAACATCCCGCGAACGAGCGTCGTTTTTCCCGCGCCCAGCTCGCCCGACAGCGCGACGATCATGCCGCCGCGCAGCCCACGCGCGAGCGCACCGCCGGCGCCGATCGTGGCCGCTGGGTCGGCGAGATGGCGATGCGCCGCTTCTATAATGATTCTCTCGCAGGCTGATATTTTCCGGTGATCATCGCCCCCTCGCTGCCGCAAGCCGATCTGGCGCGACTCGCGCGCGAGATTCGCGCCTGGGGGCGCACCCTGGGCTTCGCCGCCATCGGCATCACCGGCACTGATCTGAGCGAGGACGAAGTGAGGCTTGTCTCGTGGCTCGCGGCGGGACGCCACGGTGACATGGATTATATGGCACGGCACGGCGTGCGCCGGGCGCGCCCGTCCGAGCTCCTCCCGGGAACGCTGCGCGTGATCAGCGCGCGCCTCGATTACCTTCCCGACGCGCGTGATCCGTTCTCGGTCCTCGCCGATTCGCGCCAAGCCTACGTGTCGCGCTACGCGCTGGGCCGGGACTACCATCGCGTTCTGCGCCCAAAGCTGCAGAAGCTCGTCGATAGCATTCGGAGCGCAATCGGCCCGTTCCGCTACCGCGTGTTCACCGACAGCGCGCCGGTGCTGGAAGTCGCGCTCGCCGCCAGGGCGGGCCTGGGCTGGCGCGGCAAGCACACTCTGCTCCTTACGCGCGATGCCGGATCGTTCTTCTTCCTCGGGGAGATCTACACCGACCTCGAGCTCCCGGTTGACGCTCCCGCGGGCGAGCACTGCGGCACTTGCCATGCCTGCATCGACGCCTGCCCCACCGGCGCCATCGTTGCTCCGTACGAGCTCGAGGCGCGCCGCTGCATCTCCTATCTCACGATCGAGCTCAAGGGCAGCATCCCGGAGAGCCTGCGTCCCCTGATCGGCAACCGCGTCTACGGCTGCGACGATTGCCAGCTCGTCTGCCCCTGGAACAAGTTCGCCCCTCGGGGAAGCCCCGAGTTCGCGGTGCGCAACGGACTCGACGCTGCCGAGCTGGTGGCGCTGTTCGCGTGGAGCGCCGACGACTTCGACGTCCGGCTGCAGGGAAGCGCCATCCGCCGCATCGGCTACGAGCGGTGGCTGCGCAATCTCGCCGTGGGCCTCGGCAACGCGGCGTTCGGCGACGGCATCGTGGCGGCGCTTAAGTCCCGGGCGAACGACCCGTCGCCGCTGGTGCGCGAGCACGTGGCCTGGGGGCTCGAAGAGCAGGAGCGCAAACGCCAGAACGATCGTCGTCCCAGCGCGGGCCGGGGCCCGTAGGGGCGAATTCATTCGGCGGCGGGCGAAGGCATTCGCACCTGCATCCCGGTCTTCGCCGGGACGACGACTACCGGATGAGCTGATTCATGGAGACGATCGGCAGCATGACCGCCAGCACGAGCACCAGCACGATCGAGCCCATGATCACGATCAGCACCGGCTGAATCAACGCCGCGAGCCACGCGAGACGTCGCTCCACGTCCGCGTCCTGCTCGCGGGCAGCGCGCTCGAGCATCGGTGCGAGCTGACCGCTCGCCTCGCCGTTAGCGACCAGGTGCACGAGCAGCGCGGGAAAGACGCGCTCGGCAGCCAGCGCACGAGCCAGCGAAACGCCTTCGACTACGCGCGCCCCCGCCGCGGCGGCCGCCCGCCCGATCGGGCGCGCCCAGACGACGCCGCCGGCGGTTTCCAGAGCGCGCAGGAGCGGCGCACCGCTGCCGACGAGGATGGCCAGCGTGCTCGCGAAGCGGGCGGTGTCCAGTCCGCGAAGGATCGTGCCGACCACCGGAACGGCGAGCAGCGAGGCCTGCGCCCGTTCGCGCCAGCGCTCCTGCCGAAGCAGCAGCGTTATCCCGACGGCGAGCGCGGCCGCGAACGCCAGCCAGTACGCTCCGGTGGCGCGCACGAAGTCACTGGTCGCGATCAGCGCGCGCGTGAGCCACGGCAGCGTCTGCCGGCTCTGCTCGTACACCGCGACGATCTGCGGCACGACGTAGACCAGCAGCGTGGCGATGACCGCGATGGCGATCAGCGTCACGAGCGCGGGATAGATGAGCGCGGCGACGAATTTCTGGCGCAGCGCCTGTCGAGCCTCCAGGTAATCGGCGAGGCGGGAAAGCACTGCGCCGAGCTGGCCGCTTTCCACGCCGACCGCCACGAGTCCGCGATAGAGCGGCGAAAAGGTCCGCGGAAAGCGCGACAGCGCGCCCGCGAGCGGCTCGCCGGCCGCCACCTGGTCGCGGACCGCGACGACGATCCGCGCGGCGCCAGGATGATCGGCCTGTTCGGCGACCGCCGCGAGGGCTTGATCGAGCGGCATGCCCGACGCCACGAGCGTGGCGAGCTGGCGCGTGGTAAGCGCGAGAACGGAAGAAGCGAGCCGCGTCGACTCGGTGCGCGCCCGCACGCCGCCCGCGATGGCGTCGACCGCGGTGGGAAACAGGCCCTGCCCGCGCAGGTCGTCCCGCGCCGCGCGCGCGGACGCCGCTTCGAGCAGTCCGCGCCTTACGCGTCCGGCGGGGTCGACGGCCTCGAAGCGGAACGCCGGCATGGCTCCCGCGACGTCAGCGGCTGAAGCCGCGCAGCGGCGCGCGCAGCAGGAACTGGCTCGGCTTGGCGAGGATCAGGTTCGCCAGATCGTCGAGCGCCTGGGTGTCGAGCGCCGCGGTCTCGAAGTCGAGGATGACCGGCTCGAACCGATCGACGTTGCGCAGCGTGATGACCACGCGCCCGTTCTCGAAGTCGGGATCGAACCGCACCTCGCAGCGCAGCACCGGCTTGAACCGGAGGACATTGTGAGTCGCTCCGGTCTGCACGCTGGAATCGGTATCGGCGGCGAATTCGATGTGCGCGGCGACGAGCGCGCGCTCGACTTCGGGCGAGCGTCGGATCGCCACGCGCAGCGGCTCAGGCGGCGCTCCGACGAGGCTGTAATAGACGACGACGTAGTCGTATACGTCGCGGTCGAGGACGCGCTGCTTGCGGAACATCACCGCGGCCTTCTCGAGATGCAGTCCTTCGTAGCGCACGATGTGCGGCAGCTCGAAGGAGCGCTCGATGGGCGGCGCGATGACCTGCAGGAGCTTGCACGCCTCGTCGAAGTACTGGAACACCGCGTGCATCCGCTCGTCAATGCGCTCGACGACCTCGCGCGAGAGCTTGAGCTGCTGGACCCGTTTGGCCGCGACCGCGTCGGCCTGCGTGCGCAGCTGCTCGAGGAGGAAGGACCGCGGAGCGCGGGCCACGGAGATCAGCCGCCGTTGCCGCCTGCGCCGGCGACGCGCAGCAGCTCGGGAAGGGCGGTGGTGCCGTCGGCGAGCCAGCGGCTCCCGTCCATGGCGAGCGTGCGCAAGCCATTCGCGGCCGCGAGCGCGCGCAAGCTCGGCTCGCCGGTGCGATCGTGGATCGCGCGCCGCAGCTCCTCGTCCACGAGCAGGAGCTCGTAGACGCCGGTGCGGCCCTGATATCCGGAGCGTGCGCAGGCTTCGCAACCGCTCGCGCGCCACAGCGGCGTCGCACGCGGCACCCCGAGGGTGGCGAGCACGCCGGCCTCGCCCTCGGTCGCCGGCGCCGCCTCGCGACACCGTGCGCACAGCCGGCGCAGCAGCCGCTGCGCGAGCACGCCGAGCAGGCTCGAGGCCAGAAGGTACGGCTCGACGCCCATGTCCGCGAGCCGCGTGACCGCGCTGACCGCGTCGTTGGTATGCAACGTGGCGAGTACCAGGTGTCCGGTGAGGCTCGCCTGGACCGCGATCTGCGCCGTCTCCAAATCGCGGATTTCGCCGATCATGATGATGTCCGGGTCCTGCCGCAGAATCGAGCGCAGCGCGCGGGCGAACGTGAGATCGATCCTCGGATTGACCTGTGTCTGGCCCACGCCGTCGAGCGCGAACTCGATCGGGTCCTCCACCGTCATGACGTTGAGCGTCGTCCGGTCGAGGCGCGACATCGCCGCGTACAAGGTCGTCGTCTTGCCCGAGCCGGTCGGGCCGGTGACGAGCACGATGCCGTGCGGCTCGCGGATCAGCCGATCGACCGCGGACAGCGTCGCCTCGCTCATGCCGAGCGCCGTGAGATCGAGTCTCGCCGCGTCCTTGTCGAGGAGCCGCAGCACGACCCGCTCCCCGGGACCCGTGGGCAGCGTCGAGACCCGCACGTCGACGCTCTTGTCGCCGAGCTTGAGCGCCATGCGCCCGTCCTGCGGCAGGCGCTTCTCGGCGATGTCGAGGCTCGCCATGACCTTGAGCCGCGACACCAGCGCGGCATGCAGCGCCCGCGGCGGCTCGATCACGTCATGAAGCACGCCGTCGATGCGGAAGCGCACCACGGAGCGCGCCTCGTACGGCTCGAAATGGATGTCCGAGGCGCGCTCGCGCAGCGCCTGCAGCAGCAGGGCGTTGATCATCCGGATCACCGGCGCGTCGGACGTCGGCCCGAGCAGGTCTTCGGCCTTGGGGATGTCCTGCAGCAGGCGCGCGAGGTCCGTGTCGCGCGAGAAGTCCTCGGTGAACTGGGCGACGGGAGAGGCGCGGTTGTAGGCGCTGGCGAGCTCGGCGGCGAACCGCTCCGCCGTCACGGTGGTCGTCCTGAGCGGCCGTTGCAGCACGCGCTTCAGCTCGGCGATCCCCTCGAGCGTGGCGTCGGTGCGCGCCAGAACCACGACCGCCTCGCCGTCGTCGGCGAGCGCGAGTACGCCGTGCGTCCGGGCGAACGCGTAGGGAATGCGCTGCGCCGGGGCGGGCGTCGGGACTGTGGTGGAAACCGGAACCGGGCTCGCCATGGTGACGGTCACTTCGGTTGCGCCGCCGACGGCGCTGCCGCGCCCGGCGGCGCCGAAACGCCCGGCGGTGTGGAAACGGCCGGCGGTGTAGTGGCGGGCTGCGGTGCCGGCCGTGGCGGCAGCGTCGGCACTTCCGGCTGCGGCCACAGCGGCCGCTGCGCGGGCTTCAGGTGCTGCTGCTCGCCCATGATGTAATCGTAGCGGTCGGCGGTCAGCGACGTGGTGGCGGCGCCGGAGCGGACGATGGTGGGCTTGAGGAACACCATAAGATTGGTCTTGGTGCGCTGCCGCGTATCGTAGCGGAAGAGCGCCCCGGCCACCGGGACGTCGCCCAGATACGGAATCTTGTTCGCGTTGTCGGTAAAGCTGTCCTGGATGAGACCGCCGAGCACGACGATCTGGCCGTCGTCGACCAGCACCGTCGATTCCAGCGAGCGCTTGTTGGTGATGATGCCCGCGGCGTTGGTCGTGTCCTGAACGCGCGAGACCTCCTCGTAGATGCCGAGCCGGATGCTGCCGCCTTCGGTGATCTGCGGCTTGACGGTCAGGATGAGACCCACGTCCTTGCGCTCGATGGTCTGGAACGGCGTCACGGTCGAAGTCGAGCCGGTCTGCGCGTACTGCCCCGTGATGAACGGCACGTTCTCCGCGACGATGATCTTGGCCTGCTCGTTGTCGAGCGTCAGCAGGTTGGGCGTGGAAAGGATGTTGGCCTTCGCGTCGGTCTCGAGCGCGCGCGCGAGCAGCGCGAGGTTGGTGATCTGGCCGATGCCCGGAATGTTGATCGTGCCGCGAATGATGCCGAAGTTGAGACCCTGGCCCAGCGAGGTCAGGTTGGCCTGGGCGTCGATGATGTTGGTGCCCGTGCCCCGCGTCCCGAAATTCGTTCCGCCCGCCACCTGTGTCGAGTTGTTCTTGAAGGCGTTGGGATTGAGGATGTTCCACTGGATGCCGAATTCACCGGATACGTCGGCGCTCACCTCGGCGATGAGCGCCTCGACATAGACCTGCGCCCGGCGGATGTCGAGCTTCTCGACTACGGCGCGGATGTTGTTGTACACGGGCTCGGGCGCCATCACGATCAGCGCGTTGTTGGCCGTGTCGGCCTGGATGGTCGCGCCGCCCGCGGTGAACGCCGGCGCGCTCGCGCCGACCGAAGCCGAGATCTGCGGCGGCGCCGCGGGCGCTGCGGCCGGCGCGCCGGTGGTCACCGCGCTCACGTTGAGCGTGCTCGCCGGGGCGAGCGACGGCGCGTTGGCCGTCGCGGGCACTTCGCTCCCGCCCGCGAGCAGCGCGCGCAGGGTCTGCGCCACCTGCGCGGCTTCGGCGTTCTTGAGGTAGATGATGAAGATGTTGCCGCCGGCGCGCCCCGGCGTGTCGAGCTGCTCGATCAGCGCGCGCACGCGGGCCAGCCGCGAAGGACTCTCGGCCCGGACCAGAATGCTGTTCGAGCGCGGATCGGCGACGAGCGAGACGCGCTGCTGGAGATCGGGCGCCGCGCCGGGCGCGGCCGCGCTCTCGGCCAGCAGACGGGTCAGGATCTGCACCAGGTCGATCGCCGACGCGTTGCGCAGCGGCACGACGATCGGTTCGCCCGCCGGTGGAACGTCGAGCGAGGCGATGATCCGGTCGATGCGCCGCAGATTGTCGGCGTAGTCGGTGATCACGAGCGCGTTGCCGGTGGGCACCGCGGCAATCGAGTTGTTGGGCGTGATCAGGGGACGCAGCACGTTGACGAGCTGCGCCGCGCTTTCATTCTTCAGCGCGTACACCTCGGTCACGAGCCGGTCTCCGCCGACGGCGACCGGCCTGGCGATGACCGGCGACGCGTTCTGCTTGGCATCGGCTTCGGGCACGATCTTGGTGATGCCGTCCGTCTCGACGGCGGCGTAGCCCTGGAGGCGCAGCGCAGACAGCAGCGTCGGGTAGACAAGCTCGCGCGAAATCGGGCGCGCGGAGATGATGTTGATCACGCCCTTGACGCGCGGATCGAGGACGAAGTTCCGGCCGGTCATCTCGGCGACGGCCTTGACGACGGCCTCGATGTCGGCGTTGACGAAATTCAGCGTGACGGGCTCGTCGGCGGCGCGCGCGCCCGAGCCCAGCGCCGCGGCGAGCGCGGCGGCGGCGAAAAAGCGCAAGAACAACCTTCTCATGGGCGCGCGCCTCGAGTGGCATTCCCCGCGAGTTGTATGCCACGGCGCCGCGGGGTGGGCAATGATAGCATGCGCCCTCGAGCGCTTCGCGACGCGAACCCGCGAAGCGTCTGAATCCAAAGGTGCGATTGGCCGCATCCAAAGGCAAGCGATGACGGGAGAGGAGAGCGCGATGCGACACGCGGGAACGGCGAGCGGCACGGCGATGCGACCGCGCGTCACGGCGCTCTTCGCGCTCATCCTCCTGACCCTCGTGCTGGGGCCGCCCGCGCAGGCACAGGCGGACGGTGCTTCGGCCGAGGGCGACACGACCGTGCGCATCCGGGCCTTCCCGTCCGCCGTGCTGGTCACCGCCGCCAACGCCGACGAGACCGACGCCACGCCGTCTCGCAAGTCGGCCACGCTGCGCCTCGACACCGAAGAGGATTTCGAGACGATCAGCGAAAGAATGCCGTGGGTGATCGGGCTCATTTTTCTTGTCGTGGCGTCGATCTTCCTTACGCCCATCGTGCTGCTCGTCGGCATCATCTGGTACAAGCTGCGCAAGGCGCGGCTGCAGAACGAAGCCATGCTGGCGCTGGCTGAAAAAGGCGTGGTGCCCCCCGCGCAAGCCGCGGAGGCTCTGGCAGCGGGCGCATCGCCGGCGAGCGTCGCGCCAACGGTCTATCAGCAGGCGATTGCGCTGCGCAAGCGCGCCGTGTGGTCGGACCTGCGCAAGGGCGTGATTCTGTCGACGCTCGGGCTGGCGCTTTCTTTCTACGAGCTTACGTCGGCCGGCGGCCCGAGCTGGATCGGTCTCGTGCTGCTCTTCGTGGGCGCCGGCTACGTCGCGCTGTGGTGGCTCGAGGGCCGGCATCTCGATCAGACGAAGAGCGGCGGCGATTCCGGGCAGCCCGGAATGAGCGGGAGCTGATGCCGATCGTCGACGGCAACCCATGCCGTCCGCCCCGGTTAGCGACGCGCAGCTCATCGCCCGCGTCCTGGTCCAGGACGACCGGCACGCTTTCGGCGAGCTGGTGCGGCGACACCAGTCGGCCGTGCGATCCTCGCTGCGACGGCTCACCGGCGGCAATCACGCGCTGGCGGACGATCTGGCGCAGGAGACCTTTCTGCTCGCGTACCGCAATCTACGCTCGTTTCGGCAGGAGGCGAAGTTCTCGACCTGGCTGTTCCGCATCGCCTACAACGCGTTTCTCGCCGACGCGCGCAAGATGAAGGAGCTGCCGCTGCCCGAGGAGGGCGAAGACCGCGAGCTCGCGCCGCCGGAGGATCCTGCCGCACCGCTCGCCCGGAGTGCCGCTCTTAACGTCGATCTCGAGCGCGCGATGGCCACGCTCTCCGAGCCGGAGCGGGCCGCGATCGTGCAGTGCTACCATAACGATCTCTCCCACGAGGAGGCGGCGTATGTTCTGGGCTGTCCCGTGGGCACGGTGAAGACGCACATCCTGCGCGCCAAGCAGAAGCTCAAGGCGCGGCTCGCCGGATGGGGCCCGGAGAGCTGATGATGGCGGGCGACGCGATGGACCGGCGCGACGACTGGCTCGAGTGCACGCTGCGCGCCGAAGCTGCGGATCAGGGCGCGCAGTATCTCGCAGACGACGGGTTCACCGCGCGTGTCCTCGTGCATCTCCCGCCGCCCGCGGCGCTCCCTGCGTGGCGCCGTCCCGCCCTGATCCTGCTCTGGCTGGTCGCGGCGGGCGCCGCGGTGGCGGCTTTGCCGGATCTGGCCTACGACCTCTTTCGCAGCCTGGTGGCCGCGGTGGTCGTCGTGCCGCTGACGCTTTCCCGGATCATGATCGCGCTGGCCGTGCTGGCGGCGCTGGCCTGGAGCGCGATCGTGTACGTGATGCGCGAAGAATAGCTGCCACGGATCGGCATGAAGAAACGGCCGCCTGCGAGCGGCCGTTTTGCATTCGTCCGCGCCGACTACTGCAGCTTGTAGTCGACCTCGATCTCGCCGATGAATTTCTCGCCGGTCGCCGAGAACTTCCATTGCATGAGCGCTTCCCTCGTCGCCCTCTCGAAGTAGCGCGCCACGTTCGGCGGCCTGACCTGGACGATCTTGACATCGGTGACGTTGCCCTTCTCGTCGATGGAGAGGTGCGCCACGACGGTGCCCTCGATCCCCTTGCGCTGCGCTTCCGATGGATAGTCGAGATCCGGCTTGGAGACCGGGACGATGTTCTTGACGATCGCGGGCTTGGGCGGCGGGGGCGGCGGCGGCGGCGCCGGTGGCGCGATCGCCGGCGGAGCGGGCGGAGGCGTGGGGGTTATCGCCGCGATGACCGGCTCCGACGGCATCACCGGCACCGGGACCTCGGGCGGCGGTACGTAGGGCTGCAGCGGCGGCGGGATCTTAGCGACCTCTATTTTCTTCGGCGGCGGCGGGGGCGGCGGCGCCTTGATCTCCTCGACGATCGTCGCATTGAGCGGCTTCTTGATCACCTCCACGGCCTTGCGCGCCAGACCGGTAACGAGGCCGTAGATCACCAGCACGTGAATCAGAATCACCAGGCTGATGCCGATGACGTGCCGGGTCGGATCTCTCTGTCGGCGGGCGAAATCCATTGCGTTATGACTCCGGTTGCGCGGGCGCTCCCAGACGTACTGCCTCCAGGGCTACTCCTCGATGAACTGTTCGCTGCCCACGATGCCGATCTTGGTGAGCCCCAGGCGCTGCGCGGAGGCCATCACTTCCGCTGCGGTAGCGTAGTGGGAATTCTTGTCCGGGCGCAGATGGACCTCCGGTTGCACCGGCTCCGCTGCGGCCGCCCGTATCTTCTCCTCCAGCGTCGCCCGATCCGGTATCGCCACGCCGTCCCAGTAGATCGTGTCGCTCGGGTCGATGTCGATCTTCACAACCTCGGGAAGGACCTTCGGCGGCGGCGGATTGCCGATGGGCATGTTGAGATTCACCGAGTGCAGCTGAATCGGCAGCGTGATGATGAGCATCACGAGCAGAACCAGCATCACGTCGATCAGCGGCGTGGTGTTGATGTCGATCATCACCTCGGGGTCGCGCGTGGCGATCCCCGAGCCGGATCCTATGTTCATTGCCATTGTGCGCTCCTCGCGCGGAGACCGGTGGGTCTCATCTCTAGCCGCCGCCGCGGATCGGCGGCTCGGTGATGAAAGCCACTTTGGCGATCCCCGCCCGCTGGCAGG
The DNA here is from genome assembly GCA_035515295.1 of Casimicrobiaceae bacterium. Taxonomy (GTDB): domain Bacteria; phylum Pseudomonadota; class Gammaproteobacteria; order Burkholderiales; family Casimicrobiaceae; genus PALSA-1003. The sequence goes on along the minus strand of DATJBM010000102.1, from coordinate 9,164 downwards.
CGTAGATGATGCGACCGACGCCTTCGTAGCGTCCGCGGGCATCGCCGCGAATCTGCACCTCGGGCTGCGGCGTGAGAACCGATATCTTCTTCAGCCGGTCGACCAGCGCCTGAGTGCTGGGCAGCCGCAAGTCGTTCCAGTAGATGCGGTCCTGCTGGTCGACCGACAGCGTGATGTTCTCCGGCTTGGTCTCGCGGACCTCGTTGCGCTCCTTCGGCAGCTGCACCGGAATCGACGTCGTCACGACGGGAATCGTGATGAGGAAGATGATCAGCAGCACCAGCATGACGTCGACCAGCGGCGTCGTGTTGATGGTCGAGGTGAATGCCTCGTCCTGGCCGTCGGGCGAGCCGACGTTCATCGCCATGATCTAGCCCCGGGTCCCGGTGGCGGTCAGCGTCGCCTTGGGCGCCGCGAGCAGCACGGCGTGCAGGTCGGCGCCGAAACTTCGGACCTGCTCCATCGCGTTCTTGTTGCGCTTGACTAGCCAGTTGTAACCCAGCACTGCCGGCACCGCGACGGCCAGGCCGATCGCGGTCATGATGAGCGCCTCGCCGACCGGGCCGGCCACCTTGTCGATCGACGCCTGGCCGGCGATGCCGATCGCGGTGAGCGCGTGATAGATGCCCCACACCGTTCCGAACAGGCCGACGAAGGGCGCGGTGGAGCCGACGGTGGCGAGGAAGGCGAGGCCGTCCTGGGTGCGACTCTGCACGTTGTCGATGGCGCGCTGGATCGACATCGTGATCCAGGTGTTCACGTCGATGTTGCCCTGCAACCCGACGTGCTTGGTGGATGCCTCCAGCCCTGATTCGGCGATGAAGCGGTAGGGGCTGCTCGCCGTGAGGCTGTCGGTGCCCTGGCGCACGGTCGGCGCGGTCCAGAACTTCTTCTCGGCAGCGCGCGCCTGGCGCCCCATCCTGTACTGCTCGTAGACCTTGGTGACGATGATGTACCAGCTTCCCATCGACATGATGACCAGGATGGCGATCGTCCCCTTGGACACGATGTCCCCGCCCGCCCAAAGCGCCTGCAGACCGTACGGGTTCTCGACGACTTCAGTGGCGCGCGTCGCCGTGGAGCCGGGTGCAGCGGGCGGAGCCGACGCCGGCGCGGCCGAGGACGCGGCAGGGGCGGCGGGCTGCGCTTGGGCGTACGCCAGCGAAGACACGAGCGCCCCGGGCATCGCCGTGAGCAGGATCATGGCCCACGCCGCCAAACGGGTCAGTTTCATAGGTTGTCTCCAGGACAGATGGTTGTTCGGTCAGAGAGCGGTTCGAGGTAGGGCCCGCCGGCTTCTACGGTCGACTCTTCGCCTTTCCTCGGGCGGCTCGACAGGCCGCCTCTTGCGTGTCTGAAAGCGTTCGAGAAACCGCTCCCGCGCGAGGGCATCGTGAAACGGGACGCCGGGGCGCGGCGTGCGTCGCCGCCTCGAAAGCTTCCAGACGCTCGAACAGTGTGGCCCGCCGCGGAAAAGACGGGGCCGGGCTCTCGTGCGAAAGCCGCAGGATTCTACACAAAATCGCCGAAAAGTCCACCTGCGGCGCGCAAAAGCACGAAACGCCGAAGCATCGGCCGCAGCGGCGCGCCCCCGCGGCAACGCGTCCCTTTATTTCACCAGCGGAATGCCGCTCGCGATATCGTAGGCCTGCATCGCCCGAATCTTCGACTCGAGTTGCAGATAGCGTGCCGCCTTCCGCGGCGGCAGGATGCGCGTCGGTACGCCGCGCATGAGCCTGTTGGTGAGCGCGCGGCGGGCCCGGACTTCCTGCTCGTCGGCGGCGATCAGCTCGTTGGCGAGGTTTTTCGCGTACAGGTCTGTGATGGGCTTGTCCCGGGAGACGATGGCTTCCACCGCAAGGCTGCGGCGGCGGTTGGCGGCGTCGGCGATGCGCTGGTAATTGTCGTAGACGGGCCAGAACCGCTTCGCCTCGGCCGGCGTCAGCGCCAAGGTCGAGGCCACAAAGGCCTTCTTGTCGGCGCGTACCGCTGCGCGGAGCGCGTCCATGTCAGTGACGTCAGCAGCACTCCCCGCACTCCACGCGGCACCTTGGGAAACCAGCGCGGCGACAAACAGCACGGCAGCAGCGAGTTTGCTCATTTTGCCCCCAAAGGTCGGTTAGGGCCGCTGCCCGGTCCCAAGGCCTCGAGCAACGCGGCCAGAAAAAAGGCGGGGGACGCGAGCCCACGTGCGAGCGGCGGCATCCGCCGCGGCTCGGCTGCAGAATGGGAAGTAGATCCGGCCCCTCTTCGTGCCAGCGGTCTTTTAACACATTTTCCGCTGGCCGGGCTGCAGCGCCCGAGAGGCCAAGCTGGTTCTGACCGGCGTCCTCCCAGCGCCTCGAAAAGTGGCGGCGGACGATTCCTAAGTGGCGTTCGCAGCCTCGAACGCCTTGGCGCAATCGGTCGCCCATCTCCGGAACGTTTCGTCGAACCAGAAGTTGCTCGCGACGTTCGTGGTCCGCCTGAGGTCTCGGGTCTGTACGCCCGCGCTCTGGTGCGATATGCGATGGTCGACGACGCGCGCCAGGAGCTTGCCGCTGCTCGAATCGCGCGCCTCCAGGATCAGCGTCACCTCACCGGCGTCCTTGCTCAGGTACCGCGTTTGTCCCGGTGGCGTCTCGTCCGGCGCGTTCACGTACAGATCCTTGGCGCGTGCGGTCACGCGCAACGCACCGGGCCCCGCCGCCGCGACGATCTCGAAGCCCCGCGCCTTGAACCCCTCCTCTACACTGCTTTGAAGCGTAGCGGTCATATCATCGGAAATGGCCTGGACGTCGTGAGGCAGGAGTCGGCGCGTCTTGCCCTTGTAGTCCTGTTCGCTTTGATTCCAGTCGCTCCGGAACGCTATCTGTACCGGATCGATTACGACCTTGCGGTAGCCGGCCAGGTCCGAATCGGGGCGCACATACAACTCGTCGAGGTAGAACGAGCGCACCGGCATCAAGCCGTCGGGTGGTGCTTGATCCGCCGCGGGCGACCTGATGGGCAAGACCATTGCAACGATAGTCAGTGCAGATAAGGCAAGTAAGGCCTTGAATCTCATTTCTCACTCCTTCCCATATTTTCGGATACAGCATCCATGCTACGCCTTTGCCACGGCCGCATGAACCCTTGTCCCGTCATCAAACGGCGCGGGCGCATAATCCTCTCCGGTAAACAGTCCGCGACCCCGGTTCATGCCGCCATCGCAACCCGACCGCGTTGCCGAGGATCTTCTCGGTCGCTTGTCCGAATCGCCCGACGCCTATCCGCACAAGATCGATCTCGTTGGCCTCGTCGTCCTGTTTGTGCGGCTGGGCGCACGCGCGTACCGGTCTGCGAGCTTCCTCGACGACCGCGTCCTGGGACCCGATTCGCAAGGTATTTGGACAGCCTTCTCCGGGGTGGTCGACGCGCTGCGATCCGCGCCCCCGGGCTTGCCGGTTCATTTCATCTTTCACACCGGTCACGTCGGCTCGACGCTCGTGAGCCGGCTGCTCGACGAAACGGGCGAAGTCCTCTCGCTGCGCGAGCCGTTGCCGCTCAGAACCCTCGCCGAGGCGCACGACGCCCTCGCACGAGTCGACTCGCTTCTGAGCCACGCCGATTTCGCTTCAATGCTCGCCGTCCTCCTCCGTCTGTGGGGCCGCGGCTACGACGGGACATCCAGCGTCGTCGTCAAGGCGACGAGCAGCGTCGGCCGCATCGCTTCGGCTCTCCTGCGGCTGGATGAGCGCTCGCGCGCGATCTACATCAGTCTCCCCCCGGAGCCGTACCTGGCCGCGCTTCTGGCCGGCGCGAATTCCGGCGTCGACCTGCGGGGCCACGGTCCGGAGCGGATGCGGCGATTGCAATCCCGGCTGTCGGTGCCCCTTCCGCCCTTGCACAAGCTGTCGGCAGGCGAGATGGCCGCCATGAGCTGGCTCGCGGAATCCTGGTCGCGATACGAGGCGTTGACGCAATGCTCGAGCCGGATCGCAGGCGTCGACTTCGACCAATTCCTCGCCGACGTCGAGCCGGGCATCGGCCGCATTCTGGAACACTTCGGCTTGCCGCATGGTGCCGCGCTTCTGTCGAACCTCGGCCGCAGCCCGGTCCTGACCCGCTACTCGAAGGCGCCGGAGTACGCCTACACGCCGGCGCTGCGCGCGGAAGTCCTTCGTGAATCCCGACGCATCAACGGGGAGGAAATCCGCAGGGGCATGCGTTGGCTCGAGCGTCAGGCCCGGGCCGACGCTCGCGTGTCACGGCTCCTGAACGAAGGCGGCTAGCGAGCTACGGCGACGTTACCGCTGAATGGTCCGGATGGTGGCGATTCATTCACTCGCCCACATGCGCAGCAGGTTCTGGCGCACGACATCAAGGCGCACGCGGCTTTCCCATTTCATCGAAAGTCCCTCCAGTGCCGCGATTTCATTGAGCTCGTAGACCTGCATCCTCTTGTGCTGATCCGCGACGAAGCTCTCGATGAAGGTGATGGAAACGAGACGCTCGCCGGAACGGACAGGGACGACCTCGTGCAGCGTGGTCGAGGGGTAGACGATAGCGTCGCCCGGAGCGCCCTTGAACGGGATCGCCTGGTTTCCCAGGACCAGCGAGAGCTCACCGCCCTCATACGTCGATGGGTCGTTGATGAAGACCGTACACGAGAGGTCCGAGCGCAGCCGGGCGTTGCCGATATAGACCAGCGCAGCGTCCGCATGGGCGCCGTATCGCATGCCCGGGGCATAACGGCAGAGCAGCGGCGGCGCGACCTGCTTGGGCATGGCGAAATCCATGAACTCGCGCGATCGCGTGAAGGCCGCGCTTACGAGCTGAACGGATTCGGCGTATTTCGGATCGCCGGGATCGGCCTGAAGGTTGTCCTTGGTCTGGTTCGCCGGGTTCGACACTCGCCCATCGACGAACCGCAGCTCGCGGCCCAGCGCGCTGAGCCGCGCGATTTCGTGCGGTAGAAGGAGATTCTTGATCTTGAGGAACACAGTCCGCCGCCTGACCCGAGAGCTTCCGCCTTCGCCGTCTATTGTAAGACATCGGGTCGCACCGTTATCCTTGCCGCCGGCGAGCGTGTGCCCGCCGCGGCGCCAAGGACGGATTCATCCCGCTTGGGTCGCCGAGGGCATGACTAGCCGACATTCGCCGGGGGCTTTTTTGAAAGGGAACCGAGCCGTGACGAGCCGCGTTGGCAACGAGGAGCCTGACACCCGGCCAACAGGCATGCGGGTGCCTCTCGTCCTGTGCCTCGGCCTCCTGGCCGCGGGTCCGGCACACGCCGACGCCACCAGGGATGCGTTGATCGAGATGACCAAGTGCGCGGAGATCGTCGATTCGACGGAGCGGCTGAAGTGCTTCGACGCGGCCGTGCCGCACGCCAAGAACGCGCTCTCCGCGCCCGCTCCTCAGGCCAAGGAAAAGAGTCTCCTCGACTGGTTCGGGTTCGGGCGGCCAACGGCCCCCGTCACCAAGCCGGAGGACTTTGGCAAGCCGGCTCCCGAGCCGGCAGCCGGATCGGCGGAGGAGATCACCGCGATCAAGGCCACCGTGATCGAATTCGCCCGGACGCTGCGCGGCAAGTGCCTGTTCGTTCTCGACAACGGCCAGGTGTGGCGGCAGCTCGATGCCGATTCGACGCCGGTGCGCGACCCGGAAGAGGGATCCACCCTGCGGGTGACCATCGAGACGGGCGTGCTCAACAGCTATAACCTCACCATCGAGGGCCGGAACGCGATGATCAAGGTTATGAGGTTGAAGTGAGACCCCGGAACGCTGTGGCGCCACACCCGCTGCGGAGGCGCAGCGTCCGCGGGCCGTACGGTAACGGTCTCGCATGATGCAAACCGATCCCTCGGCGCAGGCGCAGGTCGCGGCGCTTGAGGCGGCTGCCATCGGCGCCGCCCAGTCCGGCCGGGACAGCGAGGCCGACGCGCTGTGGCGGCGGATACTCGAAATCCAGCCACACCACATTCGAACCTTGAGCGCGCTCGGTCAGCGCGCCTTTCGTCGGGGCGACTTCCCATCGGCGCGGAGCGCGTTCCAGCAGATCGTGGAGGCCGACGGCTCGAGTTCCGAGCAATGGGTCCATCTCGCGCTGGCGTGCCGAGAGCTCAACGACGAGGCGGCGCAGGAAGCGGCAACGCAGCGGGCGCTCGTGCTCGAGCCGAAGAACCTCGTTGCCCTGATCCTTCGCGCCAACCTGCTCGAGCGGCAGGGCAAGACCCACGAAGCCGCGCGCGCGTCGGTGGCCGTCGCGCAGGCCTCGCCGCCCCTGGATCGACTGCGTCCGGAGCTGCGCCCCGCCGTCTCGCACGCGCTCGCTTACCACGCACAGTACGGCCGCGAGCTCGCCGCTTTTCTCGATCGCCAGCTTGAACCGCTTTACGAAACCTTCGCCGGTGAAAAGCTCAACAGGTTCCGCGATTCGCTGGACATCATGGTCGGGAGGAAACGGCGATACGAATCGCGGTCCGAGCTCTACCACTATCCCGGACTGCCGGCGATCGAGTTCTTCGACCGTGCGGACTTTCCCTGGCTCGACGCGATGGAGGCTGCCACCAACGAGATCAGGGAGGAATTCATAGGGATCCTACAGGCGGAGGAAGGCTTCACGCCGTACATCTCGTATCCGCCGGGAACGCCACTCAACCAGTGGGCCGAGCTGAACAATTCCCCGCGCTGGAGCGCATTCCACCTCTACAAGATGGGAATGCGAGTGGATGCGAACGCGGCCAAGTGCCCGAAGACCATGGCCGCGCTGGCCGCGGCGCCGCAGCCCGATCAGCCGGGGCGAACGCCCTCGGCCATGTTTTCGCTGCTGAAGCCGCGGACCCGCATCCCTCCGCACAACGGGGTGACGAACGCCCGTCTGGTCACCCATCTCCCGCTGATCATTCCTGAGGGATGCGGGTTTCGAGTCGGCAACGATACGCGAGCGTGGGTTCCCGGTCGGGCGTGGGTGTTCGACGATACGATCGAGCACGAGGCCTGGAACGACAGCGACAAGGTCCGCGTGGTGCTGATCTTCGACATCTGGCACCCGCATCTCACCGCGCCGGAGCGCGCGCTCATCACCGCGCTGACCGTCGGCGTGAACGCGTTCACCGGTGTATCAGAACCGGGCAGTCTGTAGCCCGGCCAAGGCGCCGAGGACCGCGGGACGGCGCGTCCCGTCCGCTCGCCCTTGTTGAGGGCGCATCGCGCCCCTGACCGAAGAGCCCAAAAAAGACGGCGAGCCTGAAGCTCGCCGTCCATGAAGCGACCGGCCCGGCCGCGAATCAGAACTTCGCGGTCAAGGTCAGGAAGAAGTGCCGGCCGAGAGCGTCGTAGAGCTGAGGGAACGTGTTCCCGTTGTTTGAGCTCGTCGGGCCGACGCCGTCGGACGTCGCGACGATCGGTGGATCGCGGTCGAAGACGTTGTTCACGCCCGCGTACAGGGTGAAGTTCTTGGTCATCGTCCAGGACAGCGCCAGGTCCAGATAATCCCGCTCGCTCAGGTGGTGCTCGGTCTCGAATTGCAAGCCCGGGTTGTTGAGCTGCGGATCGTTGCTGAACGCGTCCAGGTCCACGGAGCCGATGTGCCGCCACGTCGCCGCCACGTCCACGTTCCAGGGCGTCGACCAGGTGGTGCGGAACAGGTGCTTCCAGCGCGGCAGCGGGTTGATGGCGAAGCCCCCCTGGCCGTTGCAGACCGACCCGTAGAGACCCGCACAGTTGTACGGCCCTAGCCCCGTACCGTTGTCGTACTTGAGATCCTGCAGGTAGTTGCCGTTGAATGCGAACCCGAGCGAGCCCCAGTTACCCCAGCTCGGCGGCAAGGCCCAGGTATAGTTGGCGACGACGTCGATGCCGTCGGTCTCCAGCTTGGCGCCGTTGATGTTGGTGCCGGTGACGTATCCCTGGCCCGGGAGCCAGAGCGTGCCCTGCGAGTCGCGGTGGATCAGGTCGCAGAGCTGGCCGGAGGTCGTGCACTGGTTGAGCGCCGCCGCATACGCCGCGGTCGTGATGACGTTCTTGACCTTGATCTTGTAGTAGTCGACCGAGGCGTCGAAGTTCCTCGCGAGCCGCACCACCGCGCCCAAGCTGTAGCTGTGCGACGTCTCCGGCTCGAGGTTGGGATTGCCGCCCTGCAGGTACTGGAGTTGCCCCGCCGGGCTGGTCAGATTGGTCGAGCCGTAGAGGTTCGCGGGAAGCCCGGTTCTGAGGCACTGCGCCAGCGTCGCGGTCGGCGGGCCGCCGCTCGTGCTGGGGCCGCACGGATCCTGCGAGCCGAACAGGTTGAGACCCTGCGGGATGAAGAGCTCGACCACGTTGGGGGCGCGCACGGCCTGCTGGACGCTGCCGCGCAGCTTGAGCTCTTTGATCGGGTTCCATTCCGCGCCGAGGCCGTAGGTGTTGGCCGTTTTGTTGATGTCGTAGTCGGAGTAGCGGTAGCTGCCGTTGATGGCGAGATACTGGGCCCACGGCTGGTCCTGGATGATCGGCACGCGGACCTCGCCAAAATACTCCCTGCGGCCGATCTGGCCGTGGTTGCCATGGATCGGCAGCCCCTCGATGTCGCCGGAGTCGAACTCCTTGTCGGTGCTGAGGTCCAGCTTGTCGACGCCGTCCTCGAAGCCGAACGACACGCCGATGCCGTCCTTGGCCCAGGGCAGCCGCCAGTTGTACATGCCGAGGTCGGCGCCCAGCGTGAAGCCGTACACCCGCCGCTCGGTCGAGCCGCTCTGGAATCCCGAAACACCGATGTAGTCCAGCTGCGCCTGCGTCACGCCACCCGAGTGCCAGAGGTCCCAGGGCACGCAACTCGGATCGCTGCCCAGCAGCGTCACCCGGCAGACCGGCTGGCCGGTGTTGGGATCGGTGACCACGTCGAGCGCGTTGTTCATGCGCGAGATCGACGTCTCGTTCTTGAACACCTGCGAGTACACGACGCGCCCCAGCAGGTAGTAGGCATCGTAGTCCCATCCGTTCAGGACCTCGCCCTTCACGCCCATGACCGTGCGATACGATGTGGTCCGGTAGTCGTACTGGCGATTCCCGCCTTCCACGTTGCGGCGCTGGACGATGACATCCACCGGGTTGGTCGGGGTGATCCCGAACGTCTGCTTGAGCTGGTCGGAGAGCAGCGGGTTGTCGAAGGTCAGCGTGTTCACGCTGCCGAAGTCCGCGCCCGGAGCGATCTGCGGCAC
>DATJBM010000101.1:0-74032 GCA_035515295.1 Casimicrobiaceae bacterium | reverse complement strand
GCCGTCGTCGTACAACGGGCGCACGCCGCTGTAGCTCCACACCACGCTGGCTGCCGCGATGGGCCGCTCGAGATAGGCATTCGCGATCCGGCACAGGTACTCGACTTCCTCCGCAGAGACGACGGGGGCCTCGAAGGCATCCACCGGCACGTCGGTCGTGCCGATCAACGAGAACTCGCCCTGAAAGGGGATGATGAACGCGACCCGGTTGTCCGCGTTCTGCAGGATGTAGGCGTGCGCCTCCCCGTGCAGACGCGGCACGACGATGTGGCTTCCCTTGACGTGGCGGATATCGGCCTTGATGTGTACGCGCGCGACCCGGTCGAGAACTTCCTTCACCCAGGGGCCGGCCGCGTTGACCAGCACGCTGGCCGTGCATTCGCTCGCCGTTCCGGCGACCTCTTCGACCGCGATGCGCCACCCGCCGCGCTCCCGGCGCGCGCCGGCCACGTTCGCGCGCGTACGGATCTGCGCTCCGAGCTCCCGCGCAGCCATCGCGTTGAGCACCACCAGCCGCGCGTCGTCGACCCAGGCGTCGGAGTAGACGAACCCGCGGTCGAACTGAGGCTTGAGCCCGGCCCCCCATTTGCTGCCTCGCAGGCGGACTCCGAAGGAGGCCGGCAGCGTCTCGCGCCGGCCGAGGTGATCGTAGAGGAACAAGCCCGCACGGATCATCCACGCGGGCCGGAGGTGCGGCTCGTGTGGCAGCACGAACTGCAGCGGTGAGATGATATGTGGGGCGGCGCGCAGGAGCACTTCCCGCTCGGCGAGCGCCTCGGCGACGAGCCGGAACTCGTAGTGCTCCAGATAGCGCAGGCCGCCGTGGATGAGCTTGGTGCTCTGCGACGAGGTGTGCGCGCCGAGGTCGTCCTTCTCGAAGAGCGCGACCTTCAGTCCTCGGCCGGCAGCGTCGCGGGCGATGCCAACGCCGTTGATGCCGCCGCCGATGATCGCCAGGTCGTAGTGCGCGGTGTCGGTGGCTGACATGCGAGAAAGGCCGGCGCGGCAACCGGATTCTACCGCAGGGCTCGCGGCGGCTCTTTTGCTACCATCGCGGGATTGCGCCGCAGGAGGAACGCCGCATGAACATCGTCCCCGAAGTCGCCGCCATCGTCGCCGAGATGGAGCAGTGGCGGCATCACATCCACGCCCATCCCGAGACGGCATTCGAGGAGGAGAGCACCGCCGCTTTCGTCGCCCAGAAGCTCGAGTCCTTCGGGCTGGAGGTCCATCGCGGTCTCGCCCGCACGGGTGTGGTCGGCGTGCTGCGCCACGGCGGCGCGGACGCGGCGATCGGTTTGCGGGCCGATCTCGACGCCTTGCCCATACTGGAGCGTACCGGCCTGGTGTACGCCTCCCGCAACGAGGGCCGAATGCACGCCTGCGGCCACGACGGCCACACCACCATGCTGCTCGGCGCGGCGCGTGCGCTGTCCCGGCGCCGGAAGATCGACGGCACCGTCTACTTCATCTTCCAGCCGGCGGAGGAGAACGAGGGCGGCGGACGCGTCATGGTGGAGGAGGGCCTCTTCGAGCGCTTTCCCATGCGCGCCGTTTACGGCATGCACAACTGGCCGCGGCTCCCCGCGGGCAGCTTCGCGATGCGCGCGGGACCTCTCATGGGCGCCTACGACGTCTTCGAGATCGTCGCGACCGGCAAGGGCGCGCACGCGGCGATGGCCTACATGGGCAAGGATCCGATGCTCTTCGCCGCGCACTGCATCAGCGCGCTGCAGACGATCGTCGCGCGCAATCTCCATCCCCAGGACGCCGGCGTCGTGACCGTCACGCAGGTCCACGGCGGCGACACGTGGAACGTGATCCCGCAGGAAGTCGTGCTCCGCGGGACCGTACGCAGCTTCAAGCGCGAGGTGCAGGACCTGATCGAGGAGCGCATGCGCGCGATCGTCGCCGGCGTTGCGGCGACGTTCGATATGACGGCGACGATACGCTACGAGCGGCGCTATCCGGCGACGGTGAACAGCGAGCGCGAGACGACGCATGCGGCCGCCGCGGCGGCGACGGTGGTCGGCGCGGCCAACGTCGACACGAGTCCCACGCCTGAGATGGGCAGCGAGGACTTCGCCTTCATGCTCCAGGCGAAGCCCGGCTGCTATGTCTGGCTCGGCGCCGGACGCGGCACGGACACCGCCAACATCCACAGCCCGCAATACGACTTCAACGACGCGGTGCTGCCGATCGGGGCGAGCTACTGGGTCGCGCTCGCCGAGCAGCAGCTGACGCGCTGACGCCGGCGGGCGAGCCGGGGCCTCTAGGCGCGGCCACGGCGCAGCCGCCGGATGGCCGCGAGCTGGGCGACGGCGCCGGCGAGCTCGGCTTCCGCCATCGCGATCTCCTCCTTCGAGGTCTTGTTCTGCATCGCGTCCTCGGCGCGCTGCTTCGCTTCCAGCGCCTTGGCCTCGTCGAGATCGTGCGCCCGGATCGCCGTGTCGGAGAGCACGGTGACGACGTCGGGCTGCACCTCGAGAAAGCCGCCCTGCACGAAGACGATCTGCTCCTCGTCGCGTCCGGCCACCTTGATCCGCACTTCGCCGGGCTTGATCTGGGTGATCAGCGGCGCGTGCTTGGGATAGATGCCGAGCTCGCCCACGACGCCGGGCAGCACGACGAATTCCGCCTCTCCGCTGAACACGGATTCCGAGAGACTCACGACGTCGACGTGAATGGTGTTCGCCATCACTGCAGGGTCTTGGCTTTTTCGGAGGCCTCTTCGATCGTGCCGATCATGTAGAAGGCCTGCTCGGGAAGCTGGTCGTATTCGCCGTCGACGATCGCCTTGAAGCCCCGGATCGTGTCCTTGAGCGTGACATACTTGCCCGGCGAGCCGGTGAAGGTCTCGGCGACATGGAACGGTTGCGACAGGAAGCGCTGGATCTTGCGGGCGCGGGCGACGACCAGCTTGTCCTCGGGGGAAAGCTCGTCCATGCCGAGGATCGCGATGATGTCGCGCAGCTCCTTGTAGCGCTGCAGCGTCTGCTGCACGCGCCGCGCCACCGTGTAGTGCTCTTCGCCGACGACGTTCGGGTCGAGCTGGCGCGACGTCGAATCGAGCGGGTCGACCGCCGGATAGATGCCCAGCGAGGCGATATCGCGCGAGAGCACGATGGTTGAGTCGAGGTGGCCGAAGGTCGTCGCGGGGGACGGGTCGGTCAGGTCGTCTGCGGGAACGTACACCGCCTGGACCGAGGTGATGGAGCCGGTCTTGGTCGACGTGATGCGCTCCTGCAGCTCGCCCATCTCGGCGGCGAGCGTCGGCTGGTAGCCCACCGCGGAGGGCATGCGTCCAAGCAGCGCGGACACCTCCGTTCCGGCCAGTGTGTAGCGGTAGATGTTGTCGATGAACAGCAGCACGTCGCGGCCTTCGTCGCGGAAGAACTCGGCCATCGTCAGCCCGGTGAGCGCCACGCGAAGGCGGTTGCCCGGCGGCTCGTTCATCTGCCCGTAGACCATCGCCACCTTCGACTCCGGAAGGTTGTCCAGCTTCACCACGCCGGCTTCCCGCATCTCGTGGTAGAAGTCGTTGCCCTCGCGCGTGCGCTCTCCCACGCCGGCGAAGACCGAGAGCCCTGAGTGCTGGGTGGCGATGTTGTTGATGAGCTCGAGCATGTTTACGGTCTTGCCCACGCCGGCCCCGCCGAACAGGCCCACCTTGCCGCCCTTGGCGAAGGGGCAGACCAGGTCGATCACCTTGATCCCGGTCTCGAGCAGCTCCGTGGAGGGAGACAGCTCCTCGAACGTCGGCGCGTCGCGATGGATTGGCATCGCGTTTTCCGCCTTCACCGGACCGCGCTCGTCGATCGGGCGGCCTAGCACGTCCATGATGCGGCCGAGGGTTGCCGGCCCCACGGGCACCTTGATGCCGGCGCCGGTGTTCTTCACCTTCATGCCTCGGCGCAGGCCCTCGGCGCTGCCCAGGCAGATCGTGCGCACGACCCCGTCGCCGAGCTGCTGCTGCACCTCCAGCGTCAAGTCGCTGCCTTCGAGCGTCAACGCGTCGTAGATCTTGGGCAGCTCCTCGCGCGCGAACTCCACGTCGATCACCGCGCCGATGCACTGGACAATCGTTCCTTCGCTCATCTTGGATCCTTGGACTCTCTCAAATGCTGCCGTATTGGTTTTCGCCGCCTCACACCGCCGCCGCACCGCCGACGATCTCGGAGATCTCCTTGGTGATCCCGGCCTGACGCTGCTTGTTGTAGATGAGCTGCAGCTCGTCGATGATCTCTCCGGCATTGTCGGAGGCCGCCTTCATGGCGACCATCCGCGCGCTCTGCTCGGAGGCCATGTTCTCGTTGATGGCCTGATACACGATCGCCTCCAGGTAACGACGCAGCAGGTCGTCGAGAACGCTCTTCGCGTCGGGCTCGTAGATGTAGTCCCATGGATACCCGCGCTTGTCGTCGTCCTTGCCGAGGTCCGCGATGGGCAGCAGCTGCACGGCGACCGGGGTCTGCTTCATCGTGTTCTCGAAGCGCGTCGCGAGCACGTGCAGCTCGTCGATCTGGCCGTCCATGTACAGATCGAGCTGCACCTTCACCGGCCCGATGACCTTCTCGAGCGACGGGCGGTCGCCGAGGTTGGTGACGTACGAGGCGATGTCGGCCTTGAGCCGCTGCATGAAGCCGAATCCCTTGCTGCCGATCGGCGTCACCTTGACGCCGATGCCCGCTGCTTGCCATTCCTTGATCTTCGAGAGCGCGAGGCGCAGGGCATTCGTGTTGAGGCCGCCGCAAAGGCCCTTGTCGGAGGTGACGACGACGAGCCCGACGTTGCGAACCTCGGGCCGCTTCAGCAGGAAGGTGTGCCGGTACTCCGGATTGGCGTGCGCGAGATGGCGCGCGATGGCCACCACGCGCCCCACGTAAGGCCGCGACGCGCGCATGCGGTCCTGCGCCTTCTTCATCTTGGAGGCGGCGACCATCTCCATGGCCTTGGTGATCTTGCGCGTGCTCTGCACGCTTTTGATCTTGTTGCGGATCTCTTTGGAGCCGGCCATCGGAAGTCTTCCCTACCAGGTCCCGTTCTTCTTGAAGTCTTCGATGGCCGCGGCGAGCGCCTTTTCTCCGTCAGTGTCGAGGTCCTTGTTCGACTCGACCTTGTCGAAGATCGCGGCGTACTTGCTTTTGACGTAGGTCCGCAACGCCGCCTCGAAGACGAGCGCCTTGTCGACCGGAACGTCGTCGTAGTAGCCCCGGTTCACCGCGAAGAGCGTCAGCGCCTGCTCGGCCACCGACAGCGGGGCGTACTGCGGCTGCTTCATGAGCTCGGTGACCATCCGCCCGCGGTCGAGCTGCTTGCGGGTGGCTTCGTCGAGGTCGGAGGCGAACTGGGCGAACGCGGCGAGCTCGCGATACTGCGCCAGCGCGAGACGCACGCCGCCGCCGAGCTTCTTGATCACCTTGGTCTGCGCCGCGCCGCCGACCCGCGAGACCGAGATGCCGGCGTTGATGGCGGGACGGATGCCGGCGTTGAACAGATCCGTCTCGAGGAAGATCTGCCCGTCGGTGATCGAAATGACGTTGGTCGGCACGAAGGCAGTCACGTCGCCGGCCTGCGTCTCGATGATCGGCAGCGCGGTGAGCGAGCCGGTCTTGCCCGTGACCGCGCCCTTGGTGAATTTCTCGACATAGTCGGCGTTCACTCGCGCGGCGCGCTCGAGCAGCCGGGAGTGGAGGTAGAACACGTCGCCCGGGTACGCCTCGCGACCCGGCGGTCGGCGCAGCAGCAGCGAGATCTGCCGGTACGCCCACGCCTGCTTGGTCAGGTCGTCGTAGATGATGAGCGCGTCCTGGCCGCGGTCGCGGAAATACTCGCCCATCGTGCAGCCGGAATAGGGGGCGATGTACTGCATCGCCGCCGAGTCGGAGGCCGAAGCCGCGAGGACGATCGTGTACGCCATCGCGCCGTGCTCCTCGAGCTTCTTCACGACGTTCATGATGGACGAGGCCTTCTGCCCGATCGCGACGTAGATGCAGGTAAGCTCCTTGCCCTTCTGGTTGATGATCGTGTCGATCGCCACCGCGGTCTTGCCCGTCTGGCGGTCGCCGATGATGAGCTCGCGCTGCCCGCGGCCGATCGGCACCATGGCGTCGATCGCCTTCAGGCCCGTCTGCACCGGCTGCGATACGCTCTGGCGCCAGATCACGCCCGGAGCCACCTTCTCGATCACGTCGGTGGCCTTGGCGGCGATCGGTCCTTTGCCGTCGATGGGCTGGCCCAGCGCGTTGACGACGCGTCCGATCAGCTCGGGCCCGACCGGCACTTCGAGGATGCGGCTCGTGCACTTGACCGTGTCGCCCTCGGAGATGTGCTCGTAGTCGCCGAGGATCACCGCCCCGACCGAGTCGCGCTCGAGATTGAGCGCCAGGCCGAAGGTGTTCTGCGGGAACTCGATCATCTCGCCCTGCATCGCGTCGGAGAGCCCGTGGACGCGGGCGATCCCGTCGGTGAGCGACACGACCGTGCCTTGGGTGCGGACTTCGGCGCCGGTGTCGAGATTGCGGATCCTGCTCTTGATGAGCTCGCTGATTTCCGATGGATTCAACTGCATCGATTTTCCTTTGCAGAACGCCGGCGCGGTGCGCGTCCGGCCGAACGTGACATCAGGCTCGCAAATGGTTGGCCATGGCCTCGAGCTCGGCCTTCACCGAGGCGTCGATCACCGTGTCGCCGACCACGATCTTCGCTCCGCCGATGAGCGACGGGTCGACGCTGACGCTGGCCTCGATCTTCCTGCGGAACCGCCGCTCCAGCGCGGATTTGAGCCCGGCGAGCTCTTGGTCGGAGAGCGGGAAGGCAGTCGCGATGCGGGCGCGCGCCACGCCCTCGTCGGAGTCCTTCAGTGCCTCGAACAGAGTCCGGATCTCGGGCAGCAGCTCGATGCGCTCCGCGCCGATCAGTACGCGGACGAAGTTGCGTCCTTCCGTGTCGAGACGCTCGCCGCAGATCGACAGGAACAGCGACTCCTTGTCCCCCGCCGACAGCTTCGGGTTGTCGAGCGCCGCATGCATCTGCGGATCGTCGGCTACCGCCGCGGCGACGCGCAGCATCTCGGACCACACCGGCAGTGCGTTGCCCTCGCGCGCGAGCTCGAAGGCGGCTTCGGCGTAGGGTCGCGCGACCGTGATCTGCTCGGCCATCGAACGCGCGCCTAGAGTTGCTTCTGCAGCGCCGAGAGGAGCTCGGCGTGCGCCTTGGCATCGACTTCGCGTTTGAGGATCTGGCTCGCGCCAGCGACGGCGAGGTCGGCGACCTGGTTGCGCAGCGCCTCCTTCGCTCGCGACACCTCCTGCTGGATTTCGGCGCGGCCGGCCGCGAGGATGCGCTCGGCTTCCGCCTTTGCGTCGTTGCGGGCCTGGTCGATCGTCTCGCTCTTGAGCTTCTCGCCCTGGGCGACGATGTCAGAGGCGCGAGTCTTCGCCTCGGTCATCATCTCGCCGATCCGCTGCTCGGCCCGGGCGAGGCTCTGGCGCGCTTCCTCGCCCGCGGCCAGCCCCTCGGCGATCTGCTTCTGCCTCGTCTCGATCGCCCGCATGAGAGGCGGCCAGATGTATCTCGCACAGAACCAGATGAAGATGGCGAAGATCAGCGCCTGCACAAAGATCGTGAGGTTGATGTTCATGTGCGTTCCGTTGGACCGCGTCCGCCGCCGTCGGCTACTTCAGGCCCGTCGGAATGAGCGGATTGGCGTACGCGAACAGCATCGCAATCCCCAGCCCGATGATGAACGAGGCGTCGATCAGCCCCAGCAGCAGGAACACCTTGGCCTGCAGCGCCGGGATCATCTCCGGCTGGCGCGCCGCGCCTTCCAGAAAGCGCGAGCACATGATGCCGATGCCCACGCAGGCTCCGAGCGCGCCCAGGCCGATCATCAGGCCGATGCCGATGCCGGTGTACGCCTGAATCTGGGCGACGAGTTGCAGCTTGTCCATTGCGTTTTCCCTTTCAGATTGGACGATCGTTGTGTCGTGGCGAGAATCGTTCTTGGAAGACCTCTAGTGACTCTCGTGAGCCATGGAGATGTAGGCGATCGTGAGCATCATGAAAATGTAGGCTTGCAATACCGCGATGAAGCCGTCGAACCCGACCCACATGATTTGCGTGATGGCCCCGCCAAGGGCGCCGACGAAGCCCGTCGACGCGAGAAGTGCGATGAGCAGGAACATGATCTCGCCAGCGTACATGTTGCCGAACAGCCGCAGCGAGTGCGACAGAGGCTTCGAGATGTACTCGATCGCGTTGAAGATCAGGTTGAAGGCGATCAGGATCGGCGCCGCCCAGATCGGCTTCGCACCGAAGGGCGTGGCGGCCAGCTCGTGCAGCCAGCCGCCGAGCCCCTTGTTGCGGATGTGATAGTAGATCACCAGGGCCAGCACCGAGAGCGACAGCGCGAAGGTCGTGTTGACGTCCGCGGTCGACACGGTTCGCCACGCGTGCAGATGGAATACGTTGGAGTAGATCCAGGACATCACGTCCACCGGCAGCAGGTCCGTGAGGTTCATGAACAGCACCCAAAGCCCCACCGTCAGCGCGATCGGCGCGACGACCCGGTAGTCGTGGTGGAACATGCTGCGGACCTGCTCGTTGACGAACTCGACCGTGAGTTCGACGAACGCCTGCGCCTTCGACGGGACGCCCGCGACGGCCTTGCGGGTGACGAGCCATATGAATCCGAGGACCAGGACGCCGAGGACGAGTGACGTCACGATGGTGTCGTAGTGCAGCGTCCAGAACCCGCCTTCCTCCGCCACCGGGTGGGAGAAGAACGTGAGGTGGTGCTGGATATACGCCGACGGATCGAGTTCGCGCTCCGCTGCCATTCAACTTTCCCGTGAGTCGCCGATACTAGCGGTGGCAATAAGCGCGATATTGACGAGTGTCAACCCGAGAAGCGTCCGCCAACGGCCGATCAATCCCGAATCAGGATCGCCGCCTGGGACACGATCAACGTGCCGATGAATGCCGCCAGAAACGCCCCCGGCACCACGTCGCCGTAGCCGCTGAGCACCAGCCACAGCTGCAGCACGATCAGCGTGATCTTCGCCGCCTCGGCCCGGATCATCGTGCGCAGCGTCGCTGTGGCGGTCGCCGCACGGCCAAGGCCGACGAGCATCGCAAAGACGATGCCGGCCGTGACGTTCACGAGGCCTCCCAAAAGCCCGGACAGAAAACCGTGCCAGCCCGCCCACCACGCGCTCGAGCCGGCGATGAGCGCCGTCGCAGCGGCCTGCCATGCTGCAATGCGGCCGGCCGGATAGCGCGAGGGGGAAGGACGCGGAGCCGACGACACCGGATCCGAAGCAAACTTTTGGATTGTAGGGCTTTTTACCGCGTCGCGTCAACGATGCTGCGCCACGATACCAACGGCTGACCCCGACCTTGGCGCGAGCCTTACCCGCCGGAAAGCGCGCACACGATCATCACTTCGTCGTCGTCCCCGAGCGCCGCGTTCAGATCGGGCCTCTGAACGCCGTTGACGAAGAACTTGATGTGCCTGCGGATCCGACCCTGCTCGTCGATCACGCGGAAGCGGATGCCCGGATAACGCCGGTCGAGCTCACGCGTCAACTCCTCCAGCGTGGACCCAGCACCCGCGACGGCGGGGGCGTCGCCGGTGTACGAACGAAGGGGGCTCGGAATCAGCACGCGCATGGGAACCCGGGCAGCGGTAAATGCCGCGCTGTCAAGCCGTCTCGACCGCGTAGATCTCCGGCAGATGCGCCGCTACGCACTTCCACGAGCGTCCCTCGTCGCGGCTCGCCCATACTTCGCCGCTGGTCGTTCCGAAGTACACGCCGACGGGATCGGCGTCGTCCGCGGTCATCGCCTGTCGCTTGACCGTGAACCATGCCTGGCTGCCGGGCAACCCGCGCCCCTGGCGCTGCCAGCTTCTCCCCCCGTTGACCGAGCGGTACACCGCTGCCTTGCCTCCCGGTGAAACGCGGGGCCAGACCTTCGAGCCGTCCATCGGAAACACCCACAGCGTATCGGGATCGCGCGGATGCAGCACCATCGGGAATCCGATCGAGCCGACGCTCTTCGGCATGGTCGTCCCGATCTCCTCCCAGCGCTCGGCGGGGCGATCGAGGCGGTAGATGCCGCAATGGTTCTGCTGATAGAGCCGATCCGGCGCGGCAGGATGCAGCCGCACGCAGTGCGGATCGTGTCCGAACTCAGGATCGGGATCGGGGAGGAAATCCGCGCGCACGCCGCGATTGAGCGGGCGCCAGTCGGAGCCTCCATCGTTCGATTCGAACACGCCGCCGCCGGACATGCCGATGTACATGTGCTTCGGGTTCCGCGGATCGATCAGCACGGAATGCAGCTTGGCGCCGTCAGGCGTTCCGTCCTGATCGCCGCCGCACCACGCCCTGCGCGACGGGTGCTCGTTGAAACCGTCGACGCCTTGCCACGTCGCGCCGCCGTCGGCCGAGCGGAACAGTCCCTGCGGCGACGTGCCCGCGTACCACACGTCCGGCTCGGAAGCGTGGCCGGGCGTGAGCCAGAAGGTGTGATCGACGGCGCGAGCGCCGCCTTCGCGGAACGCCGGCGGCTGCTTGGCCTCATGCCAGGTACGGCCGCGATCGGCGGAGCGGAAGATCGTCGGCCCCAAGTGACCCGTGCGGGCCGCGGCGAGCATCGTGCGCCCCTTACGCGGATCTGCGACGCAATGATGAATGACGTGGCCGAGGAATTGGGGCCCCGCGACGCGCCAGCTGCGCCGCGCCGCGTCGCTTTTCAACTGCCACAGTCCCTTGCGCGTCGCGACGAGCAGCGTCGCGCCGTCGGGTCGTTTCGCCATGGTTTCCCCCGATTTGGACTTCGAGCGAGCGGTGTCAAACGTTACGCTTCCGCGTCGGCGCCGACAAGATACGCGACGGATTCGCTACAATGAATCTTCGATCCGAAGGCGCGCCGTTCGGCGCACTATCTCGAACCAAGAGGAGACAGCCATGACCATCCGAGTCGGCGACCGGCTTCCGTCGGGCGCGCTGAGCGAATACATCGAAGTCGAGACCGCGGGCTGCACGCTGGGACCCAACGAGTTCAAGATCGACGATCTCGTACGCGGCAAGAAGATCGTCCTGTTCGGCCTGCCGGGAGCGTTCACTCCAACCTGCTCCGCGAAGCATGTGCCGAGCTTTGTGGCCAACTACGACAAGCTCAAGGCCAGGGGTGTGGACGAGATCCTCTGCATGTCGGTCAACGATCCGTTCGTCATGGGGGCCTGGGCGAAGGACCAGAAGACTGCCGGCAAGGTGCGCATGATGGCCGACGGCAGCGGCACATACACCAAAGCGCTCGGCCTCGAGCTCGATCTCACCGCGCGGGGCCTGGGTATGCGCTGCCAACGCTTCTCGGCCCTGATCGACAACGGCGTAGTGAAGACGCTCAACATCGAGGCGCCGGGCAAATACGAAGTCTCCGGGGCCGAAACGATGCTGCAGCAGCTCGGCTGAGGCACAGCGCGCCAGCGCCACGCCAATGGGCGGCGCACGCCGTCGCCCCGTCGCCCTCCGCGGGCGGCCGTCCCGCAGCTCCTGCCGAGATGCGCTACCTCCCCTGCCGCAGTCTGGCGAGCACGCCGTCGAGCTGCTCGAGGCTCGAATAACGGATGACGATGCGTCCGGCGCCTTGGCGCATCGGCTCGATGCGCACCACCGCTCCGAGCACTTCGGCGATTTCGCTTTCCAGCCGCGCAACGTCGGCGTCGGTGCGTCTCCCGGCGCGCCTGGAGCGCTGCCTGGGATGCAGTGCGGCCTGCACCAGCCGCTCGGCCCCCCGGACCGAGAGTCCGCCGTCGACGACTCTCGCCGCAGCCGCTCCCTGCTGCGCGAGCGGCAAAGCGAGCAGGGCACGCGCGTGACCCATGTCGAGCCTGCCGGCGAGCAGCATCGACTGTACCGGAGGCGCGAGCTGCGTAAGCCGCAACAGATTGGTCACCGCGCTGCGTGACCGGCCGATTGCCTGTGCCGCGGCCTCGTGGGTGAGCCCGAACTCCTCGACGAGCCGCTTGATGCCCTGCGCTTCCTCCAACGGATTGAGGTCTTCGCGCTGGATATTCTCGATCAGCGCCAGCGCGAGCGTGGCCTGGTCGGGAACGTCGCGGACCAGCGCAGGGATCTCGGACAGCCCCGCGCGACGCGCGGCGAGCCAGCGTCGCTCTCCGGCGATGATCTCGTAGCGCCCGCCGTCGATCGGACGGACCAGAATCGGCTGCACGACGCCCTGACTCCTGATCGATTCGGCCAGCTCGTCGAGCGACCCATCGTCCATGCGGGTCCGCGGCTGATAGCGTCCGGAGCGGATCTGATCGAGCGCGAGCGAGCGCAGCGCATCCGCTCGCGGCGCGTCCTCGGCGGCCGAGAGCAACGCGTCCAACCCACGCCCCAGTCCTTTGAGCCTAGCCATCGGTGGTTCCCGTCGCGGCGAGCGGTTCCATCGCCCGCGCCGACTCCTCACGGCGCAGCATCTCGCCGGCCAGCGCCAGGTACGCCTGTGCGCCCTTCGAGGACTTATCCAGATGCAGCGCTGGAATGCCGTAGCTCGGCGCTTCGGCAAGCCGGATGTTGCGCGGAATCACGGTGCGGTAGAGCTTGTCGCCGAAATGTTTTTGCAAATCCGCCGAGACGTTGAGCGCCAGGGTATTGCGTGGATCGTACATCGTGCGCAGCAACCCCTCGATCTCGAGGTGCGGATTGAGGTGCGCGCGGACCCGCCGGATGGTCTGCACGAGATCGGAAAGGCCTTCGAGAGCGTAGTACTCGCATTGCATGGGGATCAGCACGCTATCCGCCGCGCACAGGCCGTTGAGAGTGAGCAGCGACAGCGACGGCGGGCAGTCGAGCAGGATGAAGTCGTAGTCGGCGACGACCGCGGAGATCGCGCTCCTCATCTGGGACAACGCTTCGGCGAGCGCGTCCTTGAGTCGCGTCTCCCGCTCTGGCAGCTCGACCAGCTCGACCTCCGCGCCCGCGAGATCGCGATTCGAAGGCACCAGGTCGAAGCCCCCCGAAGTCGATGCGACACGCACGTCGGCGATCTTCTTCTCGCCCAGCAGTACTTGGTAGACAGTGTAAGTGAGCGCACGCTTATCGACGCCGGCCCCCATGGTCGCGTTACCTTGAGGGTCGAGGTCGACGAGCAGCACACGGCGCTTCATGGCGGCAAGGCTGGCCGCCACATTCACCGCGGTGGTCGTCTTGCCGACGCCCCCTTTCTGATTGGCGATGGCGATGATGCGAGTCACGCCGTACGCTCCATGATGACGACGTGGCGCTCGGCCGCCAGACCGGGTACTGAAAGCCGCGGTACGTCGATCACCCGGACCGAGGCAGGAAGTGCAGCGATCTCTTCCGTCGGACGCGAACCCTTCATCGCGAACCAGCGGGCGCCGAGGCGTGTGACCCGCTCGGCGGCAGCGGCGAAATCAGCGAGGTCGGAGAAGGCGCGGCTGATCGCCGCATCGAACAGCGGGGCCGGATCGTAGTCCTCGACGCGCGCTTCGACTATCTCGAGGTTGGCCAGTGCCAGCTCAGCCTGCGCTTGGCGCAGGAACGAAGCCTTTTTGCGGCTGCGCTCGACGAGGCTCACCTGCCATCGCGGACGCGCGATGGCGAGCGGGATCCCGGGCGATCCGCCGCCGCTTCCGATATCGACGAGGCGTAGCGACGCCGCCTCGGGCAGGTGGCACAGCACGGCGAGCGAGTCGAGAAGATGGTGGGTCAGCATTCGCCCGGGTTCACGGATCGCCGTAAGGTTGTAGACGCGATTCCACTTCTCGAGCAGCGCGACGTAAGCCAGGAGCTTCTGCCGGGCGGCGGCGTCGAGCTCGAGCCCGAGGGCACGAAGCCCGTCGGCGAGCGCTCCCCCAGGCGTCATGCCCGCATCTTTTCCGGACTCGGATCGGTGAATCCCCGCTTCAGATGGACCAGCAGCAATGAGATCGCCGCCGGCGTGACGCCTGAAATGCGTGCGGCTTGCCCGATCGTCTCCGGGCGATATTCGTTGAGCTTCTGCTGTACCTCGACCGACAGCCCGCGCACGCGCCGGTAATCGAGGCCGGGCGGCAACCGCTCCGATTCGTGTGCGGCGTTCCGCGCGATCTCTTCCTTCTGGCGTTCGATGTAGCCGGCGTATTTGACCGCGATCTCGACCTGTTCGGCCACGACACCGTCGTCCACCGATGGACCGGCTTCCGGCAGCGCCATCAGCGCCGCATAGGACACGCCGGGTCGGCGCAGGAGCTCGGCGAGAGTCGCGTCGCGATCCAGCGGCGCCCCGATCACGCGCTGCGCGAGCGCGGGTGCCAGATCCGCGCCCACCCGCGTCGATCTGAGTCGCTCGAGCTCGCCGGCGACGGCGTCCCGCTTGCGCGAAAACACGTCCCAGCGCTGGTCGTCGACGCAGCCGAGCCCGCGGCCGATCTCGGTGAGGCGCAGATCGGCGTTGTCCTCGCGAAGCTGCAAACGGTACTCGGCGCGGCTCGTGAACATTCGGTACGGCTCGGTCACTCCCCGCGTGACGAGATCATCGATGAGAACGCCCAGGTAGGCCTGGTCGCGGCGCGGACACCAGCCTTCCTCGCCGCGCACGTAGCGCGCGGCATTGATGCCGGCCAGCAAACCCTGCGCGGCGGCCTCCTCATACCCGGTCGTGCCATTGATCTGTCCCGCGAAGAACAGGCCCGCGAAGCCCTTGGTCTCCAGCGTGCGCTTGAGCGTGCGCGGGTCGAAAAAATCGTATTCGATGGAGTAGCCGGGGCGCAGGATGTGAGCCTGCTCGCAACCCTTGATCGAGCGCACGAGCGCGAGCTGCACGTCGAAGGGCAAAGACGTCGAGATTCCGTTGGGATAGATTTCCTGCGTGGTCAATCCTTCCGGCTCGAGGAAGATCTGATGGCTCGTGCGGTCGGCGAAGCGCACGACCTTGTCCTCGATCGAAGGGCAGTACCGCGGCCCGGTGCCCTTGATGACGCCGGTAAACAGAGGCGAGCGGTCCAAGCCCGCGCGAATGATGTCGTGGGTGCGCTCATTGGTGTGGGTGATCCAACACGGCACCTGCCGCGGGTGCATGGTTCGATCGCCCATGAAGGAGAACACCGGCGCTGGATCGTCGCCCGGTTGCAGCGCCAACGCGGAAAAATCGATCGTTCGCCCGTCCAGCCTCGGCGGTGTCCCGGTCTTGAGCCGGCCCACCGGCAGCTCGCGCTCGCGCAGGCGCGCTGCCAGTATCTTGGCCGGCGGGTCGCCGGCGCGCCCCGCTTCGTAATTCCGGAGCCCGACATGGATGAGCCCGTCGAGAAAGGTGCCCGTCGTCAGCACGACAGCATCGGCTTCGATGCGCACGCCGATCTGCGTCACCACGCCCTTCACCCGATCGCGGTCGAAGATCAAGTCGTCCACAGCCTGCTGGAACAGCGTGAGATTCGGCTGACCCTCCAGCCGGGAGCGAATGGCTCGCTTGTAGAGCAGTCGATCGGCCTGCGCGCGCGTCGCGCGCACTGCAGGTCCCTTGCTGGAGTTGAGAATGCGAAACTGAATCCCGGCCTCGTCGGTGGCCAGCGCCATGGCACCGCCCAGGGCGTCGATTTCCCTTACGAGATGCCCCTTCCCGATGCCGCCGACCGACGGGTTGCACGACATCTGTCCCAGCGTCTCGAGGCTGTGAGTCAGCAGCAGGGTGGCCCGACCCATCCGCGCCGAAGCGAGCGCGGCCTCCGTGCCAGCATGTCCGCCGCCGACGACGATGACCTCGAAACGGGTGGGAAAGAGCATGGAAGAGCCGTGCGGCGACCGGCGGGTTCAACCGGCGATCATACGGGATGCGGCTTTCCCAGGACAGGTGCCAGGCGAGGTTTCACGTGGAACCTGCAAAGCTGTCGTTCCACGTGAAACCTCGCACGTTTCCGGGCCGCTCGGTGCTTTCGCGAACGACCAATTTGTTGATCCCGGCATAGCTGGCGCAGGCTCGACCCGCCAGCACTTCCAGCAACGCATCGGCCGCGCGCCCGCCGATCTCGGCACAGGCGGGCCGGACCGTCGTCAGCGCGGGCCGGGCGAAGCGAGCGAAGGGTTCGTCGCCGAAGCCGACCACCGCGAGATCCTGGGGAACGGAGATGCCGCACACCGAGCATTCGCGTATGACAGCCAACGCAGCCAGATCGTCGGCGCACACGATCGCGGTAGGCCGCCCCGGCGCCTCCAGCAGCCTCTGTAGCGCCCTCCCGATCGCGGCGGCGTCGCCGGGCCATGCCGGCCGCGCCAACTCGACCGCACTGCCTGGCCCGACTCGGGCCATAAGCTCACCCAAGCCAAGTCCCGGCGGACCGAGGAGCCCCAAGCTACGGTGGCCGACCTCCTGGAGATACCGGCAGGCGAGCTCCATCGCGCGAAGGCGCCCAACATCGAGGCAGCCCGTGCCTTGACCGTCGCCATCCGCGATGGCGATCCACGCCAAGCCGCGCGTCGAGAGCACCCCGCGCTCGGCATCCAGCGGCGCCCGGCCCACGAACAGCACCGCTTCAACCCCGTGCGTCGCGAGGCGTGCCACGTCGAGGCGCTCGGCTGCTGTCTCGGAGATCACGAGCACGCCGTAGCGCCCGCGGTGTAAAGCACGCAGTGCCGCAACGGCGGTGCGGGCGACGACTCCATCGTCCAGCGGCGGGAGCACGACGGCAAGCAGACCCGATCGTCGCGACGCCAGGGCGCGGGCGGCTAGGTTGGGCTTATAGTCGAGCCGCGCCGCCGCCGCCACGATGCGGCTGTGCAGTTCCGGCGAAACGCCTTCCTTACCGGCGAGGGCCCGTGATACGGAGGCGGAAGAAACACCCGCAGCTCTCGCCACATCTTTGAGTGTTGCTTGTCTGGGCACTAGCAATCGGTTGCGGCAATCGCTCTCTGCAATCGCTTCCAGAATAGTCGATAAGCCTTGCTGGAGCAATAGCTACGCCGGGACTTGTGGGCTTCTGTGCTTGCGGCGATCAAGCCCTTGCCGGCGGCGAGCGGGTATCGCCGCAGCGACCGGGTGAAGGACGGGCTCGGTGCACGCCACGCAGGCTGCAAGGGCGCGCCGACCCGCGCAAGAGGCTGTTCTCCGTGCAGCGTCTCAGAGCCTAGACCGCAAGCTTCGAGCCGAGCGCGTTCCTTAGCTCCGCGAGCGTACGCGGCTGCTTCGCTCCGAGCTTGCCGAACAGCCGATCGTGCGCTGCCAGCTCGCGCTGCCAGCAATCGTGATCGACGTGCATGACGCGGTCGAAACGGGCGGGTGGGAAATCGAGCCCGTTCCACTCGAGGTCGCTGTACTCGGGCTGCAGCCCGAGCGCAGCCTCGACGGCGTGCGCACGTCCACGGCAGCGGTCGACGATCCATTTGAGCACCCGCATGTTCTGACCGAAGCCGGGCCAGGCGAATTTGCCGCCCTCGTCGGTGCGGAACCAGTTCACGGTGAAGATCTTGGGCGGGCGGGGCACCGCGGAGCCGAGCTTGAGCCAGTGCCGAAAATAGTCGCCGATGTGATAACCGCAAAAGGGAAGCATCGCGAACGGATCGCGGCGGACCTCGCCCACGGCGCCGCTCGCCGCAGCCGTCGTCTCGGAGCCCATCGTGGCGGCCTTGTAGACGCCTTCGTTCCAACTTCTCGCTTCGACGACCAGCGGCATCGTATCGCTGCGCCGCCCGCCGAATACGAATGCGGAGATCGGGACGCCTTCCGGGTCGTCCCAATGAGGGTCGAGCGACGGACACTGCGTGGAGAGCACGGTAAAGCGGGCATTGGGATGGGCCGCCTTGCGCCCCGAATCGGGGGTCCAGGAGCGGCCCTGCCAGTCGGTCAAGTGTGCCGGCGGCTGGCGCGTCATGCCTTCCCACCACACATCCCCATCGTCGGTCAGCGCGACGTTGGTGAAAATCACGTTGGTCTTGAGCATCTCCATGGCGTTGGGATTCGTCTCGTAGGAGGTGCCCGGTGCGACGCCGAAATAGCCCAGCTCCGGATTGATCGCGTAGAAGCGACCATCGGGGTGAGGCTTGATCCAGGCGATGTCGTCGCCGATCGTGGAAACCTTCCAGCCCTCGAAACCCCTGGGCGGGATGAGCATCGCGAAATTGGTCTTGCCGCACGCGCTCGGGAACGCCGCGCAGAGATACGTCTTCTCGCCTGTGGGCGCGGTGACGCCTAGGATGAGCATGTGCTCGGCGAGCCAGCCCTCGTCTCGACCCATCACCGAGGCGATGCGCAGCGCAAAGCACTTCTTGCCGAGGAGAGCGTTGCCTCCGTAGCCGGAGCCATAGCTCCAGATTTCGCGCGTCTCGGGAAAATGGACGATGTACTTGTGCTCGGGATTGCATGGCCACGACACGTCGCGCTGTCCGGACGCGAGGGGCGCGCCGACCGAATGCACGCAGGGCACGAACTTCCCGTCCGTCCCAAGCCCCTCGACGGCGGCGCGACCCATTCGGGTCATGATCCGCATGCTCGCCGCCACGTACGGGCTGTCGGTGAGCTCCACGCCGACATGCGCGATGTGGCTTCCGATCGGGCCCATCGAGAAGGGCACGACGTAGAGGGCGCGGCCGCGCATGCAGCCCTTGAACAATCGTCGCAGCGTGGCGCGCATCTCCGTGGGCGCGACCCAGTTGTTGGTCGGGCCCGCGTCTTCCTGGCGTTGGCTGCAGATGAAGGTCCGGTCCTCGACGCGGGCGACGTCGGAAGGGTCGGAGCGGGCGAGATAGCTCCCCGGACGCTTGTCCCAGTTGAGCTTGATGAGCGTACCGGCGGCGACCATCTCGGTGCACAGGCGCTCGTATTCCTCCGCCGAGCCGTCGCACCACACAATGCGCTCGGGCTGCGTCTGCTCCGCCACCTCGCGCACCCAGGCGATCAGTCCGGCGTGGCGCACCCACCGCGGAGCCTGAACCGCGGCGGCGACGGCTAAAGCGGGATCGGGATGATTCATGGTATCGGGATTGGATAAGCGGATGAGCCGCGGCCGTTGAGAAGCGTCGGCCGCGGAGAGAACGGATGCCGGTTACTCTAGCATGCGCCGACGGCGGCGGTTAAGCTGCGGTGCGACAAAAGAAAGCGGTCAGGCCACCGGGCCGGTGTCACACCCTCATTATCGCCCGCGTCGCGCCAGCGACGCCGCAGCCACACGATGCCGGCGTGGCGCTGCTTCGCTCGCGAGCGTTCCCGGCGGCATCGCGAGCTGTCCCGCTCACCCTTTGCGCTGCGCTGCTTGTTCGGCGCCGGCTGCTGGCGGCGTTGCCTTCCATCCCCCGCCGAGCGCCTTGATCAGACCCACGCTCGCGTTGAGGCGCTGGCCGAGGATATTGACCGCGGAGCGCTCGTTGGCGAGCGCCTGCGCCTGGACCACGATGACCGCAAGATAGTTGGCGGTGCCGGCGCGGTATTGATTGAGTGTGATCGCGAGCGATTCGCGCGCCGCCTTGACGGCTTCCTCCTGCACGGCCGCCTCCTCCTCGAGGATGCGCAGGGCGGCGAGGTTGTCCTCGACTTCCTGGAATCCGGTGAGCACGGTCTGCCGGTAGGTGGCGACCGTCGCGTCGTACGCTGCGATCGCCTGCTCCGTTTGCGCCTGCCGCAGCCCCGCATCGAAGACCGTCTGCGCGAGCGCCGCGCCGAGCGACCAGAAGCGCGCCGGCGCGGTCAGGATGTTGGCGAAGCTCGAGCTCGCGAAGCCGCCCGTCGCGGACAGGGTGAGGGTCGGGAAGAAAGCGGCCTGAGCGACGCCGATCTGCGCGTTCGCCGCGGCCACACGCCGCTCGGCCGCCGCGATGTCGGGGCGGCGCTCGAGAAGCTCCGACGGCACGCCGGGAGGGATATCGGGAAATTTGCCCTCGATCGGGGCCGGCGCGATCGAGACATCGGACGGCGGCTTGCCGATCAGGAGCGCAATTGCGTGCTCGAGCTGGGCGCGTTGCACGCCGGCATCGATCGCCTGCGCCTGCGTGCTCTTCAACTGCGTCTCGGCGAGCGCGACGTCGCTGCGTCCCGCTACGCCCACCGCGTACTGATTCTTCGTGAGCTGCAGCGATCGATCGTACGCTTCGGCCGTGTCGCGCAGCAACCGGATCTGCGCGTCCTGCACGCGCAGCAGCAGATAATCCTGCACGAGCTGCGCTTGAGCGGAGAGTTTCGCGCCGGCAAGGTCCGCCTCGCTCGCCTGCGCGCTCGCTTCGGTCGACTCGACGTTGCGTCGCACGCGGCCCCACAGGTCGAGCTCCCAATTGGCGTCCAGTGCGACGTTGTAAGCGTTGCCGACTTTGCCGCCGCTCGTACCCGCATTGGCGTTCCCCCCGCCCGAGACCGAGCCGCGCGTGGCGGAAGCGCTGGCGGTAACGGTCGGGAAGAACGCCGCGCGCGCCTGCGCGGTGAGCGCCCGGGCCTGACGCACGTTCGCTTCGGCGATCTTGATGTTCTGATTGTTGATGTCGAGCTGGGCGACCAGATCGTTGAGCTGGCTATCGTCGAAGACTTCCCACCAGTTGCCGCGCGGCCCTTGGTCGCGCGGCTCCGCGACCTTCCACTGCTCCTTGAACGCCTGCGGCGTCTCGACCCCGGGACGAACGTAGTCGGGGCCTGCGGTGCACGCCGCGAGCGCGGCGGCGAGCACCACCGCGGCGATTCTTCCCGTCTTGTCGCGTCCGGCTCTGTGAGGCATGCGCGTATCAGTCCCCGGGTGCCGCGGCGAGGGTTCTGTGGCAGACGCCGCAACCGCCTGCCGCGCAGCGAATGAGCAACGTCGCGCGCATCGCCCGGGACAAACACACCGCCTGCCGCGACATCGCGCATTGACTGGCGTTCACGTCGCCTCCTGGGGCCGCAGCGCGTCTTCGCCGGCGCGACTCAGGCGGCGCTCGTCCGGACTGCGCCTGCGGAACTTGTCGACCAGCAGGTAGACGACTGGCGTCGTCAGCAGAGTGAGCAACTGGCTGGCGATCAGACCGCCGATGATCGCCACGCCGAGCGGCTGCCGCAATTCCGCGCCCTCGCCGAAACCGATCGCCAGCGGCAAGGCACCCAGAGCGGCGGCGAGGGTCGTCATCAGGATCGGGCGAAAGCGCAGCCTGCAGGCCTCGCGCACGGCATCGACCGAGCTCAAGCCCCGCGCGCGTTCGGCCTCGAGCGCGAAGTCGATGATCAGGATCGCGTTCTTCTTCACGATGCCGATCAGCAGGAACACGCCGATCAGCGCGATCAGCGAGAATTCCATTCTGAACAGAAGCAGCGCAAGCACCGCGCCCACACCCGCCGACGGCAGGGTCGACAGCACGGTGAGCGGGTGCACCAGGCTCTCGTAGAGCACGCCGAGCACGATGTAGATCACGATCAGCGCAGCGGCAATCAGCAGCCCCTGCTGGCTGCTGGTCTGCTGAGCCAGCAGCGCGGTCCCCGCGAAGGCGCCGCGCACCGTCGTCGGCATGCCGATGTCGGCCTCCGCCTCGGCGATTTCGCGCCCGGCGTCGTCCAGCGTCGCGCCCTCGGCGAGGTTGAAGGTGATCGTCGTCGCGAGTTCGCCGTCCTGATGGTTGACCGAGCTCGCCGTCGGCCCCTCGACGAAGCGCGCGACCGCCGCCAGCGGGACGAGGTTCGCGCGGATGTTGCTCAGCACGTTGCCGGTGGACGCGCTGCGGAGGGCCGGGTTCGGCGAAACGGGCACGACCGCAGCGGCACTGCCGCCGCTGGTCGATGGCGTCGCCGACGCCGACGCCGCAACGCTGCCGCCGGCGGACGAGGTCGTCGTCGCAGCCGCCGACCCGGCACTCTCGATCGCGACCACCTGTCCGCCGTTGTTCACCAACGAGGTTCCCGGCACGTAGACCCCGGAGAGTGCGTTCGGGCTCTGGGTGTATTCCGGCGCCCATTCCATCACGACGTGATATTGATTCAGCTCGCTGTAGATGGTCGCCACCTGGCGCTGGCCGAACGCGTCGTACAGCGCCGCGTCGACGGCGTTCGCTCGGATTCCGAGCCGGCCAGCGGCGTCATAGTCGACTTTGACGTTGGTCTGGACACCGTTTTCCTGATCGTCGCTGTCGAGGTCGGTCATCACGGTGGACGTCTTCAGCCGGTCGAGGAGCTTACGCGACCACTCGTGCAGAACGCCGCTGTCCTCACCCTTGAGTGTGTACTGGTACGTCGCGTTGGCGGAACGACCTCCCGAGCGTACGTCCTGCACCGGCTGCAGGAACAGCCGCAGCCCGGCAACCTTAGCGAGCTGCGGGCGCAGGCGCGCGATCACCGCGAGGCCGTGCTCGCTGCGTTCGGATACGGGTTTCAGCTCGACGAACATGAAGCCGCCGCCCGCGCGCGAACCGCCGATGAAGCCGACCACCGACGCGACCGCCGGATCGTGCCGCACGATGTCGACGACCTGGCGCAGCTTCTCGCCCATTGCCTTGGTCGAAATGCTCTGGTCGGCGCTCATGCCGCCGATGAGCTGACCGGTGTCCTGCTGCGGGAACAGGCTCTTCGGCACCGCCACGAACAGGTACGCGTTCAGGGCGATCACGCCGAGCAGGATGAGCATCACCAGGGCCTTGTTTGCGAGCGCCCAGTCCAGACTGTGCGCATAGCGCGCGAGCACCCAGTCCGAGCAGCGCCTGGCTTTGCGCGCAAGCCAGCCGGGCTTGCGATCGGCTGCGCCCGGCCCGCCCGCCTCCAGCAGCCATGCGCACATCATCGGCGTGGTGGTGAGCGAGAGGACGAGCGAGATCAGCACGGCAACCGACAGGGTTACCGCGAATTCGCGAAACAGCCTCCCCGGGAGCCCGCCCATGAACAGGAGGGGAATGAATACCGCCACCAGCGACAAGCTGATCGACACGACCGTGAAGCCGACTTCGCGCGCGCCGAGCAGCGCCGCCTGCATGCGCGACATCCCGGCCTCGAGATGGCGGCTCGTGTTCTCCAGGACGACGATCGCATCGTCGATGACAAAGCCGGTGGCGACCGCCAGGGCCATCAGGCTCAGGTTGTCGAGGCTGAATCCGAGCAGGTACATCACGCCGAAGGTGCCGAGCAAGGCGGTGACGGTCGCCGCCGCCGGCACAAGCGTCGCGCGGACGCTGCGCAGGAAGAAGCTGACCACGAGCACCACCAGGATGACCGCGACGATCAGCGTGATCTCGACCTCATGCAGCGAAGCGCGGATCGAATGGGTGCGGTCGGAAGCGACGTGCAGCTCGACGTCGGCGGGCAGCTCGGCCTGCAATGCGGGCAACAGCGCACGCACCGAATCCACGGTCTCGATTACGTTCGCCGAGGGCTGACTGCGGATCAGGACGATGACCGCCTTCTCCCCGTTGTAGAGCCCCAGCGTGCGCGTGTCCTCGACGCTGTCGATCACGTCGGCGACATCCCGCAGCCGCACTGCGGCGCCGTTGCGCCACGCAATCACCATCGGTGCGTAGTCGCTGGCGCGCAGCCCCGGAGTCTGCGTGTAGATCTGCAGGCGGCGGCCCTGGCCCTGGACGATGCCCTTGGGCCGGTTGGCGTTGCTCGCCTGGATCGCGGCGCGAACGTCCTCGGTGCTGATGCCGTACTGGCTGAGCGGGAAAGGCTTGAGCTCGATCCGCACGGCGGGCAGCGAGCCGCCTCCGATCTGCACATCGCCGACGCCGCTGATCTGCAGCAGCTGCTGGTTGAGGATGTTGGTGGCCTCGTCGTAGATCTGGCCCGGTGTCTTCGTCTTCGAGGTCAGGGCCAGGATCATCACCGGCGCCGCCGACGGGTTCACCAATCGATAGGTCGGGTTGGTGCGGAGCGTCGTCGGCAGGTCGACGCGGGTGGCGTTGATCGCCGCCTGCACGTCGCGCGCGGCACCGTTGATGTCGCGGCTCAGGTCGAACTGCAGCGTCACTCGCGTCGCGCCGATCGAGCTGACCGAGGTGATCTCGTTGACGCCAGAGATCGTGCCCAGGTGGCGTTCCAGCGGTGTGGCGACGCTGCTCGCCATCGTCTCCGGGCTGGCGCCGGGAATGTTGGCGTTGACCGAAATCACCGGCAACTCGATCGACGGCAGCGACGCCACCGGCAGCGCGAAGAAGCCGGCGATGCCCGCGAGCGCGATCCCCACCGTCAGCAGCGCCGTGCCGATCGGCCGGCGCACGAACGGGCGCGACAGGTTCACGCCGGGCTTTCCGAGGGCTCGTGCGGCGGAGCGCCCGTGTCTTCGGCGACGGCGCGGCGGGTGCGCCCGCCGCCGAGACGGTCAAAGGCGAGGTAGATCACCGGCGTGGTGAACAGCGTCAGCATCTGGCTGACAATCAGGCCACCGAAGATCGCCAGGCCCAGAGGCCGGCGCAGTTCCGCGCCGACGCCCCAGGCAAGCATCAGCGGCACCGCCGCGAACAGCGCCGCGAAGGTCGTCATCAGAATCGGCCGCAGGCGCAGCATCGCGGCCTGGTGGATCGCGTCGCGCGCGCTCAGGCCCTGCTGGCGTTCGGCATCGATGGCGAAGTCGATCATCATGATCGCGTTCTTCTTGACGATGCCGATCAGCAGGATGATCCCGATGATGCCGATCACACCCAGGTCGTTGCCAGTGACGATCAGCGCCAGCAAAGCCCCCACGCCCGCCGACGGCAGCGTCGAGAGGATCGTGAGCGGGTGTACGTAGCTCTCGTAGAGCACGCCCAGCACGATGTAGACGCAGACCACCGCGGCCAGAATCAACCACAGCTCGTTCGCCAGCGACTTCTCGTAGGCGCCCGCGGCGCCGAGAAAAGTTAGCGTGATCGTCTTCGGCAGCCTGACGTCGTTCGCTGCCCTGCGGATCGCGTCGACCGCCTCGCCCAGAGCGACGCCGGGGGCGGTGTCGAAGTTGAGCGTGCTCGCCGGGTACTGGCCGACGTGCGTGATCTGCAGCGGCGCGTACTTCTCGGTGATTCTCGCGAACGCCGCGAGCGGCGTCGGCTGGCCGCTGGTCGAGATGAGGTTCAGCTTGCCGATACTCTCGGCGTCCGTCGCCAGGCCGGGCTGCGCCTGCAGGATCACCCGGTACTGGTTGGTCGCGGTGAAGATCGTCGAGACGATGCGCTGGCCGAACGCGCTGTACAGCGCGTCGTCGACCGCGCTCGCGGTAATCCCGAGGCGCGAAGCGGTGTCGCGATCGACGTCGACGCTGCTCGCAAGGCCCTGCGCGCCGGCGTCGCTGCTGACGTTGCGCACCTGCGGCACCTCGCGCAGCCGGGCGACGAGCTTGCCCATCCATTCGGTAATCTGCGCGCTGCTGACGCCCTCGAGGGAGGTGCGGTACTCCGTCGGGCCGGTCTCGGCGTCGATCGTCAAGTCCTGCGTGGGCTGCAGGTAGAGTGTCGCGCCGGGCACCGCGCCCACCCGCTCGCGCAGCCGGTTCATGACGAGTTGCTGATCGCCGTGCGAGGGCTTGAGATTGATCAGCATGCTGCCGGTCTGCAGCATCGTGTTGTTGGCTCCGTCGACGCCGACGATGGAGCTCAGGTTCTCGACCGCCGGGTCGGCGAGGATCGCACGCGCGACCTGGCCCTGCAGCTGGGCCATGCGCGCGTACGAGACGTCCTGTGGCGCATCGACCCGCGCCTGGAGCTGGCCGGTATCCTGGGTCGGAAACAAGCCCTTCGGGATCACGACGTAGAGCAGCACCGTGAGCACGAAGGTCGCGAGCGCGACCAAGAGGGTCGCTCGCTGACGGTCGAGGACCCAGGTGAGCGAGCGGTCGTACGCGCGCGTCAAGCGGGCAAACAGCGCCTGGCTGCGCTCGGCGAACCGCTCAGCGCCGCGCTTGTCGCCGGGGGTCCTCAACCAGCGCGCCGACATCGTCGGCACTAACGTCAGCGAGACGGCCGCCGAAATCAGGATCGTGATCGCCAGCGTCACCGCGAACTCGCGGAACAGGCGACCGACCACGTCGCTCATGAACAGCAGCGGGATCAGCACCGCGACCAGCGAGATCGTCAGCGAGATGATGGTGAAGCCGATCTGCGTCGCGCCCTTCACCGCGGCGCGCATCGGCGGCTCCCCGGCTTCGATGTGGCGCGCGATGTTCTCGATCATCACGATCGCGTCGTCGACGACGAAACCGGTCGCGATCGTCAGCGCCATCAGGCTAAGGTTGTTCAGGCTGTAGCCGAGCAGGTACATCAAGCCGAAGCTGCCGATGAGCGAGATCGGCACCGCGATGCTCGCGATCACGGTCGCGCGCAGGCTGCCGAGAAAGGCGAAGATCACCAGCACGACCAGCACGACCGCCAGCAGAAGCTCCTTCTCGACATCGTCGACGGACGCTCGGATGCCGCTCGTGCGATCGGCCAGCACCTCGACCCTGAGCGAAGCCGGCAGCCCGGCCTGCAACGCCGGCAGCTGCCTTTTGATCGCGTCGACAGTGGCGATCACGTTGGCGCCCGGCTGGCGCTGCACATTCACGATGATCGCCGGAATCAGCGCCGTGGCGGCGCCAGCGCGGCAATCGGCGGCGGGTGTGGCCGCACCGCACGGCACGCCGGCCCAGGCGCCGAGCTGGCTGTTCTCGGCGCTCTCGACCACGCTGGCGACGTCGTCCAGGCGCACCGGCGCCCCGTTCTTGTATGCGACGATCAGGCGCCGGTAGTCGCCGGCGGTCAGGAGCTGACCGTTCGTGTTGATCGAGTAGGCGCGCTGCGGGCCGTCGAAGCTTCCTTTGGCGGCGTTCGAGTTGGCGGCGCTGATCGCCGTGCGCAGCGTGTCCAGTCCTATGCCGTAGGAGGCGAGCGCCTGGGTGTTGGCCTGAATGCGCACTGCCGGTCGTTGCCCGCCGGACAGCGACACGAGGCCCACCCCGGAGACCTGGCTGATCTTCTGCGCGAGCCGGGTGTTGACCAGGTTCTGCACGTCGGGCAGCGGCATGCTGTCGGAGCTGACCGCGAGGGTGAGCACGGGTGCATCGGCCGGATTCACCTTGGCGTACACGGGCGGCGCCGGCAGGTCGGCGGGCAGCAACGAGCCACTGGCGTTGATCGCCGCCTGCACCTCCTGCTCGGCGACGTCGAGCGAAAGGTTGAGCGAGAACTGCAGCGTGATCACGGAAACGCCGGCGGCGCTGGTGGAGCTCATCCGGTCGAGCCCGGACATCTGCCCGAACTGGCCTTCGAGCGGCGCGGTCACGGTGTTGCCCATCACTTCGGGGCTGGCGCCCGGGTACAGCGTCTGAACCTGGATGGTCGGATAGTCGACTTGCGGCAGCGCGGACAGCGGCAGGAACCGGAAGCCCACGAGCCCGGACAGCACGATCGCCAGCATCAGCAGCGATGTCGCGACCGGGCGCTCGATGAACGGGCGGGACGGGCTCATGGTGGCCCCCTCCTCATCGGAGCCGACATCACTTGGCCTTGCGCGCGCGCCCGGCGCCTTCGCCGGCATTCGCCCCACCACCGGCATTGGCCACGCCGCCGGCTCTCGCGCCACTATGGCGGGGCGCGGCACCCTGCGCGGCGTTGGCAGGCTGGTCGGCGCTCGTGCGCACGCTGGCGCCGTCCTTGAGCCGGTCGCCACCCTCGGTGACCACCTGCTCGCCGAGCGCCAGGCCCTTTGTGATCTCGACGTCATTGACCCCGGAAATGCCGGCGGTCACGTTGCGCAGCGTCACGGTATGGTCGGCGTTGACGACGTAGACGAAGTCGCCGCTCGGGCCGTGGCGCAGCGCGATCACCGGGACGACGACCGCGCCGTCGACCGTGCGCAGCAGCATCCGCACGTTGACGAACTGGTTCGGAAACAGCGTGCCGCTCGTGTTCTCGAAGCGCGCCTTGGCCTTGATGGTTCCGGTCTGGGTGTCGATCTGGTTGTCCAGGGTGAGGAAAACGCCGGCCTCGAGCTGCCGCGTGCGCCCGCTGTCCCAGGCCGTCACGGGCAGCTTCGCCCCGGCCGCAATGCGCTCCTTCACGTCGGGGATGCGCTCCTGGGGGATGGAGAACTGGACGTCGATCGGCGAAACGCGGGTAATCGTTGCGACCCCGGTCGCGTTGCCCGCCGCGATGTAATTGCCGGCATCAATGGGTCGCAGGCCCACGCGGCCGGCTACCGGCGCCACGATGCGTGACCACTGCAGGTTGAGGCGCGCGCTGTTCTCGTTGGCACGGTCAAGCGCCACCGTGCCGACCAGCTGCTTGACCAACGCGTCCTGCGTATCGACGACCTGCCGCGCAACCGAGTCCTGTGCGAGCAGTACCTTGTAACGCTCGAGCAACACGCGCGCCGCGTCGAGCTGCGCCTCGTCGCGCAGGCGCGCTCCTACCGCCTGGTCGAGCGCAATCTGGAACGGCTTCGGATCGATCTCCGCAAGGACCTGGCCCTTTTGCACGATCTGGCCTTCCTTGTAGAGCACTTCGGTGACCACGCCCGAGACTTGCGGCGTGACCGTCACGCTGGCCGGCGAGATCACCGTGCCCAGCGCTTCGATGGTCACCGGGATGTCGGCGTGCCGCGCGGTCGCGACGCCGACCGTGCTCGGCGGCGCGCCCCGGGCACCGGATCGGCCCTCCGCGGCGGGCAACGCCCGATGCGTCAAGTACCAAGCCAAGCCCGCGAGAGCGGCCAGAAGGCTGACGGCCACGACGCTGCCCGACCACCGTCGGCGTCGCGATCCGATGTCCGGCGCGCCGCTCGCAGGCGTGGCGGGAGAGGACGAGGGAGGATCTTCCATGGATGAAATCCTGCTGGCTCGCCGATGCGGGCCGAAGCGACAGCGCGGAGCTACCTCAAGGAGTCACAAGACTGGCGGCGCATCGATGCTGCGTGGCGGGAAATCATTCGCGATTGATCGGGCTAAAGCCGCGAATTATGACCCGAAGGCTTCCGTCCACGAAACGGATCGAGCCATAGCCAGGGGCTCTGTCCATCGTTCCAAGACGCCAGCCACGGCAGCGCCGACAACGGCGGGCCCACGATGGGCGTTTCGGCCAGCGCCCAGGCGCGTAGAGCGGCCGCTCCCGAGCGGGCGCTGTGGCAGGGGCGGGCGAATTGAAATCATGAAACGCGGGGCATTCTTCTTCGGTTGTGATTCCGGGGGCAGCGTTCGCAGGCAAGTTGTAAGGACGTGTTACGCGCTCCTGGCGCGACCTCCTGGCACGGGACCGCAACGCGCCCGCGTGGCTCCACCCCGCGCCGAATGCCCGCCTACTTCCCGATGCAGAACCGTCCGAAGATCTCGCCCAGCAGGTCGTCCGCCGTGAATTCCCCGGTGATCGCGGAGAGCGCTCCCTGCGCAAGGCGCAGCTCCTCGGCGAACAGTTCCAGCGGTGGCGCGCGTTGCCCTAGGTGCACTGCAGCAGTATCCAGCCGAGCGCGCGCCTCGTCGAGGGCCCGCAGGTGCCGCTCACGCGCGAGGAATGTTCCCTCCATGTCTTCGTTCGCGCCGACCAGCCCGCGGATCGCATGGCGCAGCAGCTCGATCCCGGCGCCTGTCTTCGCCGAGAGGGCTACCGTAATCGCGCCATCGGTCGCGGTCGACCCAGCTTCGAGCCCGCCGAGGTCGATCTTGTTCCGCACCAGGATCCGGACGAGCCTGGGCGGAAGCTCCGAGGCTATGGTGCCGTCATCCGGATGAGCCGGCTCGCGTGCGTCGGTGACGATGAGCGCGAGGTCCGCGCGCTCGATCGCGGCGCGGGTGCGCTCGATGCCGATCTTCTCCACCGCATCGGTCGTGGGTCGCAGCCCTGCCGTATCAACCAGGTGCAGCGGAATGCCGTCGATCTCGATGGTGCCGCGAATAGCGTCGCGCGTGGTGCCGGGAACCGGGGTGACGATCGCAAGCTCGTCGCCCACGAGCTGGTTCAAGAGGCTCGATTTGCCGACGTTGGGTCGGCCGATGAGAACGACGCTCAAGCCTTCGCGCAGGAGGGCCCCCTGCCTCGCACGCGCGACGATCGCGGCCAGGCGCCCACGCAAGGCGGCGAGCTTACCGGCGGCGTCGGCGGCCCGCAGGAACTCGATGTCCTCCTCGGGGAAATCGAGCGTGGCCTCGGTGAAGGCGCGCAACTCGGTCAACTCGTCGCCGGCAGCTCGGAGCTCGTGCGAGAAGGCGCCCGAGAGGCTGCGCGCCGCCGCTCGAACGGCGGTCGCGGTCGCCGCCTCGATCAAGTCCGCGACCCCTTCCGCTTGCGCGAGATCGAGTTTGCCGTTGAGAAACGCCCGCTTGGTGAACTCGCCCGGCTCGGCGAGCCGCGCGCCCAGATCGAGACAACGGCCGAGCAGGAGCGCGAGCACCGCCGGGCCGCCGTGCGCGTGCAGCTCCAGGACTGTCTCTCCGGTGTACGACGCCGGTGCCGGGAACAGCAGCGCCAGGCCCTGATCGAGCGCCTCGCCGCGTGAGCCATGGAAGGTCGCGAACGTGGCGCGACGAGGCTCGAGATCTCGGGCCAGGACGCCGGCGACGATCCGGCTCAAATCCGGCCCCGAGACGCGAACGACGCCGATCCCGGCTCGGCCCGCCGCCGTGGCGATGGCGGCGATCGCGTCGCCTACAGGACCCCCGACCGTCTCTCGCGGCGCGCTCTCGGGAACGCTCAGCGCCGCTTGGCTGCGGCGGCTGCCGCTTCGCGCGTCAGCAACCGGTTCATGTGCCATTGCTGGAAGATCTGGATGGCGTTGTTCACGAGCCAGTAGAGCACGAGTCCCGCGGGGAAGAACAGGAACAGCACCGAAAAGGCGATCGGCATGATCTGCATGACCTTCGCCTGCACGGGGTCCTGGATCGGCGTCGGGGAGAGCCGCACCTGCAGGTAAGCGGTGACGGCGTATACGACTGGCAGCACGAAATACGGATCCGGCGCCGAGAGATCGTGGATCCAGCCGAACCACGGCGCGTGTCGCAGCTCCACCGCGCCCAGAAGCACCCAGTAGAGTGCGATGAACACGGGAATCTGCACCAGGATCGGCAGGCAGCCGCCGAGCGGATTGATCTTCTCCTGCTTGTAGAGCTCCATCATCTTCATCTGGAGCTGCTGCTTGTCGTTGGCGTACTGCTCCTGCAGCGCTTTCATCTTGGGCGCGACCAGCCGCATCTTGGCCATCGAGCGCGCGCTCGCGTGGTTGAGCGGATAGAAGGCGCTCTTGATGATCACCGTCATGGCGATGATCGCCCAGCCCCAGTTGCCGATGATCGAGTGCAGCCACTTGAGCAGCACGAAAAGCGGCGCCGCGATGACGGTGAATATGCCGTAGTCGACCACCAGATCGAGCCCGGGCGCGAGCTTCTTGAGCACGTCCTGCTCCTGCGGCCCGGCGTAGAACGGCACGTCGATCCGGCCGGTCGCTCCCGGGGCGATCGTGCCCATCGGCAGCTTCACCCCGTCGTAGTACAGGCTGTCGAACTTGTTGACGTAGAAGTCGCGCTGGACCTTGTCGGGCGGCAGCCACGCGGCAACGAAGTAATGCTCGACCATGCCGACCCAGCCGTTGTCGGCCTTCTCGGTGAACTTCGCCTTCCCCTTGTCGATCTCGCCGAAGTCGATCTTTTTGTACTTGTCGGCGTCGTTGTAGAGCACGGGGCCGGTGTAGGCGGTGGGTGCGCCCCAGGCGTGGGTCCCCGTCGATTTGTTGTCACGAGCGAGCTGGAAGTACGCCGTCGGCGCGAGGGGTGCGTTGCCCGTGTTGGTGACCGCGTAGGCGACGTCGATCACGTAGCTGCCGCGGTGGAAGGTGATCGTTTGCTTGGCGCTGCCCGAGGAGAGCACGAGCTCGAGGGAGTCCTTGCCGGCTTGAAGCTCGCGCGGACCGGGCTCTGCCTGCCACAGCGTGTGGTGGTTCGGCAGACCGTCGCCGATCAGCCCGCTCTGGGCGACAAAGGTCCGCTCCGCGTTCTTCTGCAGCAGCAGATAGGGCTTGTTGGAGTTGTCGGCCTCGCGGTGCTCGTTGAGCGCGACCTCGTCGATCACGCCGCCGAGGGTGTCGACTTGGGCGACGTAGCGATCGGTGGTGACGGTGATGATTTCGCCCTTTTGCGCCGGCGCGTTCATTTCGGCGGGCGGCAGGCTTGCGGCGGGTGCGGCGGCGGACGGCCCTGGTGCCTCGCCGCGGGCGGGCGCGGCCGATTGCGGCGGAGCGCTCGGGGGGGGACGATTCTGCCCCTGCCAGCGCTCCCACAGAAACAGCGCCGAGAAGGAGAAAATGACGAACAGAATGAGGCGTCGAGTGTCCATGAATGCCGCGCCGGCCCGCGCTCTAGGGGACCGGATCGTAGCCGCCCGGATGGTAGGGATGGCAGCGCGCGAGACGCCGCATTGCCAGCCACGAGCCGCGCCCCGCACCGTGGCGCTCGAGCGCCTCGCGCGCGTACTCCGAGCAGCTCGGATAAAACCGGCAGTTCGCGCCCAGCAGCGGACGCAGCGCGTACTGGTAGACGCGGATCGCCAGGAGCAGCACGCGCTTCATGGCTCCCATCGCCGCGCCGAAACCAGGACATCGAGCAGCGCAGCGGCTTCGGCGGTGGTTGCTGCGAGCTCGGCGCGTGCCGACGGGGCGCGCAGGCGCAGCACCACGTCGAAGGCGTTCATGGCCGGGCGGCGCGCCCGAATCGCTTCGCGCAACATGCGTTTGAGCCGATTGCGGTCGATGGCGCGCTTGAGCTGCTTGCTGGGAATCACGTAACCGACGCGACCTACCGGTCCGGATGCCGGGGCCGCGATGAGCTGAAGCCGTTTGCCTTCGAGGCGCCGACCCCGGCGGAACACCGCCGCGAATTGCGCCGGACCGCGCAGGCGATAGCGGCCGGTCGAGCCGATGCGCGCGCTCGAAAGCTTAGACCGCGAGTCGGGCGCGACCTTTGGCGCGACGGGCACTCAAGACCTTGCGTCCGCCCACGGATTTCATCCGGGCCCGGAAGCCGTGCGTCCGCTTGCGCCGGACGACCGAGGGTTGGTAAGTGCGTTTCATGGCGCCACCTTGCCGAAAAAAGCTTTGTATTAGAGCGTTTAGCGCACCTTGCTGTCAAGGCAAATTGCGCCCCGACCCGTTCAGTCAACGGCCGCTCCGCGAACTTCCGCCGCTGTGGATAACTCCTGCGCTGACGAGTAGAATTTGCCCTCTGGCGGGCTCCTTCGCGGGCCCGCGTCTGTTCTGGGCTGCCCCTTCCCTCACGATGCCGAGCGCCTCCTTCTGGCCGAGCTGTCTCGAAGCCTTCCAGCGGGAGCTCACCCCGCAACAGTTCAACACCTGGATCCGCCCGTTGCGGCTTGAGACAAGCGGCGCAGACCTCGTCCTGATCGCCCCGAACCGGTTCGTGCTCCAGTGGGTGAAGGAGCGTTTCGCCTCGCGGATCGAAGAGCTCGCGACCGTGGCGCTGGGCCGGGCGCCGCGTCTTGCCTTCGTGCTGGCCGAGGGAGGAACCGACCGCGCCGGTGCCCCGCCCGCGAAAGCAGAAGCGCCGCCGGCCGCGCCGGGCGCTCGACGCGGGGAGCAGGCCAGCCTCAATCCGACTTTCTCCTTCGACGCCTTCGTCGCGGGAAAGGCGAATCAGCTTGCCCGCGCAGCGGGGCTGAAAGTGGCCGAGCACCCGACTTCGTACAACCCGCTGTTCGTCTACGGAGGTGTCGGCCTCGGCAAGACCCATCTTATCCAGGCGATCGGCAACCACATCCTCGACGCCAACGCCAGCGCGCGCATCCGCTACATCCACGCCGAGACCTATGTCTCCGACGTCGTGCGCGCCTACCAGCACAAGGCTTTCGACGAGTTCAAACGCTACTACCGTTCCCTGGACCTGCTGCTCATCGACGACATCCAGTTCTTCGGCAACAAGTCGCGCACGCAGGAGGAGTTCTTCTACCTGTTCAACACGCTCATCGAGGCGCACAAGCAGGTGGTCATCACCTGCGACACCTACCCCAAGGAGATCGCCGGCATCGAGGAGCGGCTCATTTCGCGCTTCGGCTGGGGGCTCACCGTGGCCCTCGAGCCTCCGGAGCTCGAGATGCGGGTCGCGATCCTGCTGTCCAAGGCGGCCGGCAGCGGCATCAGGCTGGACGAGGAAGTCGCGTTTTTCATCGCCAAGCATATCCGCTCCAACGTGCGGGAGCTCGAAGGCGCGCTGAAGCGCGTGCTCGCCTATTCGAGCTTCCACGGTCAGGAGATCACTCTCGCGGTGGTCAAGGAAGCGCTGCGCGATCTGCTGGCCGTGCAGAATCGGCAGATCTCGATCGAGAACATTCAGAAGACGGTCGCGGATTACTACAAGATCCGGGTCTCCGACATGCATTCCAAGAAACGCTCCCGCGCAGTGGCACGGCCGCGCCAGGTTGCGATGGCGCTCGCCAAGGAGCTCACCCAGCTCTCGCTTCCGGAAATCGGCAGCAACTTCGGCGGCCGCGACCATACGACGGTGCTGCACGCCTGCCGGCAGATCTCCAAGCTGCGCGATACCGTTCCCGAGATCGGGCGCGACGTCACCTTTCTGTTGCAGGTGCTCAGAAATTGAACCCCCCGCGCCCGCCGGACGGTATGAATCGAGGGTAAAGAAGTCTATAATTTGTGGGATCGGTCAGGCTTCAAGTGAATCCCCGGATTTCGTCCCCAATCGCTCCACAGGCAGTACCGCTTTTGCCAGCGCAGTTGCCCTTTCGCCAACCGTCGGACGGGATTGACCTTTCCCGATTTGTCCCGCCGTTCCGGGCACCCTTATTAGCTCTTTCCAGGTTTAACTAATGCAATTAAAACAAATCTCCAGGGACGCGCTGCTCAAGCCGCTGCAGTCGGTATCGGGAATCGTCGAGCGGCGGCAGACCCTTCCCATCCTGGCCAACGTACTGCTCGAGCAGAAAGACGGAAGGCTGTTCGTCACCGCCACCGATCTCGAGA
The DNA here is from genome assembly GCA_035515295.1 of Casimicrobiaceae bacterium. Taxonomy (GTDB): domain Bacteria; phylum Pseudomonadota; class Gammaproteobacteria; order Burkholderiales; family Casimicrobiaceae; genus PALSA-1003. The sequence continues at coordinate 39,184 of DATJBM010000101.1, read as the reverse complement.
TGCAGATCACGGCCAACAGCGAGCTTGCCGGGAAACAGGATCAGTCCGTCACCGTGGGGGCGCGCAAGCTCCAGGATCTCCTGCGAGCGCTTCCGGAAGGTTCCGCGCTCAACGTTGACACGGCGGCGGGGAAGATGACGGTGCGCGCCGGCCGATCGCGCTTCAATCTGCAGACCCTTCCGGCGGCCGACTATCCGCGAATCGGCCTCTCGCAGGAGCAGCTGCAGAGCATCAGCCTGTCGCAGCGTGAATTCAGAGGCTTGCTCAAGCTCGCCGAGTTCGCCATGGCGCAGCAGGATATTCGCTACTACCTGAACGGCATGCTGCTGGTGATCGACAAGGGATCGCTGCAGGCGGTGGCGACCGACGGTCACCGCTTGTCGTACGCGAGCATCTCGGTACCCGGAAGCTATTCTCGCCAAGAGGTGATCCTGCCGCGCAAGACCGTGCTCGAGCTCGGCAAGCTCTTGGAGGATACCGAGGCGCCGGTGATGATCGACATCCTCGCCAATCAGGTGCGCTTTCGCTTCTCCAACGTGGAGCTCGTGAGCAAGGTCGTCGACGGCAAGTTTCCCGACTACAACCGCGTCATTCCGACCGGCCATCCGAAGCAGATTCAGCTGTCGCGCTCCGAGCTGCTGCAAGCGCTGCAGCGCGCCGCCATCCTGTCGAACGAGAAATTCCGCGGCGTGCGTCTGGTCCTGGGGACTGACCAGCTGAAGATCATCTGCACCAACAGCGAACAGGAGGAGGCCGAAGAGGACTTGGAGATCGCCTACAAGGGCGATCCCCTCGATATCGGCTTCAACATCACCTATCTGCTCGACGTCCTGCACAACCTCTCGACTGAGCAAGTCGTGCTAGCGCTCGGCGACGCGAACTCCAGCGCGCTCGTCACGATGCCGGAGCGCAGCGACTACAAGTACGTCGTGATGCCGATGCGGATCTGACCCTCTATTTGACATCGCATTCGCCACAACTCGATGTTGCAACTCGGCCCAGGCATCGGCCCGCTGTCCGCGATCCGCAGCGTGCGCGGCCGTGCGCTCGGCGCAACCTCGCCCTAGGAGCGCCGTCCGACGCCTCCGGCGAATCCGCGGCGCCGACTCACGAGTCGGCGTCGGTGTTTTTAATGGGCTCGTGAAAGACGGGAAGCCAAGCGTATGAACGAACCTCATCCGAAGGCCGCCGACGGCACCACCAACGGCAACGGCGGCTACGATTCCACCAGCATCAAGGTCCTCAAGGGCCTCGAGGCGGTGCGCAAGCGCCCCGGCATGTACATCGGCGACACCTCCGACGGAACGGGGCTGCATCACATGGTCTTCGAGGTGCTCGACAACTCGATCGACGAGGCACTGGCAGGGTGCTGCGACGAAATCAGGGTCGTCATTCACGCCGACAATTCGATCTCCGTGCTCGACAACGGACGCGGCATTCCCACCGACATCAAGGAGGACGACGAACAGAAGCGCTCGGCCGCCGAGATCGTGATGACCGAGCTGCACGCGGGAGGCAAGTTCGATCAGAACTCGTACAAGGTATCCGGCGGCCTGCACGGCGTCGGCGTATCGGTCGTCAACGCGCTCTCGGAATGGCTCAAGCTCCGGATCTGGCGCGACGGCAAGATCCACCAAATGGAGTTCCGCGACGGCGTTCCCGTGGCGCCGCTCGCGGTCGCGGGAACGACCGAGCGGCGCGGCACGGAGGTTCATTTCAAGGCCTCGCCGGAGACCTTTTCCAACATCGAGTTCCACTACGAGATCCTGGCGCGGCGCATCCGCGAGCTTTCCTTCCTCAACAACGGCGTGAAAATCGAGCTCTTCGACCAGCGTGACGGCAAGAGCGAAAGCTTCGCCTTCAGCGGCGGCATCAAGGGCTTCGTCGAGTACATGAATCGCACGAAGACGGTGCTGCACCCGCGGATCTTCTACGCGACCGGGGAGAAGGAAGGCGTCTCGGTCGAGGTGGCAATGCAGTGGAACGATTCGTACGCCGAATCGGTGCAGTGCTTCACCAACAACATTCCGCAGCGCGACGGCGGGACGCATCTGACCGGCCTGCGCCAGGCCATGACCCGCACGCTCAACAGCTACATCGAGAAGGAGGAGCTCGCGAAGAAGGCCAAGGTCGAGACGACCGGCGACGACATGCGCGAAGGGCTGACGTGCGTGCTGTCGGTGAAGGTTCCCGAGCCCAAGTTCAGCTCGCAGACCAAGGACAAGCTCGTCTCCTCGGAAGTCCAGCCGATCGTCCAGGAAATCGTCGGCCAGAAGCTCGGTGAGTTTCTGCTCGAGAATCCTTCCGATGCGCGGATCATCTGCAGCAAGATCATCGAAGCGGCGCGCGCCCGTGAGGCGGCGCGCAAGGCGCGGGAGCTCACGCGGCGCAAGGGCGTTCTCGACGGGATGGGTCTGCCGGGCAAGCTCGCCGACTGTCAGGAGCGCGATCCGGCGCTCTCCGAGCTCTATCTCGTCGAAGGCGATTCCGCCGGCGGGTCCGCCAAGCAGGGGCGCGACCGGCGCTTCCAGGCGATCCTGCCGCTGCGGGGCAAGATCCTCAACGTCGAGCGCGCGCGCTTCGACAAGCTGGTGAGCTCGCAGGAGATCGTGACCCTCATCACCGCCCTCGGCACGGGGTTCGGCAAGCCCGGCGTCGACAAGGAGGACAAGGACGCTTTCGACATCACCAAGCTAAGGTACCACCGCATCATCATCATGACCGACGCCGACGTCGACGGCTCGCATATCCGCACGCTGCTGCTCACCTTCTTCTACCGGCAGATGCCGGAGCTCGTCGAGCGCGGCCACATCTACATCGCGCAGCCGCCGCTGTACAAGGCCAAGATCGGCAAGCAGGAGAGCTATCTCAAGGATGACCACGAGCTCAAGCAGCATCTGCTCAAGGTGGCGCTGAACGGCGCCGAGCTCACGCCGGGCACGGGTGCGCCGCCCCTGCCGGCAAAGACCTTCGAGAGCGTGGCACGGCAGTATTTGCTCGCGGAGGCCGTGATTGAGCGCGTCGCCCGGGTGATCGAGCCGGCGGCGCTGTACGCGATGCTGAGCGGGGCTCGCGTGGACCTTGACAGCGAGGCGTCGGCGACGCGCAGCGCGCAAGCCGTGCAGGACGCGATCGCCGATCCGGAGGTACGGGTCGAAGCCCGTTACGACGCGGCGTCGGAAACGCGCCGGCTCGTGATCGTGCGCACCCACCACGGCACGCCGCACGTGACTTCGCTCGACGCGGATTTCCTCGCCAGCGGCGACGGCGCTCAGATCCGCGCTGCTGCCGACGTCCTGCAGGGGCTGATCCAGCCCGGCGCCGTGATCAAGCGCGGCGAGAAGCAGCAGGCGGTGAAGTCGTTCAAGGAAGCGCTCGATTGGCTGATCGCCGAAGCGCGCACGAGCGTGGCGATCCAGCGCTACAAGGGACTGGGTGAGATGAACCCCGAGCAGCTCTGGGAGACGACGATGAATCCGGAGGTTCGCCGGCTGCTCAAGGTGCGCATCGAGGACGCCGTCACCTCGGAGGAGATCTTCTCGACGCTCATGGGCGACGAGGTCGAGCCGCGCAGAGCGTTCATCGAATCGAATGCTCTGGGCGTGCGCAACCTCGACGTGTAGTGCCCGCAAGACGGCTCCGCTGTCCGCGCCGTACATTCGCACTGCAAGACTGCCCAGACCATGCGCCCGGATCGCTCCGCGTTGCTTGCCCACGTCGGCCTGAGGGGGGCGAATCCCGGTGCCTGCGCTGGACCGGAGGACTGGCGAGGCAGCGGCGCCGTGTTCTCATCGAGCAACCCCGCGACCGGATCGGCGATCGCTGACGTCGCCGCCGCGGACTCTCAGGACTACGATGCGGTGCTCGCAAGCGCCGCGGCGGCGGCGCAGGCATGGCGCGTTGTCCCCGCGCCGAAGCGCGGCGAAGCGGTGCGGCGACTGGGTCTTCTGCTGCGCGAATACAAGGACGCGCTCGGCACGCTGGTCTCCCTCGAGAACGGAAAGATCAAGGCCGAGGGCGACGGCGAAGTCCAGGAGATGATCGACATCGCCGACTTCGCCGTGGGCCAGTCGCGCATGCTCTACGGCAAGACGATGCACTCCGAGCGTCCGGGTCACCGCATGTACGAGCAGTGGCACCCGCTCGGCCTGGTCGGCGTCATCACGGCGTTCAACTTCCCCGTCGCCGTATGGGCCTGGAACGCCATGCTCTCTGCGGTCTGCGGCAACGCGACCGTGTGGAAGCCGTCGCCGAAGACCCCGCTCGCCGCGATCGCGGTTCAGCACCTTTGCAATCGCGTCATCGCCGAGCTCGGCTTGCCGCCGATCTTCACGCTCATCGTCGACTCGGGCCGGGAGGCCGGAGCTCGGCTTGCCGCAGATCCGCGAGTTGGGCTCGTGTCGTTCACCGGCTCCTCTGCGGTGGGTTGCCTGATCGCCGAGAGCGTCGCCCGTCGATTCGGACGGACGCTGCTCGAATGCTCGGGCAACAACGCGATCATCGTCGCCGAGGACGCGGACCTCGATCTGGTGGTTCCGGCAGTGCTCTTCGGCGCGGTGGGAACGGCCGGCCAGCGTTGCACGACCACGCGCCGGCTGGTCGTGCACGAGTCGATCGAGCCGACCGTCGTCGAGCGGCTCAAGAAGGCCTACGCGCAAGTGCGCATTGGCGATCCCCTCGACCCCTCGACGCTGATGGGCCCTCTCATCGACGCCGCCGCGGTGGCGAACTTCCGCAAGGCCGTTGAGGAGGCGGCTGCATGCGGCGGAGACATCGTGTGTGGCGGCAATGTGCTCGACCGGCCCGGGTTCTTCGTCCAGCCGACGATCGTTCGCAACGCGCACAACGAATGGCCCGTCGTGCAGCGCGAGACCTTTGCGCCGATCCTCTACATCCTGTCGTACCGCGAGCTTCCGGAGGCCATTGCGATCCATAACGGCGTACCACAGGGGCTCTCGTCCGCTATCTTTACCGGCAGCGTCCGCAACGCCGAAGCGTTCCTGTCCGCGTCGGGCAGCGACTGCGGCATCGCCAACGTGAACATCGGCACCTCCGGCGCCGAGATCGGCGGTGCATTCGGAGGGGAGAAGGAAACTGGCGGCGGACGCGAAGCCGGCTCCGACGCCTGGCAGGCCTACATGCGGCGGCAGACGAATACGATCAATTGGAGTCGCGAGCTGCCGCTCGCGCAAGGCATCAAGTTCGGCGGGACCTGACACGGTCCCGCCGCTTTCGCCGCTACGCCGCGCGCTTGCGCTGCGTGGTCTTCGCCGCGACCTTGCTCTTCGGAGCGGCGCCCGCCGGCTTCGCGGTCTTCGCTCTGCCGCGCTTGGCAGCGAGCAGCTCGACCGCCTCACCGAGGGTGACCGCCTCGACGCGATGCTTGTCGGGCAGCGTCGCATTGACGCCGCCATGCTTTACGTAAGGCCCGTAGCGCCCGGCGTGCAGCTCCACCGGTTGCTTGTCCTTGGGATGCGGCCCCAGTACGCGCAATACCGCGGCGCTCCGGGCGCCTCTGGCCCCCGCGCCCTTGGCGCGGTCCTTGGCTTCGAATTCGAATCCGACCTTGCCGTCGGGCTGCCGGACCAGGAACGCCGCGAATGGCCGGCGCGTTCGCGCCGAGACGAACTGCAGCAGGTCGGTCTTGCCCGACGAGAGCAGCTTCTTCATGTGCTCGCGCTCGATCGGCCGCTGGAGGATGACGCGACCCGACCGGAAGTCGCAGGTGCGCTCCGGCCCGACGGCGCGCTCGCAGACGTACGCCGCAGGCAGTTCGAAGACGTGGCCGCCGCACTTGGGGCAGGCGCCGAGAGGCTCCTGGCCGGTGAAGTCGGGCGCCTCCGCCGCCGAGGCGCCGTCGCCGCCGTCGCCGAAGTCGAACTGCACTTCGTTGGCCTCAGTGAGCTTGAGCCGGGCCGCGAACGGACGGCCCTGCTTGCTCCGGAAGCCCTCGAGCGGGCCGACGGCACGGTCGGTCAGCAGCGCTTCGGCCTCCGCCACCTCGAGCTGGCGTCCGGCGATGATCTTCCAGAATCCGAAATCGCACGCCTGGCACTGGAACTTCTTGTAATTCTCGTGCACCTCGCCGCCGCACCTCGGACAGCGCGCCGCCAGCGTCGCGAAGTCGCCGGGTATGGTGTCGCTTTCGTGGCTCTTCGCCTGCTTCACGATGTGCCTGGTCATGCGCACGATATCGCGCATGAACTGCTCGCGCTTGAGCTTGCCGTGCTCCATCTGCGCGAGGTTGAACTCCCATTCTGCGGTCAGCTCGGGAGAAAAGAGCTCCGGCACGCCAAGCCCGTGCAGCAGCGTCATGAGCGAGAACGCCTTGGCGGTCGGCGTGAGCTCGCGCCCCTCGCGCAGCACGTACTTTTCCTGGATCAGCCCTTCGATGATCTGCGCCCGCGTGGCCGGCGTTCCCAGGCCCTTGTCCCGCATCGCCTCGCGCAGCTCGTCGTCCTCGATCGTCTTGCCGGCGCCTTCCATCGCCGAGAGCAGCGTGGCTTCGGTGAACCGCGGCGGCGGCTTCGTCTGGCTCGCCACCACACGGACTTCCTCGGTGGCGACCTTTTCGTCGGGCCGGACCTTGGCAAGCATCGGCTCGTCGCCCGACGGCACGTCCTTGCCGTACACGGCAAGCCACCCGGGATTGACGAGCACCCTGCCCTCGGTCTTGAACGGTTCCCCGGCCACCCGCGTGATGCGCGTGGTGACGAGGTATTCGGCCGCCGGATAGAACACCGCGATGAAGCGCTTCACCACCAGGTCGTAGAGCTTCGCCTCCGCTTCGGTGAGGCTCTTCGGCTTCTGCAGCGTCGGGATGATCGCGAAGTGGTCCGAGATCTTCGCGTTGTCGAAGATGCGCTTGTTCGGCTTGATCCACTTCGCCTTCAAGACCTGGGCGGCGAGCCGCCCGTAGGCGCTCGCTTCCTTCAGGGCCTCCAGGGTTGCCCGGACCGTCGACAGGTAGTCCTCGGGCAGGGCGCGGGAGTCGGTCCGCGGATAGGTGAGGACCTTGTGCCGCTCGTAGAGCGCCTGGGCCAGCGAGAGCGTGGTCCGCGCCGAGAAGCCGAACCGGCCGTTGGCCTCGCGCTGGAGGCTGGTGAGATCGTAGAGCAGCGGCGGGCTCTGGGTGGAAGGCTTCGATTCCTCCGTGACCGTGCCGGGCTGCCCCTGGCACTTGGCCGCGACGGCGCGCGCCCTGGCCTCCTCCCACAGGCGTTCGGCGCGCGCGTCCGCGTCGTCGTCCGACTTGCGGAATCTCTCGTCGAACCAACGGCCTTGGTACTCGCCGCCTTTGGCGCGAAACCGAGCGAGCACCTCCCAGTAGTCGCGCGGCATGAAGCCGCGGATCTTCTCCTCGCGGTCGACCAGGATCGCCAGCGTGGGCGTCTGCACCCGGCCGACCGTCGTGAGCTGGAATCCGCCCGACTTGGAATTGAACGCGGTCATCGCCCGCGTGCCGTTGATGCCGACCAGCCAGTCGGATTCCGACCGGCACACGGCCGCATCGGCAAGCGGCCGCATGGCCTCGTCGCTGCGCAGCGATTCGAAACCTTCGCGTATCGCGGCCGGGGTCATCGATTGCAGCCACAGCCGCCGGATCGGCTTGTTCGCGCGCGCGTACTGGATGATGTGACGGAAGATCAGCTCACCCTCGCGCCCCGCGTCGCAGGCGTTGATGAGCTCTGCGACATCCTTGCGTTTGATGAGCCGGAGCAGCAGCTTCAGGCGCGCTTCGGTCTTTTCGAGCGGGCGCAGGGCGAACTTCGATGGGATGGCGGGCAGATGCGTGAACGTCCACTTGCCGCGCTTGACCTCTTCTTCATCGGGCGGCCCGATCTCGAGAAGGTGTCCGATGGCCGAAGAGAGCACATACTTCGGGCCCTCGAAATAATCGCCGTGGCGGGTGAGCCCGCCGAGGGCGCGAGCGATATCATTCGCCACGGAGGGCTTCTCGGCAATGATCAGGCGTTTGCCCATGGTTCGAAAGGTGGGGGTACCGCGCCTCCCTGCAAGGAGGCGGCAATGATAAGCAAGGACCCGGGGCGCAACAAGAAAGCGTTTCGCGCCAGGCCGAACGCCGCGGTCAGGCTCCCGAGCGCTGGTACCTTCCGCCGGGCAGCAGTGCGACCCGGCCGCCCAGCTCGAGTTCAACGAGCGTGGCGGTCACCACGTCGGCGGGCAAGCCGGTGCGTGCCGCCACGACATCGACTCCCGCCGGATCGTGGCCGAGGGCCGCAAGCACGCGACCGGCGGGATCGTTGGCATCCGCACCGGCATGCGGCAGCGCCGTTCGCTTCGGCTCCGCGCTGCCCAGGCCCAGCTCTTCCAGAACGTCGGCGGCGGTTTCCACGAGCTTCGCGCCGTCGCGGATCAGGCGGTGGCAGCCCTTGGAAAAGGGCGAATCGATCGATCCCGGAATCGCGAACACTTCCCGGCCCTGGTCGGCGGCGAAGCGCGCGGTGATCAGCGATCCGCTCGCGAGCGTGGCTTCGACGACCAGCACGCCCCGCGAAAGACCGCTCAAGATGCGGTTGCGGCGCGGAAAGTTGGCTTTGACGGGAGGCGTGCCGAGCGGAAACTCGGACAGAACGCCGCCTTCGCTCGCCAGCCTCTTGGCGAGCGGCCGATTTGAGGGCGGATAGACCTGGTCCAGCCCGGTACCGACCACGGCGATGCTCCCCGCCGACCCGGCCAGCCCGCCGCGGTGCGCGCCGGAGTCGATGCCCAGCGCAAGTCCGCTGAGGATGGTCAATCCCGCGTCGGAAAGAGCGGTGGCGAAAGCCTCCGCGTGCTCGATGCCGCGTGGCGTTGCATTGCGGCTTCCGACGATGGCGATCGCGTGCTGGTTGAGCAGCTCGCGGCGGCCCGCGTAGCAGAACACCGGCGGCGGGTCCGGGAGCGCGAGCAGCGCCGCGGGGTAATGCGCATCGTCCCAGGCCACGAGCCAGTGACCGTCCGCGGCGAGCCACTTCAGCGTCCGCTCGAGCGCCGCAGGCTCCGCTCCCCGGCGGATCGCGTCGGCGGTCTCCGCCGGGATGACTCGGGCGAGGCTCGTCCGGGACGCGGTGCGAATTTCGACCGGGCCGCCGAATGCCTTCAGCAAGTCGACAAAGGCCCGCGGCCGCAAGCCCTCGACGCGCTGCAGCGACGCCCAGGCTTCGACGCGGGCGTCGACGTCCATGAGCGCCGCTCGGGCTAGGGCTTGCGCACTACGTCGCCCACGACGACAGGCTCGGTCGTATTGAGCACGATCGCGTAGGAGAGCTTGTCGAACACCCGGAAGACGAACAGCAGTCCGGAGCGCTCCGCCGGCAGGTTGAGATAACGCGACGGCGGCACGATCGCCCGGGTCTGGTCCATGAACTTGGAAAGTATGTCGGGACCTTCGTAGGCACGCGGATCGGGCACCACCGGCGCGGGATGGTAGATCGCAAGCACGTGACCGACCTCAATGCCGTCGCGGCTGCCGCGGTCGAGCGTCACCAGGTAGCCGCGGCCCGTTTCGACCGAATCGTTGGCGAGCGCGATGATGCGCCCATCGACCGCCCGGTCGGGCGCATGCGGCACGTAGTTCACCAGTTCCTCGCGGGGTGCGGGAAGGACGAGATCCCCGAACACGATTTCCTCGCGGGCCGAAGTGATGCGCAGCGTGCTCACCTCGCCGAAGCGCTCGACATGCGCGGTTCCGAGATAATGCAGCTCGTTGCCGAGGAACTCGTTGCTGTCGTAGGAGCGCAGGACCTTGCCGGGCCGATAGACGAGCCACTCCGTGCCCGCGCTCTCCGCAACGTTGACCGCGTACACCGCGTCGCCCGCGCCGCGCACGACGCGATGATCGCGCGCCGCGATGATCTTGCCGGCGTCCGCTGGCCCATCGGGACCGGTGACCACCGGCCGGCTCAAATACGGCTCGATATCGGCGGCCGGGATGCTGGGGATCGCTTGCTCGGCGAGCGGGGCGACACGGATCGTTGGCGAAAGACGAGTCGCGTCCGACGCGGCGTCCCGCTCGAGGCTGAGTCGAGGTTGGCCGTCGCTGCGATCCAGAACCACGACGTCGCCGGGATAAATCCAGTGCGGGTTGCGGATCTGATCGCGATTCATGCGCCAGACGTCGGGCCAGCGCCACGGTTGCTTCAGAAATCGGCCGGCGATGCCCCAAAGGGTATCGCCCTTCTGGACCGTGTAGCGGTCGGGGGGATTGTCTTGAAGCTGGATCGGCTGCGCCCCAACGAACCGGGACGCAAGCAGTAGCATGAGCAAGGCGGCCGAAAGCAGCGACGACGCTATGCTAGACTTCGCGCGCATGGGTGACTCTCCGGAACGGAAAGCTCATCGTATCTTGCTAACGTCCTAAACTACCGCAAAATAAGGGTTTAGGCGAGATTCTGCATCCGGTACATGCATTTGGCAAGCTATTTATGGTCCTGGACATCCTCGAGTACCCCGATCCCCGGCTGCGCAAGACAGCGGCGCCGGTGGGCGTAGTGAACGCCGAGATCCGACGGCTCGTTCGAGACCTGACGGAAACGATGTACTCCGCGCCCGGCGTCGGCCTCGCGGCGACCCAGGTGGACGTGCACAAGCGGGTGATCGTCATCGACGTGACCGCGGCGCGCAATGATTTGAAGGTTTTCATCAACCCCGAAATCTTCGCCGCGGAGGGCGAGTCCGACTGCGAAGAGGGTTGCCTGTCGCTGCCCGGCTACTACGACAAGGTTCGGCGAGCGGCGCGGGTGAGCGTCCGGGCGCTGGACGAGCACGGCGCGCCGTTCCACCTCGCGGCGGAAGGCATGCTCGCCGTATGCATCCAGCATGAGATGGATCACCTCGTGGGCAAAGTCTTCGTCGATTACCTCTCGCCCCTCAAGCGGGCGCGGCTCGCGGCGAAGATGAGGAAAAGGCAGCGGATCGCGGTCTGACCACCGGCCCCTTGAGGGTCGGATTCGCAGGTACCCCGGGCTTCGCCGCCCAGGCGCTGGAGGCAATTCTGGCGGCCGGCTTCCGTGTGGAGTGGGTGCTGACTCAGCCGGATCGCCCGCACGGACGAGGCCTGAGCAGCTCACCTGGTGTGGTCAAGAGCCTCGCGCTCGAGCGTGGCTTGAGGCTTCTTCAGCCCGCATCCCTCAACAGCGACGCCTGCGCCCCCCTCGTGACGCAGCCCTTGGATGTGCTCGTCGTGGCGGCGTACGGACTCATCCTCCCGCCTCCGATGCTCGCCTGGCCGCGACAAGGCTGCCTCAACATCCACGCCTCGCTCCTCCCGCGCTGGCGGGGTGCGGCGCCCATCGTGCGGGCCATTCTCGCCGGCGATTGCGAAACCGGCATCTCGATCATGCGCATGGAAGAAGGGCTCGACAGCGGACCCGTGCTGTGGCGGCACGCAGTCGCCATCGATCCCCGGGAAACGTCGGGGACCCTGCACGACAAGCTTGCCCGCCTCGGGGCCCGTGCCATCGTGGAGGCGCTTCGGGCGGTGGAGCGGGGGGACGTGCCGGAAGGCGAAGCGCAGAGCGCCGCCGAGGCGACCTACGCAAGGAAGATCGCGCGCCGCGAAACGGTCATCGACTGGACAGCGGAAGCGCGCGCCGTTGATCGTATGGTGCGCGCTTTCGACCCGGCGCCGGGCGCCCAGACGAGCCTGGAAGGCGCGACGATCAAGATCTGGAAGGCCGCGCCGCTCTCCGGCCGCTTTGGCGCGCCGGGGACGGTCCTCCGCGCCGATGACTCCGACATCGTGGTCGCCTGCGGCGATGGTGCGCTGGTGGTCGCCGAGCTGCAACGCGAGGGACGGCGGCGCATGGACGCACGCGCCTTTCTGGCCGGTCGCGCGCTGGCGGCAGGCACGCGCCTGGGCGGTTGAATCGACTGCCGCGGCCGCAATCTAAGGAGCGGGAAGCCTCGACCTAGAGGCTGGAGAGCACCTCGATGTTTGGCAATTGGCTGAAAACGGGTTTGCTGATGGCGGCGATCGTCGCGCTGTTCGGCACGGTGGGCATGCTCCTTGGCGGCGGTCGCGGAATGGCGCTCGCGCTCGTTTTGGGCGTCGGCATCAACTTCTGGGCGTACTGGTTCTCCGACAAGATGGTGCTTCGCCTCTATCGCGCGCAGGAAGTGGACGAGCGCGGCGCGCCGCAGCTCTACCACACGGTGAAGGAGCTCGCGCAGGCCGCCAGGCTGCCGATGCCGCGCGTGTACCTCATCGACGAAGCGCAACCGAACGCCTTCGCGACGGGACGCGGCCCCGAGCATGCAGCCGTGGCGGCGACCACGGGGATCCTCCAGCTCTTGAGCGCGCGCGAGCTCAGAGGGGTGCTCGCGCACGAGCTCACCCACGTGAAGCACCGCGATACGCTCACCTCCACGATCACGGCTTCGATCGCCGGTGCGATATCCACCCTGGCGCAATTCGGCTTGTTCTTCGGCGGTCGCGACAACGACAACCGCAATCCCGTGCTCGCCCTGCTGGTGCTGATCCTCGCCCCGATCGCCGCGATGTTGATTCAGCTCGCCATATCGCGCGCCCGCGAGTTCGAGGCCGACCGCGGCGGCGCGGAGGTCTCCGGCGATCCGCGCGCGCTCGCCGATGCGCTCGCCAAGATCGATCGCTACGCCAAGGGCTTGCCTCTCGAGACGGCTGAAGCGCATCCCGCCACGGCGCAGATGATGATCATCAATCCGCTGTCCGGCGAAGGACTGTCGGGTCTGTTCTCCACCCATCCGCCGACCGAGGAGCGCATCCGCCGCCTCCTGGCGATGGCCGCGTAGAGCGGCCGCCCCGAGGGCCGCGATGGAGCGCGCGCAGCACCTCGCGGCCCGGGCGGTGAGGCAGGTTCTCGCCGGCGTCACGCTGGCGAATGCGCTCCCGGGCGTCGAGGCCGGCGACGATCGCGCGCTGGTTCAGGAGCTCGCCTATGGGACGGTGCGCTTCCTCGGCGGGCTGCGCGCGATCGTAAGCGCGCTCGCGCATCGTGCCCTGGAGCCGGAGGTCGAGACACTGCTCTGGGTGGCGCTCTATCAGCTCCTTCACACGCGTGCGCCCGTCCATGCCGTCGTCGACTGTGCCGTCCGCGCGACCGCGCGCGCGCGAAGGCCCGCCGCGAAGGGCGTAGTCAACGGCGTCCTTCGCAACTTCCTTCGCCGACGGCGCGCCGTCCTCTCGGCGATCGAGCGCGACCCGGAGGCGCGTTTTTCCTATCCGCAATGGTGGATCGAACGGCTGCGTTCCGAACATCCGGGCGCATTCGCGCGCGTGCTCGACGCCGGCAATGCCAGGCCGCCACTGTGCCTGCGCGTCAACGCGCGCAGAACCGACCCGGAAGCCTTCATCGCTCTGCTCCTCCGCCACGGCATCGCCGCCTCGCGCGCGGGCGCGTCCGCGGTCGCCGTGGACTCGCCACGGCCCGTCAGCACGCTGCCGGGCTACGACGAAGGTCACTTCTCGGTTCAGGACGCCGCCGCTCAAACTGCCGCCCCGCTGCTCGGCATCGAGCCCGGGATGCGCGTGCTCGATGCCTGTGCCGCGCCGGGAGGCAAGACGACCCATCTCGCGGAGTTGGCCGATCTCGATCTGACGGCGCTGGATGCCGATGGCGCGCGCATGAAAAGGGTGGGCGAAAATCTGTCTCGCCTGGGCCTCGCGGCGAGTACGATCGTCGGCGACGCGGGCGATCCCGGCCCGTGGTGGGACGGCCGCTCGTACGATCGCGTTCTCGCCGACGTACCGTGCAGCGCATCGGGTGTCGTGCGTCGGCATCCGGACGTGAAATGGCTGCGCCGTAACAGCGATGTCGCGAGCTTCGCCGCCCAGCAGCGGCGGATCCTCGATGCGCTCTGGCCGCTCGTCGCCGGCGGAGGCCGGCTGCTGTATTCGACGTGCTCCGTCTTTCGCGCCGAGAACGCGGATCAGATCGATGCGTTCACCGCGCGTCACGACGATGCGGTGCGCGTTCGCATCGAATTGCCGGCTTCCTTCGCGGCATCGGACGGTCAAATCTTGCCAGTGGAGGGCGACGCAGAGCACAATCACGACGGGTTTTTCTACGCCCTACTCCAGAAGAGCTAAGGACCGACCGGATCGCGCGGCTCGCCGCCGCACGGGGCATGTCGCCAACGAACCGCTTTCTCGGCCCGCTGTGCCTGGCCGCGTCGCTGTGCCTGTGGCAGGGCATCTGGATGTCTCCGACGCTGGCGGACACGATCCCGGTCAAGTCGGCGGAGCTGCGGCCCGAGGACGACAGTTACGCGCTGGAGGCGCAATTCGACGTCAGCTTCAACCCCACGCTCGAGGAAGCGCTGCAGAAGGGCGTATCGCTGTACTTCGTGCTCGACTTCGAGCTCACGCGCCCGCGCAAGTATTGGCTCGATGAGAAGGTGGCCGCCCAGTCGATCCAGTACCGCATCAGCTATTCGCCGCTCACGCAGCAATACCGTGTGACGAGCGGGCTCTTGTCGCAGCAGTTGTCCTCGCTCGATGAGGTCGAGCATCTGCTCTCTCGTGTCGTCTCGCGGCCGGTGGTCGCGGCGGATGCGCTCGCCAAGGGCGCGCACTACGAAGCCGCGGTGCGGCTGCGCCTCGACGTCACGCAATTGCCGAAGCCCTTCCAGGTGAACGCGCTCGCTTCGAAGGAGTGGTCGCTCTCTTCGGAGTGGTACCGCTGGAGCTTCACGCCATGAACGGCCTGCGCGCGCCGCGCGCCGTCCGCTACGTCCTGCTTGCGCTCGCCTGCCTGGGCGTCGTCTTCCTGTTCCTTCTGGCGACCGCTAGCGCGAACACCGCGCTCTTCGCGCGCAACTACGATCTTCTGCTGGTGATCAACGGGGCGATGGTCGTCCTGCTGATGGGTCTCGTCGCCTACCAGCTGCTGAGGCTGCGGCGCAACCTCAAGGCTGGCGTCTTCGGCTCCCGGCTGGCGGCGCGACTGGTGCTGCTGTTCGCGCTCGTCGCCGTGCTGCCGGGCGCGCTGCTCTATGGCGTGTCGGTGCAGTTCCTCGGCAAGAGCATCGAATCCTGGTTCGATGTGCGCGTCGATCGCGCTCTGGAGGGCGGGCTCAACCTGGGGCGCAGCGCGCTCGATTATCTGCTCAAGGAGACGACCAACAAGGCGACCCAGCTCGCGCTCACGCTGCAGGAGGGCGAGATCGCCGGGATGACGGTGCGGCTCGCCCGCGCGAGCGAGCAGGCCGGCATCTACGAAGCATCGCTGTTCTCGGCGTCCGGAGGCGTGCTGGCAGTGGCCGGCGTATCGGGAACCACGCTCACGCCCGAGCCGCCGCCGGCGCAGGCGCTGCGCCGCGCGCGCCTGCAGCAACCCTACTCGGCGATCGACCAGATGGGCGATCAGGGCCTGATGCTGCGCGTGGTCGTGCCGGTGAACAGCGCCGATCCGACCGAGCCGCTGCGCGTGCTGCAGGTGATCGAGCCCGTGCCCAAGCAACTGCAGCAGGACGCCGAGAAGGTCCAGTCGGGCTACCGCGATTATCAGGAGGTCTCCTTTTCGCGCACGGCGCTCAAGAGGCTCTATGCGCTGACGCTGACGCTGACGCTGCTCCTGGCGCTGTTCTCCGCGCTTGGGCTCGCGGTGGTGCTCTCCGAGCACTTCAGCCGTCCGCTGGGACTGCTCGCGGAGGGCACGCGCGCGGTCGCGCAGGGCGACTTCAGCCGCCGCCATCCGGTGCAGAGCCGCGACGAGCTGGGCGTTCTCACCGAATCGTTCAACACGATGACTGCCCAGCTCGCCGAGGCGAAGGCGAGGGAAGAGGAGCAGAGGCGCGCGATCGAAACCACGCGTGCGTACCTCGAGAGCGTGCTCGCCAACCTCTCCGCGGGCGTGCTCGCCTTCGACAACGCCTTCCGGCTTCGCACCGCGAATCCGAGCGCCGCGGTGATCCTGCAGCAGCCTCTGGTAGAGCTGATCGGTGTGCCGCTCGCCGACTGGTCGCGGAGGATGCCCGCGCTCGCCGCCTTCGCCGAGCTCGTCGCCGAGGGCTTTCGCAACAGCCGCGACGGGCATTGGCAGCGCCAGGCCGAGCTTTCCGTCAGCAATCACACGCGGGCCCTGCTCATGCGCGGCTCGGGGCTCCCGGGCGAGCCGGCGCCCGGATGCGTAGTCGTGTTCGACGACGTCTCGGAGCTCGTCCAGGCGCAGCGCGACGCCGCCTGGGCCGAGGTCGCGCGCCGCCTCGCGCACGAGATCAAGAATCCGCTCACGCCGATCCAGCTCTCGGCTGAGCGGCTCGTCAGCAAGCTCGCGGGCAAGCTCGAGGGAGCGGACCAGGAGGCTCTCGTGCGCGGGACTCAGACGATCGTCGCGCAGGTGACGGCGATGAAGCACATGGTCGACGATTTCGCGATCTACGCGCGGCAGCCTCGCGCGGGTGCGATGCAGAGGGTCGACCTGAACGCCCTCTTGCTTGATGTGCTCGCCTTGTACGAAAATCTGCGGCCCCATGTGACTCTCAAGCTCTCCGAGCACGAAGCGCTCGTCCAGGGCGAACCGACGCGGCTGCGCCAGGTGTTCCACAATCTGATCCAGAATGCGCTGGACGCGCAGACCGACACGGCGGAGCCCGCCTACGAATTCGCCATCGAGGCGAGCGGCGACGAGGTCCGGCTGTCCTTCGCCGACGCCGGCTGCGGCTTCTCCGAGGACGTGATGCGCCGGGCGTTCGAGCCGTACGTCACCACGAAGGCCAAGGGAACGGGACTCGGGCTGGCGATCGTCAAGAAGATCGTCGACGAGCACGGGGGACGCATCACGATCGAGAACGGCGCGACGCGCGGCGCCCGCGTGACTCTGCATTTTCCCAGAGAAGGGACGAGGTCGTGATGGCACCACCGAAGGAGATTCTGATCGTCGACGACGAGGTGGGCATACGGGAGCTGCTCTCCGAGATCCTCCAGGACGAAGGCTACCGCGTCAGTCTCGCCGAGAACGCCGGTCAGGCGAGGAGCTATCGCGCGCGCTCCGAGCCGGCGCTGGTGCTGCTCGACATCTGGATGCCGGACACCGACGGTGTGACGCTGTTGCGCGAGTGGGCCGCGGGAGGGCAGCTCACCATGCCCGTGGTGATGATGTCGGGGCACGGAACGATCGAGACCGCGGTGGAAGCCACGAAGATCGGCGCTTTCGATTTTCTGGAAAAGCCGGTGGGCCTGCAGAAGCTCCTCGCCGCCGTGACCCGGGCGCTCAAGACAGGGGCCGGACAGGCGCCGCGTCATATCTCGCTGGCGCAGCTCGGGACCAGTACGGCGGTGATCGAGGCGGAGCGGGCGATTGAGCAGCTGGTGCGCGCGGCGCGGCCGATCCTGCTCATCGGCGAGGCGGGCACCGGTCACGACGTCGCCGCCCGGGCCGTGCACGTTCCCGACACGCCTTTCGTCGCGCTCCAGGGCGGCGCGCGGCTGGTGAGCAATCCCTCGCAGGTGCTCGAGGAGACCCGCGACGGCGTGCTGTATTGCAGCGAGATCGGCGCGTATTCGCGCGCCGAGCAGAGGGGCCTGTCGTTCCTGCTCACCAAGCTGGAGCGCCACAACACCCTGCTCGTGTGCAGCAGCAGCGAGCAACTCGGCAATCTCGCGGCCGAGGGCCGCTTCGATCCGACGCTCCTGGCGTCTCTCTCCGCCGGGGCGGTCATGCTGCCGCCGCTGCGCGAGCGGCGCGAGGACATCCCCGCGCTGGTCGAGCGCTTCTGGCGCGAGATCACGGCGAGCCAGCGCACCCAGGCCGCGCTCGCCCCGGGCGCGGTCGCCGCCCTCGCGGCGGGATACTGGCCCGCCAACCTGGATCAGCTCCACAGCGTGATCGCCAATCTGGCGCTGACCGTCAACAGCGAGATCTCGGCCGAACACGTGCGGCGGCTCCTGGGCGACGCGGCGTTGATCTCGCCCGCCGCGCTCGCTCCCGAGGTGACGGCGCGCTTCTTCGACCTTCCGCTGCGCGAGGCGCGGGAAGCCTTCGAGCGCGTCTACTTCGAGCACCTCCTCGGCAAGGAGCAGAGCAACATGAGCCGGGTGGCCGAACGTGCCGGCCTGGAGCGCACGCACCTCTATCGCAAGCTAAAGCAGCTCAACATCCGATTCTCGCGGCGCTCCGACGAGGGAGCCCTGTAGCCGCCGCCCGATGGCGCGATACGCCGGCGCAGACAGCGAATCGGCGCGCCCCGATCGCAAGCGGCTGACGCCGCTTGTCGTCGGCGCGATCGGCGTCGTCTTCGGCGACATCGGCACCAGCCCGCTGTACACGCTGCGCGAGTGCTTCATCGGCGCGCATGGCCTGCCGCTCACCGCTCCCAACGTCTATGGCATCCTCTCGGTCATCTTCTGGGCGATCACCCTCGTCGTCACCCTGAAGTACGTGACCCTCATCATGCGCGCCGACAATCGCGGCGAGGGCGGGATCATGGCCCTCACGGCGCTCGTGTCCCGGGGCTTGAGTGAGCGTCGTTCGCGCTGGTGGCTGGTGGGGCTCGGCATCTTCGGCGCGGCGATGTTCTACGGCGACGGCATGATCACGCCGGCGATCTCGGTGCTCTCCGCCGTCGAGGGGCTCGAGGTGATGGCGCCCACGCTCGCGACGTACGTCGTTCCACTGACGATACTGATCCTGATCGGCCTCTTTTCCATACAGCGCCATGGTACGGCGAGCGTCGGCGGGCTCTTCGGACCCGTTGTTTGCGTCTGGTTCGCGGTGCTGGCGCTCCTCGGCGGGATCGAGATCGCCCGAGACCCGGCCGTCCTGCTGGCGCTGAATCCGGCGTACGCGTTCGTGTTCTTCAGGGACAACCCGCTCGCCGCCTTCCTCGCCTTGGGCGCCGTGGTGCTCGCCGTAACGGGCACCGAGGCGCTCTACGCCGACATGGGGCATTTCGGCGCGACGCCGATCCGACGGGCGTGGCTGTTCTTCGTGCTTCCCGCGCTCGTGCTCAACTACTTCGGCCAGGGCGCTCGCATCATTCAAGATCCGGCGACGATCAAGAATCCGTTCTACCTGCTCGCGCCGGGATGGGCACTGCTGCCGCTGGTCGTGCTCGCGACCTGCGCCACGGTGATCGCCTCGCAGGCCGTGATCTCCGGCGCCTTTTCGCTCACGCGGCAGGCGATCCAGATGGGCTATTGCCCCCGGCTCACCATCACCCACACGTCCGAGGGGCACATCGGCCAGATCTACATTCCGTTCGTCAACTGGACGCTGTTCGGCGCGGTGATGCTGCTCGTCATCGGCTTCCAGAGCTCGAGCAACCTGGCGGCCGCCTACGGCATCGCGGTGACCATGGCCCTGGCGATCGATTCCCTGCTCATTTACGTCGTGCTCACGCGGCTGTGGCGATGGAACCGCTTCCTGGCTCTCGCGATCGTAGCTCCGCTTCTCACCGTGGACCTGCTGTTCCTGGCGTCCAACGCGCTGAAGATCCCGGAAGGCGGATGGTTCCCGATCGCGATCGGCGTCGCGGCGTTCACTCTGCTCACGACCTGGAAGCGCGGCCGGGCGATCCTGCACGAGCGGCTGATGCAGGAGACGATGTCGATCGACCTTTTCATCACCAGCGTCGCCGAGAGCCCGCCGCCGCGCGTTCCGGGCACCGCGGTGTTCCTCACCAGCACGGAAGGCCGGGTGCCGCACGCCCTGCTGCACAACTTGAAGCACAACAAGGTCCTGCACGAGCGCGTCGTGCTGCTGACGCTCAAGACCCGGGACATTCCCCGCGTCGCGCGCGCCGATCGGCTGAAGATCCAGGCGCTGGCCTGCAACTTTCACCAGATCGAGGCCGATTATGGCTTCATGGAGGATCAGGACATTCCCGCGCTGCTCGAAGAATGCGGGCGCCGCGGGATGCGGTTCGACATGCTGGATACGTCGTTCTTCGCGTCGCGGGAGACGCTCATCCCGAGCGTCGCGCCGGGGATGGCGCTGTGGCGCGAAAAGCTCTTCGTGTCGATGTCGAAGAACGCCACCAAGGCCACCGAGTACTTCCGGATCCCCACCAACCGCGTCGTCGAGCTGGGCACCCAGGTCGAGCTTTAGCGGCGCCCATCGGGCAAAAAAAACCGGCCTTCCCACCCGGCACGCGTCCGTGACGACTTGGCTACTCGAGCCCGCTCATCTGCCCGCGCATGGTCTTGAGCGCCTTGCTCTCGATCTGGCGGATGCGCTCCGCCGATACGCCATACTGATCGGCGAGATCCTGCAGCGTGGCTTTGTCGTCTTCGCGCAGCCACCGCGCTTCGATGACCTCGCGGCTGCGCGGGTCGAGCCTGGTGAGCGCCCGGCGCAACCCGTCGCTGCGGTTGTGGGCGATTTCCGCCCGCTCCAGGATCTGCGCGGGCTCGGCCTCGACGTCCGTGAGATAACCGATCGGGGCCAGCGTCTCGCCTTCCTCGCCCGGCTGCGGCTCGAGGGCAATGTCCTGGCCGGACAGGCGGGTCTCCATCTCGAAGACGTCCTCGGTCCTCACGCCCAGGTCCCGGGCGATCCCGGAAGCCTCTTTCCGGGTCAGCGCACCGGGACCCGCCTTGAGGCCGCGCAGGTTGAAGAACAGCTTCCGCTGCGCCTTGGTCGTCGCGATCTTGACCAGGCGCCAGTTGCGCAGGATGTGCTCGTGGATCTCGGCGCGGATCCAATGCAGCGCGAACGAGACAAGCCGCACGCCGCGCTCGGGATCGAAGCGCCGCACCGCCTTCATCAGGCCGATGTTGCCTTCCTGGATCAGGTCGGCCTGCGGCAAGCCGTAGCCCAGGTAGTTGCGGCTTACCGCGACGACCAGGCGCAGGTGCGACAGCACGAGCTGCCGCGCCGCGTCCAGATCGTTATCGTCGCGCAGCCGCCGGCCGAGCGAGACTTCCTGCTCCGCGGTCAGGAGCGGAAACCGGTTCACGGCCTGAATATAGTGATCGATGCTTCCCAGCGAGGCTGGGGTTGGAAAAGCCAGACTGGCAGTCGCCATCAACTCTCTCTCCTCGGATTTCTCCACTAATCCTAGCACTCGATGACTAAGAGTGCTAATCTTAGCCCGGGTTCCCGGCCTAGGCAAGAATTCGGGTGATCGAGAACACCCGCGCACGGTTTCAGAGTAAGCGCTAACCCACGACTGCCTCGGCGTACTCGGAGGCGGCGAAGGGTCGGAGATCATCCACCCCCTCTCCTATACCTATGAACTTCACCGGTATGGGGTGCGCTCCGGCAATCGCGGCGACTACACCACCCTTTGCGGTCCCGTCCAGCTTGGTCACGATCAGCCCGGAGAGGCCGATCGCCGCGTCGAACGCAGCCACTTGCGCCAGCGCGTTCTGCCCCGTATTCGCGTCGAGCACGAGCAGGGTCTCGTGCGGCGCTCCCGGCTGCGCCTTGTCGATGACTCGGCGGATCTTCCTGAGCTCCTCCATGAGATGGCTCTGCGTCGGGAGGCGTCCGGCCGTGTCCGCGAGGACGACGTCGATGCCACGCGCCCGAGCCGCAGCGATCGCGTCGAACATGACCGCCCCAGGGTCGCCTCCGCCCCGCTGGGCGATGATCTGGATGCCGTTGCGCTCGCCCCAGGCCTGGAGTTGCTCGCGCGCCGCTGCCCGGAAGGTGTCGCCCGCCGCGAGCAGTACCGACAGGCCCTGATCCTGCAACCAGCGAGCGAGCTTGCCGATGGACGTGGTCTTTCCGGCGCCGTTCACCCCCGCCAGCATGATCACGAAGGGCCGCTCGTCGCCGACGACGAGCGGCTTCTCCAGCGGCGCAAGCAGGGCTGCAAGCGAGGCGACCAGCAGGGCGCGGGGGTCGGCTTGGGCGCCGGCGCGCTGCCAGCGCGCCCGCAGGTCGGCGAGAAGCCTCTCGGCCGCCGGCACGCCGACGTCGGCCGATACCAGAGCCGTCTCAAGCTCCTCCAACGCCTCGTCGCTGAGCGCCTTGCGGCCAGCCAGCGCGGCGAGCGGACGCGCGAAACGCTGGCGCGTGGCGTCGAGCCCCGCACGCAGCCGCTCGCCCCAGGAGCGCTGTTCGGCACCGCTCCGCTTGAACAGATCGAACATCGGGAGAGCCTTGCAGGGGTGGAGGCTATAATTCTACCGTTTGCGCGTCGCGAGCTTCCCGCGCCCGATGTCGGCCAATGCGCTTCGCATCATCGGCGGTCGCTGGCGCGGCCGCCGCCTGAGCTTCCCGCCCACGCCGGAGCTCCGACCGACACCGGACCGGGTCCGCGAAACGCTGTTCAACTGGCTCGGCCAGGACTTGACCGGCCGGAGGACTCTCGATGCCTTTGCCGGCAGCGGCGCCCTCTCGCTCGAGGCTCTCTCGCGTGGAGCGTCGCTCGCCGTGGCGGTGGACCGCGAGCCCGCCTTGGTGCGCGCGCTGCAGGCGACTGCGGCGAAGCTGGGCACCGGCGCACTGGAAGCGCATTGCGACGACGCCTTGTCGTTCCTTTTGCGCGACCGACGACGCTACGACGTCGTGTTCCTGGATCCGCCGTTCGGCGTCGACGACTGGTTGCGCCTGCTGCCGGCTGCCGCTGCACGCCTCGACGAGGACGGAATGCTCTACGTCGAGACGGGTACACCCATCGAAGTCCCCGCGGAGCTTCGCGTCTGGCGCCGCGACAAGGCAGGACGCGTGCATTATCATCTGCTGCGCCGCGCAGCGTGACCGCCATCGTGCTCAAGGTCGTGTACCCCGGAACGTTCGATCCCTTCACCAGGGGGCACGAGGACCTCGTGCGCCGCGCGTCGCGCCTGTTCGACTCGATCATCGTCGGCGTGGCGGACAGCGCGCGGAAAGGCCCCCTATTCACCGCAGCCGAGCGGGTAGCCATGGCGCGTGACGTACTCGTCGGCTACCCCAACGTGCGGGTTATGGGATTTTCGGGGCTCCTCATGGACTTCGTGCATTCGGTGGGCGCGACGGTGATCGTTCGCGGATTGCGCGCGGTCTCCGATTTCGAGTACGAGTTCCAGATGGCGGGCATGAACCGCAACCTCTACCCCGAGGTCGAAACGCTGTTCCTGACTCCGGCCGAGCAATATCTCTTCATGTCGGCCACGATCGTGCGGGAGATTGCCAGCCTCGGCGGCGACGTCGCGAGCTTCGTGAGCCCGCCGGTAGCCGCCCGGCTCGCCGCGAAATTTGGGGCCCGATCGGGCGCCCGACGGGGCCGGGCGGGCCCCTGAACGATGGCGCTCATCATCACTGACGAATGCATCAACTGCGACGTCTGCGAGCCCGAGTGCCCGAACAGCGCCATCTCGCAGGGCGTCGAGATCTATGTCATCGATCCGGCGAGGTGCACCGAGTGCGTGGGGCACTTCGATAAGCCGCAGTGCGTGGAGGTCTGTCCGGTCGACTGCATTCACGTCGACCCGGCCCACGGCGAGACGGCTTCGGAGCTGCGCGCGAAGTACGAGGGCCTGATGGCCAGGCAGAAGGGCACGGAGCGCTCGGAAACCTAAGGGATCCGGTCCCGCGATCTTCGCCTAGGCGTTCGCGGCGAGCGGCACCGGATCCGGCTGGTCGATCACCGCGTCGATCGCCGCGACTTCGCGCGTGAGCGCGTCGCTCTGCGCCCGGATCGCGCTCTCGGCCTGTTCCAGCTCGGCGAGACGCTCCTCCAGCTCCTCGCTCGCCCGGTGGATGCGCTTGACGCTCTCCAGGCGGCGGCGCAGCTGCAGATGATGCTCGCGCACCTGCGTTTCGAGCGGCGCCATCAGCGCCTTGAGCCAGCTCTCGAGGTCCCGATTGGCGATGTCGTAGACGTGCTTCACCCGGATCGCGATCGTCTCGAAGAAGCGCTTCATCAGCGCGAACTTCGCCTTGCTCACCATGTTCCACAGCGTGTTGAGATGGGCGTTGTACGCACGCTCGAGCCGGTCGACCTCCTTCTGGTACTTGAGCATCGAGAACGCGGGCGGCGTGAACGGCTCCAGGCCGTGCTCCTTGGCGAAGCGCCCGTACATGCCCGACATCATGTCGTGGATCTCCTGCGTCTTCACGCCGGCCCGTTCCAGGCTCGCGCGAATCGCCTCGAAGAAATCGCCCATCGCCCCGCGGACGCCCCTGGTGAACGGGCTGTCCGCGATGCGCCGGCGGGTTTGCCCCGCCGTCGCGCGCAGGGTTTCCAGCCCGATCGCCTCGTAGAGCTCCGCGGTCTGCTGGGCGAAAACGGTGCGCAGCGCCGTGTAGCGCTGCATCCCGCGCTCGAAGGAATCCTTCTCCTGCCGGATGCGGTCCATCATGTGCTCGACCACGTCCTGGTTCTTGCCCCGCAGTCCGCGCAGTTCCCCGAGCTGCTCGCGGATGCCTGCCATGCGCGCCTCGAGGATCGGGCGTACCGAGGCGGCCAGCGCGCGGACCTCGCTGCGCGTGGCCGAGCCGACGATGTCCCGCTTGGCGGGAATAAGCTCCTTGGAGAGCGCCTGCTCGAGCTGCGGAATGCGGCTCTTCGCAAGCAGCGCGTCGTCGCCGTTGACCTTGGCAAGCAGGGCCTTCTGCGCCGATACCGCGAACACCTGGACCGGTGGGATGCCCAAGAGCTGCGCCGAGCTTCGCATCTGGCGCGCGATCTCCGCGTCGATCTCCTCGGGACTCTTCAGCTCGTCCCAAAGCCCGTCGATCTTGTTGAGCACGACGAGCCGCCCCTCCCGCGTCGCCGGATCCGCGCCGACCAGATGGTTCTGCCAGACCTCGATATCGGTGCGCGTCACGCCGGCGTCCGCGGCGAGAATGAACAGGACCGCGTGGGCGTTCGGCAGCAGGTTGAGCGTCAACTCGGGCTCCGTGCCGATGGCGTTGAGGCCCGGGGTGTCGAGGATCACCAGCCCCTGCTGCAGCAGCGGATGCGGAAAATTGATGACCGCGTGGCGCCAGCACGGGATATCGACTGCCGCTTGGTCGGCGGGCGTGAGCGGAGCGAGCATGTCGCGCTCTTCCTCGTACAGGCCGTACTTCCGCGCGAGCGCCATCGGCACGCGCTTGGTCTGCGAGACCTGCGACAGAGCCTGGCTCATTTTCTCGGCGGACGACAGGTCGAGTGGGAGCGTGACCCATTCGTCGGCGTAATTCTTGAACTCGGCGACCGAGGCATCGCGCGCCCGGGTCTCGATGGGCAGGAGCCGGATCGACGGCGGCCGGGTGGGCTCGTAGAGCAGCTCGGTCGGGCACATGGTGGTGCGCCCCGCCGATGAGGGCAGGAGCCGCTGGCCGAAGTCGGCGAAGAAGATCGCGTTGATGAGCTCCGACTTGCCGCGGGAGAACTCGGCGACGAACGCGATCACCAGCTTGTCCTGGTGCAGCCGCTCGAGGAGCTGCTGGATCTTCAGATCGACCTGTGCGTCGGCGAGCTCCTGCTGCGACAGCCATTCGTGGAGCCCGGAAACGCCGGTCGAAAGGCGTCGTCGCCAGTCGCTGTAGGCTTCGAAGCGCGCGGCCAGTTCTCTTCCATGAGCCATGCCGGCAACCCCCTTTGCCATCCCCGGCGGGGAATCTATCACAGGGCGAAGCACGAATCGCGCCAAAACAAGGCGCTAGCGCTGACAACGGATGCAGTAATACGTCGCCCGGCCGCCCAGCCTGCGCATACGGATCGGGGAGCCGCAGATCCGGCACGGCTCGTCCGTTCGTCCATAGACGTAGTAGTCGAGCTGAAAATAGCCCGGCTCGCCGCGGCTGTCGACGTAGTCCCGAAGCGTGCTCCCGCCCTTGGCGATCGCCTCGGTGAGCGTCTGGCGGACGGCGGCGGCGAGCCTGTCCAGGCGGTCGCGTCCGATGCGCCGCGCGGCCCGTTCCGGCCGGATCCCGGCCCGGAACAGCGACTCGTTCGCATAGATGTTGCCCACGCCGACCACGACGTGGCTGTCCATCAGGACGAGCTTGATCGCGGCGCGGCGTGCGCGCGTCGCCCGGTACAGATAGCTGCCGTCGAACGCGCGGGCGAAGGGCTCCACGCCGAGTCGCACCAGCAGCCGGTGCTCGGCCGCAGCGCCGTCCGACCACAGCATCGCTCCGAAGCGCCGGGGATCGCGGTAGCGCAGCACGATGCCGTTCGCGAATTCGAGATCGACATGGTCGTGCGTTTCCTTGGGCGGCGCGTCGGTGAAAATCCTCAGGCTGCCGGTCATGCCCAGGTGGACCAGAAGCGTGTCGGGGCCGATCCGGAACAGCAGGTACTTGCTTCGCCGATCCACCCGATCGACCTTGCGGCCCACGAGCCTCCGGGCGAGGTCGCGCGGAACCGGCCAGCGCAAGCGGCGGTCGTAGATCCGCACCGCGGTCACTTTCTGCCGTTCCACGTGCGGGGCCACGCCGCGCCGTGTCGTTTCCACTTCGGGAAGCTCGGGCATGCAGATGCTTGCGGCGGTGCAACGGATTGTGGCATCGCCGACTATACCCTAAGATGGCAGGTTCGCCGGGCTGCGGTCAGGGGCCCTGCCAGAAAGCGAATCAAAGCATGCCCGTCTCCGGCCTCGTCGCCCCGTGCCTTGCCGCACTTGTCTTCGCCGCCTCCGCGGCCGCCAGCCCGAGCAGTCTCGCGCAGTCCGACACCGATGCGGGGTCCGCGACGCCGCCGTCGCCCTCGACCCCCGCTCCGACGCTCAGCGCCGATACCATGTATCGGATTCTGGTCGGCGAGATCGCGCTGCAGCGCGGCGAGCCGGCCCTGGCCGCGCGCGCCTACTACGAGGCCGCCCGGGATGCCGAGGATGCCTCGCTGGCGCAACGCGCGACCGAGATCGCGCTGTTCGCGCGGCAGCGCAGCCTGGCGGCGGATGCCGCGGCGCTGTGGCAGAAGCTCGATCCGAGCTCCGAGCGCGCGCGGCAGATGGTCATCATGCTCGGCCAGTCCGGCGGCACCGGCGACCTCAAGAGCGACCTCGAGCGCGTACTGGCCGACGCCGCTAGCAACGGCAAGACGCTCGGCGAGGCGTTCATGCAGCTCAATCGCGCTCTGTCCGGCCAGACCGACAAGACCGCCGTCTACAAGCTCGTCTCCGAGCTGGCCAAGCCTTATCCGGGGGTGGCGGAAGCGCATTTCGCCGTCGCGCTGGCCGGATACAACACGGGGCTGACCGACCTCGCGATCACCGCCGACGCGACGCGGGAGATCGATCGGGCGCTCGAGCTCAAGCCCGGATGGGACCGCGCCGCGCTGGTCAAGGCCGACATCCTGGCGAAGAGCTCGCCGGACAACGCCATCAAGTATCTCGTCGGGTTCATTGGCGAGGCGCCCGCGTCACGCGCGGTGGGCGGCGCACTGGCGCAGCTCTACGTCGAGCAGAAGCGCTATGCAGACGCTCGGGCGGTGTTCCTGCGCCTGCTCGACGCCGAACCCGCGGATCGCGAACTGCAGTATGCCGTCGCGGCCATCTCCGTTCAGATGAAGGACTATGCGACGGCGGAGCGGCTGTTCACCGAGCTCAAGAGCGCTGGTTTCGGCGAGCCCGGCGTCGTGGCGTTCTACCTCGGGGAAATCGCCGAGGAGACGCGGCGCTACGACGAGGCTATCGCGCGGTATCGCGAAGTCACCGAGGGCGAACGGGCTTGGGCGGCGAAGCTGCGCATCGGCGCGGTGATGGGCAAGCAGGGGAAGATCGACGAGGCGCGCCGCTTTCTGGCCGGGCTGGAGCCCGACGGCCGCGAGGAGCAGGTGGAGGCGAAGCAGGCCGAGGCGCAGCTGCTGCAGGACGCGCACGATTATCAGGGCGCCTACAACGTGCTCTCCGCCGAACTCGCCACCGATCCGGATTCCATCGAGCTTCTCTACGACGTGGCGATGGCCGCGGAAAAGCTCGACCGGCTCGACGAAGTCGAATCCCGCCTGAAGCGACTAATCGAGCTCAAGCCCGACAATGCGCAGGCGCTGAACGCGCTCGGCTACACGCTGGTCGACCGCACGTCGCGGGCAGCCGAAGGCATGAAGCTGATCGAGAAGGCGCACGAGCTTTCTCCCGAGGATCCCTTCATCCTCGACAGCATGGGCTGGGCGCATTTCCGGCTCGGCAACCTGGACGAGTCCGAGAAGTACCTGCGGCGTGCACTGGCGGAACGCCCCGATCCGGAGATCGCCGCGCACCTGGGAGAAGTGCTGTGGGCCAAGGGCGAGCGAGGACCGGCGCGCGAGATCTGGCAGTCCCAGCTCAAGGAAACGCCGGATAACCCGGTGCTTCTCAAGACCGTTCGCCGCTTCACTCCCTGAACGCGCCGCCGGCCGATGCGCCGCGTCGCCTGCCGACGGATGCACGCGGCATTCGGCGCGCTCTCCGTCGCGCTCGCCGCCGCGATTCTCGCGGCGTGCGTTCCTGCGACCGTGCAGCGGCCGAATGCCGTGCTGCCGTCCGCGCTCGAAGCGTTCACGGTTTCGGGGCGGATGAGCGTGCGCCACGGAACCGAGGGCGTCACGGCCAATTTCGAGTGGCGCCACCACGGCGCCCAAGACGACCTCGAGCTCGTCTCGCCGCTCGGCCAGACGATCGCTGTCCTCACTGCGGACGACGCGGGCGCGCGATTGCAGACGTCCGATGGACGCATCCACACGGCCGAGAGCTGGACGAAGCTCACCGCGGAGGGTCTCGGCTGGCCGCTCCCGGTCGACGGGCTCACGTACTGGATCCAGGGCCTGCCGCGGCCCGACGCGCCCTACCGCACGGAACCGGACGAAGCGGGGCGGCCAGGTGTGCTTCGCCAGGACGGCTGGACGATCCTCTATCCGTCATACGTCCCGGTCGGTAGCGCGCTCCGGCCCGCGCGGATCATCGCCACCTACCCCGACGTGGAGCTTCGGCTCGCAATCGATCGCTGGCAATGAGCAAGCTTTCCCTCAAGCTTCCTGCGCCGGCGAAGATCAACCTGTTTCTCCACGTGACCGGCCGCCGGCCCGACGGCTATCACACGCTCGAGAGCCTGTTGGTGCCGATCGGCTGCTGCGATTGGATCACGCTGAGCGTCCGGCCCGATGCCGAGGTCGTGCGCAGCCGAGGCAACGAGGGAGTCTCTGCCCAGGACGATCTCGCGGTGCGTGCCGCACGGCTGCTGCAGCGCCGTTGCGACGCGGCCCAGGGTGTAGACATCGAGCTGGACAAGCGCATCCCTGCGGGTGCCGGTCTTGGCGGCGGCAGCTCCGACGCGGCGACCGTGCTGCTCGGATTGAACCGTCTATGGGATCTGAGACTGAGCCGGAGCGCCCTCATGGAGCTCGCGCTCGAGCTCGGCGCCGATGTGCCGTTCTTCATCTTCGGCGCTCCGGCCGTCGCACGCGGCATGGGCGACGCGTTGGAGAGCTACAGCGTCCCGCCGATCTGGTTCGTTGTGCTGACCGCGCGCACGCAGGTGTCCACCGCGTTCGTCTTCGCCGCGCCTGAATTGACACGCCACACCCCGTCCGCGAAAATACGCGCGTTCTCCGAGGCATACGGCGGCAATGATCTGCAGGCGGTCGCCGTCTCGCGGTTCCCGGAAATATCGGCGAACCTCGCGGCGCTTTCGCGCGAGGCGCGCCAAGGCATTCGAGTGGCGATGTCGGGGTCCGGCGGCAGCGTGTTCGCCGCGTTCGCGGACGAAGGTCGCGCGGTGCAGGCTCTGTCGCATGTGGCGCGGAAGAGCGGTGCCGCGGGATTCGTGGCCCGCGCGCTCGATCGGCATCCGCTGCAGCATTTCGCCGCGCCCTGAAGGCGCGAGCGCGGTTCCCTTGGGGAGTCGCCAAGTGGTAAGGCACCGGATTTTGATTCCGGCATTCGTAGGTTCGATCCCTACCTCCCCAGCCCGTCATAGCCGCCGCTGGGTCGCGCTGCATCGATCCGGCGGCGGCTCGCTGATCCAACCGGACTCCCGCGATGGCGTTTGAGCGGATGCGCGTCTTCACCGGCAACGCGAACCCCAAGCTCGCCGAAGCGGTCGTCAGGCACCTGAACATCAGCCTCGGACGCTGCATCGTCGGCCGCTTCTCCGACGGAGAGGTTATGGTGGAGCTGCTCGAGAACGTACGCGGTCGCGACGCGTTCATCCTGCAGTCGACGTGCGCGCCCACCAACGACAACCTGATGGAGATCCTGGTGATGGTCGATGCGCTCAAGCGCGCGTCGGCCGGGCGGATCACCGCGGCGATCCCCTACTTCGGCTACGCGCGTCAGGACCGCAGGCCGCGCTCGGCCCGCGTGCCCATCACGGCCAAGGTCGTGGCCGACATGCTGATCTCGGTGGGCGTCAATCGCGTAATGACCATGGACCTGCACGCCGACCAGATCCAGGGTTTTTTCAACATTCCGGTCGACAACGTCTACGCCACGCCCGTGCTCCTCGGCGATCTGTGGAAGCAGAACTACGAGAACCTCCTCGTCGTCTCTCCCGACGTGGGCGGCGTGGTGCGCGCTCGCGCGATCGCCAAGCGCCTGGACTCCGATCTCGCGATCATCGACAAGCGCCGTCCCAAGGCGAACGTCGCCGAGGTCGTGAACATCATCGGCGACGTGGATGGGCGTACCTGCGTCATCATGGACGACATCGTCGACACGGCGAATACGCTGGTGAAGGCGGCCGCGGCGCTGAAGGAAAACGGTGCCCGCAGGGTTCTCGCCTATTGCACGCACCCGGTGCTCTCCGGCGGCGCCGTGGAGAGGATCGCCGATTCGGAGCTCGACGAGATCGTCGTGACCGACACCATCCCGCTGTCCGGGGAAGCGAAGGGTTGCTCGCGCATCCGCGTGCTTTCGTGCGCGCAGCTCCTGGCCGAGACGATGACGCGGATATCCAACGAGGAGTCCGTGAGCTCGCTCTTCACCGATTAGCGCATACGCAGCC
The DNA here is from genome assembly GCA_035515295.1 of Casimicrobiaceae bacterium. Classification (GTDB taxonomy): domain Bacteria; phylum Pseudomonadota; class Gammaproteobacteria; order Burkholderiales; family Casimicrobiaceae; genus PALSA-1003. Next base: position 8,417 of record DATJBM010000101.1, on the reverse strand, counting down.
GTCTCCCCGCTTGCGGGCGCATTGGCTTTTCGCATATAATTCAAAGCTTTCGCCGGCGCCGGTCGCGGCTTCCAGCCACCTTTCGAGCGCCGATCGTCGCCACCGCGGACGACCGCCGCCCACACCGGAGAAGGCCGCAGACAACGGAGTCACTGGCATGGCCAACGAATTCACCGCTTTCCCGCGCGCCACGGAAGGCCGCGGTGCCAGCCGCAGGCTGCGCCGCTCCGGGCGCGCTCCGGGCATCGTTTACGGAGGCACCGCCGCGCCGCAGCCGATCGAGCTCGACCACAACGCGCTCACCCACGCGCTCAGGACGGAGGCGTTCCACTCCTCGATCCTGACGATGACGCTCGCCGGCCAGACGCAGCAGGTGCTGTTGCGCGACGTACAGATGCACCCTTTCCGGCGCGAGATCCTGCACGTCGACTTTCAGCGCGTGGACCCGAACCGCCGGATCCGCATGAAAGTACCGCTGCACTTCATCAACGGCGAGAACGCTGCGGCGGTGAAGCTTTCGGGCGCGATCATCAGCCACGTGATCAACGAGCTCGACGTCTCCTGCCTGCCCAAGGACCTGCCGAGCTTCATCGAGGTCGATCTTTCGGAGCTCACGCTCAATCAGTCGATTCACGTGAGCGATCTCAAGCTGCCGGCTGGCGTGTCCGCCGCGGTTCACGCCGGCATGGATCCGGTCGTGGCGACCGCGGTCATCCCGAAGATGGTCGTCGAAGAGGTGGCCGAAGTCCCGGCCGAAGCGGCGGTTGGCGAAGCGGCGCCGGCCGAAGGCGAAGCCGCCGCGGCGCCGGCGGCCGGGGCGGAGAAGCCCGGCGAGAAGGGCGCGGAGAAGGCACCGGAAAAAGGAGCCGAGAAGGGCTCGGAGCGCGGCGGCAGGAAGGAAGAGAAGAAGTAGCCGCGTAGCGCTCGAGCGAAGCCCGCCGCTCGACTTCGGCGGGCTTTTTTGTTCGGGCGGCGCAATCGACGCGTCTTCGCCATGGCACTCCCTTTGCGCCTGTTGATCGGGCTCGGCAATCCCGGTCGTCGCTATGCCGCGACGCGCCACAACGCCGGCGCGTGGTTCGTCGACCGGCTCGCCGGTGCGCTTCGGCTGGAACTGCGCTCGGAAGCGCGGTTCCACAGCATGCTCGCGCGCGGCCGCGCACCCGACGGCGGTGACTTCCGGCTCGCGTTGCCGCAGAGCTACATGAACGAAAGCGGCCACGCCGTCGCAGCACTCGCGCGCTACTACCGCGTCTCGCCGGCGGAAATCCTGGTCGCGCACGACGAACTCGATCTCAAGCCCGGAAGCGTGAAGCTCAAGCTCGGCGGAGGCAGCGCCGGACACAACGGTCTCAAGGACATCGTCGCGCAGCTGGGGAGCGGGCAGTTCTGGCGGCTGCGCATCGGCATCGGGCACCCGCGCGACGCTGAGCATCCGGAAGCAGAGGTGGTGGACTATGTCCTGTATCGTCCTCGGCCCGAGGAGAAGGAGCGCATCGACGAAGCCATCGCCCGCGCCCTCTCCGTGTGGTCGGATCTCGTAGTGGGCAACACCGAGCGCGCCATGCTCGCGTTGCACACGCGTCCCGCCGCGGCGCAGGGACCCGGCGAAGGGAAGCCCGCCGCATGAGCCTGCGCTGCGGGATCGTCGGATTGCCGAATGTCGGCAAGTCGACGCTGTTCAACGCCCTCACCAGGGCCGGGATCGCCGCGGAGAATTATCCCTTCTGCACCATCGAGCCGAACGTGGGCGTGGTGCCGGTCCCGGATCGGCGCCTCGATGCGCTCGCGGCGATCGCCCGACCGGCGCGAGTGGTTCCCGCGACGGTGGAATTCGTCGACATCGCCGGACTGGTGGCGGGCGCCTCGAAGGGTGAAGGGCTGGGCAACCAGTTCCTCGCCAATATCCGCGAGACCGACGCCATCGCCCATGTCGTGCGCTGCTTCGTCGACGACAACGTGGTCCACGTCGCCGGCAAGATCGATCCGGTGTCGGACATCGAAACGATCAACACCGAGCTCGCGCTCGCCGATCTTGCGAGCGTCGACAAGCAGCTCGCGAAGAACGTCAAGGTGGCGCGCGCGGGCGGTGACAAGGAGGCGCAGCGCCTCGTGGCGGTGCTCGAAAAGATCGCTCCGGCGCTGAACGAAGCACGGCCGGCCCGATCGGTCGCGCTCTCCAGCGAGGAGCGCGCGCTCCTCGCGCCGCTGTTTCTGCTCACGATGAAGCCCGCGATGTACGTCGTCAACGTGGCCGAGCACGGCTTCAAGGACAATCCCCTGCTCGCTGCGGTCGAAGCGTATGGCGCGCGTGAAGGCGCGCCCGTCGTCCCGATCTCCGCCGCGCTGGAGGCGCAGATCGCCGATCTCGACCCCGAGGACAAGCAGGTATTCCTCGCCGACATGGGTTTCAGCGAGGCGGGCCTGGACCGGCTCATCCATGCCGGCTATCGGCTCCTCGGCCTGGAGACGTTCTTCACGGCCGGGCCGAAGGAAGTGCGCGCGTGGACCGTGCGCCGCGGCAGCACGGCGGCGCAGGCAGCAGGCGTCATCCACACCGACTTCGAAAAGGGCTTCATCCGAGCGGAAGTGATTTCCTGCGATGATTTCATCGCCTGCAACGGAGAGCACGGGGCCAAGGAAGCCGGTAAGATGCGCCTCGAGGGACGTGAGTACGTCGTGCGAGACGGTGACGTCATGCATTTCCGCTTCAACGTCTGACGTGGCGACGGGCGCGGGCGCACCCCTTTGCAGCTCGGCCACGTCGAATCGACGCCGATTTCTCGCCGTCTGCGGCGCGCTGCTCGCGAGCGCCTGCGCCGGAACGCGTCCGAAGATCGAGCCACCGACGATCACGCTCGACTCGGTCCGCGTGGCGCGGATCGCCGAAGCGAAGGCGGATGTCTCGCTCAAGCTCACACTCGCGAACCACAATGACGTCGAGCTTCCGGTCGAGCGCATCGAATTCGATGTCGCGCTCGACGGGCACCCCGCGGTCAGCGGACGCAGCGTGCACGTCGATCCGCTGCCGCCCGGCGGCGAAGCCAAGGTGGATCTCGCGGGCAAGGTCGACGTCGCGGCGGTCGCCACCGCGCTCATGACGCTCGCATCGCAGCTTCCCGTTCCCTACGTTCTGAGCGGCACGCTCACCCTGCGGAACGGCACCGCGCTCTCGTTCTCGCGCAAGGGCGAGATCCCGGTCGTGCGCTTCGAGGGCGCCATGGGCGGTCGACCCTGATGGCGCGGCGTCTGCCCTTCACCAAGATGCAGGGCCTCGGCAACGACTTCGTCGTGCTGGACGCGACCCGCGAGCGCATCGATCTCGACGCCGACACGATCCGGCGGCTGGCCGACCGGCACTTCGGCGTGGGATGCGACCAGGTGCTGGTGGTGGAGAAGCCGACGGTGGCGGGTGTCGATTTCCGCTATCGCATCTTCAACGCCGACGGCGCAGAAGTCGAACAGTGCGGCAACGGCGCGCGCTGTATCGTCCAGTTCGTGCGTGCGCGGGGCTTGAGCGCCAAGCGCAGCCTTCGGCTCGAGACCGCCGGCGGCACCATTGAGCCCAGCATGGGGGACGACGGAGAAGTCACCGTCGACATGGGGCGGCCGTCCTTTCGGCCTGCGGAGGTTCCATTCATCGGCGGAACGGGCGCGGCGGTCGAGCGCCTCGAAGTCGACGGCGTGAGCGTCATGGTGTCCGTGCTCTCGCTCGGCAATCCGCACGCGGTGCAGCAGGTCGAAGATGTCGATGCGGCGCCGGTGACGAGTCAGGGACCGCGCATCGAGACCCACTCGCGATTCCCGAAGCGGGTCAACGCCGGCTACATGCAGGTGATCGATCGCGCTAACATTCGCCTGCGCGTCTGGGAGCGCGGCGCGGGCGAGACGCTTGCCTGTGGCACCGGAGCCTGCGCCGCGACGGTGGCGGGCATCCGACGCGGGCTGGTCGATTCGCCGGTGCGCGTGGCCACGCGCGGCGGCGCACTGCGCGTCGCGTGGGCGGGGGAGGGCGCGCCGGTGCTGATGACCGGTCCGGCGGAGACCGTGTTCGAGGGCGAATGGAACGTCCCGGAGCGATGACCATATGGACAACGACGAGGCGATGGAAGCGAGCGCGGTAGCGGCGTATCTCAAGGAGCATCCGACGTTCTTCGAGGAGTACGCCGATCTGCTCGCCGAGATCTTCGTCCCCCATCCGCACGGCGGCCGCGCCATTCCCATCGCCGAGCGGCAGATCGTCACGCTGCGCGAGAAGAACGCACTGCTCGAGACCAAGCTCCAGGAGCTGGTGCAGCTCGGCGCCGAGAACGACGCCATCAGCGAGAAGCTGCACCGCTCGACGCTGGCTCTGATCGCCGCGCCCGACCTCGAGACCACGTTGGGCGTGCTCTACCACAGCCTTCAGGACGACTTTCGCGTGCCGCAGGTCGCGCTGCGGCTTTGGGGCAAGGTCCCCGAGCAGTCGTATCTCCCGGAGCTCGCGGCGACCAGTCAGGAGCTGCGCGAGTACGCCGCGGCCCTCGGCGAGCCGTATTGCGGATCGCAGGCGCCGTTCGAATCGCGCGACTGGTTCGATCCCCACGCGGTCCTGCGATCGTTCGCCTTTCTGCCGCTGCGAACGGTCCATACCTTCGGGTTGCTCGGACTTGGAAGCGACACGCCGGGGCGCTTCTACGCGGGCATGGGCACCATGTATCTGACGCGCCTCTCGGAGCTCGCGAGCGTGGCCATCGCGCGCTTCCTGCCGCAACCCTGACCGTGGCCGCGGAGAGCGTCGCGTCGCAGGCGTCCGCAGGCGATGGGGCGCTGCTCGAGGCCTACGCCCGGCATCTCGCGACACGGCCCGCGCGCACCCGCGCGGCGTACCTCCGCGACCTCGCGATGCTCAAGGATCTGGCGGGCGAAGCCGCGCTCGCCACGCTGCCGTCGGCCGCGCTGCGGCGATTTCTCGCCACCCTGCACGCTCGAGGGCTCTCCGGTCGCAGCATCGGCCGCGTCCTTTCGGGCTGGCGCGCGTTCTATCGCTTCGCGCTCGAGCGCGAGCTCGGCCCCAAGGACAATCCCTGCGCCGGCCTCAAGGCGCCCAAGGCGCCGCGGCGGCTTCCCGAGGCGCTGTCGCCGGACGAGGCGAGCCGCCTCGTCGCGATCGAAGGCGGCGATCCGCTGGCGCTGCGCGACCGGGCGCTGTTCGAACTGGCGTACTCGTCAGGGTTGCGGGTGTCGGAGCTCGCGGGACTCGACGCGGCCGCGCTCGACCTCGCGGCGGGAGAAGTGCGCGTCTGGGGCAAAGGCGCCAAGGAGCGGATCGTTCCTGTGGGCCGCGCGGCGCGCGATGCGCTCCACGCCTGGCTCTCCGCACGCGCGGGCCTGCCGAGCCTCGACGGCGAAGCGCTCTTCGTGGGCCGCTCGGGACGGCGCATTTCGGTCCGAACGATCGAATCGCGCCTCGCCACGTGGGCGCTGCGGCGCGGGATGACGCGTCACGTCCATCCGCACATGCTGCGTCACTCCTTCGCTTCGCATGTCCTGCAGTCTTCCGGCGACCTGCGCGCCGTGCAGGAAATGCTCGGCCACGCGAGCATCGCCAGCACGCAGGTCTACACCCATCTCGACTTTCAGTATCTGGCCAAGGCCTACGACGAGGCGCATCCTCGCGCCAGGGCGAAGACGGCGCACAAAGACGCGAAGCGCTCGAAGTAGTCGCCGGGCACCGTGCCGCCCCTGTTTTGGATCGGCTCAAGAAAAAAAAGGGGGCGCGGTTTACGCGCCCCATAGCCGCGAGGAGAAACGAGATCCGAGCCTGACAGCCGCGCCTGGCGCCGCTACTCCACCCGTTCGCCGTGGAGGCTCACGTCGAGACCCTCGCGCTCCTCTTCCTCGGAGACGCGCAGGCCGATGACCATGTCGATCACCTTCAGGATGATGAAGCTCCCGATGCCGCTCACCAGCAGCGTGGTGAGCACCGCGCCACCCTGGGTGAGCACGCTGCCGTCAGTTCCGCTGATCTCCTTGACGTTGAACACGCCGGTGAGCAGCGCGCCGACGATGCCGCCGATGCAGTGCACGCCGAACGCGTCGAGCGAATCGTCGTAGCCGAAGGCCCGCTTGACCGTGGTCGCCGCGAAGAAGCACAGCACCCCCGCGGCGATGCCGATCACGAGCGCTCCGAGCGCGCCCACGAAGCCCGAGGCGGGCGTGATCGCGACGAGACCCGCGACCGCGCCCGAGGCGATGCCGAGCACGGAAGGCTTGCCCTTGACGATCCACTCGGTGAACATCCAGGACAACGCGGCGACGGCGGTGGCGAACTGCGTGACGAACATCGCCATGCCGGCGCGGCCGTCGGCGGCGACCGCGGAGCCCGCGTTGAAGCCGAACCAGCCCACCCACAGCAGCGATGCGCCGGTCAGCGTCAGCGTGAGGTTGTGCGGCATCATGACTTCCCTGCCGTAGCCCACACGCTTGCCGAGCACGAGCGCGCATACCAGGCCGGCGATGCCCGCGTTGATGTGCACTACCGTGCCGCCCGCGAAGTCGAGCACGCCCGCGCTCGCCCAGTAGCCCGAAGGCTCCCACATCATGTGCGCGATCGGCGAGTAGATCAGAATGGACCAGAGGCCCATGAACCAGAGCATCGCCGAGAACTTCATCCGGTCGGCGAACGCCCCGCAGATGAGCGCCGGCGTGATGATCGCGAAGGTCATCTGGAAGGTCATGTAGACCGATTCGGGGACCGTGAGGCCCAGGTGCGACACGGACACCTTTCCCGCTTCCTTCATGAACACCATTCCGTTCAGGAAAAAGCGGTCAAGGCTCCCGATGATGATTCCGCCTTTGGTAAAGGCGAGGCTGTAACCGACGACGACCCACAGCACGGTGACGAGGCAGGTGATCGCGAAGCTCTGCATGAGTGTCGCGAGCACGTTCTTCTTGCGCACCATGCCGCCGTAGAACAGCGCCAGCCCCGGGATGGTCATGAGCAGGACGAGCGCCGTGGACGCGAGCATCCACGCGGTGTCGCCGCTGTTGATCTTGTCCGCCGCGACGAGCTGCGGCGTATCGGGGGCAGGCGGTGCGGCGGCGGGAGCGGCGGCTGGGGCGGCGGTCTCCGCCTTTGCGGGCTCATTCGCCTTTCCCTCGGGGGTTGGAGCAGCCGGTGCCGCCGTGGGCGCGGGTCCAGCGGCTTTCTGGTCCGCGGCCTTTTCCTGCGCCGCGGCGCCGCCGCAGGCGCCAAGTACGCCGACGAGCGCGATCAATGCCAGCAATCGCTTCATGATGTTCCCCTTAGAGAGCATCGGCGCCGGTCTCGCCGGTGCGGATGCGCACGACCTGCTCGAGGTCGAAAACGAAGATCTTGCCGTCGCCGATCTTCCCGGTGTTCGCCGCCTTCTCGATCGCCTCGATGACACGATCGAGCAGATCGTCCCTGATCGCCGCCTCGATCTTGACCTTGGGCAGGAAGTCGACGACGTACTCCGCTCCACGATAGAGCTCGGTGTGCCCCTTCTGCCGCCCGAAGCCCTTGACCTCGGTGACGGTGATGCCCTGCACGCCGATCGTCGACAGGGCTTCTCTTACCTCGTCGAGCTTGAACGGCTTGATGATTGCGGTGACCAGTTTCATTTTTCGCCCCTCGATGATTGACGCGAGCCTCTAGAACCCGTCCGCGCGGACCTAGAACGTCTTCTGCACGAACACCGTTCCCGTGGCTTTGCTGATGTCCCTGCCGGCGAGCGTGTACACCGAGCTGTTGGCGTCGGTGTCGGTGTAATACGCGCCGAAGTTCCAGCCGCTCACCGCATAGGTGATGCCGAGCTTCCAATCGGTGTAGTTGAGAATGCTGTTCGACACCCCGTTGGTGCTGCCCTGATACTCCTGTCGGCCTATGTGCGCGTTGAACGTCCAGGCGTCGGTGATCGGATAGTTGGCCGACAGATCGAGATACCAGGCGTTGTCCGGAACGCCGAAGGTGTTGTCGACGCTGTAGGAGTACTTGAGCGAGGCCCACTTCCACGAGCCCGCGATATAGAGCTCGGTCGTGTCGGGCTTGGTGGCCCCCGAGACGTAGCTGCCCGGGTAGTAGTAGTACAGCACGCCGACATCCATGCCCCAGTCGTCGGTGAAGGCGTAGCGCCAGCCGCCGTAGAGATCCCATTCCAGGCTGCAGCCGTGGTTGCACACGCCCGCGTCGTGCAGCCAGCTCACGTTCGAGCCCCAGGTGCCGAGATAGAGGCCGCTCTTGTGGGTGAAGTCGAAGCCCCCCTGGAAAGCGGGCTTGGCGTCGGTCTGCGTGAGGCCGCGGAAGATGTACTGGCTGTAGATGCCGAAGTTGCCGGTCAGCGTGTAATCGGGCGTCGGAGCGGGCGCTGCGCTCTGCGCCGAAGCGGCGCCGGCGAAGAGCGCGCCGAGCGCGA
>DATJBM010000100.1:0-33760 GCA_035515295.1 Casimicrobiaceae bacterium | reverse complement strand
CGACGGATTCTCGGTGGTGGCGCCGATGAAGGTGATCAGGCCCCGCTCGACGAAGGGCAGAAAGGCGTCCTGCTGCGCCTTGTTGAAGCGGTGCACTTCGTCGACGAAGAGGATGGTGTGCCGGCCGGATTGCGCGAGCGCCACTTCGGCGTGCGCGACCGCATCGCGGATGTCCTTCACGCCGGCGAGCACGGCGGAGATGGCGATGAAGTCGGCGTTGAACGCCTCGGCCATCAGCCGCGCGAGGGTGGTCTTGCCCGAGCCGGGTGGCCCCCAGAGGATCATCGAGTGCGGTTTGTGCGAAGCGAACGCCACGGCGAGCGGCTTGCCCGGCGCGAGCAGGTGCCGCTGACCGATCACCTCCGGGAGCGTCTTCGGACGCAGCCGCTCGGCGAGCGGGGTCGCCGGATTGTCCACCGGGAACAGATCAGTCGCCGACGACATCGGCGCCTTCCGGCGGCGTGAACTGGAACAGATCCGGCGCGAGCTTCGGATTGCGCTCGAGATGGGTGAGCCGGATGAGCGTGCGCTGGCCGAAGTTGTCGAAGATCTCCAGCGCTGCCAGCGTCGAGCCCTTGAACCCCAGCCGGATTTCGCTGAAGCTCGATTCCTTGTCCTTGGGCGTCGCGCCCAGCCAGTCGAGGCCGTCCGCCGAGGGCAGATCGTGCCAGTCGAACGCGCGCTCGACGTCGTCCTTGCCGGCGAGGAGCGCCGCCGGTGTCGAGCCGAGCGCCTGGTCGTTGCGGCGCTTCACCACCTGGTTGAGATCGGGGTCGTAGATCCAGACCCGCTCGCCGTCGCCCACGAGGAGCTGCTGGTACGGCTTGTCGACGCTCCAGCGGAACTTGCCCGGCCGGGAGATGGCGAATTCGCCGCTCGCCTGTTGCTTCAGCCGCCCGTTCTTGTCGGTGACCGTCTGGATGAAGCTCGCGCGCGCGGTCTGCGTGTCATGGACGAAGGCCCGCAGCCGCTCGAGGCTCGCGGCGTCGGCAACGCCGGGGAGCAGGCACAGCAGACAGAGGAACGAGAAGACTCCGCGCATACACGCATCCAGCGAACGCACTCGACGTGAGGCCACGGACGCCGCCGATAGTGCCCGGATCGTTGCGCTACTCCTTGCCCACCGGCACCAGCACTTCGCGGTTGCCGTTGCTCTGCATGGCCGAGACGAGTCCGGCGCGCTCCATCTGCTCGATCAGCCGCGCCGCGCGGTTGTAGCCGATGCGCAGGTGCCGCTGCACGAGCGAAATGGACGGGCGGCGGGTCTTGAGGACGATCGCCACCGCCTGGTCGTACATTGGATCGGCTTCGCCGTCCGCGCCCTCGAGGGCGAGGCCGCCCTCGCCTTCGCCGTTGGCGGGCGGGTCGAGGACTCCGTCGAGGTATTGGGGACCGCCCTGCGCCCTGAGGTATTCGACCACGCGATGCACTTCGCCGTCGGAGACGAAGGCGCCGTGCACGCGCTGCGGATGTCCCGTTCCCGGAGGCATATACAGCATGTCGCCCTGACCGAGGAGCGTCTCGGCGCCCATCTGGTCGAGGATCGTGCGCGAATCGACCTTGCTCGCGACCTGGAAGGCGATCCGCGACGGGATGTTGGCCTTGATCAAGCCGGTGATCACGTCGACCGACGGACGCTGCGTCGCGATGATCAGGTGGATGCCGGCGGCGCGCGCCTTCTGGGCGATGCGCGCGATCAGCTCCTCGACCTTCTTGCCGGTGGCGATCATGAGATCCGCCAGTTCGTCGATGACGATGACGATGAGCGGCATCTCTTCGAGGGGCTCGGGATCGTCCGGAGTGAGCGAGAACGGATTCTTGAGCGGTCGGCCGGCCTTGCGCGCTTCCGCCACGCGGCCGTTGTAGGTCGCCAGGTTGCGCACGCCCAGCGTCGACATCAGCCGGTAACGGCGCTCCATCTCGCCCACGCCCCAGTTGAGCGCATTGGCGGCGAGCTTGATGTCGGTCACCACCGGCGCGAGCAGCTGCGCGATGCCCTCGTAGACCGAGAGCTCGAGCATCTTGGGATCGATCAGGATGAGGCGCACCTGCCGCGGCTCCGCCTTGTAGAGCAGCGACAGGATCATGGCGTTGAGCGCGACCGACTTGCCGGAGCCGGTCGTGCCGGCGACGAGCAGGTGCGGCATGCGCGCGAGATCGGCGATCACGGGCTTGCCCGCGATGTCCTTGCCGAAGGCGATCGAGAGCGGGCTCGGCAGGTCGTTGTACGCCGCGGACGACAGCAGCTCCACCAGGCGCACGATCTGCCGCCGCGGATTGGGAAGCTCGAGCCCCATGCACGACTTGCCCGGAATCGTCTCCACCACGCGGATGCTCACGACCGACAGCGCGCGCGCGAGGTCCTTCATGAGGCTCACGATCTGCGCGCCCTTCACGCCGACCGCCGGCTCGATCTCGTAGCGTGTGATCACCGGACCGGGATAGGCGGCCAGCACCTTGACCGCGACGCCGAAGTCGGCGAGCTTGCGCTCGATCAGGCGCGAGGTGAATTCGAGCGTCTCCGCGCTCACCTGCTCCTGCGCCGAGGGCGCATCCTCGAGCAGCGCGAGCGGCGGCAGCGCCGAGTCGGGCAGGTCCTTGAACAGCGGCCGCTGCTTCTCCTTCACCACCCGCTCCGACTTCGGCACCTCGAAGCTCGGCGGCACGACGACCACCGGCTCGTGCGGCGCCTCGACCTCGCGCGCCATTTCCACCGCGTGCTCGCGCTGCTCGAGGGCAGCCGCACCGATGGCCCGGTCGCGCTTCGCCTCACGTCGCGCGCGTGCCCAGGCGAGGGCGGCTTCGAGGCCCGCGCCGATGCGCTCCATCAGCCGGATCCACGACATGCCCGTGAGCAGCGACCATCCTGCCGCGAGCAGCGCCAGAAGCAGGAGCGTCGCCCCGTTGAACCCCAAGGCGCGGGCGAGCCCGTGCCCGATCAGCTCGCCGACGGCGCCCCCCGGTGCCTGCGGCAACGTCGCGGGCAGGCGGTAGAGGCGCAGCGCTTCGAGCGCGGCGCTGGCGCAGAGCAGCAGCACGAACCCGGGGACCGCCAGCCACGGGTGATGCCACTCCCGCGATGCGTCGGAATGCGTCGCCACCCGCCGATAGCCCGCGACGACGAGCGCGATCCCCGCGAAAACCCACCACCATGCCGACAGCCCGAAGAGGTAGAGGAGCACATCGGCGACCCACGCACCCACTACGCCGCCCTTGTTGCGCACGAGCGAGCCGCCGCCGGAGTACGACCAGGCGGGATCGCTGCGGTGGTAGGTCGCGAGGATGAGGCTAAGGAAGGCGACCGCGGCGACCACCAGCAACCACCAGGACTCGCGCACGAGGGCCGTGTGACGGGGCGACAAGCGCGCGTCGGGGCTCCGAGACCGGCGACCCACGCCGGCGTTATCCGCGCGTGAAATCATCATGTTGCCGGACGGATCTCATGCGACCCATTATAGCCTCTGCGGGGCTGCTTCCGGCGCGGTCTTGGCTCGCCGGGAAGGGATCCCCACATCGGTTAGAATCGCAGCGCTTTGCCGGCCGATGTCGAACGGTTCCCAGCCCCCATGCCCGCCCGCCATGCCCGCCTGCTGATCCTCGGATCGGGGCCGGCGGGTTACACCGCGGCAGTATACGCTGCACGGGCGAACCTCAAGCCGGTGCTCGTCACCGGGCTCGCGCAGGGCGGCCAGCTCATGACGACCACCGAGGTCGACAATTGGCCAGCCGATGCCCAAGGCGTTCTGGGTCCGGATCTCATGACACGGTTTCAGAAGCACGCCGAACGCTTCGAGACCGAGCTCGTCTTCGACCAGATTCACACCGCCAGGCTCGACGAGCGGCCGATGCGCCTCGTCGGCGACGCCGGTGAATACACCTGCGACGCGCTGATCATCGCCACCGGAGCGTCGGCGAGATACCTCGGTCTGCCGTCGGAGCAGGCGTACATGGGCAAAGGCGTGTCGGCGTGCGCGACCTGCGACGGCTTCTTCTACAAGGGCCAGCACGTCGTCGTGGTCGGCGGCGGCAACACCGCCGTCGAGGAAGCGCTCTATCTTTCCAATATCGCCCGCAGCGTGACGGTCGTGCACCGGCGCCACAAGTTCCGCGCCGAGGCGATCCTCGTCGACCGGCTGCTCGCCAAGGCGGCCGACGGCGGCAACGTGCAGATCCTCTGGAACCATGTGCTCGAAGAAGTCCTGGGCAACGCCTCGGGCGTCACCGGCGCGCGGGTGAAGCATCTCGGCGACGGCGCCACGAGCGAGCTCGAAGTACAGGGCGTGTTCATCGCCATCGGCCACACGCCGAACACGCAGATCTTCGACGGCCAGCTCGACATGCACAACGGCTACATCGTCGTCAAGGGCGGCAGCGAAGGGGATGCCACGAGCACCAGTGTGCCCGGCGTCTTCGCCGCCGGCGATGTCGCCGATCACGTCTACCGCCAGGCCGTGACCAGCGCGGGCACCGGCTGCATGGCGGCGCTCGACGCCGAGGCCTTTCTCGAGACCGTCCCGGCGAGGCGTTGAGACGGGAGCGGGCATGGCGAAGCTCTCGGAGCTCAAGAGCCTTCTCGCGCAGGCGAAGCTCGCGCCCTCCGGCCGCGCGTCCCAACCGACGAAGCGGCCTGCCCCGTCGCCCGCCGACGTGGGCGATATCGATCTCAGCGAAGCTTTCGCGGACGTGCAGCCGTTGCGTGCCAGCAAGCGCGCCGCGATCCGGCGGGCCCAACCCGCGAGCATCGCTGCGCAACGTCTCGCCGACGAAGCCGCAGCCCTGGCGGAGAGCAAGTACGGCGTCGAGCCCTCGCCTCTGAGCTGGGAGGCAGGCCAGGAGCACGAAGCGCATCAGACATTCCTCCGCAAGGGTCTCGGCCTCGACGTGCTCACGCGCTTGCGGCGCGGACAGTGGTCGGTGCAGGGCGAGCTCGATCTTCACCGGCTCACCCGCGACGAAGCGCGCGACGCGCTGACCGCTTTCCTCAACGAGGCTCGCGGCTACGGCTGGCGCTGCGTGCGCATCGTCCACGGCAAGGGGCTGTCCTCGCCCAATCGCGAGCCGGTGCTCAAGGGCAAGGTGCGCTCGTGGCTCGCGCAGCGCGACGAGGTGCTGGCCTACTGCGAGGCGCCGCGCCATTCGGGCGGCTCGGGCGCGGTGCTCGTGCTGCTGAAAGCCCGCACGCCCGCTTGACGTCGCTCGGGGACGCGCCGCCCCGCTCGGGCGCTGCGGCGCAAGCGTGTCGTCGGGTGGGTCCCGGCTTGCGGCGGCGACTCAAACCCACGAGTCGCCGCGCACGAACCACCCGCCAGCGACGACTGCACCGCGAATGCGCCCTGCGCGAAGGCGGCGCATCCCGATCAAGCTACAGCCGCCGGTGCTCCAGCGCCGGCAGCTCGCGCCGTACCTGCGCGATGCGCTCCGGATCGATGTCCGCCACGATCACGCCCAGACCTTCGTCGTGCTCCGCCACCACGACGCCCCAGGGATCGATGATCACGCTGTGGCCGTAGGTGCGCCGGCCGTTGGGGTGCATTCCGCCCTGCGCCGCGGCGACCACGTAGCACTGGTTCTCGATCGCCCGCGCCCGCAGCAGCACGTGCCAGTGCGCGGCGCCCGTCACCGCGGTGAACGCCGACGGCACGAGGATCGCCGCGAGATCGCGGAAGCGCCGATACAGCTCCGGGAAGCGCAGGTCGTAGCAAACCGAGAGCGCGATCCTGCCGCACGGCGCCTCGAAGCTCGCGGGCTCGCTCCCCGGCTCGATCGTGCGGCCTTCGTCGTAGCGCTCCTCGCCCTGGTGGAAGGCGAACAGGTGGATCTTGTCGTAGCGCGCGACGCGCTCCCCGTCGGGGCCGAAGACCAGCAGCGCGCTGCGCACGCGGCCGGGATCGGCGATGGCGACGGGCACCGTTCCGCCGACGAGCCAGATGCCGTGCTCGCACGCGAGCCGGGAGAGGAAATCCTGTTGCGCGCCGCGCCCGTCAGCCTCGCGCACCGCCACCTTGTCGCTCGCCCGCGCACCGAGAATGCCGAAATACTCCGGGAGCACGACGAGCCGCGCCTGCTGACGAACGGCCTGCGCGACCAGCGGCTCGATCGCGCGCAGATTCTGCGTCACGTCGCCCGTGGAGACCGTCTGCACGGCGGCGACGCGAAAGCGCCGGTTCATCGGTGGTCCCCGTTGGCGTCGGCGGCGGGCCCCGACGCCGCCGTGTGACCCACGCGCTCCACCACCGGATCGCTCCAGCTGCCGCTTACCGCGTACTGATAGGAGAACATCTGCTCGATCGGATCCTGCAGCGCTTTCTGAGCCAGCAGCGATCCGGCGCCCACGGCCGCGCCGACGATCGGATTGGCGAGCAGCAGCACCGCGGCGCCTACGGACACGCCGGCCGAAAGCGTCGGCTGCACCCGGACGTTGAGCTGCTGGGTCTCCTTGGCGATATCGGTCTCGCCGCTGATCGACACCCGCGCCGCCGGCCCGACGATGTGCACGTTGTCGCTCTTCATCACGCCGTTCTCGATGCGCACATCGGCCGTTACCTGATCGAAGGCGAAGCCCTGTCCGAACAGATCGCGGAAGTCGAACGCGAGGCGGCGCTGCAGCGACTGCAGCGACAGCACGCCGAGGAGCTTGCCCATGCCCGGGTCGAGCTTGGTGAACTGGCCGGCGCTGGTGTCGAGGCGGAAGGTGCCGGACAACGTCGGATAGTCGAAGGCGTCCGGGCCGCCTGCCCACGCGAGCTGGCCGCGGATCTTGCTGGCGCCGCCGCGCACCGCATCCGGAAGACCGAAGCGGCCGAGATACTTGCCGGCGTCCGCGACGTCGAGCTCGGCATCGAGGGTGGTGAGCTGCGTACGCTGCGAGGCGCGCCACCAGCCGCTCGCCGAGAGCTTGCCGTCGTCGCTCGAGAGCTGCACGCGCTCGATCTGCCAGTCGGCGCCCTGGGGTTGCGCGGTGAGCTGCAACTGGCCGAGGTCGCGCCCGTGCAGCAGGAAGCTGGCCGCGGCGATGTCGATCTCCGGCCACGGGTTCGGCTTCGCCGTCGCTTCGGCTTTCTCCGCGGCCGCGGTCGCTGCGGCCGCCACGGCGGCGGGCGACGGGGCCGGAACGGAGAGCCGTTCGAGCTTCGCGGCGATCCGGCCGTTCGGCCGCGACGGCGCGCTGCCTTGCCATTGCGCGTGTCCGGCGAGCTCGCGCCCGGCGAGATCGACTTGCCAGGCGTCCGCGCCGCGCGTGGCCTGCAAGTGCAGATCGTCGAAGCGACGGCCGAAGGCATCCAGCTGGTGCACGGTCAGATCGATCCCCGCCAGCGGCAGCTCCTCGCCCCCGCCGGCGGCTTCGATATCGCGCTTGACCAACAGCCACGCATCGGCGTCGAGCGTGTCGGTGCGGCCGCGAATCCACAACCCGGGACGATCGGGCTCGCCGCCGCCGTCGCCGAGCACGACCAGCGCCCGATCGACACTCGCGGCGGCGCCCGCCAGCCGGCGCTGCAAGGTGAGCTGGCCGGCCTTGCCGTAGCGCACGACAATGGTGTCGTGCCCGCGCTCGGCGATGCGCCGCTCCACTCGCAACGGCACGGCGTCGCCCGCCGCCTTGGCGAGCGGCGGCGGCAGATCGATCTTCGCTCCGCGCAGGCTCGTTTCGATCACGCCGGTCGACGCTTCGCCGCTGGCGTCGATCGCGAGCTGCCAGTCGGTGCTGCCGGACACGCGCTGGGCGATGAACAGCTTCGCAAACTCGCTGCGCAGCAGGCTCAAGTCGGCCGTGCCCTGGCCCGCGACACGGATGCGGCCGCCGGCGCTGGTGATGGCGAACCGCGCCGCCCCGCCCAGCACTTCCGCGGTGAGCTGCGGCGCGCGCACGTCATGCTCGGTGAAGTCCAGCTTGCCGTTCAACTGGGCGAGGACCGGCGTTCCGCCCGGCATCTTCAACCGGTTGGCCATGAAGGTGTATTCGCCGTCGACGCGGCTCGCGTCGAGCTTGGCGAGCGGCAGCTCGAGCTTGAGCGCGAGCTTGCCGTCGCCGCTCGCTTCCGCGCCGTCCGTGACGTGATTGGTCCATTCGCCCACCGGCGTTTCGGCGACGAAGCGCAGGAAATCGCTGGTCGGGCCCACGGCTTCGCCTTCGATGCGCACCAGGTGATCGGGGGCGCGCACGTCCGCCATCTCGACCCTGGCGCGCGAGATCGTGGCGGAGGCGAATACGCGGCCGGCGGACACCGTGACGGTCAGATGCGGCCCGTCGAACCGCAGCTCGCCATCGACGTCGGTGAGCGGTGGCCAGGCCTCGGCGTAGTCGAGGGTTACGCCGCGGCCCTTGATCGAGAGCTGGAACCGGCCCTTCTTCGGATCGGCAAACGGAAAATCGGCGAGGTTGCCGCTGATCCGAAGATGCGCTTCGCTGGCCGTGCCGGCCACGATGCTACGGCGCAGCCAGCCGCGAACCGCCAGGGGCAGCGCCGAAGGCAGGTAGCGGTGCACCTCGCGCCCGTCGGCGCGGGTGACTTGCGCGGTGAGGTCGACCGTCCCGGGACCGCCGGCCGCCGTGCGGTACGTGCCATTGGCGGAGCCCGCCATGGCCGCGTTCGCGAAGGTGATCTGATCGAACCCGAACGCGATCTCATCGCCGACCCGCTGCCACCCCACCCGCCCTTGCAAGGTCTCCAGAGCCAGCTTTTCGTCCAGGAAGCGCGGCAGCTGGATCGACAGGCCGCGGCTGTGCAGCGTGACGGAGCCGCCCTTCTGGGTGGCATCGAAGCTTCCGGACAGCCCGCTCCAGCCCGGCCAGCCGTCCTGCGCGGCGAGCCCCAGGCCGGTGAACTTTCCGCGCGCGGCGAAGCTCTCGGGAGCGGTCGCTTCGCCGGTCCACTGCAGCGACCCCTCGGCCAGCGTACCGCGCGGCTCGTAGCGCCCCAGGTCCTGCCGCCAGCTTTCGGGCAGAGGCAGATCCGCGGCCACCTGCAGCAGCGGCGCGAGCTGGAGATTGCTGAACTCGATCGAGCCGGAAGCGGCTTCTCGTGTCGTGGCGTCGCGCAGCGTGAGCCTGAAGTCCGTAGGATCGAAATGCGAGCCTGCCGCCGCCGTGAACGCGAGATGCTCGGCGAAGAACTGCCGTGTGCCCGCGCCTTCGCGCCAACCGAGCCGTCCCTCGAGGCGCGTCAACACGAGATCGGGCAACTCCGGCGCGAGCTTCGCCTGCACGTCGCTCAGCACCACGTCGGCGATCATCTCCCGCGCCTCGCCCTTGGCGTAGTCCAGCCAGACGCGCAGCGCCCCCTTGCCGCTGCGCAGATCGATCGGCAGAGGGAGCCACACCTTGCAGGCAGCGACGTCGGCGTAGTCGAGTCGCGCGTAGAGCCGGCCGGACGACCCCCGCCAGCCGGCGAGCGAGCGTCCGGTGAAGTCGCCGCGCAGATCGAGGTCCCCGGCGACCGGCTCGGGCGGCGTGCCGGTGAGGCCGAAACGGTGACGTCCGAAGCGGTTCTCGAGTCGGAGCTCCACGCGCTCGAGCTCGAGCGGCGGTGCGGCGCGCACCTCGTCGCTCCAGGTCACGGAGCCGTTGTGGACGAGGATGCGGCGCTGGCGCAGGAGCCAGTCCGCGAACGGCGAATCCGCGTGCGACTCCCGCGGATCGAACGCGAGCCCAGCGATGTGCAGCATGCCCGAAGCATCGCGCCGCACGGCCAGGCGCGGCTGCTCGAGCGTGAGCTCCTTGAAGCGCAGATCGAGAAACGGCAGCGACGTCCAGGCGACCGTGAGGTGGAGGGCGGGAAGGCTCAGGACGGGCTCGCCGCTCGCGCGGTCGACGATGCGGAAACCGGTCATGTCGAGGCGCGGGTTCCAGCCGTCCCACCCCGACGCCAGCGTTTCGATCGCCACGGGTTGACCGATCTGCCGGCCGAGCAGCTGCGCGATCTCCGCCCGGTGGGCCTCGATCTGCGGGAAGACGACGAAGCGGACGGCCAGCAGCAGAACGCAGAAGCCTGCGACCAGCAGAATCAGGACGTCGATGCCGATCCGGAGGATCCTGCGGGGCAATGCGATCGCGGCGGTCGCAGGGTCGGAGGTGGTGCTCGGCAACGGCATGATAGGCTTCGGGCCAGTGATTCTACCCTCCGAACCGCTTGCGGTTCTCTTTCCGACCGCATGGACCTCGATGCTGCCTTCGAGTTCAGCCGCTATGCCGCACGCGTGCGCGCCGCGCAGCCCACGCTCGCGCGCCGCGTCCTGGCTGCGCTGGACCGGCCCGCGACGATCGAGCCGTCCGAGCTGACGGCACTCGGCAGCATCGCTGACACTGCCGAGCTCGCCGTCGCGCTGCGCACATTGCGTGCACGAATCGCGCTCGGCACGCTGCTGCGCGACCTGACCGGGCGCGCCGGTCTCGCCGAGGTGTGCGCGGCGCACACGTCGCTCGCCGAAGCGGCGATCGGCGCCGCCGTCGCTCTGCACCATCGGCGGCTCGCGGATTCGCACGGCGAGCCCATCGGCGCGGAGAGCGGTGTGCCGCAGCGCCTCGTAACGGTGGCCATGGGCAAGCTCGGCGGCGCGGAGCTCAACGTGTCGTCGGACGTGGACTTGGTCTTCCTCTACCCCGAGGACGGCTCGACCGACGGTTCACGGGCGCTCGCCAACCAGGAGTTCTTCGATCGCCTCGCCCGCCGTGTCGCTTCGACGCTCGCGGACGCGACCGCGGAAGGATTCGTCTTCCGCGTCGACCTGAGGCTTCGTCCCTACGGCGACTCGGGCCCACCGTCGACCTCCTTCGCCGCGCTCGAGAACTATCTCATCACGCAGGGCCGCGCCTGGGAGCGCTACGCCTGGCTCAAGGCGCGTCCGCTCACCGGCGATCGCGGCGAAGAGCTGGAACGCCTGATCGCGCCGTTCGTGTATCGCAAGTATCTCGACTACGATGCCTACGCCGGGCTGCGCGACGTCCACCGCCAGATCCGCGAGCAGGGCCGGCGCAAGGATTACGCGCGCAACATCAAGCTCGGCCCCGGCGGGATCCGCGAGCTCGAGTTCATCGTCCAGGCGCTGCAGCTGGTGCGCGGCGGCCGGGAGCCCGCGCTACGGGTGCGCGGCACGCTGGCGGCGCTCGCGATTCTCGGCGAACGCGGCGTCCTGCCGCGTCCGGCTGCCGCGGAGCTCTCGGAGGCGTACACCTTCCTGCGCCAGCTCGAGCACCGGCTGCAATATCGCGACGACCGCCAGACTCACGATCTGCCGGTGGAAGCGGACGAGCAGCAGGCGCTCGCGAGCGCCTGCGGCGCCGCCGACGCGAGCCATTGGCGCGCCTCGACCGCCGAGCAGCGCCAGCGCGTCGAGCGGCACTTCGATCTGGTGTTCAGCGCCGAGGCGGGATCCGACGACGATCCGTTGACAGCGGTGTGGCTCGATCCGGCGCCCGAGGAAGCGCAGAGCGCGGCGCTCGTCGCCGCGGGCTACGCCCGCGCGCGGAGCGTGCTGCAGACGCTCGCCCGCGTGCGCGCGAGCGCGCGCTATCTGCAGCTTCCGGTGCGTTCGCGCGAGCGCTTCGATGCGCTCGTTCCGCAGTTGCTGCGCGCCGCCGCCGCCGCGCGCGAAAGCGGCGCCGACGCCGCGACGGTGTTCGACCGGCTGCTCACGCTGCTCGAGACGATCAGCGGCCGCAGCGCGTATCTGGCGCTGCTCGCCGAGCACCCGCCGGTGCTCCCGCGGCTCGCGCAGCTCATGGCGGCGAGCGCCTGGGCCGCGGACTATCTGACCCGCCACCCCATTCTGCTCGACGAGCTGCTCGACAGCCGGGCGCTGCTCGACGAGCCGGATTGGACGGCATGGCGACGCGAGCTCGACGCGCGGATGGCCGAGCACGCCTCCGACGCGGAGCGGCAGATGGACGCGCTGCGTCATTTTCAGCATGCGCAGACGTTCAGACTGCTCGCCCAGGACTTGAACGGCCGGCTCACCGTGGAGCGCCTGGCCGATCATCTGTCCGCCCTGGCCGACGTCGTGCTCGCGGCGACGCTGGCCGGCTGCTGGGCGGCGATGCACGGCGGCGCGCCGCCCGTGCCGCCGGCGTTCGCGATCGTCGGCTACGGCAAGCTCGGCGGCAAGGAGCTGGGCTACGCCTCCGATCTCGATCTCGTTTTCCTCTACGACGAGACCGACGCCGACGCGCAGGAGCGCTACACCCGGCTCGCCCACCGTCTCAACACCTGGCTCACGGCGATCACGCCCGCGGGCCGTCTCTACGAAACCGATTTGCGCCTTCGGCCCGACGGCGCCAAGGGCCTGGTCGCGAGCAGCATCGAGGCTTTCCGTCGCTATCAGCGCCACGACGCCTGGACGTGGGAACATCAGGCGCTCACCCGCGCACGCTTCGTCGCCGGCGATGCCGCGCTCGGCGCCGCCTTCGAAGCCGAGCGCGAGGCGATCCTGCGTGAGCCGCGCGACCCCGCGCGACTTGCCGCCGACGTCATCGACATGCGCCGGCGCATGCACGCGGGGCATCCCAATCGCACGGCGCTGTTCGACTTGAAGCACGATCCGGGCGGCATGGTGGACGTCGAGTTCGTCGTCCAGTATCTCGTCCTTCGATACAGCCACGATCACCCGTCGCTCACCGCCAATCTGGGCAACATCGCGCTGCTCGCCCGCGCCGGCACGCTGGGGCTCGTCCCGGTCGAGCTCGCCGCGACAGTCGCCGACGCCTATCGCGGATACCGGCGGCTTCAGCACCAGATCCGCCTGCAAGGCGCCGAGTCCGCACGCGTGGAGCCCCGGCCTCACGCCGCTGCGCGCGCCGCCGTCGGCGCGCTGTGGCGTCAGGTCTTCGGCGCCCCGTGGACGCCCGCCGACTGAGCGACGCATTGCCGTTTCGTTTGTTTCAAGCGCCCGGCGCGGCGTCCGGGTCGCATGCCGATTTCGGCTAAAATGGGGACCTCCCACAGCGAAGGAACCCCGACCATGTCGATGGCCGACCGCGACGGATTCATCTGGTACGACGGGAACTTCGTGCCCTGGCGCGACGCCACGACCCACGTGCTCACCCACACGCTGCACTACGGGCTGGGGGTGTTCGAGGGCGTGCGCTGCTACAAGACCGCGGCCGGTCCGGCGATCTTCCGCCTGCGCGACCACACCGATCGACTCTTCCGCTCGGCGCAGATCTTCGGCATGAAGATTTCCTACAGCAAGGACGAGCTGGACGCGGCCCAGAAGGAGTGCGTGCGCCGCAACGGACTCGACTCGTGCTACCTGCGCCCGATCGCCTTCTACGGCTCGGAAGCGATGGGCGTGGCGGCGAAGTCGAACCCGGTCCGGGTCGCGGTCGCGGTGTGGCCGTGGGGTGCCTACCTCGGCGCCGAGGGCCTCGAGAAAGGGATCCGGGTGAAGACCTCGTCGTTCACTCACCATCATCCCAACATCACCATGTGCAACGCCAAGGCGGTGTGCAACTACGCCGTCTCGGTGCTCGCCAACCAGGAAGCCACCCACGACGGCTACGAGGAAGCGATGCTGCTCGATCCGCAGGGCTTCGTCTGCCAGGGATCGGGCGAGAACGTGTTCCTGGTGCGCGACGGCAAGCTCTCCACGCCCGATCTCGCCGGCGGCGCGCTCAACGGCATCACCCGCGCGACCATCATCACCTTCGCCGCCGAGCTGGGCATCCCGGTCCTCGAGCGGCGCATCACGCGCGACGAGTTCTACATCGCCGACGAGGCGTTCTTCACCGGCACCGCGGCCGAGGTCACGCCGATCCGCGAGCTGGACAACCGGCCGATAGGCCCCGGCCGGCGCGGACCGATCACCCAGAAGCTGCAGGCGATGTTCTTCGACGTCGTCAACGGCCGCAATCCCAAGTACAAGTCGTGGTTGACGCGAGTCGACTCCGACGCCGACGCGACCGACCATGGCGCAACCCGAGGCGAGCTGGCAGCCCATCGTTGAGGTCACGGAAGCCGATCTGCCGCTGCATTGCCCCAACCCGGCAATGCCGCTGTGGTCGAGCCACCCGCGCGTGTTTCTCGACGTCGAGGCCACCGGCGAGGCGATGTGCCCGTACTGCGGCACGCGTTATCGGCTGAAGGGCGGCGCACGCAAGCCGTCGCACTGAGGCATCCCAGGCCTGTCCGGTGCCTCACGTTCCCGCGCGAGCGGGCGCGCAGGGCCGGATTCATCCGGACGGCGAGGGGCGCGGATGAATTCGCGCCTACATTCGCTTCGCGGCAACGCCGATGGCAGCCGAACGTGTCCTGATCGTCGCGCCTTCCTGGGTCGGGGACGCGGTGCTCTCCGAGCCTCTGGTCGCCGTGCTGCGCGAGCCCTTCGCTGTCCCGGTGATCGACGTGCTCGTCGCGCCCTGGTGCGCTCCGGTGTACGCCCGCATGCGCGGCGTCGGCGAGGTGATCGAGAGCCCGTTCACCCACGGCGAGCTGGGCTTGAGCCGGCGGCGTTCGCTGGCGGCCGATCTGCGCCGCCGCGGCTACACGTGGACGTTCGTGCTGCCGAATTCGTTCAAGTCGGCGCTGATCCCCTGGCTCGCGCGGATTCCCCGCCGGATAGGCTACATCGGCGAGGGACGCGGGATGCTGCTCACCGAAGCCCGCAGCCTCGACCGGAAGGCGCTGCCTCGGCTCGTGGACCGCTTCGTGGCGCTCGCCGTGCCGAAGGGCCGGCTGGTGCCGACGCCTCCGGCGCCCGTGCTCGTGCCCGACGCGGCCAACGCCGGCTCGGCGGTCCGCGGGCTCGGGCTCTCGACCCGGCGTCCGGTCGCAGTCCTCTGCCCCGGGGCGGAATACGGTCCGGCGAAGCGCTGGCCGGCCGAGCATTTCATCGCTCTGGCGCGGCGCTTGCTCGACCAGGGCTTCGCCGTGTGGCTGCTGGGCTCGCCCAACGACGCTTCCTCGGCAAAGCCCATCGCTGAAGCCCTCGAGGACGTGCGCGATCTCACGGGCGCCACCGACCTGGGCACGGCCATCGACCTGCTGTCGCTGGCAGCGGTCGTGGTGAGCAACGATTCCGGCCTCATGCACGCCGCGGCCGCCGTCGGCCGGCCGCTGGTCGCGCTGTTCGGCTCGTCTTCGCCCGAGTACACGCCGCCGCTGTCGCCGCTCGCGCGCGTGGCCCGCATCGACATCGCCTGCAGCCCGTGCTTCCAGCGCGAGTGCCCCCTGGGGCACTTCAAGTGCATGCGCGAGCTCGCTTCCGAGGACGTCTATCGCCTCGCGCTCGACGCCGCCGCGGCGCGTTAGGATATCGAGGCGCATGGCCAGGCCCCGCACGCCGACGATTCTCACCTCGCCGCAGGACGCCGCGGTGGCGTTCTATCAGGCCTTCGAGGCGAAGGACATCGAAGCCATGATGGCGACGTGGGCCGAAGACGAGGACATCGTCTGCGTCCATCCGGGCGGTCCGCGGCTGGTCGGGTACGACGCCGTGCGCGCAGGCTGGGAGCAGCTCTTCGCGGGCAACACCAGGCTCGCGTTCAAGGTCGATCAGATCGTCGCGATCGAAACGGTCGGCCTTGCGCTGCAGAGCGCCGTCGAGCACGTCAGCGTCGGGGACGAACGTGAGCCGCGCGGCACCGCTATCGCGACCAACGTGTTCCTGCGCACGCCTTCGGGCTGGCGCCTCGTCGTGCATCACGCTTCGCCCGCGCCGACGATCGCCGCGGCCGCGCCGTCCGGTCCGCTTCACTGAGCGGGCGTTCTACACGCGCGAGCGCCGTAGTGCCGTCACGTCGCACGCTCCGCCTCCGGCGGCGCGGCGCTGCCCGGCGTTCCGCCTTCGCAGCCGGCGCTTCCGAAGAGGTATGGAGTTCGTGGGCTCGCGGTCGGAATGGATTCCGGCCTACGCGCCCGTTCCGCCGACGGTGAGGCCGTCGATGCGCAGCGTCGGCTGACCGACGCCCACCGGCACGCTCTGCCCGTCCTTGCCGCACGTGCCGACGCCCGAGTCGAGCGACAGATCGTTGCCGATCATGGATACGCGGGTGAGGACATCGGGGCCGTTGCCGATGAGCGTGGCGCCCTTGACGGGAAAGGCGAGCTTGCCCTTCTCGATCTTCCACGCCTCCGCGGCGGAGAACACGAACTTGCCGTTGGTGATGTCGACCTGGCCGCCGCCGAAGTTGACCGCGTACAGTCCCTCGTCCACCGAGGCGATGATCTCCGCCGGATCGCGCTCGCCGTTGAGCATCACGGTGTTGGTCATCCGCGGCATCGGCACGTGGGCGAAGGATTCGCGCCTTCCGTTGCCGGTCGGCGCCACACCCATGAGGCGCGCGTTCAGCGTGTCCTGCATGTAGCCCCGCAGGATGCCGTCCTCGATCAGCACCGTGCGCTGGGTGGGATTGCCCTCGTCGTCGACGTTGAGCGACCCGCGCCGGTCGGGAATGGTGCCATCGTCGACCACGGTGACGCCTTTCGCCGCGACGCGCTGGCCGATGCGATTGGAAAACGCCGACGTGCCCTTGCGGTTGAAGTCGCCCTCGAGCCCGTGGCCGATCGCCTCGTGCAGCAGGATGCCCGGCCAGCCCGGGCCGAGCACCACGGTCATCGTCCCGGCCGGCGCTTCTCGCGCCCGCAGATTGAGCAGCGCCTGATCGACTGCGCGCGCCGCGTACTCGTCGAGCATCGCCGGGGAGAAGTAAGCGTAGTCGAGCCGTCCCCCGCCGCCGGCCATGCCCTGCTCGCGGTGGCCGTCCTGCTCGACGATCACGTTGAGCGAAAGGCGCACCAGCGGACGCACGTCGGCGGCGATCAGGCCATCGCTGCGGGCGATCAAGATCGCCTCGTATTCGCCGCTGAGCGAGGCGATCACCTGAACGACGCGCGGATCGCGGGCGCGGGCGATGCGCTCGAGCCGCTCGAGCAGGGATACCTTCTGCGCGTCGGTGAGCGCCATCACGGGGTCGCGCGGGGCATAGAGCGCGCGCGCCCCGCCGACGTGGCCGAGCGCCGCGACCGCGCTCTGTCCCTGGCGCGCGATGGCGCGCGTGGCGCCGGCCGCCTGCTCGAGCGCGTCGAGCGTGATGTCGTCGGAATAGGCGAAGGCGGTCTTCTCGCCGGAAACGGCGCGCACGCCCACCCCCCGGTCGATCGAGAACGAGCCCGATTTCACGATGCCTTCCTCGAGGCTCCAGCTCTCCAGCCGCGAGTATTGAAAGTACAGGTCGGCGTAGTCCACGCGGTGGACGTGGATGTCGGCGAGCACCTTCGACAGCTGCGGCAGCTCCAGCGCGGCGGGCGCAAGAAGCAGATGGGTTGCCTGGTCGAGCAGCGCCGTATCGAGCGCGGGAATGGCGAGGTCGGTCACGAGAAAATCCGTCCGCGTAAACGAATATTTTACACCCTCACGGCGACACCCCCGACTGCCGTTGCCCGAGGTAGGTCGCGGCCACGCGCGGATCGCGCGCCAGCGCCGCGCTCTCTGCCTCCATCGCGACGTCTCCGGTCTCGAGCACGTAGCCGTAATCGGCCACCTGCAGCGCGGCGTGGGCGTTCTGCTCCACGAGCAGGATCGCCACGCCCGTTTCGCGCAGCCGGGCGATGATGCTGAGGATCTCGCGGACCACGAGCGGGGCCAGTCCCAGGCTCGGCTCGTCGAGCAGCAGCAGCCGCGGCTTGGCCATGAGCGCCCGGCCGAGAGCGAGCATCTGCCGCTCTCCGCCCGAGAGCGTTCCGGCGTATTGTTGCCGCCGCGCTTCGAGCCGCGGAAAGCGGCGATAGACTTCTTCGCGCGCGGCCGCGTGTGCGGAGCGCCCTTCGCGGCGGCGCGCGAACGCACCGAGGTCGATGTTGTCGGCCACACTCATCGCCGCGAACAATTCGCGGCGCTCGGGCACGAGGCACAGTCCGGCGCCAACGCGCTCCTCCGCCGTGAGCCTGGCGATCGACTGGCCGTCGAGACGGATCTCGCCGCGCGACGGCAGCAGGCCCATGATGGCGCCGAGCAGCGTGCTCTTCCCGGCGCCGTTGGGGCCGATCACCGTCACGATCGTCCCGCGCTCGATGGCGAGCGACACGCCGTGCAGCGCCTCGACCTTTCCATAGGCCACGTGCAGATCGCTCAGCTCGAGCAGCTTGCTCACTCGCCGGCCTCGAGGTCGCTCATGCCACGCCGCCCAGATAGGCTTCGCGCACCGCCGGATCGCGCTGGATGTCGGCCGGCAGGCCTTCGGCGAGCTTCTCGCCGAAGTCCATGACCACCAGCCGGTCGGTCAGGCCCATCACGAAATCCATGTCGTGCTCGACCAGCAGGATGGTCATGCCTTCCGCCTTGAGGCCGCGCAACAGCCGCGCGAGCTCCTGCTTTTCCGCGTAGCGCAAGCCCGCGGCGGGCTCGTCGAGGAGCAGCAGCGACGGATCGGCCGCGAGCGCGCGCGCGATCTCCACCAGTCTCTGCCGGCCCAGCGGCAGCGATCCGGCCGGTTCGTGCGTCCAGGGCGCGAGCCCGACCCTGCCGATATGGCAGGCGGCCTCGGCGCGCACGCGCGCCTCTTCGCTGCGGTCCATCCGCAAGGCGCAGCGGACGAAGCCCGCGCGGCCCCGCAGGTAAGCGCCCAGCGCGACGTTGTCCAGCACGGACATCGCCGGCATGAGCCGCACGTGCTGGAAGGTGCGCGCGAGCCCGCGGGCGGCGATCGCATGGGCGTGGAGGCCGGCGAGGGGCTCGCCGGCGAACGCGATCGCGCCCCCGGTCAAAGGCAGCGCGCCGCTGATCAGGTTGAACATCGTGCTCTTGCCCGCCCCGTTCGGTCCGATGAGACCGAGGATCTCGCCCGCGCGGACCTCGAAGGACAGATCGTCGACGGCGACGAGCCCGCCGAAGCGTTTGCGCGCGCCCTCGACCACGAGCAGCCGCTCCGCGGCAGAGCGCGCTCGCGCCGGGAGGCGCGCACCGGGGGTCGAGGACGGCGGACTTCGCGCCGGCAGCAGCTTCGCGAGCCATGGGCCCACGCCTTCGCGCGCGCGCTGGAGCAGCAGCACGATGAGGATGCCGAACACGACGATCTCGAAGTTGCCGCTGCGGCCGAGCAGAACCGGCAGCCAGTCCTGCAGCTGCGCCTTGGCGAGCGTGATGACCGTCGCGCCGATGACCGCGCCCCACACGCTGCCCGCTCCGCCGACCACCGCCATGAAGAGGTATTCGATGCCCTGGTTGAGGCCGAACGGCGTCGGATTCACGAAGCGCTGCAGGTGCGCGTACAGCCAGCCCGACACGCACGCCAGCAGCGCCGCGTAGACGAAGACGACGATCTTGAGCCTTCCGGCGTCGACGCCGAATGCCTCCGCCATGCCGATGCCGCTCTTGAGCGCCCGGATCGCGCGGCCGACGCGCGCGTCGAGCAGGTTGTGGGTCGCCCAGAGCGCGGCGAGGGCGATGCCCCAGATCAGGTAGAAGAAATGGCGCTCGTTGCGCAGATCGAAGCCGCCGAGCGCGAGCGCCGGGATGCCGCCGAGACCCGTGTTGCCGCCCAGGAACTCGAGGTTGCCGAACAGGAAGTACAGGCTGATGCCCCAGGCGATCGTCGCGAGCGGCAGATAGTGACCGCGCATGCGCAGGGTGATGAAACCGAGGCACAGCGCGACCGCGGCGGTGAGCGCCAGGCCGAAGACGAGATTGACCCAGGGAAGCCAGGGCGGCGCCCCGGCGAGCGTGGAGAGGACCGCCGTCACGTAGGCGCCGATGCCGACGAAGGCCGCCTGGCCGAAAGAAGTCTGGCCGGCGACGCCGGTCAGGAGCACGAGCCCCAGCGCGACGATGCTGTAGAGGCCGATGTAATTGCCCAGGGTCACCCAGAAGGCCGGCACGTACGGCGGCGCGGCGATCAGCGCGGCCAGCGCGAGGAGCACGCTCGTGCGCCGCCACGGTCTATTCATCTTCGTCCTCCTGCTGGTGCGTCGCGAGCGAGCGCCACAGCAGCACCGGAATGATGAGCGTGAAGACGATCACTTCCTTGAACGCGCTCGCCCAGAACGACGAGAACGACTCGAGCAGGCCGACCAGCAACGATCCCGCGGCTGCGAGCGGATAGCTCGCGAGCCCCCCGATGATCGCGCCGACGAAGCCTTTGAGGCTGACGATGAAGCCGGAATCGTAGTAGATCGTCGTGATCGGCCCGATCAGCACGCCGGAGAACGCGCCGAGCGCCGCCGCGAGCGTGAAGGTGAGGCTCCCGGCGAGGGTCGGGCTGACGCCGACCAGCCGCGCGCCGACGCGATTGAGCGCGGTGGCGCGCAGCGCCTTGCCGTAGAGCGTGCGCTCGAAGAACAGGTACAGCCCGCCGATGGCGAGCAGCGAGAAGAGCACGACCAGCAGGCTCTGCCCGCTCACGACGACCGCGCCGAGCCTGAAGGAGGCGTCGGTGAACGTCGGCGTGCGCGAGCCTTCGGCGCCGAAAAACCACAGTCCGAGGCCGAGCATGACGAAGTGCACCGCGACCGACACGATGAGCAGCACGAGCACCGAAGCGTCGGCGAGCGGCTGGTACGCGACGCGATACAGCAGCGGACCCAGCGCGGTCACGATCACGACCGTGAGCGCGATCTGCCACGGCAGCGCGAGTTGCAGCGGCGCGGCAGCGTAGACCAGCGCCGCGAGCGCGAGCGGCGCCGCCAGATAGAACAGCAGCCGCCGCGGCAACCGCCGCCACGCGCCGGCTCGCCAGGCGGCGGCGCTTTCCATCGCGCCGGCGAGCGCCGCCGCGCCGACGAGCAATCCGATCGTTCCCGGGGCTTTGCCCAGCTGCAGCGCGGCCAGCGTGAGGGTCCCGTACGTGACCAGCTCGCCGGCGGGAACGAAGATCACCCGCGTGACCGCGAACACCAGCACCAGCGCCAGCGCGAGCAGCGCGTAGATGGCGCCGTTGGTGACCCCGTCCTGGACGAGCAGCGCCGCAATCGAGAGGTCCATCGCGGAAGCGTGGAGCCGGACGACAAAAGCGCCGGCTGCCTGAAGCCTGCTCTTCGGTCCGCAGCCGGCTCCGGTCAGCGGCGGGTCATTTGACGACCACCCACTTCCCGTTCTCGATTTCGACCATCACTCGGGCGCGATTGTCGAAGCCGTTGTGGTCGTTCGGGCTCATGTTGAACACGCCGTTGGCGCCGGGCAGCTCCTTGACGTTCTCGAGAGCGTCGCGAAGCGCGGCACGGAAGGCTTGGGTTCCCGGTTGCGCCTTCCTGAGCGCCTCGGGTATCGCCTGCTGCAGCAGAAGCCAGGCGTCCCAGGCGTGACCGCCGAAGGTCGTGCGGCTGCCCGGACCGTACTTGGCTTCGTACCTGGTCACGTACTCGGCCGCGGACTTCTTGAGCGGATTGCTCGCCGGCAGCTGCTCGTACACGGCCATCGGCCCGACCGGAAAGAACGAGCCGTTGCCGTCCCTGCCGACCACGCGCATGAAGTCGGGATTGGCCACGCCGTGGGTCTGGTAGATCTTGCCCTTGTAACCGCGGGCCACGAGCTCCTTCTGCGGCGTGGCGGCGGGCGTGCCGGAGCCGGCGATCAGAATCGCGTCGGGGTTCGCCGCCATGAGCTTGAGCACCTGGCCGGTAACGCTCGGATCGTTGCGGTTGTACTTCTCCTCGGCCACGACCTTGATGCCCGCGGTCTGGGCGGAGCGCCGGATCTCGTTGAGCCAGCTCTCGCCGTAGGCGTCAGCGAAGCCGATGAAGCCCAACGTCTTCACGCCGTGCGTGCGCATGTGCACCGCGATCGCGTCGGCCATCAGCGAATCGTTCTGCGGAGTCTTGAAGATCCACTTCGTCTTCGGATCGGCCGGGTTGACGATCTGCGCCGAGGCCGCCATCGAGATCATCGGCACTTCGGCTTCGGCCGCGACGTCACGCATCGCGAGCGAGTTCGGCGTGATGGTCGAGCCGACGATGACGTCGACCTTGTCCTCGGAGATGAGCTTGCGGGTGTTCTTCACCGCCTCGGTCGTGTCGGACTTGTCGTCGAGCACGATGAAGTTCACCTTCTGTCCCCCGACACTCGGGCTGCCGAGCATCTCGAAGGTATTCCGCTCGGGAATGCCGAGCGAAGCCGCCGGACCGGTAGCCGACAGCGTGACGCCGACGTTGATGTCGGCGCGCGCGCCGCCGACGCATGCGAATGCGGTCGCCGCCGCGACTGTCAGAGTCCGAACCATGGTTCTTACCATCCCTGCTCTCCCTCTGGTTGCAATCCGATCGATGCCTATTTCTTCTTCAGCTGGTCGCGAATCTCGCGCAGCAGAACGACGTCCTCGGGCGGCGCCGGCGGCGCCTTGGGCCCTTCCTGACGCACCCGGTTGATCTGCTTCACCATGATGAAAATGATCAACGCCAGGATCAGGAAATTGATCGCGACGGTGATGAAGTTGCCGTAAGCGAAGAGCGGCACCCCGGCCTTGGTGAGCGCCTCGTAGGTCATCGGTCCGCTGTAGCCCGGCGGCGGAGGCGCGAGCATCACGAAGTAGTTGCTGAAATCGAGGCCGCCCGTGAACCGGCCGACGACCGGCATGATGAGGTCCTTCACCAGCGAATCGACGATCTTGCCGAACGCGGCGCCGATGATCACTCCGACCGCGAGGTCGACGACGCTACCCTTGACGGCGAACTCGCGGAACTCGCTCATGAACGACATGTCGGCCTCCCTGAGAGGTTGTCTGAAACTACCGTGTCGGGACGAATCCCAACCTACGCTTCGGGTGTCGGGATGAAGCCCGACCGACGCTGCGGTGTCGGGATGAATCCCGACCTACACCGCCGCCTCGCCCGACTCGCCGGTGCGGATGCGCACGGTCTGCTCCACCGCGGTCACGAAGATCTTGCCGTCGCCAATCTTGCCGGTGCGCGCCGCCTTGACGATCGCCTCGATCGCCCGCTCGACGAGCCCGTCGGCCATGATCACCTCGACCTTCACCTTGGGCAGGAAATCCACGACATACTCGGCTCCGCGATAGAGCTCGGTGTGGCCCTTCTGCCGGCCGAAGCCCTTGACCTCGGTGACCGTGAGCCCGCTCACGCCGATGTCGGACAGCGCCTCGCGCACCTCGTCCAGCTTGAATGGCTTGATGATCGCTTCGACCTTCTTCATCGCCTCACTCTCCGCCGCCCGCTCTCGATCGATTGCGGGCTAACATTACACTACGCCGACACGCTCTTCCACTCGGACCACGCCGAGGTAATGGGGTAGCGCCAGTCCTTGCCGAAGCCGCGCGGCGTGATGCGGATGCCCACCGCGGACTGCCGCCGCTTGTACTCGGCGATTTTGATGAGCCGCACCACCTTCGCGACGTGCTCGGGCGCGATTCCCCGCGCCACGATCTCCGGCGGGCTCACGCCCTCTTCGACGTACGCCTCCAGGATCGCGTCGAGCACGTCGTAGGGCGGCAGGCTGTCCTGGTCGGTCTGGTTGGCCCGAAGCTCCGCCGACGGCGGCCGGGTGAGGATGCGCTCGGGAATGACGCGGCCGAGGCGGTTGCGGTAGCGCGCCAGCCGGTAGACCAGCGTCTTGCTGATGTCCTTGAGCACGGCGAAGCCGCCCGCCATGTCTCCGTACAGGGTTGCGTAGCCGACGGCCATCTCGGACTTGTTGCCGGTAGTGAGCACGATCGAGCCGTACTTGTTGGAGAGCGCCATCAGCAGCGTGCCGCGGATGCGCGCCTGGATGTTCTCCTCGGTGGCGTCCTCCGCCAACCCGTGGAACTCGCGCTCGAGCGCGCCGCGGAAGGCGTCGAACACACGGTCGATCGCGATCTCGTCGTAGCGCACGCCGACGATGCCGGCCATCGCCTTGGCGTCCTCGGCGCTCATCGGAGCGTTGTAGCGCGACGGCAGCATGATCGCCCGCACGCGCTCCGGCCCCAGCGCGTCGACCGCGACCGCGAGCGTCAGCGCCGAGTCGATGCCGCCGGAGAGCCCGAGCAGCACGCCGGGGAAGCGATTCTTCTGCACGTAGTCGCGCACGCCCATGGTGAGCGCCGCGTAGACGTTCGGCTCGAGGCGCTCGTCGAGGCCGCCGCGCACGGCCTTGGGCGCGGCGTCTTCGAACTCGACGAACGCCAGCGTCTCGTGCCACGCCGGCACCTGCTGCACGAGCTCTCCCCTGCCATCGATGACGAACGACGCGCCGTCGAAGACCAGCTCGTCCTGCCCGCCGACGCGGTTGACGTAGACGACCGGCAGGCCCGTGTCCCTGGCTCGCGCCGTCACGACCTCCCGCCGCAACGCCTGCTGCCGCGTGTGATACGGCGATCCGTTGGGCACGACGATCACTTCCGCCCCCGCCGCGCGCGCCCGTCGCGCCGCGCCGGGAAACCAGATGTCCTCGCAGATCACCACGCCGACGCGCACGCCCGCCACGTCGACGACGCAGGGCGCGCCGCCGGGCTCGAAGTAGCGCTGCTCGTCGAACACCGTATAGTTCGGCAGCTCGAATTTGCGATAGACCGCCGCCACTCGCCCGTCGCGAAGGACCGCGGTCGCGTTGTGCGGCTTGCCCGCCGTCGGCTCCGGAAAACCGACGAGCACGCTCGGTCCCGAGATGGCCGCGGCCAGCCGCTGCAGCTCGTCGCTGCAGGCGGCGAGGAACGCCTTGCGCAGAAGGAGGTCTTCCGGAGGGTAGCCGCAGAGCGAAAGCTCGGGCGTGACGACGAGGTCGGCGCCACCGCGACGGGCCTCGGTCACGACGTCGAGGATGCGCGCCGCGTTGCCCGCAAGATCGCCGACCACGCAGTCGAGCTGGGCGATCGCGATGCGCATGAGCCGAATTTTATCACGCCGGGCGCTGCGCCTCGCGCGCTCCGCGCTCCGAGGCGCCCTTGCCACGGCGCGGTTCGCATTTGCCCAACGGCGGGCTCGCACGCCAAAATGAACCCGCACGTACGATCCATGCAGCGCCTGTCCTTGCGCACCGTCGATTCGCTGCGCGCGATCCCGCCCGCCGCGTGGGACGCGCTCGTCGGCGATCGTCCGCTGCTCTGCCACGCCTTCCTGCATGCGCTCCACGAGACGGGCTGCGCCGCGCCGCACACCGGCTGGACACCGCACTACCTCACCGCCTGGCGCGGCGACGCGCTCGCGGGCGCGATGCCGCTGTACCTCAAGGCGCATTCCTACGGTGAATACGTCTTCGACTGGTCGTGGGCCGATGCCTACCGGCGCCACGGCCGCCGCTACTATCCGAAGCTGCTGTGCGCGATACCCTTCACGCCGGCGACCGGGCCGCGGCTCCTCGGGCGCGATCCCGTTGTCCGCGGCGAGCTGCTCGCCGCGGCGCTGAGCCTGCTCCAGGAGGAGCGGCTGTCCTCGCTGCACGTGCTGTTTCCCACCGCGGAAGAGGCGACGCTGTGCGCGGCGGCCGGGATGCACCTGCGCGAGAGCGTGCAATTCCACTGGACCAACCCCGGCTATCGCGACTTCGCCGATTTCCTCTCGACGATGAATCACGCCAAGCGCAAGCGCATCAACCAGGAGCGGCGCAAGCTAGCCGGCGAGGGCGTCGCCTTCCGCCGCCTCCTCGGCAGCGAGATCGGCGAGCGCGATTGGGCGTTCTTCTTCCGCTGCTACACGACGACCTACCGCAGGCATCATTCGACGCCGTATCTGTCGCTCGAATTCTTTCAGCGCCTCGGCGCGGCGCTGCCCGAGCACGTGCTGCTCGTCGTCGGCGAGCGCAACGGCCGGCCGGTATGCTCGGCGCTCGACGTGTTCGGCGCCGATACGCTGTGGGGCCGCTACTGGGGCGCGGCCGAATTCGTCTCGGGCCTGCACTTCGAAGCCTGCTACTACCAGGCGATCGAATTCTGCATCGAGCGCCGCATCGCCGCCTTCGAGGGCGGCGCGCAGGGCCTGCACAAGCTCGCCCGCGGGCTCTTGCCGGTGACCACGCGTTCCGCGCACGCCATCGCCGATCCCGATTTCGCCCGCGCCATCGCGCGCTTCGCCGCCGACGAGCGCACCGAGGTGGCGCAGACGGTCGAGGAGCTGGAGGCCGCCAGCCCGTTCAAGGCCGCGGAAGGCTCCTGACCGTCGGAACGGCTGGCCGCGGGCCGCTGGCCCGCGAGCCTGCTACACTTCCGACGCCGAGCCCGTGCCGGTGCGCGGCTTCCGCTCCCATTCGGCAATGAACGCCCCTGTCCTCGTCGAGCGCGACGGCGCGATCGCGACCGTCACGCTCAACCGCCCCGAGTCGCTCAATGCGCTCGATCCGGCGATGGTCGACGGGCTGGTGGCGGAGACTCCGCGGCTCGGCGCCGACGACGGCGTTCGTTGCGTGGTGATACGCGGCGCCGGAAGGCACTTCATGGCCGGCGGCGACATCCGGCACTTCGCGAGCCGCCTCGATCGCGAGCCGGATCGCCGAGGCGAGGAATTCACCGCGCTCATAGGGCGCCTGCACGCCACGATCGAAGCGCTGCACCGCATGCCGCAGCCCATCATCGCCAGCGTGCACGGCGCGGTGGCCGGCTTCGGGCTGTCGCTGATGTGCGCCTGCGACCTGGCGCTCGCCGCCGACGACGCCTACTTCTCGGCGGCCTATCGCAACCTCGGCCTCACGCCCGACGGCGGACTCTCGTATGCGCTGCCGCGAGCCGTCGGAAGCAAGAAGGCGATGGAGATCGTCCTGCTCGGCGAGCGGTTCGGCGCCGAAGAGGCGCTGCGCTGGGGGCTGGTCAATCGCGTCGTCCCGCTCGCCGATCTGGCGCGCGAGACTGCGGCTTTCGCCGCGGCGCTGGCCGAGGGCCCGGCCATGGCAACGCGCAACGCCAAGCGGCTGCTGCGACAATCGTCGTCGCAGCCGCTCTCGGTGCAGCTCGACGCCGAAGCGAAGAGCTTCGGAGCGTGCGCGGCGACGGCGGATTTCGTCGAAGGCGTGCGCGCGTTCCTCGAAAAGCGCCCGCCGCACTTCCCGTAGGACCGAGTGCACTCGGTCCTCCGCGACCACCCACGAAGACCATGAAAACCCTCGCCGGCCGCACGCTGTTCGTCACCGGAGCCTCGCGCGGCATCGGACTCGCCATCGCGCTGCGCGCCGCGCGCGACGGGGCGAGCATCGTCATCGCGGCGAAGACCGAGCAGGCGCATCCGAGGCTTCCGGGCACGATCCATTCCGCCGCAGCGGAGATCGAGGCCGCGGGCGGCCGGGCCCTGGCCGTTGCGGTGGACATCCGCGACGAGGCCGCGATCGCGCGCGCCGTCGCCGAGGCAGTGGAGCGCTTCGGCGGCATCGACATCCTGGTGAACAACGCCAGCGCGATCAGCCTCACCGGCACGCGCGACACGCCGCTCAAGCGCTTCGATCTGATGCTCGGCGTCAACGTCCGCGGCACGTTCGCCTGCTCGCAAGCCTGCCTGCCGCATCTTGCGTCGGCGGCCGCCGCCGGTCGCAATCCGCACATCCTCACCCTCGCGCCGCCGCCCAACCTGAACGCGCGCTGGTTCAAGGACCACGTCGCCTACACGATCGCCAAGTACGGCATGAGCATGTGCGTGCTCGGCATGGCGGAGGAATTCCGGCCGCTCGGCATCGCGGTGAACGCGCTGTGGCCGCGGACGATCATCGCCACCTCCGCGCTGGCCATGATTCCCGGGATGAAGGAGCGGCTCGACGGCTGTCGCAAGCCCGACATCGTCGCCGACGCCGCGCACGCGATCCTCTGCCGCGACGCGAAGGCCGCGACCGGGAACTTCTACGTCGACGAGGACGTTCTCGCGCAGGAAGGTGTGACGGATTTCGCCCGCTACGCGGTCAAGCCGGGATCGGCTCTGCTGCCCGACATCTTTCTCGATTAGGACGCGCTAGAAGCCGTTGCCGCCACCGCGCTGGCCACCATTGTCGTGGCCGCCATGGTTGCCGCCACCATGGTTGCCGCCGCCATGGTTGCCCCCACCGCGGCTGCCGCCCGGGTGACCGCCGCCGGGGTGGCCGCCGCCCTGGCCTCCGGGTCGACCGCCGCGGCGCCCGCGCCGGCCGCGGCGCCCCGGGCGGCCCGACCGCGCGGCCTGCTGCGGCGGCATCGCGTCCGGCTCCGCCCGATTGCCGTCGACTTCGTCCTCGAGCTCCTCGTCGGTGGCCTCGGCCAGCGCCTCGTTACCGTTGGCGTCGGCCTCGGCGGCGTAGTCGCCAGCCGGAGCCACCGTCTCGCGTCGCCGCGCGGCCTCGCCATGGCGGCCGGCATTGCCCATGCCCGCGGCCTGCAGCAGGCGCTGCAGGTCGTCGTGCTCGAGCTCGACCTGCTGCCCTCGCTTGAGCTGCGGCGGCATGGCGATCGCGCCGTAGCGCGTGCGGATGAGCCGGCTCACCATCAGACCGACCGCTTCGAACAGCCGCCGCACTTCGCGATTGCGCCCTTCCGGCAGCGTCACCTTGTACCAGTGGTTCGTGCCCTCTCCGCCTTCGTCGGAAAGCGAGCTCACGCGCGCCACACCGTCGTCCAGCGTGACACCCTCGCGCAGAGCACGCTCCTGCTCCGGGGTGAGCGTGCCCACGACGCGCACCGAATACTCGCGCTCGACGCCGTAGCGCGGATGCATGAGGCGGTTGGCGAGCTCGCCGGAAGTGGTGAACAGCAGCAGCCCTTCGCTGTTGAAGTCGAGCCGCCCCACGGCAATCCATTTCGCGCTGCCGAGCCGCGGCAGGCGCTCGAACACCGTCGGCCGCCCTTCCGGATCGGAGCGGCTCACGATCTCGCCGGCCGGCTTGTGATAGAGCAGCACGCGGGCTCTCGGCGGCGCGAAGCGCAGCCGCACCAGCTCGCCGTTGATGCGGATCTGGTCGTTGGGGCCGACCTTCTGGCCGACTTCCGCCGGCATCCGGTTCACGGTGATCCGGCCGGCGATGATCATCTCCTCGAGACCGCGCAACGACCCGTAGCCGCACTGCGCGAGCACCTTGTGCAGGCGCTGCGGCTCGGTGAACACCGGCTCAGTGGAGCGTCGGGGGCGTGTGGGGTACGTCGCGCCCGGGGGCGTCCGCAGGTGCGGGTGCGAGCTCATCGGGTGCGGATGACGGTGTCCCGAGGATCGGGCTCGCGAGCGCGAGCCCTGCCTCGGCGGCCTTTGCGGGGGCATCGGGTAACTCCAGGAGGTGGGAGGTGTCGAGCTCCGTCAGCGGCGGCAGCTCGGAGAGTGAACGCAGGTTGAGGTCGTCGAGAAACTGCTTGGTGGTGGCGTAGAGCGCGGGCCGGCCCGGCGTCTCGCGATGCCCGACGACCTCGATCCACTGCCGGTCTTCGAGCATCTTGACGATGTGGGTCGACACCGCGACGCCGCGGATCGACTCGATGTCGCCCCGCGTCACGGGTTGGCGATAAGCGATGATCGCCAGCGTTTCCATCGCCGCGCGCGAATAGCGCGGCGGCTTGTCGGGCGCGAGCCGGTCGAGGTAGAGCTGGATCTCGGGCTTGGCGCGGAAGCGCCAGCCGCTCGCGACCTGGGTGAGCTCGACGCTGCGCCCGGACCACCCGTCGCGGATGTCCTCGAGGAGCTTGCGCACGGTCTCGGCGTCGAGCGGAGGATCGAAGAGGCGCGCGAGCTCGCCCGGCGCGACCGGCTCGCCGGCCACCAGCAGCGCCGCTTCGAGGATGTCCTTGGCGTGGGCGAGATCGTCCATGCTATGCGGCCGCGACGCGACTCGGTAGGCTCCCCGCTCCGGCTCGCAGGAGAGGGCCGAGGAGCGAGGGTGCGCCGCCACGCATCTCAACCCTCCGCTTCCAGCACGAACGCCGGATCGCCCTTGCGCCGCACGTAGATCGGCGCGTAGGGCTGCCCCTGAGTGACGTCGAGCAGCTGCTCG
This sequence comes from Casimicrobiaceae bacterium, assembly GCA_035515295.1. GTDB lineage: Bacteria > Pseudomonadota > Gammaproteobacteria > Burkholderiales > Casimicrobiaceae > PALSA-1003. The sequence continues at coordinate 3,988 of DATJBM010000100.1, read as the reverse complement.
CGGGCGAGCTCCAGGATCGCGAGAAAGGTCACGACGAGCCGCGGCGCGTCGAGCCGCTCGTCGAACAGTTCCGAGAATTCGACGTAGCGCCCGGGCTCGAGCAGCTTCAGGATGCGGCTCATCTGGCTGCGCACGGAGAGCTGCTCACGCGTCACGAGATGGTGGCGCGAAGCTCGCGCGCGGGCGATGAGCGTCGCCCACGCCGCGGTGAGATCGTCCGGGCGCACGTCCGGCAGCCGCGCACTCGCGACCCGGTCGAACCACACGCGCACGATCGCGAAGTCGCGCTCGGCGAGCGGCAGCGCGTCGAGCGCCTGGGCGCCCGCCTTCATGCGCTCGTATTCGAGCAGCCGCCGGACCAGCTCGGCGCGCGGATCCTCCGGCTCTTCGCCGGCCGCCGCGGGGGGCCGCGGCAGCAACAGCCGCGACTTGATCTCGATCAGCACCGCGGCCATCAGCAGATACTCGGCGGCGAGCTCGAGCTGCGTACGGCGCATCATCTCGACGTAGCCGAGATACTGGCGCGTGAGCTCCGCCATCGGGATGTCGAGCACGTTGATGTTCTCGCGGCGGATCAGGTAGAGCAGCAGATCGAGCGGACCTTCGAAGGTCTCGAGGAAGATCTCCAGCGCCTCCGGCGGGATGTAGAGATCCTGCGGCAGCTCGAGCAGCGGCTCGCCGTAGACGCGGGCCACCGGAGCGCCCGCGGCCTGCGCCAGATCGACGATTTCCGTCTTATTCGCCGCGCTCATGTGTACGCCAGCCCCATCGCCTCGCGCACGTCGCGCATCGTTTCCTCGGCGAGGCGGCGCGCGCGCTCGCAGCCGTCGGCGACGATGGCGCGCACCAGCGAGTGGTCGTCGAGGTAAGGCTGCGCGCGCTCCTTGATCGGCTCCTGCTCGGCGATGATCGCGTCGATCACCGGCTGCTTGCACTCGAGGCAGCCGATGCCCGCGGTGGTGCAGCCCTTCTGCACCCAGGCCCTGCGCTCCTCGTCGGAGTAGATCTTGTGCAGGCTCCACACCGGACACTTCTCGGGGGTGCCCGGATCGGAACGGTGCACCCGCGCGGGATCGGTCTGCATGGTCCGGATCTTCTTCGTGATCGAGGCCGGGTCCTCGCGCAGCATGATGGCGTTGCCGTACGACTTCGACATCTTCTGGCCGTCGAGCCCGGGCACTCGCGGCGTATCGGTGAGCAGCGCCCGCGGCTCGGGAAGGATCACGCGCCGCGAGCCCTCGAGATAGCCGAACAGGCGCTCGCGGTCGCCGAGCGCGAGGTTCTGCGCGTCGTCGAGCATCTGGCGCGCCGCCTCGAGCGCCTTCTGGTCGCCCTGTTCCTGGAAGGCGGTGCGCAGCTGCTCGTAGCGCTTGGCGCGGCGCGTGCCGAGCTTCTTGATCGCCGCCTTGGCCTTGTCCTCGAAGCCTGTTTCGCGCCCGAACACGTGATTGAAGCGGCGGGCGAGCTCGCGCACCAGCTCCACGTGCGAGACCTGGTCTTCGCCGACCGGAACCAGATTGGCGCGGTAGACCAGAATGTCGGCGCCCTGCATCACCGGATAGCCGAGGAAGCCGTAGGTCGACAGATCGCGGTCGGCGAGCTTCTCCTGCTGATCCTTGTAGGTGGGCACGCGCTCGAGCCAGCCCACGGGCGCGATCATGCCCAGGAGCAGCGCGAGCTCCGCGTGCTCCACCACGCGCGACTGGATGAACACCGTCGCGCGCGCCGGGTTGATGCCGACCGCGAGCCAGTCGATGAACATGTCCCAGACGCTCTCCTCGATCGTCTCCGGCGAATCGTAGTGCGTGGTGAGCGCGTGCCAGTCGGCGGCGAAGAACAGGCACTCGTATTGCTCCTGGAGGCGAACCCAGTTCTTGAGCGCGCCGTGGTAGTGGCCCAGGTGCATGCGCCCGGTCGGCCGCATGCCGGAGAGCACGCGGTCAGCGAACATCGCGTCGGCGCGGAAGCAGCGTCCGCATCATCCCAGTCCGAGGAGCAGGCGCAGCGCGTATTCGCCGGCGTGCAGGATGGGCGTCATCAGCGTGCCCAGAACGCCCGTCGCGAGCAGGGCGATCACCAGCAGGAAGCCGTAGCGCTCGGTGCGCGCGTAGCCCTGCGCCAGCGCATTGGGCAGCAGCGACAGCGCGATCCGGCCGCCGTCGAGCGGCAGGATCGGCAGCAGGTTGAGCGCCATCAGCATCAAGTTGACCTGTATTCCCGCGTTCGCCATTTCCAGAAGCCCACCGCTCTCCACCGCGCCGCCCGGCGCCGAAACCCTGAGCAGCAGCGCCCAGGCGAAGGCCATCGCGAAGTTCGCGAACGGCCCGGCTCCGGCCACCCACAACATGTCGCGCTTCGGATGGCGCAGATTGCCGAAATTCACCGGCACCGGCTTCGCCCAGCCGAAAATGAACAGCGGCGCTCGGGTCAGGACCGAGACAGCGATCAGGAAACCCGGTACCGCAATCGTTCCGATCGGATCGATGTGCTTCAGCGGGTTGAGCGTAACCCGGCCGAGCAGGTAGGCGGTCTGGTCGCCGAAATGTCGGGCGACGTAGCCGTGGGCCGCCTCGTGCAGAGTGATCGCGAAGACCACCGGCACTGCCCAGAGCACGATGGTCGCAAGCGACAACTCCATCAGTAGCTCTATTCTACCAGCAACCGCCGCAAAGCCAACGCGGGGCCGGCTCCGCCCGCGGCTGCCGTGGAGGGACCTGCCCTACGCCGTCGCGCGGGCGAGCCCGAGCCGGGCGGGATCGCCGCGGCCGCGACGAACGATCCGGGGCGGATCGGTCGCCAGATCGATCACCGTCGTCGGCTCGAGGTGGCACGCTCCGCTGTCGATGATGAGGTCGACCGCATGCTCGAACTGGGCGCGGATCTCCGCCGGATCGTTGAGCGGCTCGCTCGCGCCCGGCGGGATCAAGGTCGACGACAGCACGGGCTCGCCGAGCTCGGAGAGCAGCGCGTGGACGACCGCGTGATCGGGCACGCGCACGCCGATGGTGCGCCGGCGCGGATGCTTGAGCCGACGCGGCACGTCACGCGAGGCGGGCAGCAGGAAGGTGAAGCTCCCCGGGACGCCTTCCTTGACGATGCGGAACTGCCAGTTGTCGATCTGCACGTAGCGTCCGATCTCGGCGAGATCGCGGCACACGAGCGTCAGGTGGTGCTTGTCGTCGATGTGGCGCAAGGCGCGAATGCGGTCCACCGCCGCCGCGTCGTCGATCCGGCAGCCCAGCGCATAGCTCGAATCGGTGGGATACGCGAGCACGCCGCCCGAGCGGACGATCGCCGCCGCCTGGCGCACCAGGCGGGGCTGCGGGTTCTGCGGATGAATGGAGAAGTACTGGGCCAGCGGAAATCGGATCGCGGCAGCTGGTGCGCCGCGGCGCTCGGGGGTCGGCCCTGTATTCTACCGCCGTCGGCGAATACGCCGCACGCGGCGGCACTGCGCCTCAGCGCCGCGCGGCGGCGGGCTTGGCGCGCGGGGCGGCGAGCCGCTCGGCGAGCTCGAGCAACAGCCGCTGGCAGGCATCGTCGCACTGTGCGTAGGCGAGGTTGAGGCGCGCGAGGCGCTTCGCCTGGCGCGGGCTAGCGGCGCTGACGACGATTCCGGTGGCCGACGACGCCGCGTGCAGGATGTCGCTCGCCGGAATGCCGAGCGCCTCGGCAAGCCGTTCGAGCATGTCGGTGGTGGGCGTCACGGCCTCGCGCATGAGGCGGCGCAGGGTGACTCGCGGAATGCCAGCGAGCTTCGCGAGCGCGAGCTGCGACATGCCCCGCGCCTCCATCGCCGCCTGCAGCAGCCGCACCACGGAAGCAGTCGTACCGGACTTTGGCATCGTTGGCTCCCTTCTTCGGGTTCTCGCGCAATGGTATCCGGGCTGCGGTGCACACGGGTAATGCTGGTAATATCGGCGCGTCCGCGGCCCGGCGTGTGCGGCCCCGACGGCGCTGACGCGACGGGCCTTTCCACATGAGCAGC
>DATJBM010000099.1:0-65780 GCA_035515295.1 Casimicrobiaceae bacterium | reverse complement strand
GTGGGAATGGCTCGATCGGGCACCGCAGATCCGGATGCTCAAGGAGCCGGTCCGACGCATTCGCTTTCTGACGCACGACGAAGCGCAACGGTTGCTCGATGTGTTGCCGCCGCACTTGTCGGACATGGCAGCATTCAGTCTGGCAACCGGATTGCGCGGCCAACGTCACGGGCTTGCAGTGGACGGAGGTAGATTTGGTAAGAAGACTGGCGTGGATCCATGCCGACCAAGCCAAAGCGCGCAAAGCGATCTCGGTTCCGCTCAACGCGGAAGCGGTGGTGCTGATCCGCAAATGGCTCGGGAAGCATCCGACGCACGTGTTCAGCTTCCGTGGTAAGCCGATCAAGCAAGTCAGTACGAAGTCATGGTACGCCGCACTCGAGCGCGCCGGTATTCAAGACTTCCGCTGGCACGATCTTCGGCATACCTGGGCGAGCTGGCACGTGCAGAACGGCACGCCGCTCTATGCATTGCAGGAGATGGGCGGCTGGGCTTCGACGGAGATGGTGCGCCGCTACGCGCATCTCGCCGCCGATCACTTAGCGCCTTTTGCCGAGCGTCTGTGTGCTTTGCGTGCCGTCAACTCGGAAGTTATAGGCACAAAAAAGTCACACCCCACAAATTGAAAGGGCCTGCATCACTGCAAGCCCTTGAATTTTTGGTTGCGGGGGAAGGATTTGAACCTTCGACCTTCGGGTTATGAGCCCGACGAGCTGCCAGACTGCTCCACCCCGCGATTGAGGGTCCAATTATAAGGCGGTCCTTCCGCAACGGTCAATCGAGGGCGCCGCCACGGTAGCGCTTCGGCCAGGACGGTGCGTCTCACGAACCCCTCGCATTCCCGGCAGCGACACCTTAGACTGCTGCGCGGCATGAAGACCCGGCACTTGCATGTGGCAACGCATTGGGTGAGGCTTGCGCTCGCATTCGTAGTCGCTCCGACGCTGATCCCGCTGGCGCCCGCCGCTGAATCCGGTGGCGGCACGAAAGTTCTCGAAACTGGATGGGTCCATGCCTACGCTGCATACGGCGAGCCGAAATATGGACCGGACTTCAAGAACTTCGAATACGTCAATCCCGACGCTCCCAAGGGCGGTACGCTGCACTTGACCCAGCCCGATCGGCGCACGAGCTTCGACAAGTTCAATCCGTTCACTATCAAGGGCAACTCACCCGCCGGTCTCGCGATCTACATGTTCGAGTCCCTTGCCGTGATGTCCGGCGACGAGCCGATGACGATGTATGGGCTGCTCGCCGAAGCGATGCGCATCGCGCCCGACAAGTCGTCCATCACGTTCCGACTGAATGCCAAGGCTCGCTTCTACAACGGCGATCCGGTCACCGCCGACGACGTCAAGCATTCGTTCGAGATGCAGACGAGCAAGTTCGCGACGCCGGGCGTGCGTACGAGCCTGGAAGGGGTTCAGGCATGCACCATCCTGGACTCGCGCACAATCCGCTTCGATCTCAAGGACCGGTCGTACGATACGATCTTCAGCGTCGGTAGACTCTCCGTCTTCTCGCGTAAGTGGGGCGTCGGACCCGACGGCAAGCGCAAGGACTTCGACCAGATCATCTACGAATACCCGATCACGAGCGGCCCGTATACGATCGCCGTTGCCGATTCCGGCCGCCGTATCGAGTTCGTTCGGGACAAGAATTACTGGGGACGCGACCTCGCCGTCCAGCGCGGCCTGTTCAACTTCGATCGCGTCGTCTACCGCTATTACGAGGACAGCTCGATCGCCCTTGAGGCTTTCAAGGCCGGCGAATTCGACATGCTTCAGGAGTACTCGGCACGGCGCTGGGCCCGACAGCACGCGGGACCGAAATGGCGCGACGGACGGATTCTGAAGAAGACGTTTCCGATCGGCTTCGGCGCGGGCCTGCAGTCCTACCAAATCAACACGCGGCGGCCGCTGTTCCAGGATCGACTCGTTCGCGAAGCGCTCGGCTACACGTACGACTTCGAGGCGGTCAACGTGTACAAGCAGTACGAGCGTACGTACAGCCTGTTCTCGAATTCCGAGTTCGCCGCCGAAGGCCTTCCCGGCACGGGGGAGCTCGCCTTGCTCGAGCCGTTCCGGTCGCAGATCCCGCCCGAAGTGTTCGGACCGGCATACCGGCCACCGCGGACCGAGGGCGGCGCGCCGACGATGCGGGAAAACCTCCTGAAAGCGCGCGCGCTGCTCGAGAAGGCTGGCTGGAAACTCGCATCCGACGGTGTGCTGCGCAACGCCAAGGGCGAGCCGTTCGAGTTCGAATACCTCGAGGACATCGGCGGCGCCGGTCGCACAGCCGTCGTCTGGACCCACGATCTCGCAAAGCTCGGTATCCGGATGAACGTGCGCGAGGTTGATTTCGCGCTGTACACGAAGCGGCTCGAAGTGTTCGATTTCGACATGGTGCAAATCCGCATTACTGACTTCACTCTCCCCAGCACGGTGGACCTCATCGATCAGTATGGAAGCAAGGCCGCCGATACGACGGGGTCCGGCAACTACCGAGGCATCAAGAGCGCTGCAATCGACTTCGTGCTCGACAAGATGAAGGACTCGAAGACGCTCGACGAGCTGCGGGACACGAGCCGCGCTCTCGACCGCCTGGTCATGTACGGCTACTACCAGATTCCCGATCTCTACTCGTCGAACTACCGAGTCTCGCATTGGGACAAATTCGGAATTCCGGCCAAGCCACCGCGCTTCTACACGATCGACAGCGGCATCGACATCTGGCCCGCTTGGGCAGTCACCGCGTGGTGGGCGAAGGACGCCGAGAAGCACTGAGGAGGGAAATCGATGCTCGTCTACGTCGCAAAGCGGCTGCTGCTGATGATCCCGACCCTTCTCGGTGCGGTGACGCTCACCTTCATCATCATCCAGTTCGTGCCAGGAGGACCGGTCGAGCAACTGATCGCCGAGATGCGCCAGCGCCAGGCCGGCGAGGTCGGCGGCGGCACGCGGGGCCGCCGCGACCTCGACGCAAAGCAGCTCGCGGACCTCAAGGCGCTCTACGGCTTCGACAAGCCGCCCGTCGAGCGCTACTTCCGGATGCTGAAGAACTTCGCGAAGTTCGACCTCGGAAAGAGCTTCCGACAGAACAAGGACGTCTGGCAGCTTATCAAGGAGAAGCTTCCGGTCTCCGCGAGTCTCGGCCTGTGGACATTCCTGCTCTCGTACCTAATATCGGTTCCGCTCGGCATCGCGAAGGCGGTGCGTGAAGGCTCCCGTTTCGACGTGTTCACCACCTTCGCACTCCTGTCGGGCTACGCGATTCCCGGCTTCGTTCTCGGCGTGCTTCTAATTGTGCTGTTCGCCGGCGGCACGTTCGTCGACTGGTTCCCGCTGCGCGGCCTCGTCTCCGACAACTGGCGCGAATTGAGCTGGCCGGCGCGCATCGCCGACTACCTGTGGCACTTGACGCTGCCTCTGATCTGTTTCGCGATCGGCAGCTTCGCCACGGTGACGCTGCTCACGAAGAACACCTTCATCGAGGAAATCCGCAAGCAATACGTGCTGGTCGCGCGGGCGAAGGGCCTCTCCGACAGGCGCGTGCTGTACAAGCATGTGTTTCGCAACGCGCTAATACCGATCGTCACTGGATTTCCGACGGCCTTCGTCGGCGCGTTCTTCGCGGGGTCGCTCCTGATCGAGACGCTGTTCTCGCTCGACGGCTTGGGCTTGCTCTCGTACGAGTCGCTTCTGCGGCGGGACTACCCGGTTGTCCTCGGAACGCTTTACTTCTTCACGCTGATCGCGCTGTTCGTTAAACTCGTTGGCGATCTGCTCTACGTCGCCGTCGACCGGCGCGTGCAGTTCACGGCGGTCGCGAAATGAGCAGCGTGCCGGTGACCGGCGCGAGTCAGCCGACGGCCTCGACCACGTCGCTCTCACCGAACCAGCGCGCGTGGGCGCGGTTCAAGCGCAATCGGCTCGGCTATGTGTCGCTCGTGGTCTTCGTCATCCTGCTCGCCGTCGCTACGGTTGCCGAGATCGTTTCCAACGACCGCCCATTCCTGGCGCGCTACGATAGCAACTGGTATCTCCCGATCATCTCGAACCCGCCCGAGATCCGCTTTGGCGGCGACTTCAAGACGCCGGCCGAATGGCACGATCCTCTGATTCGCGCAAACCTCGCGAAGGGCCGCAACTTCGCGGTCTTTACGCTGAACGAATACGGCCCCGATACGCTGAACTACGCGTCGGCCGTACCGGATCCCGCGCCGCCCGGCGGCGGGCACTGGCTCGGCACCGACGCCGAAGGTCGCGACGTCACTGCCCGGCTGCTGTACGGGTTTCGCATCAGCGTGTATTTCGGCTTCGCGCTGACCTTCGCGGGCACGCTGCTCGGCATCGTCGTCGGCGCGCTGCAGGGTTACTTCGGCGGTCGCGTCGATCTCACGACACAGCGCGTGATCGAGATCTGGAACGCGATCCCGGAGCTCTACCTGCTGATCATCCTCGCGTCGATCTTCGCGCCTTCGCTGCTGCTGCTGCTGGTGGTGTTCACGCTGTTCGGCTGGATCGCGCTCTCCGATTACGTGCGCGCCGAATTCCTGCGCAACCGCAACCTTGAGTTCGTGAGGGCCGCGCGCGCGCTCGGGCTGTCGAACCGGCAGATCATTGTGCGCCACCTGCTGCCGAACTCGATGACGCCGGTGATCACGTTCCTTCCGTTCCGCATGAGCGCCGCGATCCTGTTCCTGACGTCGCTCGATTTCCTCGGACTGGGCGTGCCGGATCTACCCTCGTTGGGGGGACTCCTGCGCGAGGGGAAGGAGAACCTCGACGCGTGGTGGATCTCGGTTCCGACGTTCGTCGTGCTGGTCGCAACGCTGCTGTTGCTCACCTTCGTCGGAGACGCGCTTCGCGACGCCTTCGATACCCGCAAATCATGACCGACGACGCCGCCACGCCACTGCTCGACATCGAAGGCCTGACCGTGAGCTTCGGGGCCTCGCGAGTTGTCGACGGCGTATCGTTCCGCATCGACCGCGGCGAGAAGTTCGCGCTCGTCGGCGAATCCGGCTCCGGCAAATCGGTCACCGCACTGTCCGTGCTGAAGCTCGTGCCGTCGGCTAGCTACGGCGGGGCGATCCGGTGGCGTGGCGAGGACGTGCTGCCCAAGAGCGAACGGGAGATGCGCGCGATTCGTGGCAAGGACGTATCGATGATCTTCCAGGAGCCGATGACTGCGCTCGACCCGCTGTACCCCGTGGGCGACCAGATCGCCGAAGTGCTCGAGCTGCACGAAGGCATGCGCCCCAGCGAAGCACGTGCCCGAGCGACCGACCTGCTCGCGCGCACCGGCGTTGCCGAGCCGGGGCGGCGCGTCAATGCGTATGCGCACCAGCTCTCCGGCGGGCAGCGCCAGCGCGCGATGATCGCAATGGCGCTCGCGTGTCGCCCGAGGCTTCTTATCGCCGACGAGCCGACGACGGCGCTCGACGTCACCATCCAGGCGCAAATCCTCGCGCTGCTTGACGACCTGCAGCGCGAGTTCGGCATGGCAATCCTGTTCATAACGCACGACCTGAATCTCGTGCGGCGCTTCACCGGTCGCGTGGGCGTCATGGAGCGCGGCAGACTCGTCGAAAAAGGCACGACCGAAGAAGTGTTCGCGAATCCGCGCGACCCCTACACGAGGCGGCTGATCGATAGCCGCCCCCAGCGCGCAGTGCGGCCCCTGCCGCCGGCGGCGCCCATCGTCCTGTCGGCGCGGAACGTCGATGTCTCGTTCGCGACAACGAGCGGCTGGCTCCGCAAAGATGCGTTTCAGGCGGTCCGCGACGCGACGCTCGAGCTGCGGACCGGCGAAACCCTCGGCATCGTCGGCGAATCGGGCTCGGGTAAGACGACGCTCGGCATGGCGCTGCTGGCGTTGCAGCCGATTGCAGCGGGCAGCGTCTCGTTCGCGGGCGCGCGGATCGACGACGCCGACCGCGCGACGCTGCGCGGCATGCGCCGCAAAGTGCAAGTTGTGTTCCAGGATCCCTTCGGATCGCTCTCTCCGCGCATGACGATCGAGCAGATCGTCGGCGAAGGCATTGCGCTGCACTTTCCGGACCTCGACGAAGAGGAACGGCGCAGGCGGATCGTCGACATGCTGGCCGAGGTTGGCTTGAGCGAAGCGCAGGGACTCGAAAATTTCTTGACGCGCTATCCGCACGAGTTCTCAGGCGGACAGCGCCAGCGCATCGCGATCGCGCGCGCCGTCGTGCTGCATCCAGACGTCCTCGTTCTGGACGAGCCGACCTCGGCGCTCGACGTCTCGGTGCAGCAGCAGGTGCTGAAGCTGCTCGGCGCTCTCCAAGCCCGCTATGGAATGAGCTACCTGTTCATCAGCCACGACCTGGCCGTCGTGCGCGCGATGGCTCACCGCGTGCTGGTGATGGAAGGCGGCGCCATTATCGAGCAGAATGAAACCGAGGCTCTGTTCGCAGCGCCGCGGGAGCCCTACACGCGCAGGCTGCTGGCGGCCGCGTACCTGACCACCTGAGCACGCCGCATCGCTACAGCTCCTCGGTCTCCGCCGCCTTTGGCCGCCACACCAGCAGCCGCCGCTCGATCTGCGTGACGACGAAGTCGAGGATCAGCGCGAACAGCGTCAGCACCAGGATGCCCGCCAGCACGGTGTCGATGTCGAACACACCTTCGGCCTGCTGGATGAGGTAGCCCACGCCGCGCGACGAGCCCAGGTATTCGCCGACCACCGCGCCGACGAACGCGAGCCCGACCGACGTGTGCAGGCTCGAGAATACCCAGCTCGTCGCCGACGGCAGGTATACGTAGCGCAGGAGTTGTCGACCCGAGGCGCCGAGCATGCGCGCGTTGGCGAGCACTACGGGGCTTACCTCCTTCACGCCCTCGTAGACGTTGAAGAAGACGATGAAGAACACGAGCGTGACGCCGAAGACCACCTTCGAGGCGATCCCGAGCCCGAACCACACCGCGAAGATCGGCGCGAGGATCACGCGCGGCATCGCGTTCATCGCCTTGACGTAGGGATCGGCGAGCGCGGACGCGGTCGGAGAGAGCGCGAGCCAGAGCCCCAGCACGAGCCCGAGGAGGGTGCCGATGGCGAACGCGAGCAGCGTCTCGATCAGCGTCACGCCCAGATGCAGGTAGATGGTGCCGCCGGAGAACCAGATCCATATCTTCTGCAGCACCACGAGGGGCTGGCCGAAGAAGAATTTGGCCCGGTTGGGGTCGTCGAAGTAGAAAGGCGGGATCAGGCCCGGCTCGGTCATCGCGTACCAGAACGCGAACACGCCGGCGAGGAGCAGCACGTGGTAGACAGCTAGCCGCGCGCGCGAGCCGTGCGGCTTCGCCCGCCGCATCCTGTCACCGGTGTCAGCTCTTGCGGCTTCGGGCATAGCCCTTGAGCACCTCGTTCTTCATCTTGTGCCAGATCTCCGTGTGCAACTCGACGAAACGCGGCGACAGGCGGATCTCGTTGACGTCGCGCGGGCGCGGCAGGTCGATCGGGTAGTCGCCGATCGGATGCGTCTCCGGGCCGGCGGAGAGCACCACCACGCGGTCGGAGAGCGCGATCGCCTCCTCGAGGTCGTGGGTGATGAAAAGCACCGACTTGCGGTCCGCCGACCACAGATCGAGAAGCTCGTTCTCCATCAGTTGCCTGGTCTGGATGTCGAGCGCCGAGAACGGCTCGTCCATCAGCAGCAGGCGCGGATCGAGGATCAGGATTTGCGCCAGCGCGACGCGCTTGCGCATGCCGCCCGACAGCTCGTGCGGATAGCGCTTCTCGAATCCCGCGAGGCCCACGCGCCCGAGCCAGTCGCGCGCACGCCGCTCGGACTCGCCGCGTTCGACCCCGGAGAACTCAAGTCCGGCGAGAACGTTGTCGAGCGCGCTGCGCCACGGCATCAGCGACTCGGCCTGGAACATGTAGCCGGCCTTGGCGTTGATGCCGATGAGCGGCTGCCCCAGCACGCGCACGGTTCCCGCCGAGGGCGCGAGCAGCCCCGCGGCGACGTTGAGCAGCGTCGACTTGCCGCAGCCCGTCGGGCCGACGACGGAGACGAATTCGCCTTCCCCCACCGCGATCGTCGCGTCCCTCACCGCGGTGTAGCGCTCCCCCTCGCGCTCACGCGAGGCGAAGGTGCAAGTGATGTGCTCGAGCGAGAGCGCGGGGGTCATCGAGGTTGTAGGTCCGGATTTATCCGGACATGATGCGAATGAATTCGCACCTACCCCCGCTTCGCGGCGACAGAATCATTTCCTGTACTTGGCCAGCGCCTTCTCCACGTAGCTGTTGTCGTACGTCTGCTCGAGGTTGATCGCGGAGGGCTTCACCGCCGGATTGAACGCCGCCAGGAACTTCAGCGTGTTTTCAGCGCCTTCCTTGGTGAACAATCCGTCCGGCGAAACCGCCGGCGCGAACTTCGCGTACGCGGAAACATAGAGGGCCCGGTCGCCGAGCAGATAGTCAGGCGGGACCGTGTCAGCAACCTTATCCGGCGTGGCGGTGTGCAGCCACAGCAGCGCGCGCACCATCGCATTGGCGAGCGCCTGCACGGTGTTCGGATTCTTCTTGATGAACTCGATCGGGGCATAGAGCGCCGCCGCCGGGAGATCGGAGAACCCGAAGACCTTGCGCGTGCCCTCCTCGGTGCGGGTGTCGGCGATGACGACGATGTCGCCCGCCTTCTCCATCATGGTGATCACCGGATCGATGTTGGACACCGCGTCGATCTCGCCGCTCTTCACGGCGGCGATCACACCCGACGAGGTGCCCACGCCGATGAACGACGCTTCGTCCGGCTTTAGCCCGCCGCTGACCATCAGGTGCTGCACAACGCGATTGGTGCTGGAGCCCGGCGCAGTCACGCCGATCTTCATGCCCTTCAGGTCCTTCGGCGAGTGGTAGCTCGCGGCCCTGGCCTTCGCCACTCCGACTGTGATCGCGGGATAGCGGCCCATCTTCACGAAGCCCTGCAGATGGAGGCCCTTGGGCTGCTGGTCGATCGTGTTCTCCCAGGCGCCCGACACGACGTCGGCGCTGCCGCCGACCACCGCCTGCAGCGCCTTCGAGCCGCCCGCGAAGTCACTGATCTCGACGTCCAGACCTTCGTCCTTGAAGTAGCCCAGGCGCTCGGCAATGGTGAGCGCGATGTAATAGAACGCGGGCTTGCCGCCAACGGCGATGGAGACCTTGGGCTTCTCGGGCTTGCCTTGCGCACCGGCCGCGAAAGGCAGGACTGCGCAAAGCGTCGCGCACGCGGCGACGATCAGGGTACGAGTGAGCTTCATTGCTTCCTCCGGATGGGGTAACCGCACGGTATGAGCACGCCGTTCGGCGCGGCGTTTCGGGTACGGGCGGCGATGCTCACACACGGCTCAGGGTCTGTCAACGCGGGCCACCGTGGTCGGTACCGTTCCCGGCCGTAGGTCGGGACTCATCCCGACAGACCGTGCGAGCGAATTCGCACCTATGTCCCCGCCGCAGGTCGGGATTCATCCGGACCCCCGTGCGAATGAATTCGCACCTACGTCGCTGCGGGAACGGGGTGCAAATCGCTCGCCTTCCCCGCCTTCACCACCTGGCCGGGCAACTCGTGACCGACGATGTCGCGCAGTCGCCGCGACGCAGCGAGAAGCCGATCGAGGTCCACGCCTGTGTCGCAGCCCATGCATTCGAGCATGTGCACGACGTCCTCGGTGCAGACGTTGCCGGTCGCGCCCGGCGCGAAGGGGCAGCCCCCCAGTCCGCCGAGACAGCCTTCGAAGCGCGCGACGCCTGCCCGCAGTCCGGCGACCACGTTAGCGAGACCCATGCCGCGCGTGTTGTGGAAGTGCAGCGTGAGCGGCAGATCGACAAAGCGCTTCGCCGCCGCGCCCACGAGGCGCTCGACCTGCACCGGATTGGCTACGCCCGTCGTATCGCCGAAGGTGACGCCGGTCACGCCGAGATCGACGTAGCGCACCAAGCAGTCGAGCACCTGCGATTCCGGAACGACGCCCTCGAAGGGACAGCCGAATGCGGTCGCGATGGCGCCGGTCACGCCGGTTTCGCTGCCGCGGAGCACGTCCAGCACCTCACGGAATCCGGCGAACGACTCCGCGACGCCCCTACGCACGTTGGCGCGGTTGTGCGTCTCGGAGGCCGAGACGACCAGCACCATCTCGTCGACCTTCGCCGCGAGCGCGCGCTCGGCGCCGCGCGCGTTGGGCACCAGCGCCACGTACGTGACCGCCGGATTGCGCCGGATGCCGGCCATCACCTGCTCGGCATCCCGCAGGTTCGGAACAGCCTTGGGCGAGACGAACGAGGTCGCCTCGATCTTCGCCACACCGGTCAGCGAGAGAAGGTCGATGATCTCGATCTTGCGCTCGGTGGGGATCCAATCGGGCTCGATCTGGAAGCCGTCGCGGGCGACGACGTCGTGGATGAAGATTCGTTGTGTCATGTCGGTAGGTGCAAATGCATTGGCACATTGCGCGACCGTATGCAAGGCCGAATGAATTCGACCCTCCATCATATCGTTCCCGACTCCCTCAACCGCGCGATCTCGTCGCCACCATAACCCAGCCTGCGCAGCACTTCGTCGGTGTGCGCGCCGAGCGGCGGGCCGATCCAGTTCATCTCGCCCGGCGTGGCCGACAGCTTCGGCACGATCCCCGGCAGCTTGAGCGCCGTGCCGTCGGGAAGCGTGACCTGGCGGATCATGTCGCGCGCCAGGTACTGGGCATCGGCGACGATGTCGGCGGCGGTGTAGATCTTGCCGTGCGGCACGTCGGCGGCATCCAGCGCGGCCAGGATGTGCTCCAGGTCGTGCGCCGCGGCCCATTCGCCGATCGCGCCGTCGATCTCCGCGGTGCGCCTCACGCGGCCGACGTTGTTGGCAACCGCGGGATCCTGGCCGAGGTCGTCCCGCCCGATCGCATGCATCAGGCGCTTGAAGATGGAGTCGGCGTTGCCGGCGATCACGACGCTCTCGCCGTCGCGCGTCGTATAGGTGTTCGACGGCACGATGTTGGTGAGCCCCGTGCCGATGCGGCCGCGGACCTCGCCGAACATATCGTAGTCGGGCACGAGGCTCTCCATCATGTTGAACACCGCCTCGTAGAGCGCCACGTCCACGACCTGTCCCTTGCCGCCTCGCGCCTCGCGATGATGCAGCGCCATCAGCGCCCCGATCACTCCGTGCAACGCCGCGAGCGCGTCGCCGATGCTGATGTTGAGGCGCACCGGTGGGCGGTCCGCGAAGCCCGTGACGTGGCGCATGCCGCCCATCGATTCGCCCACCGCGCCGAAGCCGGGCCGGTCGCGGTACGGCCCGGTCTGACCGAAGCCGGAAAGCCGTACCATGATGAGGCCGGGATTCGCGACGGAGAGCGTTTCGTAACCGAGTCCCCACTTCTCGAGCGTCCCGGGCCGGAAGTTCTCGATCACGATGTCCGCGTCGCGCGCCAGCCGGCGCGCGATCTCCTGGCCGTCCTCCGAGCGCAGGTCGACTGTGACGGATTTCTTGTTGCGCCCCTGCACGTACCACCACAGCGAAGTGCCGTCGTGCAGCAGCCGCCACTGGCGCAGCGGATCGCCGCTGCCGGGCGGCTCGATCTTCACCACCTCGGCGCCGAACTCGGCGAAGAGCTTGCCGGCGAAGGGCCCGGCGATGAGCTGTCCCAGCTCGAGCACCTTGAGCCCGGCGAGCGGCGGGGTCGTGGCGGTGGAAGCCATCTCTAGATCGTACCGCCAGACCGGCGCTGGCGCAGCTCGGCTTCGAGCTTCGGCAGCTTCACCTCCATCGACCGCCCGACGAAGATCTGCGGGTTCGACGGCGTGCGCTTCTCCGCCCGCTCGCGCTCGGCGATGAGCTTCTTCGCATCCTCGAAAGCCCTCACGAACGAATCGTCGAAGCGCAACGCGTGGTTGAACATCGCGTCGCCGAAATAGGTCGCGGCGCTCTCGGTGCCGCAGCCGAACGAGGTACGGTCGGCGGCGGCGGCGGTGATGATGAGGCTGCGGTCGTCTTTGAGCGGATCGATGAAGCCGCCGGAGTAGCACGCCGAGACGACGATGATGCGCCATTTGATCCCGGCATCGTCGAGCATCTCCTTGAGCATCTGCGGCGAGAGCCCCTCCAGCTGCAACGGCGGGAACGCGATCGTGAGCTTGTGATCCTTCGTGCCGTGGCTGGAGAGGTAGAGCATCACCACATCCTGGTCCGGATCGATGATGTCGCCGATCTCGGACAGCGTGGCGCGGAGGTTGCTCACGGTCGCGAACGGCGTGTCGAGCATGGTGTTAGGATTGTTAATCAGCGCGATGGAACGGCCGTCGGTGTCGAAGCGATCGTCGAAGAGGTCGCGCGCGGTCTCGACGTCCTTGCGGAACACGTCCTCGCCGGCGTACGGCGCGAAGCCGACGAAGTAGAGGTCGGTCGCTTCGGGCCGCTCGTCCTCGAGCGAGGTGAGCGCGTCGTAGAGCAGTTCCGGCTGCTTGGCGAGCACGTCCTCGCTCGCCGGGTTGGCGTAGGTCGCGATCGCCGGCGCGGCAGGACGCGGATAGAACCAGGGCTCGTTCGCCCAGATCGCGAGCGGCACGGAGCAGAGCAGCAGCAGCCCGCCGGCGAGCGAGCGCCAGCCCACGCGCGCCTCCCGCGGCACGAGCGCGACCGCCACCGCGCGCCAGAAGATGAGCGCGACCCAGACGACGAGCAGCCAGAACCCGACGACCTGCGTCCAGTACCCGGCGATGCCGAGCTGGTTCCCGGGAAGCGCGAGCAGCAGGTTGGCGATGCCGAGCGCCGGCTGGCTCGCGAGCACGATCACCGGCAGCGCGAGCTTGAGGTGCGGCTGGCGATACGCCACGGAAAGGATCGCGCCCATCAGGAGGAAGAGTGCGGCGTCGAAGCCTTCGTACACGATCGCATGCGGCGACAGCACGGCGCCGGGACCCGCGCGCAGGTAGTCGTTGAGCGCTCCGACCAGGATGCCGAGCGCGACGACGAGCAGAAACTGTCGGACGCTTACCCGGAACGAAAGCAGCGACACCGGCAGGCCCAACGCGAGCCGCAGCCCCGCCACGAGATTGCGCCCGAAATCGCCGAGCGCCTGCCCTAGAGGAGCGAGCCGCGGCATCGTCTCAGTCCGTGCGCGCGGCGATGTAGTCGCGCACCGCCGCGACGTCGGCCGGCAGCACGTCGAAACGCTGCGGGCGCTCCTCGAGCCGCGCGTACGCCGCCGGACGCTCGGGGTCGCGGCCGAGGGCCTCGCGGATGGTGGCCGCGAATTTTGCCGGCTGCGCCGTCTCGATGCAGATCAGCGGGACGTCCGCGTCGCGCCGCTCGAGCGCGACTTTGATGCCGTCGGCCGTGTGCGGATCGACGATCCGGCGATAGTGCCCGGCCACGCGACGTATGGTGTCCAGGCGATCGGCGTGCGTGCTGCGCCCGGAGACGAAGCCGCACGCGGCGAGGTTCCGGGCGTACGGCGTGCAGGCGAGATCGAACGCTCCGCTGCGCGCAAGCTCGCTCCACAGCGCCCGCACCACGCTCGCGTCGCGGTCGACCAGATCGAACACGAAGCGCTCGAAGTTCGACGCCTTGGAGATGTCCATCGACGGGCTCGACGTGGGCACCACCTCGCCCGCCGGGCGGATCCGGTAGAGGCCGGTGCGGAAGAACTCGTCGAGCACGTCGTTCTCGTTGGTGGCGAGGATCAACCGGCGGATCGGCAGCCCCATGCGCCTGGCGACGAAGCCGGCGAGGATATTGCCGAAGTTGCCGCTCGGAACCGCGAAGTCGACCTCCTCGCGCTCCCCCCGGGTCACCGCGAAATAGCCCTTGAAGTAATAGACGCTCTGGGCCGCGACGCGCGCCCAGTTGATCGAATTGACCGTGCCGAGGTGATGGCGTTCCTTGAAGCGCGCGTCGCCCGAGAGCGCCTTGACGATATCCTGGCACTGATCGAATACGCCGTCGATCGCGACGTTGAACACGTTGGCGTCGGTGAGGGAATACATCTGCGCGCTCTGGAACGGGCTCATCCGGCCTTTCGGCGTCAGCATGAACACCTTCACGCCGTGCTTGCCCTTGAGCGCGTATTCCGCGGCGGAGCCGGTATCGCCCGAGGTGGCGCCCAGCACGTTGAGCCTCGCGTGCCGCCGCTCGAGCTCGTACTCGAACAGCGCGCCGAGAAGCTGCATTGCGACGTCCTTGAAGGCGAGCGTCGGGCCGTCGGACGCGTGGAGCAGATACAGACCCCGTTCCAGCATCGACACCGGGGTGATGTCGGCGCTGCCGAAGACTTCCGCGGTGTAGACGCGATCGACGATGCGCTCGAGGTCGGCGGCCGGAATGTCGTCGGCGTAGCGCGAGAGGATCGCGAAGGCGAGGCCCGGATAGGCGAGCCCGCGCAGGCGCGCCAGCTCTTCGAGCGAGAACGCCGGATACGCCTCCGGCACCGCCAGCCCGCCGTCAGGCGCCAGCGCGTCGAGAAGGATCGCCGAGAACGGCCGCGGCTCCATGCCGCCGCGGGTGCTGATGTAGCGCATCGGCTATCGGTGGTCGCCCGGGCCCGCAGGACCAAATTCATTCGGCCGCCGTGCGAATGAATTCGCATCTACACCCCGGGGTTCGCCGAAACGAGGCTTGCCGCCGACGCCCGTCAATTGAGCTGCTCCATCCGGATTCGCGTCACCTTGCCGCGCACCGTCGCGAGCCCCTCGACCCGCGCGATCGCCTCAACGACCTGCCGCTCGACCGAGCGATGCGTGAGCAGGATGATGTCGGTCTGGTCCTCGCCTTCGGGCGACTCTTTCTGGATCATCGCGTCGATCGAGATGTCGCGGTCGGCCAGGATGCGCGCGATGTCCGCCAGCACGCCGGGCCGGTCGAGCACGCGGATGCGAAGGTAGTAGCTGGTGACCACCTCGCCGATCGGCAGAAACGGGATGTCGGAGAGCTGATCCGGCTGGAAGGCGAGATGCGGTACCCGGTGCTCGGGATCGGCGGTGTGCATCCGGGTGACGTCCACGAGATCGGCGATCACCGCGCTCGCGGTCGGCTCCGCCCCCGCGCCGGCGCCGTAGTACATCGTCGCGCCCACCGCATCTCCCTTGACCAGCACCGCGTTCATCACCCCCTCGACGTTGGCGATGAGCCGCTTTTCCGGGATGAGCGTCGGATGCACGCGCAGCTCGATCCCGGCCGGCGTCCGCCGCGTGATGCCCAGCAGCTTGATGCGGTAGCCGAGCTCCTCGGCGTAGCCGATGTCCTCTCGCGTGAGCTTCGAGATCCCTTCGGTGTACGCCTTGTCGAACTGCATCGGCACTCCGAAGGCGATCGCCGACATGATGGTGAGCTTGTGCGCGGCGTCGATGCCCTCGACGTCGAAGGTCGGATCGGCCTCCGCGTAGCCGTGGGCCTGAGCCTCGCTGAGAACCGCCTCGAAGGACGCGCCCCGCGCGCGCATCTCCGAGAGGATGAAGTTCGACGTGCCGTTGATGATCCCCGCGATCCACTCGATGCGGTTGGCGGTGAGGCCTTCGCGCAGCGCCTTGATGATCGGGATGCCGCCCGCCACCGCGCCCTCGAAGGCCACCATCACGCCCTGCGCGTGCGCGGCGGCGAAGATCTCGTTGCCGTGACGCGCGAGCAGCGCCTTGTTGGCGGTGACTACGTGCTTGCCGTTGGCGATCGCCTCGAGGGTGAAGCTGCGCGCCGGCTCGAGGCCGCCGATCAGCTCGATCACGATGTCGATCGCCGGGTGCGACAGCACCTCGGCCGCGTCGGGCGTGAGCCGCACGTCTCCGGCACCATCGGTCGCCTTGCGCGCGCGATCGAGATCGCGCTCGGCGATCCAGGTGATGCGGATCGGCCGGCCCGCGCGGCGCGCGATCTCCTCGGCGTTCCGGCGCAGCACCGTCCAGGTGCCCAAGCCCACGGTGCCGATGCCGAGGAGCCCGACCTGGAGAGGCTTCAGAGGACCGTTAGGCATCGCGAGCCCTCGGCTCGTCGGGGCCTTTAGGGCCGGATTTATCCGGCCGGCGACGCGCGCGAATGAATCCGTGCCTACCTGGGCCCCGGCCGGAGGGACGAGTGCCGAGTCCACGTCCGATCACAGCAACCCATCCTCTCGAAACATTTGCTTTATGCCTCGTATGGCCTGTCGGGTTCGGGGCTCATTTTCGATCAACGCGAAGCGCACGTGATCGTCGCCGTACTCGCCGAAGCCGATGCCCGGCGACACCGAAACCTTGGCCTGCGCCAGCAGCTTCTTGGTGAACTCGAGCGAGCCGAGCTTGCGGTACTCGTCCGGAACCTTGGCCCACACGTACATCGAAGCCTTCGGGGTTTCGACCGCCCATCCGGCTTCGCTCAAGCCTTTGAGCAGCACGTCGCGCCGCTTCTGATACTTGAGCGCGATCCCCGTCACGCACTCCTGCGGCCCCTCGAGCGCGGCGATCGACGCCACCTGGATCGGCGTGAAGGTGCCATAGTCGTGATAGCCCTTGATGCGCGAAAGCGCATGCACGAGCTCCTTGTTGCCGACCATGAAGCCGATTCGCCACCCGGCCATGTTGTAGCTCTTCGACATGGTGAAGAACTCCACGGCGACCTCGCGCGCACCCGGTACCTGCATGATCGAGGGGGCTTGCCAGCCGTCGAAGCAGATGTCGGCGTAGGCGAGATCGTTCACCACCCAGATGCCGTGCTCCCGCGCGAGCCCGATCAGCTTCTCGAAGAACGGCAGCTCCACGCACTGCGCCGTGGGATTCGCCGGAAAATTGACGATCAGCATCTTGGGCTTCGGGAAGCTCAGCTTGATCGTGTGCTCGAGCTCCGCGAAGAAGTCCACGTCGGGCGTGAGCTGCACCTGCCGGATGTCGGCGCCGGCGATCACCGGACCGTAGATGTGGATCGGATAGCTCGGATTGGGGACGAGCACGGTATCGCCGCGGCCCAGCGTGGCCAGCGCGAGGTGCGCGATGCCTTCCTTCGACCCGATCGTGACGATCGCTTCGGTCTCGGGATCGAAGTCGATGTCCCAGCGCCGCTTGTACCACTGGCAGATCGCGCGCCGCAGGCGCGGGATACCCCGCGAGACGGAATAGCCGTGGGTGTCCGGCCGCTGCACCGTTTCCACCAGCTTGTCGACGATGTGCTTGGGCGTCGGTCCGTCGGGATTGCCCATGCCGAAGTCGATGATGTCCTCGCCGCGGCGGCGAGCGGCCATCTTCAATTCGGAGGTGATGTTGAAGACGTACGGGGGGAGGCGCTGAAGGCGCGCGAACTCGCTTCTCGGTGGGGACGCCATGCCGGTCCTTCTGCGCGCGTGAGCGCCCGGAACCGTCCGAGCGACGCCGCAGGAGTTGAGCCTATAATCGTAACGAAGTTAACGATTTGCCGCAATGCACAACCGCCTGCATTCGCGTAGGTCGGGATTCATTCCGACCACCGTGCGGATGAATCCGCACCTACCGCGATGAAGTTCCACCTGAGCGCCGCCAAGGGCAACGTCTTCACCGGCCACGGCGCGGGATTCGTCCGGCTCGGCATCGTCGAGTATCGCGAGAACCTGATCGTCACGCCCGAACGCATCGTGACCGGATGGGCATCGGCCGGCTTCGACGCGCTGACCGAACCCGACTTCGCGGCGCTGGCGGCGCTGGCGCCCGAGGTCGCGCTTCTAGGCACCGGGCCGAGCCTGCGCTTTCCCGATCCGCGCCTTACGCGCCCGCTGATCGAGGCGCGCATCGGGCTGGAGGTGATGGACACGCCGGCGGCGTGCCGTACCTTCAACATCCTCGCCGCCGAAGGACGCAGGGTCGCCGCGGGAATCCTGCTGTAGGTGCGAATTCGTTCGCGCGCGCGGCGCGATGATTCGCGGGCGCTTCAGCCGAGGATCTCCTGGATGCGCGTGCGGCGCTCGATCTGGGAGTCGAATTCCTCGAGCTCGGGCCCGAGCGCGTCGCGCGCCGACACCATGCCGATCGGCCGGCCGTGCTCGACGACTGGAACGTGCCGGAAGCCGCCGTCGTACATCATCAGCAGCGCGTGCGCGAACGGCTGGTCGGGGCCGATCGTACGCGGATCGCGCGTCATGACCTCCACGAGCGGCGTGCTGCCCGGATCGCGGCCTTCGGCGATGACGCGGAAGAGCGCGTCACGCTCGGTGAAGATGCCGGCGAGCCGGCCGTCTTCCAGTACCATCACGGCGCCAACCGCGTTGCTCTTCATGAGGTTCGCCGCCTTCGCGACGGTGGTGTCCGGCGCCGCGGTCAGGATCGCGCGGCCGGCGATCAGGCTGCGAATGGGACGTTGTGGCATGGGGACCCCTTTTTTCGCGTGGATTATCGTAGGATGGCGTGGGCGCTCGTCCCCCCGGCGGACCCGTGTCTAGCATACGTTAGGGCGAGCGCCCGAGGCAACGCCCTCCGACTCGCGAAGGAGCAGCCTGTGTATCGTGTTCACGGCATGGCGGCATCGGGAAACTGCCACAAGGTCCGCGTCACGCTCGACGTTCTGGGGCTGCCCTACGAATGGAACGAAGTGGACAGCACGCGCGGGCAGACGCGCACGCGCGAGTTCCTGGCGATGAATCCGAACGGCAAGGTGCCGGTGCTGGAGATCGAGCCCGGAACCCATCTGCCCGAGTCGAACGCGATCCTGTGCTATCTCGCGGAAGGCACCCGACTGCTCCCCTTCGAGAGGCTCTCCCACGCCCGGGTGATGCAGTGGCTGTTCTTCGAGCAGTACTCGCACGAGCCGTACATCGCGGTCGCGCGCTACCTGCGCAAGCTCCATCCCGATCCCGAATCGCAGCGCGCGCTCGCCGACAGCAGGATGGAGGGCGGCTACAAGGCGCTGGGCTTGATGGAGGAGCACTTGTCGCGCGCGCCCTTCTTCGTCGCCGAGCGCTTCACCATCGCCGATATCGCCCTCTACGCCTACACGCACGCCGCGGGCGACGGCGGCTTCGACCTGCACCGCTTTCCCGCCGTGTGCGCCTGGCTCGATCGCGTGGCAGCGCAACCCGGTTGCAGCAGGATGCCGGATTAGGCCGCATTGACCGGCGCGGGAGCGCCTTGTTCAACGCGTCCAGTGGGGATCTTTGCTCGCGTTAACCGGCGCGAAGCGCCGTGTTCAACGCGAGCAGTCAGCGCGTCGCGCTTCTCGGCGACGCACTAACACTGAATCGTCTGCCGGCAGTACTCGGTCAACGGACGCACGACGGCGCTCGTCCCGACCGGTGCCCGCGCCTCGCCGGGGCCGTAGTCCATCGCCAGCTTGAAGTCGTACTTGCGGAAGAAGGCGTCGAACTGCTCGGCGCCGACCGTGCCGAGCGCGGCGACCTCGTCGGAGCGCGGATCGTAGTCGAGCAGGATCGCCGCCAGCGGCTGCGGCGCCGGGCCGCTCACCACGCGCGCGCCGGCGGCGGGGTCGTACACGCTGTGATCAGCGCAGCAGTGGATGACGTCGCCGTCCGACGTCGGAGACCGGATCGGCTGGAAGCGGATGAAGCTCACCTCGCGCGTCGGGTAAGCGAGCTTGTGGGCGCAGATGGCGGAGAAGGCGACCAGCGATCGCTGTGCGCCCACGCCGCCGCTCCACGCGTACTCGGCGCCGTCCGCGCGCAGCAGGTGGTCTGCGGGGGCGACTGCATGGCCGAGGTCGAGCAGAAAGCACGGCGTCGCGGCATACGGGTAGTTGAAGACGTAATTGGTGCGCGGAAGAATCTTGCGGCATTGGATCGGCTCGCCGTGCTCGTCGACCAGCCGCGTACGCTCGTAGAGGCGCGGCGGGCTCGCCGCCCATGAGGCTGATAGTCCCGTCACCGCCGAGCCCGCGCCGAGCGCGGCGCACGCGGAGACGAAGCGACGCCGTTTCACCGTCTCGCTCTTCCGGCCGCTCTAGAGGCTCGCGAGCGCCCGGATGTGCTCGACCGCGCTTCGGCCCAGCGCCGAGAGCTCGTAGCCGCCTTCGAGCGAAGCCACGATGCGGCCGTGCGCGTACTTCTCGGCGATGCGCACGATCTCGCGCGTCGCCCAGGCGTAGTCGCTCTCGGTGAACTGCAGGTTGGCGAGCGGATCGTCCCGATGCGCGTCGAAGCCCGCGGAGACGAAAATGATGTCCGGCCGGTGCGTTTCCAGCGCCGGCAGGCACACTTGCGTCATCGCCGCGCGAAACTGCTCGCCGCCGCTTCCGGCGCGCAGCGGCACGTTGTGCATGTTCGGTCCCAGGGGGTCCACGCCAGAGTACGGATAAAGCGGGTACTCGAACGTTCCGGTCATGATCACCCGCGGGTCGGCGCGGAAGATGTCCTCGGTGCCGTTGCCGTGATGCACGTCGAAGTCGACCACCGCCACGCGCTCGAGTCCTTGCGCCAGCGCGTGCGCGGCGCCCACGGCGACGTTGTTGAACAGGCAGAAGCCCATCGCCCGCCGCCGCTCGGCGTGATGGCCCGGCGGGCGAACAGCGCAGAACGCCGTGCGGCAATCGCCTTTCAGTACCAGATCCGTCGCCCGCACCACGGCGCCCGCCGCGTGCAGCGCCGCCTCGAGCGAGTGCGGGCTCATCGCTGTGTCCGGATCGAGGTGGCGCAGCCCGGTCTCCGGAGAGGCCGCCTCGATCGAGGCGATGTAGTCTTCATCGTGAACGCGGGCGAGCTGCTCGCGCGTCGCGGCCGGGGCCTCGACGTGCGCTACGTGCTGGTCGAGCCCGCTGGCGATGAGCCGGTCGGAGACGGCGTCGAGCCGATCGGGGCACTCGGGATGGTAGCGGCCCATGTCGTGCAGCCGGCACGCGGTATGGGCGACGAAGGCGGTAGTCACGGCGGCGTCCGAATCGACCTGCGGCGGCGGAGGATTTCCGCCGGAGGCGGGCGGTCGAACGGAGTGTAGCGCGCCGCCGGCGGTCGTGACTAGCCGCCTCGAGCGCTCTATAGTGCGCTTGTCCCCTTGCGAAGGAGCGCTTCCGCCCGCGCGGAAACTTGTCGTCGATGAGCCTGCGTCCCGCCTCCCCGGGCTCCGTTCCCGTGCCCGCCCGGCTCGCCGCCGTGCTGGAGCAGCTCGGAGGCATCGTCGTCGGCAAGGACACGCCACTCAGGCTCGCACTCGCCTGCCTGCTCGCGCGCGGGCACCTGCTGATCGAGGACATCCCCGGCGTGGGCAAGTCGACCCTGGCGCAGGCCCTGGCGAGCACGCTGGGACTGCACTACGCGCGCATCCAGTTCACGAGCGACCTCTTGCCGGCCGACGTGCTCGGAGTGTCGATCTTCGATCCCGCCTCACAGCAGTTTCGCTTCCACTCCGGACCGATCTTCCATTCCGTCGTTCTCGCCGACGAGATCAACCGCGCGCCCCCGAAGACACAGAGCGCGCTTCTCGAGGCGATGGAGGAGCGTCAGGTTTCCGCTGACGGCGAAACCCGGCCGCTGCCGGATCCCTTCTTCGTCATCGCGACGCAAAATCCGGTCGAGCAGCTCGGGGCGTATCCGCTTCCCGAATCGCAGCTCGACCGTTTCCTGATGGCGATCGAGCTCGGCTATCCGGATCCGGCGGCCGAGCGCGAGCTCCTCCTCTCCGGCGACCGCCGCTCTCGCATCCCCACGCTCTCGGCTCAGGCCGACGCGGCGACCCTGCTCGCCTGGCAGAAGGAGGCCGCCGCCGTGCACGTCGCGCCCGGGCTCCTCGACTACGTGCAGGCGCTGCTCGCTGCTTCGCGGGGTGGCGGAGCCGAGCCGCACACACGCGCGCACCGCGGACTCTCGCCGCGCGCCGGCTTGTTGCTCGTCGCCGCCGCGCGCGCCTGGGCGCTACTCGCTAGACGGCCGATGGTGCTGCCGGAAGATGTGCAGGCCGTCTTCCCCGCCGTGGCGGGGCATCGCCTCGCCGGCAGTACACGCGCCGGGGAGCCCCAGGCCCAGGCGCTGCTGCGGGCCGTCGCGCTGCCGTAATCCGGCGGCGCGCGCGGGCCGATCGATACCCGCCGCAATCCATGAGCGTGGCGACGACGCATCGGTCGCTCCTTGCCCGCTGGCGCCAGCGCCTGTGGCGGCTGGAAGCCCGAGACCGCGGTGCGGTCGTGCTGCGCCATCAGCGCATCTACATCCTGCCGACGCGGCGGGGCTTGAGCCTGATTGCCACGCTGACGATCATGCTGCTCACCACGATGAACTATTCGCTCTCGCTGGGCTACGCGCTCACGTTTTTGGTCTCTGGCGTGGTGGCGGCCGCGCTCCTGCAGACGTATCGCAATCTCGCCGGTATCGTCGCTACGCCGCTCGCCGCCGGCGAAGCGTTCGCCGGCGGCTCGCTGCCCTTTACGCTGTCGCTCGCCGCCGGGACGAGCGAGCGACAGTCGATCCTCCTCGCCCCGGGCTCGGGTGCGCCGGTGCGAATCGATCTGCCGCTGGGCGCGACGCGTCCGCTGCAGCTCTCGGTGGATGCGAGCGTTCGCGGCACGCTCGCGCTCGGCCGGGTGACCGTGTCGACCGATTTTCCCCTGGGACTCTGGCGCGGCTGGGCGTATCTGCACTTTCCCCTCACCGGCATCGTGTATCCCGCTCCGGAAGCGCCCTCGCCGCCGCTGCCGCCGGGACCCGACGGGTTCGACGCGCAACGCAGCGCGCGCGTCACCGAAGCCGACCTCGCCGGATTGCGCGACTATCGTGCCGGCGACTCCCTCAACCGCATCGCCTGGAGAGCCGTGGCGCGCGGCGCCGGCTGGTACACGAAACAGTTCGAGGGCGGTGCCGGAGGCGGCGTCGTCGAGCTCGATTGGTCGACGCTGCCGCCCGCGCTCGATCCCGAGGCGCGGCTCGCGCGCCTATGCGCGTGGGTTCTCGCCTGCGAGCGCGAAGCGCGCGTCTTCAGCCTCTCCCTGCCCGGCGTCAACATTGCTTCCGGCTCGGGCGCCGGTCATCGTCGGCAGGCGCTCGTCGCGCTGGCGCTGCATTCCGACGCTGGCATCGTGTACGCCGGCGAGGTGGCGCCGTGAACGCGGCGGCGGCTGCGTCGGTCGCACCGCTCGCGCGCTTGCAGCTGGGCTGGCTCGCCGCGCTCATCCTATGCGCGCAACTCCCGCTCTGGCCGCACCTGCCGCCGTGGGTCGTCGCCGTTGGCTCGGGACTGGTCGCCGCGCGCCTGCTCATGCCCGCCGACCGGGGTATTCCCGCGAAGATCCGCCTGTGGCTGCTGCCGGTGCTCGCGCTCGCGGTGGCGCTCGGCTTGCGCGCCAACTACGGCTACTTCCTCGCCCGCGATCCGTGCGTCGCGTTCCTCTACGCCCTGCTCGGCATCAAGTTCATCGAAACCCGCAGTCCACGCGACGCGACGCTGCTCGCGTGCCTGGCGCTGTTTCTGCTGCTCACGCGCTTCTTCTACGGTCAGGCGATCGGATCGGCTGCGCTGTCTCTCCCGGCCGTCCTCGTGCTCGGTGGCACGCTGGCCGCGCTGCGCGATCCCGCATCGGCGGCGCGCGGTTGGTACGCCCCGCTCGTGGCCACCGCGCGGATGCTGTTCCAGGGCGTTCCGCTGGCGGCGCTGCTGTTCGTTCTCTTTCCCCGGCTCGCCGGCCCGTTGTGGGGCGCGCCTGCGGAGGCCGGCGCGCGCACCGGGCTTTCCGACAGCATGGAGCCCGGCTCGATCAGCTCGCTTTCGCTATCGGACGCGGTCGCCTTCCGCGTGGACTTCGTTGGACGGCCCCCGCCCAGCGCGCAGCGCTACTGGCGCGGCCCGGTGCTGTCGCGCTTCGATGGCGTGCAATGGAGCGCCCCCCTGCGCCTGCCCGGCATTCACGCGCCGGAGCGCGGCCCGGCGATCGAGTACACCGTGACCATGGAGCCTAACAACCGGCCGTGGCTGTTCGCGCTCGAGCACGCCGCGGGTCTGCCGCGCCCGCCGCTCGACGACGTGACGGCGCCGATCGCGGCGCAGCGCACTCTGGCCATCCTCACCGACGACGATCAGCTGTTCGCCGCGACGCCGGTGACGCAGACCATCCGCTACACGCAACGCTCGGTGCTCTCGGACCGTTTCCGCTCATCGTCTCCGCGCGACGCCCGCATCAACCTGCAGCTGCCGCGCGGCAATCCGCGCAGCGTCGCCTTCGCCCGCGATCTTCGCGAGCGCGCTGGATCGGATCGCGCCTTCATCGTGGCGGTGCTCGACTGGTTCCGGCGCGAGCCTTTCGTCTACACGCTCGCACCGCCGCTTCTGCAGGGCGATCGCGTCGACGATTTCCTTTTCGACACCCGGCGCGGCTTCTGCGAGCACTATGCCGGAGCGTTCGTGTTCCTGCTCCGCGCCGCCCGCATCCCCGCGCGCGTGGTGACCGGCTATCAGGGCGGCGAGATCAATCCCGACGGCGGCTATCTCATCGTGCGCGACTCGGACGCGCACGCCTGGACGGAGGCGCTGCTCGACGGCGTGTGGTGGCGCTTGGATCCAACCGCGGCCGTCGCTCCGTCGCGCATCGAGCGCGGCCTGGGCGCGGCGCTGCCCCAAGGCGAGCCGGTGCCCTACCTCGCCCGCATGGACATGACATTCCTCAAGGCGCTGCGCCTGCGCTGGGACGCGGTCAACTATCAGTGGCAGCGCAGCGTCGTGGGCTTCAATCTCCAGCGCCAGCGCGAGGTGCTGCGCGATCTCGGTCTCGAGTCGGCGCGACCATGGCAGCTCGTCGTGCTGGTCGGAGCGCTGGCGTTCGCATGGGGTGTGGCGCTGCTTGGCGTCTCGCGCGCGGGCCGCGTCCGCGCGGATCCGGCGTGCGCGCTGTGGCTCCGGCTGTGCCGGCGTCTCGCCCGCGCGGGCCTGCCGCGTCGGCCGAGCGAAGGTCCGCTCGCCTACGCCGCGCGCGCGGCGGAGCGCTGGCCACGCTGGGCTGCCACGCTCGAGCGCATCGGCGACACCTACGCAGCGCTGCGCTATGGCCCGGCCGACGGAACGGCCCGGGAACGCATCGCCGCGTTGCGCGAGGATCTCGCGGCGCTGCCGAGCGCGCGGCGGATGCGCGGCGTTTGACGCGGTCGGCTTCGTAGAGTGCCCTACGGCGATGCGTGCAACCTTCCTATGCCCTCGACCGCCTGAATCCGTCCTCGCTCCACCCCTCGCTGCCGACGCCGTGATGCACGAAGAACAAGCCGTCGGGATCGTATTTCGCCTTGGCCGCGAGCAGCCTGGGATAATTCGCGCCCCAGAACGCCCGCTGCCAATGGTCATTGAAATAGTTGCTTTCCGCAACGTACGATCCCGCCTCGGGCGCGATTTTCTCGAGGTCGGCCGTTGCGGCGTCCACGGCGCGCGCATGGCGATGCGCCTGCGCTGAGAAGTAAGGCAGCGACGACAACCCGGGCACCCCGCCGTTGGCGACGATGGCGAGCGCGAATGCATCCAGCGCCGCAGGATTGGTGGCGGTGTCCCGTGAGCGCTCGATCGCTTCCGCCGGCGCGCCGGCAAGGCCCTTGTTGAAGTGCAGCTGCACCTCCCAGTGCCGGCTGGCGTCGAACAACGCGTTGACGAGCCGCGCCTGCCGATCCTCCGCCAGCAATGCCGCCGGCAGCCAGATGGACTCGTAGCCGTGCAGGAACGCGTACACCTGATCCTGATCGCCGGACCACCACGCGTGATGCGCCGGCGCGCCGGGTCTGGGATCGCTCACCATCGCGCGGCTTCCGCGCTTCCTGCGCGCAGCCACGTCCCACCACTCCCGCGCGGTCGCCGGCGCGCCTACCGCAGGATCGGTCACCGTGTAGCCGCTCGAATCGCGCGCCCAGTCGAAGAACGGCTTCCACGCCGCCGCGCTCCGGGCATCGTCCAGTCCTTGCGACACCATCGAGATCTCGAGCGCGTTTTCGGGACGAATCTTCACGCTCTCGCCCCAGTGCGGATTGAACAGATTCGTCGCGTAGAAATCCACGAAGCGGGCGAGCAACCCGTGGAATGCCTCATCCGACTTCGCTTCGATCGTCCCGGCGGCATAGCCGAAGTGCTCCGGCAGATCGTAAGTGCGCAGCGTCAAGCTCGTTATCACGCCCCAGCTCCCGCCTCCGCCGCCCTTGATCGCCCAGAACAGCTCCGGCTCGGTGCACGCGTTCGCCGTGCGCAGGCGTCCGTCGGCGGTGACGATCTGCGCCTCGAGCAGGCTCGCCGCTGCGGTGCCGAAGTTTTTCGAATGAGAGCCGAAACCCCCGCTTTGAATGAGGCCCGCGACGCCGACGCTGGCGCAGCCGCCGCCTTGCACGTAACGCCCCGCCTTGGTCGTGACCTCGTCGTAGGCGTCGATCCAAAGGGCGCCCGCCTCGATCGTCACCGCGGACAGAGGCCCGTCCGGGCAGCCTCGCGGCACGAACGCGTCGTGCAACGCAATCCGGTTCATGCCGCGCGTCCAGATCAGCAGCGAATCGGGCGCGTTCGAGGTGCCTTGATAGGAATGCCCGCCGCCTTTGACGACCAGACGCAAGTTGTTATCGCGGCCGAAATTCACCGCGGCCACGACATCGTCGGCGTTGCGCGCGCGCACCGCATAAGCGCTGGGCTGCGGCGTCCAGGCGTCGAGCCAACCCGAAACCTCGGTGCCGCCAGGCTGATCGCCGAGATAGAACGGATTGCGGATGTTCCGCCAGAGCTCAATGCAGGCGCCGCGTTTCATCTCCCGGCAGGGCGCGAATAGCGAATCGACGTTGATCAGATTGCCGCCTACCGCGTCGTTCAATCTCTGCCACGCCGCCGCACCCGGCCACGCGGCGTCGCCCGGCCGCACGCGGCGCACGGTCGCCTTGGCCGCCTGCGCCGCCGCGCCGGCCGGCGAACTCGTGCAAAGGAGCGGCTGCAGCGCCGCGGCCACGCCCAGCTTCAGCAGGCTTCTTCGCCGCACCAGGAAAACGGCCTACAGCAGCGCGTCGCGCGACAAGCCGTGCACGCGCAGCCGCGAGCGCAGCTTCTCGAGCGCTTCCGCCTGGATCTGGCGCACGCGCTCGCGCGTGACGCCGAGCTCCCGGGCGAGCTGCTCCAGCGTGGCCACGTCGGAACCGTTGAGTCCGTAGCGACGCTCGATCACGCGCCGCTGCCGATCCGAAAGCTCGTCGAGCCACTGGCGGATCCAGCCTTCGATCTCGCTGTTGTGCAGGACGAGCTCCGGCCCCGGGGCATCGTCGTCGGCTAGCTGGTCGCCGAAGGAGAGCGCCGGATCGACGTCGAGCGGCGCATCGAGCGAGGTCACGTGCTCGTTGTACCCGAGCACCCTGCGCACCTGTTCGACCGGCTTGCCGAGCAGATGCGCGACGTCGTCGGCCGTCGGATCGCGACCCTCGTTGAGCATGCCCTGCGTTTCCAGATAGCGCAGCGCCCGCAGCACGATGTTGAGCTCCTTCACCACGTGCGCCGGCAGGCGGATCGTGCGCGACTGGCTCATGATGGCGCGCTCGATCGACTGCCGGATCCACCAGGTCGCGTAGGTCGTGAAACGGAAGCCGCGCTCGGGGTCGAACTTCTCCAGCGCGTGGATCAGCCCCAGATTGCCTTCCTCGATCAGGTCGGCCAGGGTGAGTCCGCGGTTCAGGTAGTGCTTGGCGATGCTCACGACCAGCCGCAGATTGTGCTCGATCATCTTCTGGCGCGCGGCGAAGTCGCCAGCGCGATTGGCGCGCGCGAAAGCGAGCTCCTGGCCGGCCGTCAGGAGCTCGTTCTGCCCGATCTCGTTCAGGTAGATCTGCGTTACGTCGTTGAGGAAGTCCGCGCCCACGCCGTCCTGAGGCGTGTCGAGCGGCAGCTCGGCGGTACGGGTATCGGGCTCGTGTGCGAGCAGCGGCTCGTCGTCGTCGGCGTGCTCGCGGTCGCGGATCATACGGGCGGCAGGAACTTCGCCGGATCGACCGGCTTGCCGAGACGGCGGATCTCGAAGTGCAGCTTCACACGGTCGGAATCGCTGTCGCCCATCTCCGCGATCTTCTGCCCCTTCGCCACCTGCTGGCCCTCCTTGACGACGATCTCGCGATTGTGCGCGTAAGCCGACAGGAAGGTGCCGTTGTGCTTGACGATGACGAGCTTGCCGTAGCCTCGCAAGCCGGAGCCGACATAGACGACCTTGCCCGCCGCGCTCGCCACCACGGGCTGTCCGGCCTTTCCGGCGATGTCGATGCCCTTGAGATTCGCCGACTCGGAAAAGGTCGCGATCACCTTGCCGTTGGTCGGCCAGATCCAGCCGAGATTGTCGTCGTCGATCTCCGGCACACGGGCGCCATCGGGGCGGTTCGCCGCGGCTGGCGCTGCGGCGACCGGCGGCACCGGCGCGGCGCGCATCTCCGGCACCGCGACCGGCGGGCCCGCGCGCGGCTCCGTGGCAGGGGCGGCCTCGCGCAGCTGGGCCAGTGCCTGCTCGGAGTACGGAAGCCTCACCGCCTTCGGTTGGGTCTTGAACGTCGCGCTGTTCGCGCGGCCGCTCGGCGGCGGCACCGCACGCGCTTCGGCGCCGCTCGGCACGACAGGGGGAGGCGTCACCAACGGCGAAGTGACTGCGCCCGGGGTGCCGCCCGGCGCAGCGAGCGCAAGAACCTGACCGGCGTGGATCATGTTCACGTTGTCGATGTTGTTCCAGGCGGCGAGCTCGCGGTAATCGAGGCCGTGATCGAGCGCGATCTGATAGAGCGTATCGCCGCGCTTGACCGTGTAGGTCGTGGGCGGCGCCGCCGCCTCCGGCGCTCGGGCTGGTGCGATCTCCGGAGGCTGTGTAGGACGCGTCGCCGGAGCCGGCAGCGGCGCGCGCTCAAGAACGGGCGCCGGCGCCCGGGTCATGCAACCGGCCACCAAAGCCGCGGAGCCCAGCGCCACAGCAAGCGACAAAAAATGCGAGCGCTTCGAGGCGATCATGCGAGTCCGGAGAGCAGCGGCACGAATCTTACCGCATCGTAGCTGTGCTCGCGGACGCCACCGGGCGTCTTTTCGATCACGGTGAGCAGTTGCGTCGCCTTGAGATCGTCGTCGTGGCGCGCGAACGGCAGCACCATCCGCCCTCCCGTCTTGAGATGGCGAAGCAGCGCCGCCGGAACCTGCGTGGTCGCGGCCGTGACCAGAATCGCGTCGCACTCGAGCGCTTCTCCGAGGTCGGCCGAGCCGTCCCCGTGCTTGATGCGCACGTTGGCGAGCTTGAGCGCGCGCAGGTTTCGGCGCGCCTTCGCCACCAATGCAGCCACGCGCTCGACCGTGTATACCTCGTCGGCGAGACGAGCCAGCACCGCCGTCTGGTAGCCGCAGCCGGTGCCGACCTCGAGCACCCGGATCAGGGTGCGGCCCGCGCGCAGGAGCTCCGTCATCCGCGCCACCACGTAGGGCTGCGAGATGGTCTGTCCGGCGCCGATCGGTAGCGGACTGTCCTCGTAAGCGCGGATCGCGAGAGCCTCCTCCACGAAGATGTGCCGGGGAACGGCGGCCATCGCGGCGAGCACCGCTTCGTCGCGGATGCCCTGCTCGCGCAGCCGCTCGACCATGCGCGCTCGCGTGCGCGTAGAGGTCATGCCGATCCCGTCGAACCCTGCGATGCTCATACGAGCCGCACGCGATTCGCGCCTTGGGTCGGCCCTGCGGTGCTCATGAGGTCACGCGCTGCTCGATCCAGGCCGACAAGCGCGGCATCTCGGCGCGATGGGTGAGATCGATCTGCAGCGGCGTGACCGACACGAAGCCGGCCTCGATCGCGTGGAAATCGGTGCCTTCGCCGGCGTCCGCCGCGGGCCCGGCCGCGCCCACCCAGTAGCAGGTCTCGCCCCGCGGCGTCTGCGTCTTGATCACCGACTCGGCCTTGTGCCGCCGGCCGAGCCGGGTCACGCGATAACCCTTGATGTCCGCCGACGGCAGATCGGGCACGTTGACATTGAGCAGCCAGCGATCGAGCGGCTGTTCGCGATGGCGCATCAGCAGCTCGGCGACCACCGCCGCCGCCGTGCCGAAATGGCGGCCGACCTTGCTCGTGAGCGACACGGCGAGCGAAGGAATGCCGAGCAGATGCCCTTCGGTCGCGGCCGCGACCGTGCCCGAGTAGATCGTATCGTCGCCCATGTTGGCGCCGAGGTTGATGCCCGAGATCACCATGTCCGGCAGGTCGTCGAGCAGTCCGGTGACTGCGAGGTGCACGCAATCGGTCGGCGTGCCGTTAACGAAGAAGAACCCGTTCGCCGCGCGGCGGACGGTGAGCGGGCGGTCGAGCGTGAGCGAATTCGAGGCACCGGAGCGATCGCGCTCCGGAGCGACCACCGTGATGTCGGCGTGCGCCGCGAGCTCGGCGGCAAGGCGTTCCAGACCGGGTGCGAAGTAGCCGTCGTCGTTGCTGAGCAGGATGCGCATCGCGAGTCGAACGATCGCGGGAAGATCGCCTTCCCGCGGCTAGCGCATTATAAACGTCCGCCGCGAACGGCTTGCCGTGCCGGGGCTAGCTCTTCGGCCAGTGCTGGGCGAAAACCGCCGCGACCGTGGGATGGGCTTCGATGCGCGAGATTGCGGCCGCGAGCTGCGGTCTGCGGGCTTCGAGATGTTTGCGCGCCCCCGACCATTTCGACACGACCGCGGCGTGGATGTCGAGCGCCCCGAGCTCGGGACCCGACAGGTACGGCTGCGCCGGAAAGAGGTCCGCGAACATCTCCCAATGCCTGTGCAGGCGCGCCCGCGTGCCGCTGCGGATGCGCTCCTTCACCGCGTCATCCTGGTCGGCATCGGCGCACCAGCGCTCCGGGAAGTCGATGATGCTGATCGCGGCGTAGCAGTTGGCCGCGATGAACACGATCCCGCGCAGCATCCGCGCCCGAGCCGACGGCTCGCGCGGCAGAAGGCCGCTCTCCGGATGGACGAGCCCAAGGTGGATCAGGATGGCGCCGCTCTCGGAGAGCACCGTGCCGTCGGGCAGCACCAGCGTCGGAACCTGGCCGAGCGGGTTGAGCTTCAGCAGATCGGCAAACGCATCGTTGGGCTCCCACGAGGCGGTCTCGATCAGCCGATAAGGGGCGCCGATCAGCTCGAGCGCGGCCTGAGTGGTCGCGGAACCCGATCCCTTCTTGCCGTAAAGCGTGTACATCGTTCCAGTTACCTCCTCGAATGGCGCTCGCGACGGCCGGCGGTGGACATTTCCTCCGCGCGCGCCTAGCCCGACGGACCCCTGGACTCCATCGCCGCCATGCGCAGACGCATCTCCTCGCGCGAGACGTCCTCCACGTGCGTGGCGATCGTCCAGGTGTGGCCGAAGGGATCCACGATCGTGGCGGTGCGGTCGCCGTAGAACTGATCCTGCGGCGGCCGCTGCACTACGCCGCCGGCGCCGGCGGCGCGGGCGAAGAGCGCGTCGACGTCCGTGACGTAGAACAACAGCGAGACCGACGAGCCCCCGAGCGTGTCCGGGCTCCTGTAGCCCTGCTCGGGCAGTTCGTCGGCCAGCATGCACACGCCGTCGCCGATCCGTATCTCAGCGTGGGCGATCTTTCCGTCCGGGGCGGGAAACCGCGCCAGCTCCTTCGCCCCGAAGGCCTTCGCGTAGAAGTCGAGCGCGCGCGCCGCGCCGCGGACGATGAGATACGGGGTCACGCCGGGGTATGCCGCCGGAATGGGCTCGACCATGAGGGACTCCTCCAGACGACCAGCGTTCAACGTGCGGGAGCTTGCCTCGGGACCAGGTCCGCGTCAAGGCGAGCCGCTCGGCGCGGCGGCCAAGACGCGCGCGATCGGCGACGCGAAGACCGCCAGCTATCGGACGAAGTCCGACACAAGTCGAGAAATTCGCTCCGGAATTTTCCCGCGCGACGCACGGTCGTAAGCTGACGTTGTGCTCGTTTCATCTATGTCGCAAGTCAAGGCATTCTTTCGGCGCTTCGCGCAAACGTGGTTCCTTCTCGAGCTGCTGCGCGGATTGGGTGTGACCGGGCGCTACCTCGTCGCGCGCAAGTTCACCGTGCAGTATCCCGAGGAGCGCACTCCGCAGTCGCCGCGGTTTCGCGGCCTGCACGCGCTGCGGCGCTACCCGAACGGCGAGGAGCGCTGCATCGCCTGCAAGCTGTGCGAGTCGGTATGCCCCGCTCTCGCCATCACAATCGACTCGGAGGAACGGCCCGACGGAACCCGGCGCACCACGCGCTACGACATCGATCTGTTCAAGTGCATCTATTGCGGCTTCTGCGAGGAAGCTTGCCCGACCGACGCCGTCGTCCTCACCCGGGAGCTCGAGTTTCACATGGAAGCACGCCACGAGTCGATCGCGACCAAGGAGATGCTGCTTGCCATCGGCGAGCGCAAGGAAGCCGAGATCGCGGCCGATCGCGCCGTCGACGCGCGCTATCGATGAACCGACGCGGAAGCCTTCCCGCGTCGGGAGACGACGCTGGCCACGCCCAAGCCAACCCGAACCAACCCACTCACCGGAGCCTCATTCCATGACCGTCGTGCGCAACCATGAACGCCGGGCAAGCCGCGGTGACGCGGCCATCCGCCCCGAACCGAAGCGCCTGTCGCAGCGCGAGTTGCGCGACCTCGTGCATCGCCTCGACACGCGCGAGCAGGCGCTGCAGGTGGCGATTGCCGAGGAGCGTCGCCGCATCGATACCGAAGCGCTGTCCCAGCTCGACGCCGAGGTCGGCGATCAGGTGGACCAGGCGTTCGTCATCACCAGCGTCGAGATGGAGCGGGGCTTGATCGACCGCTACACGCAGGAGCTGGAGCGGATCGCGGCCGTGCGGGAGCGCCTCGCGAACGGAGTGTTCGGCGTGTGCGTCGATTGCGGCGAGCCGATCGGTGCGGCGCGGCTGCAGGCCCAGCCCACCGCCGTGCGCTGCACCGATTGCCAGTGGCGGCACGAGAAGATCGTCGACATCGCCACTGGCGCAACGGTGCCCTAGGCTCGAGCTAGATCGATCCCAGGAACTGCAGCAGCTGCTGTTTTTGTGTCGCGCTGAGCGCCGCGTAGCGGTTGCGCGTGATCCGCGCCTCCCCGTCATGGAGCAGGATGGCCGCGTCGACCGTCGCCGCGCGTCCGTCGTGGAGGTAGGCGCTTCGCACCCTCAGACCCCAGAGGGGAGCGGTCCGCATCTCCTGCGGGCTCGCGGCCGCCTGACCGATGCCGTCGCCGAGGCTTCCCATGTCATGCAAAAGCAGATCCGAATACAGCGCGACCGGCTTCCGATTGAGGGCCGGGATCGCGTTCGGCGCCGTGATCATGCTCGGAACGTGACAGTTGCTGCAGCCGATCTGACTGAATAGGCTCTTGCCGGCTCCGGCCGCGACACTGAGTGGCAGCGCCGGCGGCGGCGCGAGCAAACGCATGAAGTCAGCGAACGCGTCGATGTCCGAGCGGCCTGTCGCCGGATCCACGACATCTTCGGGGTCGGCCACCATATCGTACTGCGCCAGAAGCGCGGCATTGCCGTTCGGCGGATTCTCCTGCGGAAAAAACCGGCTGGTGACGCCGATCTCGTTCAAATAGGCGTCTCCGGAGAAGGCGAGCAGCGTCGCCTGTTGCGCCTTCCAGCCGAAGCGGCCCACGCGCAGCCTTCCGCTGACGACATCGGTGACGATAGAGGCCCGGCCGGAGATACCGTCGGGGCGGCGAATGATCGCATTGACCAGGATCGCGGCATCGGGAATCGCCTCGATCAGTCCGGCCCCGAAGAGCGGCGTAGTGATCCGCTTGGCGACGATGTTCGCCTCGGGCGGAATGACTTCCTGAGCCGAGGGTTCGATCGCCTTGTCCTGCAGCAGCGATCCGCCCAATGTGGTGAGCGGGTCGAAATGTCCGCCGATCAACCGTCCGAAGCGGGTCTCGACGATCGTGCTGCCGCCGCCTGGAGCCGGCACCGAATGGCAGGCTACGCACGAAACGTTGTTGAAGACAGGGCCGAGACCGGTCGCCGGCGTGTCGACTTCCTGGAAGTCGCCGAGCCCGTCGTCGAAGGCGGCGAGCTGCGATGGCGAAAGCCCAGGAAGCGGATCGCCGAAGGACGGCGCGGTGTTGTTGCTTGCCGAGGCAACGCCGCCGGAGCCCTCCATCGTTCGAGGCGAAAGCTCCGAGGGACTGACGGCGCCCCCGAAGGTGTAGAGCAAAGCGGCGACAAGCGCGATCGATACACGGGTCCTTGAGATCATCATGCTCCCCTTTCCCGGCGCCTCGAAAGGCACCGCTGCAGCGAGCCCTTCAAGGGAGATCTCATCCCGACGTGCGAGTGCAACCAGTGGCTCCGGCGCACTCGCGACCCTCCGATCTCCCGACGCGTGCCGCCGACAAGGCTCGGTGCGGCGGCCAAGGGGAGTATAGGCCGTTTTATGCCAATGTCATATATATATATGCTGTTGTCATAATCACGGGCGCCTGCCGTGCGAAAATCGACCTGCGGGCGCACGATCGAGCGTTCGCGCGCTTGAGCAATCGCGCGGAATCGGCGAGCATGGGAAGCTCCCCGCCTCGCGATCGTGACGACATCTGACATCCGCAGCCGCGCGGCTCCGCGCGGAGTCCTCGCCCCGGTCGTGACACCGTTCGGGGCGGACTACGAGCCGGATGCGTCGCGGTTGCTCCGCCACTGCCGCTGGCTGGTCGACCAGGGTGTAGGGCTGGCGGTTTTCGGTACCAATTCGGAGGCTAATTCGCTCTCCGTACGAGAGAAGCTCGCGCTCCTCGAAGCGCTCGTTCGCGCCGGGCTGCCTGCTGATCGCATGATGCCCGGGACCGGGACCTGCGCGCTGGCGGACAGCGTGGAACTCACGCGGGCCGCGGTGCGTATGGGCTGCGCCGGCGTTCTGATGCTGCCGCCGTTCTACTACAAGAACGTGTCCGACGAGGGTCTGTTTCGAAGCTATGCCGAAGTGATCGAACGCGTCGGCGACGCTGGCACGCGCATCTACCTCTACCACATACCGCCCGTATCCCAGGTGGGGATCAGTCTCGCGCTCATCGAGCGACTGCTCGAGCGCTATTCCGGCATCATCGCCGGCATCAAGGACAGTTCGGGCGACTGGAGCAACACCCAGGCGATGCTGGAGCGTTTCCAGCCCCGCGGGTTCGACGTGTTCGCCGGGAGCGAGCGGTTTCTTCTCGCAACCCTCCGAGGCGGTGGCGCCGGTTGCATAACCGCGCTGGCCAATGTCAATCCGGCGCCCATCGTCGGGCTCGCGCGCGACTGGAAGACGCCCGACGCCGAGCGCCGGCAAGCTTCTCTCGACGCCACTCGCGCGGTGTTCCAGCAGTTTCCGATGATACCCGCGCTCAAGGCGGCGATCGCGCACTACGCCGACGATGTTGCGTGGATGACCGTGCGACCGCCGTTGGTTGAGCTCGATGACGACGGGCAGCGGCGGCTCGTGCAGATGCTCGACAGTCTCGCGTTCTCGATGCCGGGGCTCGCGGTCGGTTCGCCCGCATGATGATTTTCCGAAAGTCCGCTTCGTTCGCTCGATTCTCCGAAAATCTCCACGCAGCTTCGCGCCAATTCGATTAGACTAGCGGGCGCAAGAGGAGGAGAGCTCGCGCGCTGTCGACCGCGCCGAGCGGATGCGACCGGGCCGGAGCAGCGCTTCCCGCCCGCGGAGAATGCCGATGACGGTTGCAACAACAGCGCTCCCGGGCCAGGGAGCGGCAATGTCGGAAAGGCCGTCGCAGGCGAATCCGGCGGACCTCGTGCCGACGCTGGATTCGATCGTGTTCCCGCCGTTCGTGCGCGAGCATCAGGACGAGCGGCGGGTCCGGCCCGCCCTGGCGGTGCTGTTCCGCGTCGCTGTCGGTCCGCATCCGGACTACTACGTCCGGCGCTTCGTGAAATACGAGCGCACCGGCAAGCAGCCGCCGAGCTGGCATTGGCCCGCATTCTTCTTCCCGGCGCTGTGGGCGTTCTATCGCAAGATGTGGCTCTACGGCGCCGTCTGCGCGCTGCTGCCGCTCGTGGGTGCAGTGGCCTTCGCCACCATTGGCGCCTGGCTCGGCGAATCGAGCCTCGCCTGGTGGGTTGGAGCGCTGATCTTCGTGTGGCTCATTCCCGCGGCCGCATCGAGCGCGTTCGCCAACGCGTTCTACTACCGGCAGATTCGCAAGCTGGTCCGCCGCGCCGAGCGGAATGCGCGCTCCCCGGAGGCCGCGGCCAGGCGGCTCATCAATCGCTCGCCTACCGACCTGCTCGCCGGAGCCCTGTTCGGCAGCGCAGCCTTGTTGCTGGTGGCGAGCCTCGCCGGCGCGCGGCTTCAGGCCGCCTACCACCAGCACGGCGTGCGCGCGAAAGTGGCGCAGGCGATCGCGACGATGAAGCCGCTGCAGGCGCAGGTCGAAGACACCTGGGCGCGCGCGCATTCGATTCCCCAGCGCCCCAACTATGGGGCGGTGTGGGCGTTGCACGCCTATCCTTTGGTGCAGGCGCTCGAGCTGAGCGGGCGCAGCGGACGGGTGCGCCTGGACCTCGGCCCGGCCGTGCCCGAGCTTCAGGGCCGCTCGATCCTGCTCGCGCCCGTCGTGGATGCCTGGCAGAACCTGCGTTGGCTGTGCGTCCCGGTCGATATCCCCATCGCCTACCTGCCTTCGTTCTGCGGGCACTAGCCTGCGCAGTTGCCGCGCGGGAGGTCAACATGGACGAAAGAAAGCCGCCGGCGCGCGAGAAGCGGCCTCACATGTAGCGCGGGCTGCGCCTGAATTCGTGCTCGGCTTGGCGCGCCGGCTCGACACCGCGGCCCGGCGCGATGACACTGTCGCGCGCGGTCGCGCCGTCCACGTAGCCGCGCCGCGCGCTGTCGAAGTCGAACGTTTGCAGCTCGTTCGTCCAGAACAGGCACACGATCAGAGCGATGAGCGCCGCCAGATTGAGCGCGGCGCTGGCCGCGTGGGAATACTCCCAGCGCCGGCGCAGCTCGGACCAGTCGCCGGGCAGGAAAGTCCAGTTCGCCGTCACGCGGTTCACCGGCTGGGTGAAGATCCAGAACACCAGCTGCGTGCCGGCGAGGCACAGAAACGCCACCCACGCCAGTGCGAACGCGGTGGGCAGCTCGCGCACCATGAACAGCAGCACCAGCATGGATCCGAGAGCCGCGGCGACGACGAGGCGGGCGAACGCCCACCCGCGGTAGAGGCGTTGCACGGTCAGGTACTCGATTCCGGACAGTCCGATCTTGTTGGGCAGCTCCAGCACGTGCGCGGCCGCCGGCATCATCGCCAGGGTCGCCAGGAGCAGGCTGAGGACCCATACGCTGTTCATCGACATGTTGAGCTCTCTGTTGGT
The DNA here is from genome assembly GCA_035515295.1 of Casimicrobiaceae bacterium. Lineage (GTDB taxonomy): Bacteria > Pseudomonadota > Gammaproteobacteria > Burkholderiales > Casimicrobiaceae > PALSA-1003. The sequence goes on along the minus strand of DATJBM010000099.1, from coordinate 28,590 downwards.
CGCGAGGTGAGCTCGCGTGGGGATCGCGGGTCAATCCGAGCACTTGCGTCCAAGAACTGCACGCAAGAATTACAAACGAGGCGCACTACGCTCCGGTTGACGCGAAGCAGCAAGACTTGCGCCGAGGCGCCTCCCGCGCCCCATGCGGCCGCCATTGCGGGCGCCGCCCCGGCCCTCACAACCCGTTAGGTTCGCGTCAGCTGCGGCGGATTTCCCGGGCGGCGCGCTCGAGGATCGCGGCGACGCGCCGCTGCTCGTCATCGGCGGCCGTGCCCAGCCCCGAGAGCGCGCGTCGGAGTCTGCGTCGCGCCTGCTCGAGCTCGGTGCCCCAGCCCTCGGGAGCCTCGTCGCCCAGCCTCGGCTCCTCCCCGGTGAACAGTTCGCGAATGTGTTCCATCCTCGCGCCGACCCAGGCGAGTTGGGACAGGATTGCGTCGACTGTGCGCCGGTTGCGCTCCAGGTAAGCGCGACCTTCGTCGGAGATGCGATAGAGCTTCTTGGTGCCCTCGGCCTCGGCCGACGCGTAGCCGAGCTCGTCGAGGTAGGTGAGCGCCGGATACACCATGCCCGGGCTCGGGCTGTAGAAGCCACCCGAGCGTTCCTCCAACGCCTTGATGATTTCGTAGCCATGGCGCGGCTTGTCGGCAAGGAGCGCGAGGATCACCAGCTGCAGACCATCGCTCGTGAGCTTGCGGCCGGCACGAAACCCATGCCAGCCAAAGCCGCGACCGCCGACCATGCCGCCGAGGAACGCACCGCGTCGCGCGTAGCGGCTTGCACAGTGCTCGCTGAACCAAAGATGACGGTACATGAGCTTACCTGTAGATCGTATGACCGACTCGGTAGATATATCGTACGACATAATGCCCGTCAAGAGCTATGGTGTTGCGAGGCTTCGCCATGTCGCTTCTCGAAGGACAAACGGCAGCTGCCGCTACCCCGCGGCCACTTCGACCCAGCCGCCGCGCCCCTGGGAAGCGAGGCAGGCCTCGATGAAGGCCATGGTGTGCATGCCGTCTTCGATTCGAGGATAGGCGACTAGCGGCGGCGGCTCGCCGAGCGCGCGCGCCATGCGCTCCTGCGCGATCTCGACGTAGATGTTGGCGAACGCTTCTCGCAGTCCTTCGGGATGCCCGCGCGGAGCGCGCCCAGCCGCGAGGATGCCGGGGGGCAGGAACGGATCGCCGCGACCGATCACGCGCACCGGCTCCCCCTGCAGCGCGAAGCGCAGGTAGCTCGCCTCCCGGTGCGACCAGTCGAGCATGCCGCGCTCGCCGTAGACTCGCAGCCGAATGTCGTTCTCGGCCCCGGCCGCGGCCTGCGTGGCGGTGAACGTGCCCCGCACGTCGTCCTCGAGCTCGAGCAGCGCCGAGGCGTAATCGACGAGCTTGCGCTCGGGCAGCAGCGCGCCGAGGTCGGCGTTCACGCGTCTGACCTTGCGCCCGGTCGCGAAGCAGGCGAGATGCTGGGCATGGCAGCCGATCGCGCTCATCACCAGCGCGAGACCGCTGCGCGGCGCGTCGACGATCCAGCGCAGGCGGCTGGTCGGAGGAGCGTCCTCGATGCGCGTGGCGAGCCCGTTCTGGATGTACTCGACCTGAACTAGCCGCAGTGCGCCGAGCGCGCCCTCGCGCACCAGCTCGCGCGCATAACGCGTCATCGGGTAGGCCGAGTAGCCGTGCGTGATCGCGAACAGCCGCCCCGAGGCGCGCACGCGGGCCACCAGATCACGGGCCTGGCGCAAGTCGTGGGTCACCGGCTTGTCGCAGATCACGTCGAGCCCGGCGTCGAGCGCCGCGGCGGCGAACGCATAATGGGTGTCGTTCGGCGTCATGATCGCGAACGCCTCGACACCGTCGGCGCGGCGCTTCTCCGCGGCAATCAGCTCCTCCACCGTCCCGTAGCTCCGCTCCGCATCGACACCGAGCTGGCGTCCGAGCGCACGCGAGCGCGCCGGGTCGGCCGAGAACACGCCGCCCGCGACGCGCCAGTAGCCGTCGAGCTCCGCCGCGGTCTGGTGCGTGCGGCCGATCCACGACTCGGGACCGCCGCCGATCAGCGCCAGCCGCAGCGGCCGGCCGAAGCGCTCGCGCAGGCTCTTCATCCGTCGCCTCCTTTGGATTCGTTCGTGCTCGAAATCGTCACGACAGGTACTGGTGGACGAACGCTATCGCCATGCTGCCCTCGCCCACGCCTGCGGCCACACGCTTGATCGAGCCGTGCCGCACGTCTCCGGCCGCGAACACGCCAGGAAGGCTCGTCTCCAGCAAATACGGATCGCGCACGAGCGGCCAGCGGCCGTCCGCGCTCGCGGCGAGATCGGTGACGTCGCGCCCGGTGCACACGTATCCCCGCTCGTCGCGAGTGACGGAGGAAGGAAGCCAGCTGGTCTTGGCGTCGGCGCCGATGAAGACGAATACCGCCGCGGCGGGCTCGCGGCGCTTCTCGCCGGTCGCGCGATCCTCCACGACGATCGCTTCCACATGGTCGGATCCTTCGATGCTCCGGAGCCGGTGGCGCGTGCGCACGCTGATATTCGCCTTGGAGGCAAGCTGCTCGATCAGATAGTGCGACATCGTGGCGGCGAGCGAGGACCCGCGCACCAGCAGCGTCACCGAGCGTGCATAGTTGGCGAAGAACATCGCTGCCTGGCCGGCCGAATTGCCGCCGCCGACGAGAAAGATGTCCTGATCGATCGTCCCGAGCGCCTCGGTGCGCGCCGCGCCGTAATACACCCCGCGGCCGAGGAGCGAGTCGGCGCCCGGCACTTCGAGCTCGCGCCAGGAAACGCCCGAGGCGACGATCACCGTGCGCGCCGCCACGCTCTCGCGCTCGTCGAGGCGCACATGGTGCATCGCGCCTTCCGGCGCCGCGTCGATGCCGCACACTTCCCGCGCCACCAGGATCTCGGCGCCGAAGCGCTTCGCCTGCTGCAGCGCGCGGTCGCCCAGCTCGTCGCCGCTGACGCCGGCGGGAAAGCCGAGGTAGTTTTCGATTCTCGACGAAGCGCCGGCCTGTCCGCCCGGCGATTCGCGCTCGATCAGGATCGTGCGCAGGCCTTCCGAGGCGCCGTAGACGGCGGCGGCGAGGCCGGCCGGTCCGCCGCCGATCACCGCGACATCGTAGGCCTCGGCGCCGGGCCGCGTCTGCAGCCCCAGCCCTTCGGCGAGCGCGCGCAGGCTCGGCTCGACCAGCCGCGTGTCATCGGGCAGAACGACGACGGGAAAGCGGTCGCCAGGCCGCGGCGGCGGCACGGCGCCGCCGTTGCGATCCGGGCGCGTGGGATCGAGCCAGGTGAAGGCGACGTGATTGCGGCTCAGGAAATCGCGCACTCGATGGCAGGCGAGATCGAAGCGATGGCCGATGATCGTCACGAAAGCGGCCGGCGTCTCGACGGCGAGCTCCTGCAGATGGCCGATGCGCGTGGCCATCGTCTTGAGGATCTCGCCGTTGAGCTTGGGACAGCCGGCGATCAGCTCGCGAAAGTCGCCGGCGTCGAACCCGCATAGCCGGGAGGCCTCCGTCGCGCGCAGACTCGCAACCGCCGGCGAGCCGAGGAGCAGCGGCACTTCGCCGAAATAGGTGCCGGGCTCGTACACCGTGAGCAGCCGGTCGGTGCCGTGGTAAGCCTTGCGCACCTCGATGCGGCCCTCGAGCAGGCCGAAGAACGACGGCTGCTCGCCCTCGTGAATGAGCCAGTCTCCCGGACGCAGCCGGATGTCGGCGCCCCGCGCGGCGAGCGTTTCCAGCTCCGACGGCGGCAGCGTGGCGAACAGCGGAATGGAACGAAGCAGGTCGACGGTGATCATGCAAGCGAGAGCCGCGCGGCGAGCGCAGCAACGAAGCGAGCGGCGAACGCCGGCAGCGGCGCGTTCAGGGCAGAACCTTCACCTGCCGCACGAACTGCAGAGTGTACGCCTTGCGGTAGTCGACGTCGGGCCGGATGAGGCCGGCGTTCATCATGAAGTCGAAGGTCTGCTTCCAGCGCGCATCGGTCATGGCCAGGAGGCCTTGGGTCGCGGCATCGCCACCGGTCACGAGCCCGTAGTCCTTCATGCGGGCGACGCTGAAGGCCAGGAGATCGTCCTCGATTTGCGGGTTGTCGCGCTTGATGAGCGCGTTGCCTGCGGCCGGATCCGACAAGTAGCGCTTCCACCCGAGCGCGGAGGCCTCGACGAAACGGCGGATCACGTCCGGCTTCCGCTGCACGGTCTTCGCGAGCGTGACGATGGTCTCCGCGTACGGCGGATAGCCGTCGGCCGCGAGGAGGAACACATGCGGACGCACGCCGCCCTTCTCGATGGAGTACGGCTCCGAGGTGGCGTAACCCTGCTGCGCGACGTTCTGGTCGGCCAGGAACTGCTGCACGCTGAACGAATACGGGCGCTTCTGCGCGTCCGTGAAGCCGTACTTTGCCTTGAGCCACGGCCAGAACGTCGTCTCGCTCGCCTGCCCGATCAGCAGCGTGCGGGTCTTGAGCTCCGGGAGGCGGTTCACGTCAGGGTGAGCGATCATCACCGCCGGATCGGCCTGGAACGTCGCCGCGACGGTCACCAGCGGAAGGCCCTGCTCCACCGCCTTGAGCGTGGCGATGTCGTAGCCCATCGCCAAGTCGGCCTGGCCGGCGAGCACGAGCTGGTAGACGTTGACCTGCGGCCCGCCCATCCGGATCGTGACGTCGAGCCCGAAACGCCGATAGATGCCTTCGGCGAGCGCCTGATAGAAGCCGCCGTGCTCGGCCTCGGCGTACCAGTTGGTGACGAACACGACCTTGTCGACTGCGCCGGCATCGCTCGCCGCGCCGCCGAGCGCGAGGGCGAGAGCGATGGCGCACCGCCGCGCGAGCCGGAGGCGTCTCGCGGCGAGGAAAGCGAACAGCCGGTTTCGAGCCATGACCTCGCAGCCTCCGCAAACCAGGTGAACGGAACCCATCGGACCGCGCCGGCGAACGGTTCAGTGCGGCGCGAGCTCGCTCTCGTGCCAGCGGCGCAGCGCCAGTCGCGCCGCGAGCGCCGTGAGCACGGACAGCACTATACCGGTGGCCGCGATCAGGAACAAAGCGGCGAACAGCCGCGGGATGTTGAGCTGCAGGCCGGCGAGCAGGATCTGATAGGCGAGCCCCGAGACGCTGCCGCCAGTCCCGGCGACGAACTCGGCGACCACCGCACCGATGAGCGAGAGCCCCGCGGAGACACGCAGCCCGGCGAAGAAGTACGGCAGCGCGCTCGGCAGGCGCAGCCGCAGGAGCGTCTGCCAGCGCCCGGCGCCGTAGAGACGGAAGAGCTCCAACAGGCCCGGATCGACGCTGCGCAGGCCCAGCGTCGTGTTGGAGACGATGGGAAAGAGCGCCACGATGGTCGCGCAGAGCACCAGCGCGATGCGCGTGTCGCGCACCCAGATGATGATGAGCGGCGCGATGGCCACGATCGGCGTGACCTGCAGCAGCACCGCGTAGGGAAACAGGCTCGCCTCGACCAGGCGGCTCTGAACGAAGAGGAACGCGAGCGCCACGCCGAGCAGCGTCGCGGCCAGCAACGCCGCCAGCGTCACTGCCAGCGTGAAGCCGAGCGAGCGCGACAACAGCCCCCAGTCGTGCTGCAGCGCCGCGGCCACCTCGATCGGCGACGGCACGAGGTACGCGGGCACGCGGTACGCCGTCACCAGCGCCTGCCACGCGCCGAGGACGACGATGCCGACGGCGAGCGGGGCGCCGTAGCGCATGAGCCGTGTGCTCACCGCGTCGCCTCGATCGGCTCGTCCGTCGCCTCCGCGAGCAGCGCAGAGAGCCTCGCGCAGTAGTCGGCGAAGCGCGGCGTTACGCGGAAGGCTTCTCGGCGCGGCTGCGGCGCGTCGATCGCGACCTCGCCGACGATGCGGCCGGGCCGGGCCGACATCACGAGCACGCGGGTGGACAGGAACACGGCCTCGAAGATGCTGTGCGTGACGAACAGGATCGTCGGGCGCTCGCGCGCCCAGATCGCGGACAGCTCGCGGTCGAGCCGCAGGCGCGTGATCTCGTCGAGCGCCGCGAACGGCTCGTCCATCAGGAGCAGCGCCGGCGCCGTGACCAGCGCGCGGGCGATCGAGACGCGCATCTGCATGCCGCCGGAAAGCTCGCGCGGATAGGCGCGCCGGAAGTCCTCGAGGCCCACGAGCGAGAGGGTCCGGCGCACCGCCTCGTCGGCTTCCGCGCGCGTGGCGCCGCGGCCCAGATCGAAAGGCAGCCGCACGTTGCGCTCGACGTCGGCCCAGGCCAGCAGCGTGGCATCCTGGAACACGAAGGCGAGCCGGCGTTCGGCCGCCGGGTGGGCGGGCGCATCGGGCGTGAGGCGCACGCTGCCGCTCGAAGGTGCGATGAGGCCGGCGACGAGCCGCAGCAGCGTGCTCTTGCCGCAGCCCGACGGCCCGACGATCGTCGCGAACTCGCCCTCGGCGACGTGCAGCGTGAGCGGCTCGAGCGCCCGTACGCCGTTGGGAAATACCTTGTCGGCGCCGGCAAGGTCGATCGCGGTCATCGGCGCGGGAGTCGAAGCTTCCGGAACGGGACACTAGCACACGGTCCGCGCCGGGCTCGCCGGGCGTCGGGCATGGCGGCGCGGCGTCAGGGCAGCCGCTCGCGCGGGTGGCGCCGCGCGTGCACCCAGGTGAGCTCCGCTCCGAACAGGAAGATCTGCGCCGAGTAGTACAGCCAGAGCAGGAGGACGACGAAAGACCCGGCCGCCGCGTAGGTCGAGGCGATGGCGCTGTTGCCGAGGTAGAAGCCGATCGCCAGGCGGCCGACGTTGAACAAGATCGCGGTCGTGAGGGCGCCGGCCCACACGTCTCGCCAGGCGATATCCACGTGCGGCAGCCATTTGTAGAGGATGGCGAAAAGAAGCGTGAAGACGGCCACCGATACGACGAAATCGAGCACGAACACCAGGGTCGCGTTGGTGATGGAGAAGTGCCACAGATGCGCCAGCGCGGCGAGCGCGCTTCCGACCAGCAGCGAGATGACCAGCAGGAAGCCGATGCCCAGAATCAGGCCAAGGGAGAGCACGCGCGCGCGCAGGATCGCAACCAACCCGCTGCCCGATCGCGGCGGCGCGTGCCAGATGTGGTCGAGATCGTCTTCGAGCTCCACGAGGACGCTCGTCGCGCCGATAACCAGGACGATGACCCCGACCGCTGTCGCGAGAACGCTGCCGCGGTCGATGGCTGCGGAGAGCAGCAGTTTCTCGAGCGCGTCCGCCCCGACCGGCCCGAGCAGATGGGAGAATTCCTCGACCACCGCGCCGCGGGCGGCGTCCACCCCGTAGATGGCGCCGCCAATGGCGATCACGATCACCAGCAGCGGCGCCAGCGAGAAGGCGGTGTAGAAGGCGAGCGCGGCGCCCATGCTCGGAGCGCGATCGTCGACCCACGCGATCGCGGCCTCCTTGATCAGCGACAGATACTGGCGCAGCAGCGGCATGGGCACGCTCCGGTGTCCCCAGAGCCGTGGAAGCATGAACCACGCCGAACCGGGCGGCGTCGGGAATCGCAATGGCAAGCATTGCGGCGTCGGCCGGCGATCCGACGGCCGCGCAATCCTGACACGGACAAACATGCGGCTGCAATACCTGCCGCGAGCGCCCTACATGTGCAGCAGGTGCGGCAATCAGAGCGACATCGAAGGAATGTAGGTGACCAGCATCAGCACTGCGAACATGACGGCGTAGAACGGCCAGATGCCGCGCATCACCTGCTCCATCGTCACCTTGCCGACTGCGCAGCCCACGAAGAGCGTCGCCCCCACGGGCGGGGTCAGCAGGCCGATGCCCAGGTTGAGCAGCATGATCATCCCGAAGTGCACCGGATCGACTCCGAGCGTGGTGACCACCGGCAGCATGATCGGCGTGCAGATGAGGATCAGCGGCGCCATGTCCATCAGGCACCCCAGGATCAGCATCAGCACGTTGAGCAGCATCAGGATCACGGCCTTGTCGTGCGAGAGCGTCAGGCGCGGAGAGGCCGCCGCGAATCCGGACCAGCCCCACGAGCACATTGGCGAAGGCGACGAGACGCTTCGCCATGCCGCCCTCCGACATGATGGCGCCGGCCAGAACGAAGAACGGGATGGTCAGCATCGCCACCTTGGACACGCCGTCCGAGATCTTGAGCATCACCGCTTCCAGCGGGACGCCGATCCAGAGCCCTCCGGCGATGGCCGCCAGGCCCAGCGAATACGCGATCGGGATGCCGAGGGCGAAGAACAGGAACAAGCTGCCGAGGAGAACGGCGATGTCCATGGCTCTCCAGGGGCCAGCCCGCTATTCGAAGGCCGGAGCCGAGTGCGCCCCCGGACGCGCGCGCGGTGGCCCGAGCGTCAGGTGCTCGACCACGAACAGAAACAGGATCGCGCCGCCCACCGGAATCGGCAGATAGGTGACGCCGGTCGACAGGAACGGGAAGTCGGCGATCGTGTTGTGCCACGTGGCTTCGACCAGCCGCGCTCCCCAGACGAGCATGAACACGGCGATGGTGGCCATCAGCAGCTCCACGATGAACTCCGCCGCCCGCCGAGCCCGCGCCGGCAGCGCGTTGACGACGAGACCGACGCTCACGTGCAGGCGCAGGCGGTAGCAGGCCGCAGCGCCGAAGAACGTGAGCACGATCGTGAGCAGCACGGCTGCCGGCTCGGGCCAGGACGAGGCGCTGTTCAGCACGTAGCGCGTGAACACGCCCCACGGGATCACCGCGGAGATGAGCACCAGCGCCGAGCCGGCGACCAGCACGCAGGCGAGATAGAGCGCGTCCATCGCCCTGCGAAAAGCCTTCGCCATCGTGTTCCCCTCCTCGAGTGCCACGGCCAACCTAGCGGCGCGCGGTCGGCCGAACATGCGGTTGTGGTGCCCGCCGGGGCGCCACGCCGCGCCGCATCTTCGCGGAACCGCCGCGCTACTGCACGGCCTGGATGCGCGCGATCATGTCCGCATACTTCGGACCGTACTTGTCCCAAACCGGCTTGACCGCGGCCTGGAAGGGCTTCTTGTCGGCGATCTCGATCACCGTGATGCCCGCGGCCCGGGCCTGGTCCATCGCGTCCTTTTCGTACTTGTTCCAGAGCACGCGCTCCTCGAGCTGCGCCTCGCGCGAGAACTTTCGGACGAGGGCCTGATCGGCGGGCGAGAGCGCGTCCCAGACCTTGCGCGACATGACCAGGATCTCCGGCACGATCAGGTGCTCGTCGAGCGTGTAGTACTTCGCCACCGTGTAATGGTTGTCGAACACGAAGCTCGGCGGATTGTTCTCCGCGCCGTCGACCACGCCCGTCTGCAGGGCGTTGAACACCTGGTCGTAGCCCATCGCGACGCCGTTGCCTCCGAGGGCGTTCATCATGTCGACGAACATCGGATTGCCCATGACGCGGAACTTCATGCCCTTGAGGTCCGCGAGGTCGTGGATCGGCTTCTTGGTGTCGTAGAGGCTGCGGGCGCCGGCGTCCATCCAGCACAGGCCTACGAGGCCGGCCTTGGGATTGTTGGTCACCTTGTCGAGCAGCTCCGGGCCGATCGGTCCGTCGATCACCTTCTGCATGTGCGCCGTGTTGCGGAAGAGGAAGAGATACGGCAGGTTGAAGACGTTGAGGTCGTCGACCACTGGTCCAAGAGCGCCGAAGCTGACCCGGGCGAGCGCCAGGGCCCCGACCTGCGCCTGCTCGATCGCCTCCTTCTCGCCGCCGAGCTGCATCGACGGATAGATCCGAACCGTGATCCGGCCGTTGGTCGCGGCGTCGAGCTTTTTGCCCATGCTGGCGATGGCGGCGACGGTCGGATAGCCCTCAGGATGGACATCCGAGGCCTTGAGCACTATCGTCGCTTGCGCGAGCGCGGGATCGGCCCCCGCGGCCGCGATGAGGGGAAGCGCTGCCAGAGCGAGCCGCAACAGCGTGCGTGGGTCGAGCATGTGTCCTCCTGATGAATTGCGAGGCTTGTCGGAATGGGCGTCGTCGGCGCCGCGTGGCCGCAGCCAGGTGGTCAGACCACTTGGCAACCTTATGACTTGACCAACGACGTGCGCACGGTAGCATCGCGATCGGCGCCTGACAAGGAGCCAGGCCACCTTCCGGGCGCGGCACGCCCCGAGTCCCGCGGGCGCGCGCGTTTGCGGGCGAGCCCGGCGATGCATTATGCTGGCGCGCACCTTCCCTGAAGCTTGCCGCCGGCTCGCGCGGAGCCCGATCTTGACCGCTTCCACGTCGACCGATTCCTGGCAGGCGCTCCTCGATCAGCGGCGCGCCGTCGCCGAGCGCTCCCTCGCCGAGCTGTTCGAGTCCGACGGCGCGCGGGCGACGAAGCTGTCGATCGCCTGGGACGATTGGCTCGCGGACTGGTCTAAGCAGCGCCTCACCGCGCAGACGATCGCGCGGCTCGTCGCCTACGCCCGGTCGCGCAACCTCGAGGCGTGGATCGCGGCGCTCTTCGCGGGCGAGAAGATCAATCTCTCCGAGCAGCGCGCGGCGTTGCACACGGCGCTGCGGCAACCGGGCGCCGCGCCGCTGCTGTGCGACGGCGTGGACGTGATCGCCGCGGTGCGCGCCGCTCAGGCGCGAATGCGTGCACTCGCCACGCAGCTGCGCGGTGGCCTGAGGCTGGGCGTCACGGGACGGCCGATACGCTCCGTGGTGCACCTCGGCATCGGCGGATCGGATCTCGGTCCCGCGCTCGTCTGCGACACGTTGGCGGGCGGCCGGCGCGACGGCATCGAGCTCGCTTTCGTCTCCAATGTCGATCCGGAGGATCTCTCCCGCGCGATTGCCGGGCTCGATCCCGCGACGACACTGTTCATCGTCACGTCCAAGACGTTCACCACGATGGAGACGCTCAGGAACGCGCAGTCGGCGAAAGAGTGGCTGGCCGCCAGCCTAGGCGGGGGTGCGGCGCTCGCGCAACATTTCGTCGCGGTAACCGCCAACGCCGAGGCCGCGCGCGGCTTCGGCGTGTCCAGCGCCGACGTGCTGCCGATGTGGGATTGGGTCGGCGGGCGGTATTCGCTGTGGTCGACGGCCGGTGTGTCGATCGCCATCCGCTGCGGCTGGGAGGCCTTCGCCCAGCTCCTCGCCGGCGCGGCCAGCATGGACGCACACTTTCGCGAGACGCCGCTCGAGCGCAATCTGCCCGTGCTGCTCGGCCTCGTCGACTGGTGGAACGCGGAGCTCCTCGGGCATCCCCAGCGCGTGGTCGTCGCCTACGCGGAGGCGCTCGCCCGCCTTCCGGCGTGGCTCCAGCAGCTCTCGCTTGAGAGCAATGGCAAGTCGGTCGCCCGCGACGGTGCTCCGCTTTCTGCCAGGGGCGCCCCCGCGCTCTGGGGCGGGGTCGGCACCAACAGCCAGCACGCCTATTTCCAGTGGCTGCACCAGGGCCCGCAGCGCGTCCCGGTGGAGTTCGTCGTGCCGGTGCGCGGCGCGCGCGGCTCGAGCGAAGCGCAGAGCCTGCTTGTGGCGAACGCGCTGGCCCAGGCCCAGGCGCTGATGGTCGGCAAGTCGCTCGCCGCGGTGCGCACGGAGCTGGCGGCGAAGGGCTTGCCGCCGGCGGCGATCGACGCGCAGGCGCCGCACCGCGTGTGCCCGGGCGATCGCGGCTCGACCACGCTGCTCGTGCCGGAGCTCAATGCGCGGCGGCTCGGCCAGCTACTCGCGCTCTACGAGCACCGGACCTTCGTCGAGGGGATTCTCTACGGCGTGAATTCGTTCGATCAGTGGGGGGTGGAGCTGGGCAAGGCGCTCGCGGCGCCGATCGCGTCCGCGTTGCGCAGCGGCGGCGAGGCGGACGCCGTCGACGGCTCGACCCGTGCGCTCATCACCCACGCGCGCGCGCTCCTGCGCCCACGGGCTCGCTGAAGCTTAAGCGCTGCCAGCCTTCAAGGCGCCACTCGCGCGCGCAGCTCTTCGCTCAGGGCCCACACCGTCGAGGCGTACAGGCGGCTGCGGTTGTAGCGCCTGAGCACATACCAGTTCTCGAACGTCAGCCAGTAGGTCGGCGACTCGGATGTCTCCAGCATGACCAGTCCGACGGGATCGGGCGCGAGGTCGCCCGGGATCGTGAATCCGGTCACGCCAGCCCCGGTCCACTCGGCGAGCGGGCGGCGCTCGGCGATGCCGGAATCGAAGCGCGCCAGAATCGCCTCGGCACCCGCGCCCTCGATGCGTGCCGGCGTCATCACGGGCTGGCCCGCGCGCCAGCCGTGGCGCTCGAGATAACGCGCCACGCTGCCGATCGCGTCGTCGGCATCGTTGGCGAGATCGATTCTGCCGTCGCCGTCGAAATCGATCGCGTAACCACGGATGCTGCGCGGCATGAACTGAGGCAGGCCGATCGCGCCCGCGTACGACCCGCGGGGATCGAGCGCGGAGATGCCCTGCTCGCGCGCGAGCAGCAGGAACTGCTCGAGCTCGCCGCGGAAGAAATCCGCGCGGCGCGGATAGTCGAAGGCGAGCGTAGTGAGCGCGTCGATGACGCGATAGCGGCCGGTGTTGCGGCCATAGTAGGTCTCCACGCCCAGGATCGCAACGACGATCTCCGGCGGCACGCTGAAGGCGCTCCGTGCGCGTTCCAGGGCGTCGGCGTGAGCCCGCCAGAATTCCGCTCCCGCGTCGACCCGCTCGGGCTCCAGAAAGCGCGCGGCGAAGTCCGCGTAGGTCGGCGGGGCGACGATCGGTCGGCTCATCGCCTCGATCACCCGAGGCTCGTAGCGCACCTGCGCGAACAGGCGGCGCAGCGCCGACGGCGAAAACCCGTGCTCGACCCGCATCCGCTCCACGAAGGCCAGCACGTCGGGGCGTTGCGCGTAACCGGTCGAAGCGCCCGCGGAGCTCGCGAGCGCGAGCAGCGGCAGGCTGAATGCGAGCGCGATCGCGTTTCGCCGTTTCATGCTCGCTCGCGCGCCTTCATCGATTCGCCGCTCGAGCCGATGGTATCATCCGCGCGCAGCCTTCCGGTGATGCTCTACCCGCTCGCTCGCCCGCTGCTGTTCGCGCTCGATCCCGAGACGGCGCACGATCTCACGCTCGTCGCGCTCGACGCCGCGGCATCGCTCGGGGTTGCGCGCTTCGCCGCGCCGGAGGTGCCGCCCTCGCCGATCCGGGCGATGGGGCTCGAGTTTCCCAATCGTGTGGGGCTCGCGGCGGGGCTGGACAAGAACGCCGCGCACATCGACGCGCTCGCCGCGCTCGGCTTCGGCTTCATCGAGTGCGGAACGGTAACGCCCCGGGCGCAGCCGGGGAACCCCAAGCCACGGCTGTTCCGCCTGCCGCAAGCCGAGGCGTTGATCAACCGCCTCGGCTTCAACAACGCCGGCGTCGCTGCCTTCCTCCACAACGTCGCGCGCGCGCGCTTCGGGCCGCGCGGCGGCGGAATCCTCGGCATCAACATCGGCCGCAACTTCGACACGCCCAACGAGCGGGCGGTCGACGACTACCTCACCTGCCTGCGCGCCGTGCACGGCTACGCGAGCTACGTGACCGTCAACATCTCCTCGCCAAATACGACGGGCTTGCGCGAGCTGCAGAAGGACGCGGCGCTGGAGAATCTCCTTGCGGCGCTCAAGAACGAGCAGGCGAAGCTGGCCGACCGCCACGGCAAGTACACGCCGCTCGCCGTGAAGATCGCGCCGGATCTCTCACCGGAAGAGCTGCGCGCCATCGCGCGCTCGCTCGTTTCACACCGCGTAGACGCCGTGGTGGCGACCAACACCACCGTCGATCACGCGGCGGTCGCGGGGTTGCGGCATGCGGAAGAAGCCGGCGGATTGTCCGGTCGCCCGCTCCGCGACAAGGCCACGGCGGCGATCCGCACGCTTGCCTCCGCGCTCGACGGCGCGCTGCCGATCATCGGCGTGGGCGGAATTCTCTCCGGCGCCGACGCCAAGCAGAAGATCGATGCCGGAGCGACCCTGGTACAGCTCTACACGGGGCTCGTCTACCGCGGGCCGGAGCTGGTGGCGGAGATCGCTCGGGCGCTGGCCCGGCCCCGCTGACGGAACCGCGTCGCCGGCTGACGGCTTGCGGGATTCGCCCTTGCGCCCGGGGCGAGGCTCGGGCGCGTTGAACCTACGCTGGCTGGGGCTCGCCCAGCTTTTGCTCGAGCGACTCCATCATCCTGACGAAAGCGCGGTCGACCAGAGGCTCGGCCTCGACCAGGCGCGCGCGATCGTTGCGGAAGCGATCCGCGAGCTCGTCGGCGGTCAGCGAGACCGCCTTCTGTCCCTGGCGGTTGGTGAAAAGGTACGTGCCGCGCAGCGGGCTGACCCAGGCGAGCTTGGCGAAGGCCAACTGGCCGGCTTCGCCTTCGAACTCGATCCACATTCCACGCTCGAGGCTCGCGGCGAGATCCGCGAAGTGATCCTGGACGATCTCCACCGCCGGCTCGACCGGCGGCGGCGGCGGCGCGGGCGCCATCGCTTCGGCGAGCGCGCGCGCCTTGGCCGCCGTCTCGACGTCGCCTTTCGCGGTGGCTTCCTCCGCTTCCTTGGCCGCCGCTTCGGCGACCGCGGTCGTGGGCATCGGCACGGAGGCGAGGCTCGGCTTCACCGCCGCCGCGTGCGCCTCGACCAGATTGGCCATGAACTGCTCGCGCTCGCCGAGCTCCCAGATGAGCTTCTGCGCGCCACCGTGCACGCGCTTGAGCAGGTTCGGCAGCAGCGCGACGAGCCTGCGCCGCTCGTCGCTGCTGCGCTTCGGCTGCACGCTCCAGACGAGGTCGTCGAGCGTGGCGAGCGCGGAGGCCCACGCCTCGCTGTTCTCGCCCTGGAGGTGGTACTGCGCCAGCACATCGATCCAGCGCTCGCGCAGGAATGCGCCGAGAAAGTTCGGCACGGTATGCATCTCGAGCCGCTTCTCGATCTCGGAGCGAGACACCACGCGGGCGATCTCCAGCTTATCGCGCTGGTTGATCTCCTCCGCCGAGGACTGGATCGTCGCCTCTGCGGTCTTCTCCTCTTCCTCGAGAAATGTCTCGAGGTCCTTGCGCAGCGTGTCGAACAACGCGACGTCGTCGGTGAACTCATCGAGGATGCGGTGGACGATGGACTCGACCTTTTTGTACAGCGGATCCTCGGTGCCCATGGTCGGCGACCAGCCAATGCCGGCGTGCGCGAGGGCATTCACGAGCAGCCGCGACGGGTGAGACTTCTTGGAGAAGAACGCGCCGTCGAGCATCGCGGCCTTGAGCACCGGGATCTGCAGGCGACCGATCAGCACCTTCATGCTGTCCGGCAGATCCTTGGTCTCGAAGATGAAGTCGAACAGCATCGCCACCAGCTCGATGGTCATCGCTTCGAGCTGATTGGCCTTGGCGGCGAGCGGGGATTCCTGCAGGTCCCGGAGCACGTTGTGCATGCCCTCGGGGATGCCCGCGAACCGCACCGGAACGCCACCGACGTCGAACCCGGTCTCGCCGCTCTGCAGGCGAGCGAGCGCGTCGCCGAGCTCCCGCGTGACCAGGATGCGCGAGGCGCCCGCCGAGCCGAGGGTCGGCAGCGGCATCTCGCCGCGGTCGAGCTGCGCCATGGCGTATCCCGGAGGGGCGACCGGCTGCGCTGCGCGCCCGCGGCTCGCGAGACGCTGCAGCAGCGCCATGAGGTCGACCTCGGCGGGCGGAGACGCGAACGTCGCCGCCGGAGCGCTCTGTCCGGCGGAGCCTTCCGCGCCGGGTGGGCGCGGCGTCGCTGAGGCTGACCGCCGCACGTAGCTTGCGGCCTGCGGCACGACGTGCAGACTCTCCAGGTGCCGGTTGAGGTCGGCGTAGATGGCGTTGATGTCGCCGAGCGAGCTCTGGTTGAGCTCCTTCAGGATGGCGAACTTGATGCGCTCCTCTCCCTTGACCGAGCGCAACGCCTCCATGAACGCGTGCACGATGGTCGCCGGCGCGAGCGGATTTCCGGCGAGCTCGAGCCCCGGCCTTCCGAGCAGATAGCCGACCGCCCGGTTGAACTCCTGCAATTCATCGTGACAGAGGTTCTCCACGACGCGCACGATGTTCCCGAGCACGATCGACTCGTCCATCGCCATGGTATCGACCAGCGACAGCTTGCGGACGTCGAGGTGAGCGAAATCCTGCTTCTTGGCCTGCTCGCCCTTCACCTTGCCGTCCACGAGCGACCGGAGCTGACGTTCGAACTCGACGAGGAGGCTGCTGCGCTCCTTGCGCACCAGCTCGCGGGCGTCGAGGAACAGCAGCTGATCGTCGCGAACATCCGAGTTGCCGGCCCGCGTCATGAGCTGATCGCTCACCCGGTCGAGCATTGAGGCGAAGGACACGCTCAGGCGATGGATCGCGAGATCCCGGCAGCCGTCCAGGATCTTCGCGAGCTCGCGCGGCAGCGCGCGATGCGTCGTGGCCTCGCCTGTAGTCGTCGACGTGTTCACTTCAAATCGAGAGAGCCGCCGGCCTCCCCGGATGAATTCACTTCTTAACTCCAGCCGCCAAGTTACTGTATCACGCGCAGTTTCCCAGCGGCAAATGCAAGAAACCCCGACCTACCCTGCGGAAAGCTCGCGCCACGCCTTCTCGAGGCGTTTGTATGACACCGGAAACGGCGTGCGCAGCTCCTGCGCGAACAGCGAGACGCGAAGCTCCTCGATCAGCCAGCGGAAGGCTTCCAGCGCCGGCTCGGAGCGGCGAGCGGCGCGATTGGCCTCGTCCCGCGCACGGTAGCGCTGCCAGAGTGTGGCCACCGAGGCGGCATGGCGCGCGTCGCGCTGCGGGTTCTCCGGATACTTGGCGAGGCGCCGATCGAGCGCCTTGAGATAGCGAGGCAGGTTCGCGAGCGCGCTCCAGGGCGTGCGGCAGAAGAATCCCGGATAGACCAGCGCGTCGCGCTGCGCGGCCGCTTCCGTTCCGAGCCCGGAGAAGGATCGCGGCAGGCCGGCGATCCGTCGCGAAACCGCGTGGTATTCGCCGGCGATCGCGCCGAGCAGGCCGAATGCCGCGTCCGCAACGGCGGGAAGCCGCGTGCGCGCGCGCTTGAGCTGCTCGGCGTACGCGCGCGCCGAGCGCGGCAGCGGATCCTCCCCGATGAACGCGCGGTCGCGGATTGCCGCCAGCACGTCGGCGAGCAGCGCATCGCTCGCGGTGGCGGACTTGAGCTGCAGCGCCGCCTGGACGAACCCGGACGCGCCCTTCTCCCACCGCCGCAGCAGAGGCTTGAGTTCTGCCCCGACGAGCGCGACCACCGCCTCGCGGCTCGCCGTCTCGGCCGCGTCGGGCGTATCGAGCAGCTTGAGAGCGATCCCGTCGGGCTCCTCGACGAGCGCGGGATAGCCGGTTACCCGGCGGCCGTCGCGCGTGAGGGTGAGGCTCTCCGGTAGATCGCCGAAGTCCCAGCTCCGGATGCCCCGCCGCTCGAAGGCGGACTGCCCGGCGGCGAAGGTGAGCTGCGCGGCTTCGCCGAGTCTGGCCTGGAGCGCTCCGAGGTCCCGGCTCATCGCCAGCTCGCTTCCCGACGCGTCGACCACGCGCACGTTCACCGTCAGGTGCGGCGGCAGCTCGCGACCGTCCCACACGTCAGGGGGCAGCGCGGTGTCGAGCCGCGCCGAGAGAAACGCGCGCAGCGCGTCGGGCAACGACGCCGTGGCGGGATGTCTCTCGCCCAGGAATTGCGTGACGAACCCCTGACCCGCGGGGACGCGGCTGCGCCAGCCCTTGGGGAGCGCCTTCAGATACCAGCCGACCTTCTCCCGGACCATGCCCGGGACCAGCCACGTGACCCTCGCCTGGTCCAGCTGGTTGAGGAACGCGAGCGGTATGTCCAGGGTCAGCCCGTCAAGGCGATGGCCGGGCGCGAAGCGATACTTCAGCGGCAGCCGCGCGCCGGCCATCTCCAGCCACTCCGGGTACTGCTCCTCGGTAACGGCCTCGGCGGCGTGCCGCATCAGCAGCTCGCGGGTCATGAAAAGGCGCCTCGCCGCCGCGGGGCCCGCGTCGCGCAGCCAGCGCTCGAATGCAACAAAGGTGCACACGTCCGCCGGGAGGCGCTCGGCGTAGAAGGCGTAAATCGTCTCGTCGTCGACCAGCACGTCCTGCCGCCGCACCTTGTGCTCGAGCTCGGCGATCTCGCGCCGCAGCGCGCGGTTGTGCGCAAGGAACGGCGCGCTCGCATCGATGTCGTCGGCCACCAGGGCTTGGCGGATGAACACGTCCCGCGCGGTCGCCGGATCGATCGCACTGTAGGAGACGCGGCGACGGGGGACGAGCGTCAGCCCGAACAGCGCCACGCGCTCGCTCGCGGTCACCTCGCCGCGCGCGCGATCCCAGCGCGGATCGAACCAGGTCTTGTCGACGAGCGGACCGGCGGCTGCCTCGATCCATTCCGGCTCGACGCTCGCCGCGCAGCGCGCGTACAGCCGCGTGGTCTCGGCGAGCTCGGCGGCGAGCACCCATTTCGGCCGCTTCTTCGCGAGCCCCGACCCCGGGTGCAGGAAGAACTTGATGCCACGCGCGCCGAGGTAGTGCTCTTCGCCTTCCGCCCGGGTACCGATGTTCGACAGCAGCCCCGCGAGCAGCGCGCGATGAACGAGGGCATGGCGGACTTCGTCGATCTTCTCCGGCAGTGCGTCGTTCCATCGCCATCCGAGCTCGCGCATCTGCTCGGCGAGCTGATGGCGAAGGTCGCGCCACTCCACCAGGCGCAGGTAGGACACGAATTGACTGCGGCAGCGCTCGACGAGACTACGATGGGAAAGCCCCTCGCGGGCGGCGTCGAGGAAAAACTGCCAGAGCGCCACCAGGCTCAGGAAATCGGATCGCTCGTCGCGGAAGCGCAGGTGCGCCTGATCGGCGGCGGCTTGCTTCTCGAGCGGCCGCTCGCGGGGATCGGGAACGGACAGCGCTGCGGCGATCACCAGCGCTTCGGCGAGGCAGCCCAAATCGCGTCCGGCGACGATGATCCGGCCGATGCGCGGATCGACCGGCAGCTCCGCGAGCTCGCGTCCCAGTCCGGTCAGCTGTCTCGACCCGTCGATCGCGCCCAGTTCCTCGAGAAGCTGGTAGCCGTCGGCGATGGCGCGCGGCGCCGGCGGATCGAGAAAAGGAAACGCGGCGACGTCGCGAAGCCCGAGCGCGGCCATGCGCAGGATCACCGCCGCGAGCGAGGAGCGCAGGATCTCCGGATCGGTGAAGGCCGGACGCTCGGCGAAATCCTCCTCAGCATAGAGACGAACGCAGATCCCCGCGGCGACGCGGCCGCAACGGCCCGCGCGCTGCGCCGCGGACGACCGGGCGATCTTTTCGATCCCGAGCAGCGTGACCTTGTTGCGCAGCGAATAGCGGCGGATCCGGGCCAGGCCGGAATCGATCACGTAGCGGACGCCCGGGACGGTGAGTGAGGTTTCGGCGACGTTGGTCGCGAGCACCAGGCGCCGGCCGCGGCTGGGCGCGAACACGCGCTGCTGCTCGGCCACCGACAGCCGCGCGTAGAGCGGCAGCACTTCGGCTCGGCTCGCGTAGGGGCGGCGGCGGAAGCTCGCGCGCGCGCGAGCGGCGACCTCGCGGATTTCGCGCTCGCCCGGCAGGAACACCAGGATGTCGCCCGGGCCTTCGCGCCACAGTTCCTCGGCCGCCGCGACCACCGCTTCCTCGAGCGGCTCCTCGTCGTCGTCCTCGTCGGTCGCCGGAGGCCGATAACGGACCTCGACCGGATAGGTGCGACCGGTCACCTCGATCACCGGCGTTGCGCTGCCGAAGTGCCGGGCAAACCGCTCCGCGTCGAGCGTTGCGGAGGCGATGATGACCTTCAGATCCCGCCGGCGAGGCAGCAGCTCGCGCAGGTATCCGAGGAGGAAGTCGACGTTGAGGCTGCGCTCGTGCGCCTCGTCGACGATGATGGTGTCGTAGGCGGCGAGATCGCGATCGGCCAGAGTCTCCGCGAGCAGGATGCCGTCGGTCATCAGCTTGACATAGGCGTGCGGCCCGGTGCGATCGGTAAAGCGCACCTTGAATCCGATCGCCGCACCGATCTCGGTGCCGAGCTCGTGGGCGATGCGCGCCGCGACGCTGCGCGCGGCGATGCGCCGCGGCTGGGTGTGGCCGATCAGGCCCCGCGCGCCGCGCCCCAGCTCGAGGCAGATCTTCGGAAGCTGGGTGGTCTTACCCGAGCCTGTCTCGCCGCGAATGATCACCGCTGGATGGTCGCGGATCGCCGCGGCGATCTGCTCGCGGCGCTCGGAGATGGGCAGCTCTACGGGGAAGCTCGGGCGCGGGATCGCCGCGGCTCGCGCTTCGGCGCGGGTACGTGACGCGGCCACCGCGCGCGCCACGCGCTCGATCTGCGCGGCCGTGGCAGTGCTCTGGAGCCGGCTGATTTCGCGCTCGAGCCGCGACCGGTCCGCCGTCATGACTCGCTCCAGCTCGGCGCGCAGGCGTTCGGCGGCGGGAGGCGCGGTGGACACGGCGTCGCGCATTCTATCGCGGCGTGTCGGGCGGCGTTATGATGGCTGCACCTCTTCCCGGAAGGAACGCGCCATGCACCGGCTGACGATCCTCCTGCTCGCCGCCCTCGTCTTCGGCGGCGCGGACGCCGCCACGCTGCGCTGGGCCAACCGCGGCGACCCGCAGACCACCGATCCCCACTCCCAGAACGAGGGGCTCACCAACAACATCAACCAGCTCATCTACGAGTTTCTGGTCGGGCGCGACAAGAAGCTCGCGCTCGAGCCGCAGCTCGCGGTGTCCTGGCAACAGGTCGATGCCACGACCTGGCGATTCAAGCTCAGGCCCGGCGTGAAGTTCCACGACGGCACGCCGTTCACGGCCGACGACGTGGTGTTCTCCTTCCAGCGTGCCGCCGAGCCCAGCTCGCAGCTCAAGGTCTACGCCAACGCCGCCGGGGTGCCGAGGAAGATCGACGAGCTCACGGTGGAATTCAAGACCAGCGGTCCCAATCCGATCGAGCTCGAGCACGTCGCCACGATCAACATCATGAGCAAAGCGTGGTGCGAGAAGAACAAGGCCACCAAGCCGCAGGACTACACCCATAAGGAGGACATGATCACCGCGCACCAGGCCAACGGCACCGGCGCCTACATGCTCAAGTCGCGCGAGCCCGACGTGAAGACGGTGCTGGTGAAGAATCCCAACTGGTGGGGCATCAAGGAAGGCAAGTTCGAGGGCAACGTCGACGAGGTCGTATTCACGCCGATCGGCTCGGACGCCACGCGGCTCGCGGCGCTGGTCTCCGGCGAGATCGATCTCGTCAACGATCCGCCGGTGCAGGACATCCCGCGCCTGAAGCAGAACCCCGACATCAAGGTGCTCGAGGGTGTCGAGAACCGCGTCGTGTTCATCGGCATGGACCAGCAGCGTGACGAGCTCCTGTACTCGAACGTCAAGGGACGCAATCCGTTCAAGGACAGGCGCGTGCGGCAGGCCCTCTACCAGGCGATCGACATCGAGACGCTCCGCGCCACGACGATGCGCGGGCTTTCGAAGCCCACCGGTGCGATGCTTCCGGCGCCTCTCCCGTGGATCGTCGAGCCCGAGAAGCGGTTCCCCTTCGACCGCGCCAAGGCGAAGCAGCTCCTCGCGGAAGCCGGGTATCCGAGCGGGTTCGAGGTGACGCTCGATTGCCCCAACAACCGCTACGTCAACGACGAGAAGATCTGCCAGGCGCTGGCGGCGATGTGGAGCCAGGTCGGCGTGACCACCGACGTCACCGCGATGCCGCGCGCGAACTACTTCCCCAAGCTCGAGAAGCTCGACACCAGCCTCTACATGCTGGGCTGGGGCGGCGCCGCGACCGATCCGATCTTCATCCTTCAGCCGGTGCTGCGCACCGCGAACAACAAGGGGGATGGGGAATACAACTACGGCCGGTACAGCAATTCGAAGCTCGACGCGCTGATCGACCAGATCAAGACCGAGCTCGACGTCGAGAAGCGCCGTCGGCTGATCAACGAGGCGCTCATGATCGAGCACGACGAATTCCTGAACCTGCCGCTGCACCGCCAGGTGATTCCCTGGGCGTCGCGCAGCAACGTCACGGCCGTGCACCTTGCCAACAACAACGTCATCCCCAACTGGGTGACGGTGAAGCCGCTGCAGTAGGCGCGAATTGATATCGCGCAGGCGAGCGGCCACGCCGCGGCGGGTGAAGCCATCTCGGGCGCGTCCCGATGAATTGGAGCCTATCCGTCGCGAATGAATTCGGACCTACCCGTCCGAACGAGTTCGGACCTACTCCGATGCCGCGGGCGCCGGCTCTACCGCAGTCTCCGCGATCTCGCCACGGACGACCAGATAACGCGTAGCCGCCCAGGAGATGGCAAGCGTAAGCGCGACCGCGATGGCGGCGAGCACCCAACCCTGCACGGTGCCCTTCTCCGTCGCCTCGCTCGCGGCGGACGCCGCGCCGTAGACACCGATCAGCCCCGGAACCACGCGCAAGTCGAACCGCACGAGGAAAGCGAACAGGAACGAGGACACCGCGCCACCGATCAGCCCGGAGACGAGGATCTCGGGCCACTGGCTCGCATGCGTGGCGGCGAGCGCGCCCTCGGCGAGCATCAGAAAGAGCACGCACAGCGCGCGGTGCCGGCTCCAGCCCCAGCTCAACCGGTCGAGCCAGCGGAACGCGATGACCGCCCCCGCCATCGGTGTGATCACGCCGACCATCGAGGCCGCGCGCGCGACCCAGGGCACGACCGCCTTCTCCGCGGCGTAGCTCGGCCATGTCGGCGCCAGGTCCGGGATGAGCGCCGCGACGAGGGCGTCGACTCCGAGGGCGATCAGGCCTATCTCGACGCCCCGGAGCCATAGCGTCGCCGTATCGGCGCCCCGGGCGACGTGCACGCGCGCCGCATACGCGGCCACGCCCGCGAGCATCCCCGCCACCAGCGCCGTCACGACGCCGCGCAGAAGCGTACCCGCCGACGAGAGCAACACCTGCCGCAGCACCGGCTCGGTGGTGCTCAGCCCGAACGCCACGGACGGCCACTGATCGAGCGACCCGATCACCGTCGCGAGCAGCGACAGGACGGCGACGACCCAGAATACGCGGCGGTCGAAGTGATCGCGCGTCCAGGCCACACTCACCCAGATGATGACGCCGAGCCCTATCAGCGTGAAGACCAGCCCGATGGCCATCTTGGCGATCGACAGCCGGCTCAGGCGGTCGCGCTCCGCGCGTTGCCACACCTCGGGCACGAAGATCGTGCGTCCGTAGCCCGCCACCTCGTCGCCGGCGATGAGGACGATGGCGCGCGCCTCGCCGCCCTTGCCGACGTCGACCCGCGGATCGGCGAAAGTGAACGTCCAGTCGGTGCGCGCGTCGCGCTTATCCTCGTTGGCCTCGACCTCGCGCAGCTTGGCGGGCTCGAGCCCAAACGCGCGGCGCAACTCTCCTTGCGCAAGCGCGCGCGCCTGCTCGCGCGTAAGGCTCGCGCCGGGACGCTTCTCGGGCAGCTGATGGACGAAGCTCCGCACCTTGCCTTCGTTGTCGACGATGACGTGCCACTCCTCGGCCCGCTCGGCGACGTCGCCGTCGTCGAAGCGCGCGTAGCGCACGTCCCAGTAGGGCGGAGCGAGCCAGCTGCCGACGAGCTTGCGATACACCTGGTGGCCCGCTTCGCGCCAGACGAACACGTGTCCCAGCCACTGGCCCGGATCCTCGGGCGCCGTGCGCGTGATGGCGTAGCGGCGCCAATCCGGAGAAAGCTTTACGCCTCGCGCCGCTAGCGCGGCATCGGCCGCGGCTTCGGCGTCTCCGCGACCCGCGAGTAGTGGCGGTGCATCGGCGCCTTGATCACCGTGTGTAACCACGATCGCGAGCAGGCCGAGGAGCGCGAGCACGGGCAACGCGCGCTGCGCACGAAGGCTCCACGTTCCTGCCCCAGCCCGAATCGACGCCGTTGCGCCACGTTGAACGCGCGCCGCCGGATTCCAGGCGGCGTTCGTCAGCGCCGCCGGGAACGTCTGCCAAGCGCCCGCGGCCGCGCGGCGCAGCAGCACGATGATAAGCGGCACGAGCGCCACGCCCGCAACCAGTGTCTGGTTGATCGCTCCCACCCTGCCGCCGACGAGAAACACGGGCAGCGACATGAGCGTGAGGTCGTAGAGCGCGTGCAGGAGCACCGTCGGAAGGAGTCCGAAGCGCAGGAAGATGAGGCCCCACACGAAGGCCGGGAGAAAGAGCTCCACCATCCGCGAGTAGGCCGGGAAGCCGGGATAATTGGCGTGCGCGGAGGCGAACACCAGCGCCTGCAGGAGCAGGGCGGCGCCGATCCAGATTCGCCGGCCGCCGAACCGGCTGCCGATGATCGCGGCGAGCGAGAGCGGCACCGCGCGAAACAGACATTCCTCCATGAAGCCCGCCTGCAGAGCCATGCCGATCGGCGAGAGCGCCGGTACCGCGCTGCCGAGGATATTGGGATCGGTCAACAGCTCGGACGGCTGCCACCAGGCGAAATAGCGATTCGTAACGTAGTAGAAGGCGGCGATGAGCCCCAACTCGATCGGCACGGCGAGGTAGCCGCCCAGCGTCCGCCCGAGCACCGCCCGCGTCGGCGCCGCCGCTCGCGACCACAGGCGCCAGAGCTGGGGATGCGCCGGAAAGGCTAGGCGCGACAGACTCTCCGCGGCCATGAATACGAGCGCGAGCCCGAGGCCGCCGCCTACGGCAACCACCGCCGCGATGCCGATCTGCTGCGCCCAGAACACCATGGTCGATTGCGCCGTGTCGTAGCTGAACCAGGATTGCGGCGCGTTGGCAAGCAGCGCGAGCGCGTTGATGCCGGCCACGGCGAGCCCGGCGGCTAGCGCGGGCTTCCAGAGCAGCCGGCGCTTGCGCATCAGCCACAGCACCGCCAGGATGCAGCCTCCCAGTCCGTACAGCACGCCCGCCGCGAGCGCCGCAACGTTGGCGATGGTGTTGTTCGCCGAGCGCATCTCCTGGTAACGGCGGCTGAACGCCTCGGGGATGTGTACGAAGTGCGCGAGTCCCGTCAGCGCGTCGCCGGCGACCACGAGCTGCAGCCGTATGCGGCCGTCGCCCAGGTTCGCGTCCGTGCGCTCGTAGGTGAACGCATGGTCGATACGATGACTCTTCCGCTCGGACTGCGAGTGCTCGATCAGCTTGTAGCGTGAGAAGTCGATCTGCCAGTCTTCGCGCGCCCCTTTCTCGGCGATCGCGCGCGCGGCGTCGGCGTCGAGCGCCGCGCCCGGCTCTGTCTCAGGGAGCTTCCGGTTGAAGCCGTACGGCGTCCCGTCGGGCTTGAAGCGTAGGCGCGCCTCGGTGATCTCGCCCGGATGGAAGAGCCTCACCTCCCAGCGGTACGGCGCGTACAGCTCGCCGGAGAGCAGGCGCCGGAACGCCTCCTTGCCTCCGCCCTCCAGCTCCACGAAGTTCTGAGTCGCGCCGTCGTGCGCGAACAGCGCCGCTTCGCGCGCGCCGGGCGCGATGAGATGCAGCCGGTCGGCGAGCGCCGCGGCGCGCTGCAGCGCCTCTTCGCGCGACATCTTGACCTGGAGATCGACCAGCGGCAGCGCCTGCGGAAAGTAGCGCCATGCGTAGACGCCGGCGACCGCGGCGACGAGCGCGAAGGCGACCCAGAAGGCGCTCCTGCGGGTGATGCCGTTCATCGTTCTTGTCTCAGGAGAGCCGCATCAGGATCGTTGTCGCTCCCCGGCCCCTTGAGCCCATTGGATGACCCCGCGCGCCGCCAGTTCCGCGAGCGCCGCGTCTCCGAGCCCCAGGCGGCTTCGCAGCACCGCCCGGGTGTGCTCGCCCAACAGCGGCGGCGCCTGGGCATACTCGACCGGCGTCGCCGAAAAGCGCAGCGGATTGGCCACCTGCGGCACGGAACCCGAGAGCGGATGCGGCAGGTCGCGGAGCATGCCGCGAGCTTGCACCTGCGGATCGGCGAACACCTGGTCGAGCCGGTTGATCGGGCCGCACGGCACGCCGACTGCCTCGAGCGCCGCGAGCCAGTCGCGCTGCGAGCGCGTGCGGATGACGGCGGCGATGAGTGGCACCAGCTCGTCGCGCCGCTTGACGCGCTCGGCGTTGAGGGCGTAGCGCGCAGCGCGCGCCCACTCCGGCTTGCCGGCGACGTCGCAGAAGCGCGCGAACTGGCCGTCGTTGCCGACCGCCAGGATCAAGTGCCCGTCGGCGCAGGCGAAGACCTGATAGGGAACGATGTTCTGGTGCGCGTTGCCCGCGCGTCCCGGCGGCGTGCCGGAGACGAGATAGTTCATGTTCATCACCGCCATCATCGCCACCTGGGTGTCGAAGAGCGCGACGTCGATGTGCTGCCCCTTGCCGCCGCCGGCATCGCGCTGCGCGACCGCGGCGACGATCGCGCTGGTGGCATACATTCCGGTCATCAGGTCCGAGATCGCGATCCCCGCCTTCTGCGGGCCGCCGCCGGGCAAATCGTCGCGCTCGCCGGTGACGCTCATGAATCCGCCCATGCCCTGGATGATGAAGTCGTAGCCCGCGCGGTCCGCGTAGGGACCGCTCTGGCCGAACCCGGTGATCGAGCAGTAGACGAGCCGCGGATTGATCGCGGCGAGGCTCGCATAGTCGAGGCCGTACTTGGCGAGGCCACCCACCTTGAAGTTCTCCACCGCGACGTCGGCGCCCTTCGCCAGCTCGCGCACGATCTCGCGTCCCTCGGGTTGGGTGAAGTCCACCGCCACCGACTTCTTGCCGCGGTTGCAGGAGAGGTAATAGGCCGCCTCCCCGGTGTCGCGGCCCTCGCGGTCCTTGAGGAACGGCGGACCCCAGCTTCGCGTGTCGTCGCCGCTCCCCGGTTTCTCGATCTTGACGACCTCCGCGCCGAGATCGGCGAGGAGCTGCGTGCACCACGGGCCGGCGAGCACGCGCGAGAGATCGAGGATCGTGAGGTAGGATAGAGGACCGGCCATGCGTGTGGCGCGCATCGCCCAGGGAGCCGTCGATCGCGCCGCCGCCATTCTAGACGAGCGGCCCGGGCGCCATGGCGTGACCGCGCGTGCCGGGACGAGATGCCCTAATCCACCGCCTTGACCAGCTCCTCGACCACTTTCTTGGCGTCGCCGAACACCATCATGGTCTTCTCCATGTAGAACAGCGGATTGTCCAGGCCAGCGTAGCCGGAGGCCATCGAGCGCTTGTTCACGAGGACGCTGCGCGCCTTGTACGCTTCGATGATCGGCATGCCGTAGATGGGACTGCCCTTCTGCTCGGCGAGCGGATTGACCACGTCGTTGGCGCCCAAAATCAGCGCCACGTCACACTGCGGGAATTCGCTGTTGATGTCTTCCATCTCGAACACCTGGTCGTATGGCACCTCGGCCTCCGCGAGCAGCACATTCATGTGCCCGGGCATGCGCCCCGCAACTGGATGAATGGCGTACCTCACCGTCACGCCCTTCGCGGCGAGCTTGGTGGCGAGCTCCTTCACCGCGTGCTGCGCCCGTGCGACCGCCAGTCCGTAGCCGGGCACGATGATCACGTTGTCGGCGTTGGAAAGGAGGAACGCCGCATCGTCCGGGCTGCCGCTCTTGACCGTTTTCTTCTCGGCGCCCTCGACCGCCGCGGTCTCGCCGCCGAAGCCCCCGAGGATCACGCTGATGAACGACCGGTTCATCGCCCTGCACATGATGTACGAGAGGATTGCGCCGGAGGAGCCGACCAGCGATCCGGCCACGATGAGCATGGGGTTGTCGAGCGAGAAGCCGATGCCGGCCGCCGCCCAACCCGAATAGCTGTTGAGCATCGAGATCACCACCGGCATGTCGGCGCCGCCGATCGGGATGATGAGCAGGAATCCCAGGACGAACGCGAGCGCCGTCATGACGATGAAGGCCACCCATTCGGTCTCCGGCGCGACGAAGAAGGCGATGCCGAAGCCGAGCATCGCGATCCCGATCGCGAGATTGAGCCAATGCTGACCCGGGAAGACGACCGGGGCGCTGCGGATCTTGCCCGAGAGCTTGCCAAAGGCGATCACCGAACCCGAGAACGTGATGGCGCCGATGAACGTGCCGATGAAGATCTCCGCCTTGTGCAGGCCCGTGATCGGCACATGCAGCCCCATCGCTTCCGGGTTGTGAATGGCGGCGATGGCGATGAGCACCGCGGCCAGACCAACCAGCGAGTGCATCGCCGCCACCAGCTCCGGCATCTGCGTCATCTGCACGCGCCGAGCGACGATCGCTCCGATCACCGCCCCGACCGCCATGCCGCCCAGGATCGGCAGCACCTGCTTGGTGTGGGAATAAACCAGCGCCAGCGTGACCAGCAAGGCGATCGCCATGCCGACCATGCCGTAGAGATTGCCGCGACGCGCGGTCGGCGGCGAGGAGAGGCCCTTCAGCGCCAGGATGAAGCTCACCGCGGCGACCAGGTACCACAGCGCGAGTTGGTTGGCGCTCATGACAGCGCTATTTCTTCTCGCCGGAGCGCGGCTCCTTCTTGCGGAACATCTCGAGCATGCGCTGCGTCACCAGGAACCCGCCGAAGGTGTTGATCGACACCAGCGCCACCGCGACCACGCCGAGCCAGCCGCCCCAGTCGAGACTCTCCGATCCGGCTGCGAGCATCGCGCCGACCAGGATGATGCTGGAGATGGCGTTGGTGAGGCTCATCAGCGGCGTG
>DATJBM010000098.1:0-19390 GCA_035515295.1 Casimicrobiaceae bacterium | reverse complement strand
AAGAGGTTCTGCTTCTTGATGAAGCGCGCGTAGTACTCGTTGAGGATTTCGGCGAGCTTCGGGCTGTCCTTGCGGATCGCCCAGCCGATGAGGCCTCCGCTGCGAACCGCTGCGCCGTCGTTTATCTTGATCTTGGGCAGAATTTGTGCCCAGATGCGCGCCTTCCAGTCGTCGACGACGATGGCCTGGAGAAGGCCCGCGTTGAGCATCTCCATCATGTCTTCGTCCTCGAGCGCGTCGGGCACGAGGACCAGGTTCGCCGGCGCCTTGCCTTCCTTCTTGAGCCGCTCATTGAGCGCGACCAGGCTCTCGTAATAGCTCGACGCTTTGCGCACGTGCACCGTCTTGCCGGAAAGCGCGTCCGTCGTCGCAATCGGCGGCGACTTCGGCCCGGTAATCACGAGCTCGGACACCGGCTTCTGATCCTCGGGAGCCACGAAGTCGACGATCTTCCTGCGCTCGTCGGTCGCTGTAAGGTTGCCGGCGGCGATGTCCCCCAGTCCGTCGGCGACATTCTTGAGGAGCAGGTCGCGCGTCGTGGGCCGGATGATCACGGTGAGCGGACGCCTGCCGAGCTGCTCGCGGTACTTCTCGTTGACGTAGCGCTCGAAATCGCGGACGAAGTCGGCGGTCACTCCGCGCTCCCGGCCCTTGTCGTTGAAGTACAGCGTGCGGCTGTAAGGAACGAGCACGCGGATCGCGCGCCGGTCCAGCATGCCGTTGAAATCGCCTTTCCACTCTCCGGCGAGCTGGGTCGGCAAGGCGCGGCCTTTGGCGTCGGTTTGTTCCCCCTTGAGCT
The DNA here is from genome assembly GCA_035515295.1 of Casimicrobiaceae bacterium. GTDB lineage: Bacteria > Pseudomonadota > Gammaproteobacteria > Burkholderiales > Casimicrobiaceae > PALSA-1003. Next base: position 18,591 of record DATJBM010000098.1, on the reverse strand, counting down.
GCTGTGCGAGCGCACCCGATGCCAACAGGAGCAGCGTCACCATCGCAATCGCGCCTGAGACCGCACCGGCACAACGAAGTGAGCAGCCGCGATCCAATGCGGCGTCCGCGACTACGGGAGAATCACTACGCATGATAGGGTTTTCCGCGATGCGAAGTTGCGGCGGGGCAGGGAGCATATCGGGCCGATGCTCCGGACACTTGACCTGAGTCAAGGTAAGCGGAGACGTGTCACGGATCATAACCGATGCCGCACACCCTCTGCCTTCCTGACATACAATCCCGCCTGCCCGACGCGTTGTCGAAGTCGATCCGGAGTTTCTGCATATGCCTATAGCCGTTCGTCGCATCCCGACATGCTGCCGCGGAGCCGTAAGGCTGCTGACAGTCGTCTCGGGGCTTCTCGCCGGCTCGCCCGCGCACGCCTCGTTCCTGTCGGGCGAGGCGCTCGACACGGCGGCCGACGTGCTGGCGATCGTCGTGCTGATCATCGTGCCGGTGGTGGCGATCGTCGTGTTCTGGCTGGTGCACGTGCTTCCCGAGCGCATCGCCGAGAAGCGGCATCATCCGCAGACCGCGGCGATCCAGACGCTGTGCCTGCTCTCGCTCGTGTTCGGCGGGTTGCTCTGGCCTCTCGCCTGGCTGTGGGCGTTCACCAGGCCGGTCCTCCACAAGGCTGCCTATGGGACCGACGTGCACAGCGACTGGCACGAGGCGATGGGCGAGAAAGCTCGCGCGGGCGAGCTGCTCGGAGAGCAGCTCGAGCACTTGCGCGATGAGCTCGATGCCATGGCCGCGAGGGGCGCGCTGCCTGCGAACTTGAGGCAGCTTCGCGCCGATCTTGACGTGCTGCAGCCGTCGGCGCCGGCCGTGCCGCTGCCGGCCGGGGGAAGGAAGGTCTAATGGAAATCCTCCTGCTCGGAATCTATTCGTTCTTCGTCTGGCTCATCTTCATCAAGTTCAAGTGGCTGCCGTGGAACATCTACTCGCAGGTCACGGTGGTCGTCATCCCGATCGTGGCCCTGGCGACCCTGGTCCTGACGCTGAATGTCGTCGCCCCTTCCTCTCCCGACTTGCGCGTGTTTCGCTACACCGTACCGATCGTCTCGCAGGTGCGGGGCCGCGTGATCGAGGTCCCCATCGTGGAGGGCAATGTCCTCGTCAAGAAGGGCGACGTGCTCTTCCGGATCGACCCGACGCCGTATCAGCTGCAAGTGAACACCTTGCAGGCGCAGCTCGCGAACGCGATCGCTCAGCAGAAAGAGCTCCAGGAATCGCTGAAGGGCGCCCAGGGCAAGGTCGTCGAGACCCAGGGAGCGATCGAGCAGGCGGCCGCGAAAAGCGCTGAGATCAGCGCGAAGCTCGAGCTGGCGCGCAAGCGCGTGACTCAGTATCGCGAGCTGGTCGCGACCGGGGCGGGCAACAGGTTCGATCTCGAGCAGGCCGAGACCAGCGTCAACGAGCTCACCGGGCAGCTTGCCGCCGCCCGCAGCGCCGAGGCGCAGGCCCGGGCCGGGGAGACGCAAGCCGTCGCGGGCCGCGAGCAAGTCGTGCAGCGGCTCGGCGCGAAGGCGAACGGCGAGTATGCGCAGATCGCGCAGATCCGCGCCCAGCTCGAGAGCGCGCAGTGGGATCTCGACCAGACGACGACGCGCTCGCCGTGCGATTGCTACGTCATCAATCTCCAGTTGCGGCCGGGTGGCTTCGTGGCCGCCCTGCCCGTGGCGCCGGTGATGACCCTCGTGGAGGCGACAGGCACCGTCGGCGCGCTCTATCGCCAGAACGAGCTGTGGCGGGTCGAGCCTGGGAACGAAGCCGAATTCGCGCTCGACACCTATCCCGGTCGCATCATCAAGGCGAAAGTCAACTCGATCGTGTGGGCTCAGGGCGCGGGTCAACTGCAGGCGAGCGGCTCGATCCCGATGACCGGCGTCCTGACGGCGCCGCCGCAGCGCTTCGCGGTGAAGTTCGATGTCGCCGACAAGGACAAGGAGCTCTTTCTCGCCGCCGGCGCGGCGGGCGACGCAGCCATCTACACCAACCACGCGGAATTCCTGCACATCATTCGCAAGGTGATCCTGCGCGTCGGCTCGTACATGAATTACCTGATCCTCAAGCTGCATTGAATCCGATGCGAGCCGATCGAACGCTGGCGGTCGTTGCCTCGCTCGTGCTCGCGGCATGCGCGCTCAAGAGCGCGCCTCCGCGCGGCGAGATCGAGTCCCAGGCGCTCCTCAATCTCGCCCCGCCGCCGCAGTGGGCGACCGGGGCCAGCGGCTCGCCCGTGGCCGACAACTGGCTCGTGACGATCGACGACCCTTGGCTGAACGAGCTGGTGAAGGAAGCTATCGCTTACAACGCCGATTTGCGGATCGCGGCCGCGCGCGTCGACACCGCGGCGGCCTATCTCGCCGCCGCGAACGCTCCGTTGTTTCCTCAGGTGAACCTGCTCGCGCGCGGCGGCGGCAAGATGAGCGGCGACTCATCGGGATTGTCCGGCGTCGGCCTGTTCGCTTCCTGGGAGCTCGACCTGTGGGGCAGAGTGCGTTCGGCGACGCGTGCCACCGAGCTGCAATACGAATCGGTGGCGCTCGACACCGAGTACGCGCGCCAGTCGCTCGCCGCCATGGTCGTGAAGAGCTGGATCCTCGCCATCGAGGCGCGCCTGCAGCGGGACCAGGCCGCAGCTTCGCTCCGGTCATCGCAGCAGCTCGCCTCGCTCGCCGGCGACCGCTTCCGAGTCGGGAGCGGCGACGAATACGAGCTCACCGTCGCACAGTCCGGCGTCGAGACGTACCAGGACGCCGTGCGCAATCTCGATCTGGCCTACCGGAACGCACTGCGCGCGCTGGAAGCGCTGCTCGGCCGCTACCCCGCGGCCGCCGTGACGGTGGCCGCCCAGCTTCCGCGCTGGCCCGGCGCGATTCCGGCCGGGCTGCCTTCCGAGCTGCTCGAGCGCCGACCCGACGTCATTGCCGCCGAGCGGCGTGTGGCGATGGCCTTTTACCGCACGGAGGAAGCGAAGGCGGCGCTGCTGCCGCGCATCACGCTCTCGGCCAATTTCACCTCGATTTCCTCCGAGCTGTTCGTGCTCCAGGACCGCAACAACCCGCTGTTCAGCGCGGGCGCCGCGCTGGTGCAGCCGATCTTCCAGGGCGGACTCCTTCGGTCACAGGTCGAGGCGCGCACCGCCGAGCAGCAGGCCGCGGTGGCCGAGTACGGCAAAGTAGGGATACGCGCCTTCGGCGAGGTGGAAGGCGCGCTTTCGGCCGCGACGACTGCGGAACAGCGCGAGGACATTCTGGTTCGCGCCGTGCGCGAGAACGAGCGCGGGCTTGACCTCGTCGGCATACGCTATCGTGTCGGCTCCAGCGACCTGCGCGCCGTGCAGCAGCAGCAGCTCGCGCTCTATTCGGCGCGCGTCGCGCTCGTCACGGTGCAGGCGGAGCGCCTCATCCAGCGCGTCAACCTCCACCTCGCGCTCGGTGGAAGCTTCGAGCCGACGCCGGCTGCGAAAACCGGCGACGCTTCGGGTGTGGCGCGCTGAGGCTGCCTCCGGTTCTCCGGCACGCTGGCGACGTCCGTTGCAGCACTGCCTGCGAGAGCGTCGTGCTGACCGCGGATACAGAGGTGCGGCACAGGTAGAAGGCAAGACTCCAAGCGGCCGACGCGAAGAGCCGCGCATGCTTCGAGGGAGATTCGCCATGCGTTTCGTGTTTCGATGGCGCCGGTCCACCGCTTTCCTTCCGCCGCTCCTCGTCGCCTCCCTCGCGTTGATGCTCGTCGCCGCCTGCGGCAAGGAAGAGGGCAAACAGGCCTCTCGGCCGCCGGTCGAAGTCACCGTCCTCACCGTGACGCCGCGCGACGTCCCGGTCTCGGCGACCTACGTTGCCCAGACGCAGAGCTCGCAGGCGGTCAACATCCAGGCGCGCGTGTCCGGATTCCTCGACAAGCGCGTGTACACCGAAGGCTCGGTGGTCAAGGCGGGGCAGACGTTGTTCCTGATCGACCCGAAGCCGTTCCAGGTCCAGGTCGACGCCGCGGCGGCGGCGCTCCAGCGCAACGAAGCGGCTCTGGAAGTCGCCCGCGCTAATCTCGCGCGCACCAAGCCGCTCGCCGAGCAGAACGCGCTCTCGCAGAAGGACCTCGACGATGCGACGGGCCAGTATCAGCAGGCCGAAGCGGCCGTGGCGCAATCGAAAGCGCAGCTCGAGTCCGCGAAGCTCGACCTCTCGTACACCACGATCACCTCGCCGGTTACCGGCGTATCGAGCTTCGCCGCGGTCGCCGACGGCACGTACATCGACGCCAAGAACGCGCAGCTCACGACCGTATCGGTGCTCTCGCCGATGTGGATCAATTTCAGCATCTCCGAGAATCAGATGGAGCGCATCCGCAGCGAAGCGAAGGGCGGCACGCTTCGTCTGCCTGAGAATCGGAGCTTTCTCGTCGAGATCGAGCTCGTCGACGGGACGGTGTTCCCGCACCAGGGCAGGATCACCTTCGCCGAGCCTTCGTACAGCCCGCAGACCGGCACGTTCATGATCCGGGCGTCGGTCGACAATCCGGAAGGCACGCTCCGTCCGAACCAGTACGTCCGCACGCGCCTGCTCGGGGCCGTCCGTCCGAACGCAATCCTGGTGCCGCAGCGGGCGGTGCAGCAGGGCGCGAAGGGGCATTTCGTCTGGGTCATCACCAAGGAGGGGAAGGCAGAGCTGCGACCGGTCGAGGTCGGCGACTGGTATGGCGATGACTGGTTCATCGCGCAGGGGCTGGTCGCCGGCGATCAGGTCGTGGTCGATGGCGCGTTGCGGCTCGCGCCCGATGCCGCGGTCAAGGCGACGGCGTACGCGCCCAAGCCGGGGAGCGGGCAGACCGCGCCGGTATCGAACCCGCCGGGTGCCTCGCTCGCCGTCCATTTCGAGCGCGGCAAGGCGGCGCTCGACGCCGAAGCGGTGCGGTTGCTCAAGGGATTCGCGCCGGCGATGAAGGCGGGCAGCAACGTCATCGACGTCACCGGTTACGCCGATCGCACGGGCAACTACGCGGCGAATATCGAGCTTGCGAAGCGCCGCGCCACAGCGGTGCGCGATGCGCTGGTCGCGGAAGGATTGCCAGCCGATCGCCTGCGGCTACGTCAGCCGCAGGACGTCATCGGCAGCGGCAGCGACGACCAGGCCCGGCGCGTCGATCTCACGGTCGGAAAGTAGCGGCGCGATGTTCTCCCGCTTCTTCATCGAGCGGCCGATCTTCGCGGCCGTCGTCGCGATCATCCTCTGCCTCGCCGGGCTGGTGGCGATGTCCGCGCTGCCCGTGCAGCAGTATCCGACCATCACGCCCGTGCAAGTGACCGTTTCCGCGACCTATCCCGGCGCGGACTCGAAGACGCTCGCCGAGTCGGTCGCGGCGCCGATCGAGGCGCAGATCAACGGCGTCGACAACATGCTCTACATGTCGTCGACCAGCTCCGCCAATGGCCAGCTCTCGCTCACCGTCTATTTCTCGCTCGACACCGATCCGGACATCGCCCAGGTCCAGGTGCAGAACCGGGTGAACCTGGCGCTGCCGCAGCTGCCCGCCGCGGTCACCCAGCTCGGCGTCTCGGTGCAGAAGAAGTCCTCGTCGATCATGATGCTGATCGGCATCTTCGGCAAAGGCGAGCGCTACAGCGCCGACTACGTCGCCAACTACGCAAACGTCTACGTCCTCGATGCGCTCAAGCGCGTGCCCGGCGCCGGACAAGCCCAAGTCATGGGCGTGGCCGACCAGGCGATGCGGATCTGGATGAATCCGGACCGCATGGCCTCGCTCCAGATCACGACCAGCGACATCGCCAACGCGATCAAGGCCCAGAACGCGCTGTTCGGCGCAGGCCAGATCGGCCAGACGCCGACGTCGGGGCCGGTCGAGCTGACCTTCCCCGTCGTGACGCAGTCGCCCTTCACCGACGCCCGGCAGTACGAGCAGATCATCCTGCGCGCGAGCCAGGACGGGAGCGCGATCGTGCGCCTCGGCGACGTGGCGCGTGCCGAGGTGGGGCTGAAGCAGTACATCGTCGATGCCAAGCTCAACGGCACGCCGACGACCTTCATCGCGATCTATCTGCAGCCGGGGGCCAACGGCCTCAGGGTCTCGAAGGCGGTGCGCGAGACGCTCCAGGAGATGAAGAAGCGCTTCCCGGAGGGCATCGACTACGTGGTCTCGCTCGACACCAACGACTTCGTGCGCCTGTCGATCGAGGAGGTGATCCACACGCTGCTGGAAGCCGTGGCGCTGGTCGTGCTCGTGGTGTATCTGTTTTTGCAGAGCTTCCGCACGACGATCATCTGCACGGTGGCGATCGTGGTCTCGCTGGTGGCGACCTTCGCCGGCATGCTGGCGCTCGGTTTCTCGATCAACCTGATAACGCTGTTCGGGCTCGTGCTCGCCATCGGCATGGTCGTCGACGACGCCATCGTCGTGGCGGAGAACGTCGAGCGCAACATGCACCAGCATCACCTCGCGCCGAAGGAGGCGACCATCCGGTCGATGGAGGAGATCGCCACCTCCCTCGTCGCCGTCGTCCTGGTGATGGCGTCGGTGTTCATCCCGGCGGCCTTCCTTCCCGGCACGACGGGTCAGCTCTACAAGCAGTTCGCCATCACCATCGTCGTTTCGGTCGCGGTGTCGGGCTTGACGGCACTCACCCTTACTCCGGCGATGTGCGCGCTGATGCTCAAGCACAACCCGCCGCCGCAGCGCGGCTTCTTCGCCTGGTTCAATCGCCAGATCGACGCGATCACGCGCGGCTTCGGCCACGCGGTCGAGTTCACGATCAGGCGCGCCGCCATCGCCCTCGTGCTCCTGGGGGGTTTCCTGTACCTGATCTACCACCTGTTCCACGTGCTGCCGACGAGCTTCGTGCCCAACGAGGACCAGGGCTACGTGATGGCGGCGATCATCATGCCGGAGGCGGCGAGCCTCGATCGGACCCAGGCCGTAGCGGAGAAGGTGGACGCGATCTTCGCCACCTCGCCGGGGGTCGACCAGCGCTCGATGATCACCGGCTACAGCCTGCTCGACGGCGGCTTCAAGACCAATGCCGGCACGTTCTTCGTCACGCTCAAGGACTTCAAGGAGCGCTACGGCTCGACAGACGCGGCACGCAAGGAGAATGCGCGCGCGGTGCTGCTCAACGTGTTCCGCGAGTCGCAGGCGATCAAGGAAGCGATCGTTCTTCCGGTCGCGCCGCCGCCGATTCCGGGCATCGGCACGACCGGCGGGTTCGAACTCTGGATCCAGGACACCGGATCGGGCGATCCGTCGAAGCTCGACGAGGTGACGCAGGAGTTCTTGAAGAAGGCGAGGACGCGTCCGGAGCTCGCCTCGCTATCCACGACCTACAGCGCGCACACACAGCAGCTGCGCGCGGTGGTCGATCGCGACAAGGCCACGCTGCTCGGCGTGCCGGTCGAAGACGTCTACAGCGCCATCCAGGCCCAGTTCGGCTCGCTCACCGCGAGCCAGTTCAACCAGTTCAGCCGGGTATGGTGGGTCGTGGTCCAGTCGGACGCGAGGTTCCGGCAGAATCCCAGCGACATCACGCGGCTGTACACGCGTTCCGCCAAGGGCGACATGGTTCCGCTGTCGGCGCTGGTGAGCACCGAATGGGTGGAGGGACCCGATCTGCTGCCGCACTTCAACGGCTTCCCCGCCGCCAAGGTGAACGGCAACGCGGCCGCCGGGTACAGCTCGGGGGATGCGATCGCGGCCATGGAGCAGACGGCGGAGGAGACGCTGCCGCCCGGCTATGCCATCGCGTGGTCGGGCATCGCCTACGAGGAGAAGAAGTCCGGCGGCACGTCGATGATCGCGTTCCTCTTCGGCCTCATCATCGTGTTTCTCGTCCTGTCGGCGCAGTACGAGTCCTGGACGCTGCCAGGGGCGGTGATGACCGCCGTGCCGTTCGGCATTCTCGGCGCGCTTCTCACCAACTGGCTGCGCGGCCTCGAGAACGACGTCTATTTCCAGATCGGGCTGCTGGTGCTGATCGGGCTGGGCGCGAAGAACGCCGTGCTGCGGGTCACCGCCGCGGTCGAGTTCCGCCATCAGGGGCACTCGATCATGGAAGCGACGCGACTGGCCGGAGAGCAGCGCCTGCGGCCGATCATCATGACTTCGCTCGCGTTCGCCTTCGGCTGCCTGCCGCTGGCCCTCGCGCTCGGCGCCGGAGCCAATGCGCGGCATTCCATCGGCACCGGCATCATCGGCGGCATGATCGGCGAGACGACGCTCGCGATGCTGTACGTGCCGCTGTTCTTCTATCTCTTCGATCGCTTCGGCGAGCGCAAAGCTGGCAACACCGCCGCCACACCGCCGCCAGCCGGACCGGCACCGGCTCCGGAGGGCGACTGACATGCGGCGCGTGCCGGCGATCTTGGCGATCGCGCTGGGCGTTGCGTCCTCGGGCTGCATGGTCGGGCCCGACTACGTGCGGCCCGGGGTCGACGTGCCGCCCGCCTGGCGCGTCGACTACGGAATGGCCGCCGATACGGCGAACAGCCGCTGGTGGGAACAGTTCGGCGATTCGGCGCTCGATGAGCTCATCGAAGCCGCGCTGCGCGCGAACCGCGACGTGCGCATCGCCGCCGCGCGGGTCGACGAGTTCGGCGGGCGCCTGGCGGTTGCGCGCGCGGCGCTCTTCCCGCAGGTCGCCGCGAGTGCCGATGCGACGCGGCAGCGCGTAACCCGGCATCAACCGCTCAGCCGGATTCCGGCGGATGTCAGCCCGACGTACGACAGCTACGACGCGATTCTCTCGGCGTCGTGGGAAATCGATCTCTGGGGCAAGCTGCGGCGCTCCACCGAGGCGGCGCGCGCCGACCTGCTGGCCACCGAGGAGGCCAGGCGCAGCGTCGTGCTGTCGCTGGTCGCGTCGGTTGCGAGCGGCTATATCAGCCTGCGCGACCTGGATCGGCAGCTCGAGATCGCGCGCGATACGACCAAGACGCGGGCCGACTCGCTCCAGGTGTTCGAGCTGCGCTTCAAGGGCGGTGTGGTCTCGGAGCTCCAGCTCGCACAGAACCGATCCGAATACGCGCAGGCGCTCGCCTCCATTCCGCAGATCGAGGATCAGATCGCGCAGACCGAGAACGCCCTGTCGCTGCTGCTGGGGCGTAACCCCGGATCGATTCCGCGCGGCCGGGCGATCGACGCGCTGTTGCCCCCGGCGATCCCGGAAGGCCTCCCATCGGACCTGCTCGAGCGCCGTCCGGACCTACGCCAAGCCGAGGCGCAGCTCGCAGCGGCGAACGCACGCATCGGCGTCGCGAAAGCGGCGTATTTTCCGTCCATCTCGCTCACCGGCGCACTCGGGTCGGCCAGCACGCAGCTCTCCAGTCTATTCTCCGGTCCAGCCGGTCTGTGGAGTTACGGTGCCAGCCTAGTCGCACCGATCTTCACCGCCGGCGCCATCGCCGGCCAGGTGGAGCAGGCCGAGGCCCAGCAGCAGCAGGCGCTCTTCTCCTACCAGAAGGCGATCCAGAGCGCATTCTCCGACGTCGACAATGCGCTCGTCGATCACGCCAAGTCGCGGGAGCGCCTGCAGGCACTCTCCCAGCAGGTCGACGCGCTCGCGACCTACGCCAGGCTCGCGCGACTGCGCTACGAAAATGGCTACACCAGTTACATCGAAGTCCTCGACGCCGAGCGCTCGCTGTTCGCAGCGCAGCTTCAATATGCCGATCAGCAGGCGCTGGTGCTCAATGCGTTGGTGAATCTCTACAAGGCGATGGGCGGCGGGTGGGTCGACCTGGCCGATGGCGACACGGGGGCATCCCGCGCCCCTGCGCGTACGCGGCTGAGCGTCACTACACCTCCCTGACGTTGCTCATGCACAACTTCGACCAGAGCAAGTTCAGGGTCGCCGCGACGCTGCGGAACGGTCTCGAGGTTTCGATCCGCTCGATACGCCCAGACGATCGCGAGAGGCTGGCAAGGGCGTTCCGAGGGCTCGACCGCGAAACGGTATACCTGCGCTTGTTCCGCTATCTCTCCGAGCCGACGGAGGAGCAGCTCCGGCGCGCGACGGAGCCCGATCCCGACCGGGAAACAGCACTGGTGGCGACCACGGCGCGCGGGGAGGAAGAAAGCATCATCGCCGGCGGCCGCTACATCGCCGGTTCGCCCGAGAGCGCTGAGCGGGTCGCGGAGGTCGCCTTTACGGTCGAGGAAGACTACCAGGGACTGGGAATCGCCGGGTTGCTGCTCCGGCATCTGGGGGACATCGCGAGCCGGCAGGGGATCTGCGCGTTCGAAGCCGACGTGCTGTCCGGCAACGCGTCGATGCTTCGGGTCTTCGCCCGCAGCGGCCTGCCGATGGAGCAACGGCGCGACGGCGGCGTGATCCACGTCCGGCTGTCCCTCACGGGGCGGCGGTAATCGGCCGTGCACCGGCGTCTCGACCGGGAAGAGAGATGAAGGCCGCCTGGACGTGGCTCCTCCCCGCATCGGCTCTTGCCTTGCTGGCCGTCGCGATCGCCGTCGGCGTGACTCCGGTGCTCGCGGTACTCTGCGGCATCGGCCTCATCGGCGCGGTCATCGCAGCCGTTCACCACGCCGAAGTCATCGCGCATCGCGTGGGCGAGCCGTTCGGGACGCTGGTCCTCGCCGTCGCGGTGACCGTCATCGAGGCATCGCTCGTCCTCTCGATGATGTTCGCGGGCGGCCGCGACATGGCGGTCCTCACCAGGGATACGATCTACGCGGCGGTGATGATCATCTGCGCTGGTGTGGTCGGACTGTGCATCCTCGTCGGCGGGCTCGCGCACCACGAGCAATCCTTCCGGGTCGAGGGGGCGGGCGCAGGTCTCGCGGCGCTGATCGTGATGTCGGCGCTCACGCTTGTCCTTCCCGCCTTCACGACCAGCACGCCGGGCGGCACCTACAGTGGGGCGCAGCTCGGCTTCGTGGCGGTGACCTCGGCCGCGCTGTGGGCCATCTTCGTGTTCATTCAGACGGTGCGCCACCGGGAGTACTTCGTTCCCGCGACGGATGCGGCCGATCCGGCCCACGCCGCACCGCCGACCACCACGACGGCATGGGCGAGCTTCGGCCTGCTCATCGTCTCCCTCGTCACCGTGGTCGGCCTCGCCAAAGTGCTCTCCCCCACGATCGAACACGCCGTGGCCGTGGCCGGCGCGCCGAGGGCGGTCGTGGGGATCGTCATCGCGGCGCTGGTCCTGTTACCCGAGGCGTGGGCCGCCACCCGTGCAGCGCGGCGCAATCGCCTGCAGACCAGCATGAACCTGGCCATCGGCTCCGCGCTGGCCAGCATCGGGCTCACGATCCCGGTGGTGGCCATGGCCTCGCTCGCGTTCGACTTGCCGCTGGTGCTCGGACTGGACCCGAAAGGCATGGTGCTGCTCGCGGTGACCTTCCTGGTCAGCGCGATAACCCTGGGGACGGGGCGGACGCACATGATGCAGGGGGCGGTCCATCTCGTCATCTTCGCCGCGTTTCTGGTCCTGGCCCTGGTGCCTTGATCTCGGAGGCGCCAACCTCTAATGTCTCGCATGGCTCACGTTCGGTATTTGTGACGCTGCCTTGAGCTTTCGCCGCCGCCCGCATCTGAAGCGCGAGATCGCGATCGTTCTCGCCGTGAAGCTGCTCGCGCTCCTTCTCATCTGGGGCGTGTGGTTCGCGCACCCGCAGGCGCCGCGCCTCACCGCGGAAGCGGTGAAGCAGGCGCTGTATGCTTCGCCGAAGGCTGCAGAGGAGGCAACCGATGCCCGTCCCCAACCTTGATCTCGCCGACGTCTCGCGACTGCAATTCGCGGTCACGGCGCTCTATCACTTCCTGTTCGTCCCGCTGACGCTGGGGCTGTCGTGGATCCTGGTCATCATGGAGTCGGTGTACGTGATGACGGGGCGCCAGATCTACCGCGACATGACCCAGTTCTGGGGGACGCTCTTCGGCATCAACTTCGTGATGGGCGTCACCACCGGCCTCACCATGGAGTTCCAGTTCGGCACCAACTGGGCCTACTATTCGCACTACGTCGGCGACATCTTCGGCGCGCCGCTCGCCATCGAGGGCCTGATGGCGTTCTTCCTCGAGTCGACCTTCGTGGGACTGTTCTTCTTCGGCTGGAACCGCCTGTCGAAGGTGCAGCACCTGCTGGTGACCTTCCTGGTGGCGCTCGGATCGAACCTCTCGGCGCTGTGGATCCTGGTGGCCAACGGCTGGATGCAGAATCCGGTGGGAGCGGAGTTCAACTTCGAGACGATGCGGATGGAGCTTTCGAGTTTTCCCGCGCTGTTCTTCAATCCCGTCGCCCAGGTGAAGTTCGTGCACACGGTGGCGGCGGGGTACGTGACCGCGTCGATGTTCGTGCTCGGCGTCTCCAGCTGGTACCTGCTCAAGGCGCGCGACGCGGGGTTCGCGCTGCGCTCCTTCGCGGTGGCGGCGGGCTTCGGCCTCGCCTCCGCGCTCTCCGTCATCGTGCTGGGCGACGAGTCCGGGTACACCTCGGGCGAGGTGCAGAAGGTGAAGCTGGCGACCATCGAAGCGGAATGGCACACCCAGCCGCCGCCGGCGGCGATTACGGCGTTCGGATTGCCGGACCAGCAGAAGGAACGCACGGACTTCGCGATCAGGATACCCTGGGTGCTCGGCCTCATCGCCACCCGTTCGGTCGACACCCCCATCACCGGCATCGCCGAGCTGCGCCAGCAAGCCGAGGAGCGGATAAAACGGGGGATTGTCGCCTATACGCTGCTTGAGAAGCTGCAGTCAGGCGACCGCAGTCCGGAAGTGCGCAAGCAGTTCGACCAGAGCCGTGGCGACCTGGGATACGCGCTGCTGCTCAAGAAATACGCCCCACGGGTGAGCGATGCGACGCCCGAACAGATCCGGCTGGCCGCGGCCGACACCATCCCGCGGGTCGCGCCGATGTTCTGGTCGTTCCGCTTGATGGTGGGCCTCGGATTCTTCTTCCTGTTCGTGTTCGCGGCGGCGTTCTTCTTTCTCGCGATCCGCAATCTCGCTCCGCAGCGCTGGCTTCTTAGGCTGGCGCTGTGGAGCATTCCGCTGCCGTGGATCGCCGTGGAGCTGGGTTGGGTCGTCGCGGAATACGGCCGTCAGCCCTGGACGATCAGCGAGGTGCTGCCCACTTTCCTGAGCGTCTCCAGTCTTTCGGCCTCGGACGTGTGGACGAGCCTGGCCGCGTTCATCGTCTTCTACACGGTGCTGCTCGTCGTCGAGCTCTACCTGATGGTCAAGTACATCCGCCTGGGGCCGTCGAGCCTGCACACCGGCAACTACGACCTCGAGGCGCCGCGCGCGGGCACGCCGCGGACCGCCTGAGGAGCGCGCCATGATCGACTACGAATCGCTGAAAGTGATCTGGTGGCTGTTCATCGGCGTGCTGCTGATCGGCTTCGCGATCACGGACGGATTCGACCTGGGCGTCGCAGTGCTCCTGCCGCTCCTCGGCCGCAGCGACGAGGAGCGGCGGGTGATCGTCAACACGGTGGGCCCGGTGTGGGAGGGCAACCAGGTCTGGCTCATCACGGCCGGCGGTGCGATCTTCGCTGCCTGGCCTCTCGTCTACGCCACGGCCTTCTCCGGGTTCTACGCCGCCATGCTGCTGACGCTGTTCGCGCTGTTCTTCCGTCCCGCGGGCATCGTCTATCGGAGCAAGCACGACGATCCGCGCTGGCGCAACGCCTGGGACTGGAGCCTGTTCGTGAGCGGGGTCGTTCCAGCAGTGGTCTTCGGTGTCGCCTTCGGCAACCTGCTCCGCGGCGTGCCGTTCCACTTCGATCCGGCGACCATGGGCGTCGTCTACACCGGGTCGCTCTGGCAGCTCCTCAATCCTTTCGGACTCCTCGCCGGAATCGTGAGCCTCGCGATGCTGACCATGCAGGGTGCGACCTACCTGCAGATCCGTACCGAGGATGCGCTCGCGCGCAGGGCCGCAACGGCGGCGGTATGGTCGGCGGTCGCCTTCATCGTGCTCTTCGCGCTCGCCGGGCTGTGGGTCAGCCTGGGGGTCGCGGGATATCGCATCACGGCGATGCCTCCGGCGTCGAGCGCCTTCGCGCCGATCGCGAAGACGGTCGAGGCGTCGCAGGGCACGTGGCTCGAGAACTTCGCCGACCATCCCTGGATGATGCTCGCTCCGGCCGCGGCGTTCGCGGCCGCGCTGGCGGTGATCGCCTTCTCCAGGGTCGGGCGCGCGGTGCCCGCGTTTATCGCCAGCAGCGTCGTCAACGCGGGCGCGATCCTGACGGCGGGCTTCGCGATGTTCCCGTTCGTGATGCCTTCGTCGACCGATCCGCGATCGAGCCTGACGGTGTGGGATGCCGTGTCGAGCCATCGCACGCTCGCGATCATGTTCTGGGTCGTCGTGGTCATGCTGCCGCTGGTTCTCGCCTACACCGCCTGGGTGTACCGCGTCCTGCGCGGCAAGGTCACGGTGGCGTACATCCGCGAGACCACCCATACGAGCTACTGAAGATCAAGGAGCCGCCATGTGGTACTTCACCTGGATTCTCGGCGTCGGCCTGGCGCTCGCGTTCGGCATCATCAATGTGATGTGGCTCGAGTCGTCGTATTTCTCCGGCGAGCTCGACGAGGAGTATGTGCGCAAGCGCTTTCAGCGTGGCGCGGGCCCGAAAGCCTGAATTGCGGTAGCGACGCGAATTGCGTCGTGCCTGCCCCCGGACGCGCCCCGGGGAAGGCGCCTTCAGTCGTTTTGCAGCAGCCGGCCGACCGGGATCGCGTCACTTCTTGGGCGCTGTGCGCCAATTCGCCGCGGCAACTTGTCCCTGGCGTGCGTAGTCGAGCGCCTCTCCCAGCACCGTCGCCGCTTCCTGTGGCGCGTGGAAGCCCATCGAGTTTTCGGCGGCAATGAAATCCAGCCGCCATTGCGCCTTCCGCTGAAGGTCGAGCGCCTCGCTGAGCTGCTCGAGCGTCGCGCCATCCTTCTTCGCCGCGACGATCGCGTCGATCAGCGCCACGATGGCGGTCCCTCCGCGCTCCATCAGATCGTGGTTCCGCTGCTGGATCACGTCGACGCGCGCCTTGAGCTCGTCTTCGGAAAAGTGATGGCAGGTCTGGCACGCGCGGTTGACGTTGAGCAATGGGCTGCGAACCCAATGGTCGGAAACCTTGGTCGCTCCTTCGCGCGCGTACGGCATGTGGCAATCGGCGCAGGCAACACCGCTTCGCGCATGCACACCCTGGCTCCACAGCTCGAACTCGGGGTGCTGTGCCTTGAGGATCGCAGCGCCCGTCTCCGCGTGCTTGTAATCGAAGAACTGCGTGCCGTCGGGCAACTTTGTCTCATTCCAGAACTTCTCGACATCGCCCGCGCGCAGACCGTCGCCCCAGGGAAAGGTGAGCGGCAGCGCCGAAGAGCAGTAGTACTCCACATGGCACTGCGCGCACACGAACGAACGCATCTCGGTACGGGTCGCGGCATTCGGGTCGTATGGATGCTGCTTGCCGCCGGCGCGCCAGCGGTCGATGGACGGCAGGCCGGGAACCGGCGCGTCGGATGCGGCGAGCTTCTGGATGCCTTCGATGAACCCGGGCCGGGTGACGCGCAGAGCCATGGTTTTCGGATCATGGCAATCGACGCAAGAGACGGGATGCGCGTGCCCGGAATCGTGCAGCTTCTTGTTCAGTTCCTGGTAGGAAAACTTGTAGCTCGCGGCCAGTCCCTTCGCGGCGTCACCGTCCCCGAGCTCACGGTAAAGCGGCATGACCGACGCGTGGCAATGCAGACAGGAGCCGGTCTGAGGCTTGGTCAGCCGTTTCGTGGCCTCCTGATCGGAAAGCATGTAGGCGTGGCCGCGGCGATCGCGGTAGTCGATCGAGAACGCGTAGCCGAGGAACATCCGCTTCAGCCACGGATCGCGCTCGATCTTCTCTTGCGGCAGCGCCTCGCTGCCTCCATGTCCGCCGAAGCGCGTACGCGTCGTCTGCTCGGTGAGCTTGTACGACTCGTACTCTTTCGGCCAGTTAACGCCCCATTTGGCGGGGTCGGTCGTGTCCTCGGTCACCTCGGTGAGGCGCACGTACGGATTGCGCGCCTCGCTCTTCCGCTCGAAGATGTTGACGAGGAGCGCCGTGACCAGCGCCGTGGCGATTGCGACCGCCGCGATCGTGGCGATCAATACGGCCCGCGACATTCCGGATTGCGACGTTCTCATCGACCCTCCTCTGAGCACACTCGTATCAGCGTCCAAGCCCCGTCGTTTCGCCGTGGCCGACCGAAGCATGGCAATGGACGCAGGCGACTTCGTCGCCGCTGTCGCGGGTTTTCATGACGAGATCGTGCACCAGCGCGCCGTGGCACTCCATGCAGCTCGCCTGCAGGACGCGGCCGCTCTCCGGCTTTATCATGATCGGCTCGTGGAAATCCTGCAGCGTGAAAGCCTTCGAGTGATGGAACCCGTTCTCGGCCTTCGCCAGCCACTTGCCGATGAAGCCGTGGGGCAGGTGACAGTCGACGCAGGTCGCCACGTTGTGATGACTGCCCTTCTGCCACGACTCGTATTGGGACCGCATGATGTGGCAGTTCACGCACGCTCGCGGGTCCGAACTCATATACGAGAAGCCCTCGGCATAGAGGAACGTGTAGCCCCCCAAGCCGGCAAGCACTCCCACCAGCACGGCGAGAACAACAGTAGCTCGGAGCTTCATGCTGTCGCCGGCAGTGTACGGGTCGACGCCTGTGAGTGTCCATCACAGGGTCTGTACCGCTCCTGGTGCCAGTCCCGCGAGTGCGCAGACGCGCTGATACCGCTCGCCAAGGCGGCATCCTTCGCCGATGGCGCGCTGTTTACGCTGCGTTGAGCCGCGCCGTGAGGTCGTGCGCGTCGCTGCCAGTGACGCGCACCCGGACGAAGCCGCCGACTGAGAGCGTGGCGCCGTCCTCGATCGAGACGATGCCGTCGATCTCCGGCGCGTCGGCCGTGCTGCGCGCCACGGCGCGATCGGCTTCGACGCGATCGACCAGAACCTCGATCGTGCGACCGACCTTGGCGGCGAGTCGCCGGGCGCTGATGCCCTCCTGCACCGTCATGAATCGCTCGCGCCGCTCCTCCTTCGCTTCACTGGGAACGGCGCCGGGCAGCGCGTTCGCCGTGGCTCCGTCGACCGGCGAGTAGGCGAAGCAGCCCACGCGGTCGAGCTCCGCGGCTTCCAGGAACGCGAGCAGCTCCTCGAAGTCGCCTTCGGTCTCGCCCGGAAAGCCGACGATGAAGGTCGAGCGCAGGGTGACATCCGGACAGATCGCCCGCCAGGCGCGGATGCGGTCCAGATTGCTCTCGACGTTCGCGGGCCGTTTCATCGCCTTGAGGATCCGCGGGCTCGCGTGCTGGAACGGCACGTCGAGATACGGCAGGATGCGGCGCTGCGCCATCAGCGGAATCACTTCGTCGACGTGCGGATACGGGTACACGTAGTGCAGCCGTACCCAGGCATCGTGCTCGGCCGCTAGATCTCCCAAGGCCCGAGCGAGCTCGGTCAGCCGGGTGCGCAGCGGACGGCCGCGCCAGAATCCCGTCCGGTATTTCACGTCGGCGCCGTAGGCGCTGGTATCCTGCGAGACCACGAGCAGCTCCCTCACGCCCGCCTTGAAGAGGTTCTCCGCCTCGATCATCACCTCGCCCAGCGGCCGGCTCACGAGGTCGCCGCGCAGCGACGGGATGATGCAGAATGTGCAGCGGTGATTGCAGCCCTCGGAGATCTTGAGATACGCGTAATGCCGCGGGGTGAGCTTGATGCCTGCGGGCGGTACCAGGTCGACGAAGGGATCGTGCGGCTTGGGCAGATGGCGATGAACCGAAGCCATCACGTCGGAAGGTGAATGCGGTCCCGTGACCGCGAGCACCTTGGGGTGCCGCGCGCGCACGAATTCGCCGCCGTTCTTCGCGCCGAGACAACCGGTGACGATGACTTTGCCGTTCTCGGAGATCGCCTCGCCGATCGCCGAGAGCGACTCCTCCACCGCGGTGTCGATGAAGCCGCAGGTGTTCACCACGACGAGGTCGGCGTTCGCGTAGGTCGGCGCGATGGCATAGCCTTCGGCGCGCAACCTGGTGACGATCGCTTCGGAGTCGACCAGCGCCTTGGGGCAGCCCAGCGAGACGAATCCG
This sequence comes from Casimicrobiaceae bacterium, assembly GCA_035515295.1. Lineage (GTDB taxonomy): Bacteria > Pseudomonadota > Gammaproteobacteria > Burkholderiales > Casimicrobiaceae > PALSA-1003. The sequence continues at coordinate 442 of DATJBM010000098.1, read as the reverse complement.
ACGCTCGGCATCGAGCTGTGGCGCTGCTTCATTCGAGACCGGATGGTGCGCTGCATTGCGGAAAAGCGCGACGCTGCAATGCGGCTTGTGCGCCGCTTCACCGCGCGTGTCGACGAATCAGCGCTTCTTGTCGTCCTCGGAACCCGCTGGCGGCGCGCCGAAATTGGCGAACGGGAAGGCGGTGAACAACCCCCTCGTCTGATCCTGCATCCGCTGCTGCATGTCCATGAACAGCTTCGCGCTCTGCTCGAGATAGTTGCCCAGCATGCCCTGCATGGCCGGCGCCTGCATCTGCAGGAATTGCTTCCACAGGTCGGGCGTGAGCATCATCTTGTCGCCGTAGATCTGCTTCGCCTGCTCCTGCAGCTTGGTCTGGATGGTGAGGAATGCCTTGACGTTCTGCTCCATGTAGTTGCCCATGATGCCCTGCAGCGCGTTGCCG
>DATJBM010000097.1:0-9722 GCA_035515295.1 Casimicrobiaceae bacterium | reverse complement strand
AGGACCGGCCATCGCCAGCTTGAGCGGCACGGCGAGGCCGTTGTCGGCGAGCACCGGCAGCGTGAGCCGCAGCCGCTCCCAGCGCGCCGCGCGTCCGGCGAGGAATTGGGAGAGTAGCGGAATGTCGGGCAGCTCCGGGGCTGCGATCGCGGGTAGCGCGCGCAAGGCCAGCATGGCGGCAGCGGCGCGAAGGATGCGACGACGCCCCGGCACAAGGCGCGCGGTAGCTCTCATTTGAGCGTCCCGAGGTAGGCGACCAGATCCTCGACCTCGCGGGCTTCGAGCACGGGCTTGCCTCGGTATTCGCCCGCTACACGATCCAGGCGCTCGATGCGGTAATAGCTCGGCATGGCGGCATCGGGCTTCACGAGCTGGATATCGGCGATCCGCAAGCGAAGCTGCGCGGCGGAGAGCCTGTTTGCGACGCCCGCGAGCGTAGGACCCACATTGCCGGCGATCGCCGCGCCCGGCACCGCGTGGCAGAGCAGGCAGTTGGCCGCTGCGCGTTCAACCATGAGTGCGTGGCCGCGTTCGGCGTCGCCGGCGGAGCGGCTCAGTGGGCCCGGAATGCCATCGCCGACGACGTGTAGCCGCGCCATCGCTTCGCGTGCCGGGTCCTGCGCTCGGACGGAAGTCGCGGCGATCAGCGCCCAGGCCACCACGAACACGTTACGCGGATTCATGAGGCCACGATCGTCGTTGGCGCGCTGACGGAAGAGATCGGTGTCCGCGCTGTTTCCCGCAGTGCGGCCGTTCGGGCTACGATGTTAACTCGCCGGCCGGCACACGGGCCAGCACCCCAACCGGCGCGATGGGTTCGCTTCACGGGAGTAGCCGCATGGCAAAGCTCAACATCAATGGCAAGCTCCGCGACGCGAGGGTCGAAGCCGACACGCCGTTGCTCTGGGTGATACGCGAGCAGATCGGCCTCACCGGAACCAAGTACGGCTGCGGCATCGCCCAGTGCGGCGCGTGCTCGGTGCATATCAACGGCGAGCTGCGCCGCTCGTGCTCGATTCCTCTCGGCGCCGTGAAAGCCGCCGACCGAATCGTCACCATCGAGGGATTGTCCGCAAGGCGCTCACATCCGGTCCAGCGCGCTTGGGCCGAGCTGGACGTTCCGCAATGCGGCTACTGCCAGTCCGGCCAGATCATGGCCGCGGCCGCGCTGCTGCGGGAGAGGCCCAACCCCAGCGACGAAGACATCGATGCGGCGATGACCAACATCTGCCGCTGCGGCACCTATCAGCGTATCCGCGCGGCGGTGCATAGGGCCGCGGAGATCGCGGCCGGGCAGGCGTGAGGCGGCGGGTCCGATGAAACTCGCCCACGCAGCGAAGGCGCCGAATCTCGCCCGCCGGAGGTTCATCGTCGGCTCGGCGGCCGTGGCCGGCGGCGGACTCGCGCTGGGGCTGCCGCTGGGCTTCGACAGCGGGCCCGCTTGCGCGACACCGGCGCGCCATTCCGCCGGCACGGAAGTGAACGCCTGGGTCGTGGTGAAGCCTGACGACACCTGCGTGATCCGCATCGCGCGGTCGGAAATGGGGCAGGGCACCGAGACGGGGCTCGCCCAGCTCGTCGCCGAGGAGCTCGAGTGCGGCTGGGCGCACGTCAGGACGGAATTCCCCACGCCAGGCGCGAATCTCGCCCGTAAGCGTGCCTGGGGCGAGATGGGCACCGGAGGCAGCCGCGGCATCCGTGCGTCGGAGGATTACGTGCGCCGCGGCGCCGCGGCGGCGCGGATCATGCTCCTGCAGGCCGCGGCGGAAAAGTGGAACGTGCCGGTCGACCAATTGACGGTGAGCGACGGTGTCATCTCGCACGCGACGTCGAAGCGCACGACGAGCTACGGCAAGGTCGCCGCCGCGGCGGCGAAGATCACGCCGCCCGATCCGAAGCGCATCAAGCTCAAAGACCCGAAGGCATGGAAGATCGCCGGCAAGCCGCTCAAGCGGCTCGATACCGCGCCGAAGCTCGACGGCAGCCTCAAGTACGCAATCGACGTGAGACTGCCCGGGATGCTGTGCGCGGCGATCGCCCAATGTCCCGTCTTCGGCGGCAAGCTCATGAGCTTCGACGAGGCGAAGATTCGATCGATGCCCGGCGTGAAGCGCGCCGTGAAGGTCAATGCCTCGACGGTTGCCGTCGTCGCCGACACGTGGTGGCGGGCCAGGACGGCGCTCGCTGCGCTGCCCATCGTCTGGGACGAAGGTCCGAACGCCGCGCAATCCAGCGCCACCATCGCCGAACGGCTGCAGGACGGGCTCAACGCACCGGCCGCGTACGCGTTCCGAAGCGAAGGCGACGCTCCCAAGGCGATCGCGGAAGCGGCGAATACAGTCGAGGCGGTTTACAGCACGCCGTTCCTTGCCCATGCGACGATGGAGCCGATGAACTGCACGGCGAGGGTGACCGCGGGACGTGCCGAGTGCTGGGTGCCCACGCAGAACGGCGAAGCGGCGCTCGCCGCGCTCGCCGAGGAAACGGGGCTGCCGCTCGAGAAATGCGAGGTCTACAAGCACGTGCTGGGCGGCGGGTTCGGGCGGCGCGGCGGCGCGCAGGATTATGTTCGCCAGGCAGCCGCGATCGCCAGGCAGATGCCCGGGGTGCCGGTCAAGCTGATCTGGAGCCGAGAGGAAGACATGACTCACGACTTCTTCCGGCCCATCTCGCAGTGCCGCGCCGCGGCGGGGCTCGATGCCGACGGCAATCTCATCGGCCTGCACATTCGGATCTCGGGCCAATCGATCAACGCCTTCCTCAATTCGCCGCGGGCCAGGGACGGCAGGGACGAGCGCCAGCTCCAGGGCTACACCGACCAGCCCGGCGACGCGCAGCTCGGCTACACCGTGCCGAACCTGCTGATCGAATACGCGATGCGCAACACGCACGTGCCGGTCGGCCCGTGGCGCGGCGTCAACACCAATCAGAACGCGGTCTACATGGAATGCTTCATCGATGAGGTAGCGCGCGCCGCGGGCGCCGATGCGGTGGAGTTCCGGCGCAAGCTGATGGCGAATCATCCCAAGCATCTCGCGGTGCTGGACGCGGCGGCGGAGAAAGCGGGCTGGGGCAAGCCGCTCCCGGCGGGCGTCCATCGTGGCGTCGCCCAGTTCATGGGTTACGGCAGCTATTCCGCCGCGGTGGCAGAGGTCTCGGTCGATGGCGGCAAAGTGAAAGTGCATCGCACGGTGCTGGCGATCAACTGCGGGCATGCCGTCAACCCGGGGCAAATCGCCGCGCAGGTCGAAGGATCCGTCGCCTACGGCTTGAGTGCGGCCTTCTACGGCGAATGCCCGGTCGAGAACGGGCGCATGGTATCGGGAAACTTCGACACCTATGCCGTGCTGCGGCTTGCCGAAATGCCGAAGGTCGAGACGGTCATCGTGCCGACATACGACTTCTGGGGCGGCGTTGGCGAGCCGACCATCAGCGTGGTGACGCCTTCGGTACTCAACGCGATCGCCGCGGCGACCGGCAAGCCCGTGCGCACGCTGCCGCTCAAGAACCTAAAGCTCGCGACTGCGCAGGCGCCCGGCGCGGAGCTGCAAAGCCTGCGGCGCCGGCGTAATATCGTCGATAGAACAACAACGGCGTAAGGGATGCGCCCATCGTACGAGGAAAGGAGTTCGCCATGTGCTACGAATTCAGCGAATGGGGATGGAAGGCGCGTGCCTCCGAGCTCGCGCGCAAGCTGCGCGAAGCGGAGAAGGCCGCGAAGAAGGAAAGCAACCCCGAACCAGCGCCGTCGCGGCCGGAGCCGCGCATCGAGGAGCGGGAGAAGGAACCCGCCTGACGTCGGTGGCGTCTGACGACGAAAGGCCCCGCGCTGCGGGGCCTTTCTGTTTGCGCCGCGGGAGAGCGGATCGGCCCGCTTTGGGCGGCGGCGTCGCTTATGCGGCGGCGCGCACTTTGCGCTCTCCGATAGGCAGGACGATTCCTCCCGCGTCCGCTGCTTGCACGCGCGCCTGCCGCTGTTGCTCGCGCCGGATGCGAGCGAAAGTCTTGCGAATATCCGTGTCGATGCTTTTGGTATAGCGGAACGTCGGATCAAGAATGGATTTCATGGTGATCTCCATCTTCGCGCTGTGCCTTTCAGCGTCGCGTCGCCGAGAACTTATGCAAGAGCCATTCCGTTGCGCAGAGCCTCTAAAGGCTTCAGTGGCTTAGCCGACATGTCGCCCGCCTCCGCCGACGCGATGTAAAGCGCGTCGACACTTCCGCATTGCACGGGCAGCGCACAGGTTGTGCTGCACCATTCCGGCGCGCGGGCTCGCGTCTGGCTGGCGCGATCCGCATGCGACGATGCGCAACTTCGATCACCTTTCTCACTGACCATCGCGGAAGCCGTCGAGGCCTTCCAGCCGACGTGCTGCGGGAATGGCACGGACCGAGGGCCGTTTTTACGAGACGCAGCAGCCGTGGTGAAAGCGGGCGAGGGGCCTGAAGGCCCAGCGATCGCCCTGGCGCTCGTTGCCGGGACGCGGGCGGCTCGAGGCAGAGCGGCGCTACCGGACGCGACCCAGCAGTCCGATACCCGAGATCACGAGCAGCGCGCTTACCGCTGTCTGGAACTGCGCGTTGCTGATTCGCCGGAACAGCGCGAGTCCTCCCATCGCGCCGAGCAGCGCGAATGGCACGGCGCCGAGATCGCCCCCGAGCGCGCTGCCGGCGGGACCGAGGCAACGCAGACACACGATGGTCACCAGCTGCATGGCGAGGATGTAGGGCTGGTAGACGGCGCGCTGCCTGAGCTTGTCCCAGCCTCGCAGCGAGCACCAGATCGTCACGACCGAACCCGGCAGTCCCGCCAGTCCGCCTGCCAAACCACCCAGCGCGCCGACCGCGGCGTCGTGCCACGCGCTGCCGTGGACGACGAGCGATGACGCCGGAACGCGACGTAAGCACCGTAGCCGATCAGGAATATTCCGAGGCCCGACGCGTAGAGAAGGGCGTCAGCGTGCAGGAGCAGCCACACGCCCAGCGGAATCGTGGCCGCGCCGGCGGCAATCATCGGCCTCAGCGGTCGCCACTGGATCGAGTCGCGAATGGTCCACACCGCGTAGAACTGCGTCGCGATGGAGCAGACCACCATCATCTGCACGGCATGCACCGGGTCGACCTTGAGATAGGCCAGCGCGCTGCCGGCGACGGCGCAGAACGCGAATCCGGCGATGCTCGACACGAGCGCGGACAGCAGGATGGCGAGCGCGGTCCCGGCGGCCAGCCATCCGCCGTCGCGCCGCTGGGCGATCGCGGGCATGATTCCCCACGACTCGAGCAGCATCCACGCGGCGAGCACGGTGACCGCGATCCGCGCTGCGATGCGCGACCTTGCTATCGGATCGAAGAGCATGGCTTGTCCCTGAGCGGTGAGCAGGCTCAGAAGACAAGCGCCTCGAGGCCGTCGCGCTCGCGATGCCGGCCGCGCCAGGTCGAGGCGATGTCGGGAAGCTGGCTCGCGATCACGCGGCAGAGCAAGCCCGCGGACCAGCGCGTCGACGCGTCGCCTTGGGCGGGAGCCTCGCCCGACCTGCGGCGCCGGTACATGTAGAGCAGCAGCGCAAACAGCGTCCCGCCGGGAAGCAGCAACTCGAGCAGGAGGTACGGTCCCGCCTTCTGGACCAGCATGCCGAAGAACCTGAAGCTGCGTACTGCTGCCGTCGCCATGATGCATTCCTTTCGCTGTTCGAACCTGCGCCCAACTAGAGCACGAACGGTTTCCTGCGCTTGCGCGGGGAACTGCCCGCATCGTTCCGCGTCGCGACCACTGCGCCCGATTGCGACGGCGATGACTTGGCCGTGATCACGCCGGCCGGCTGCCTGCTGGTCCGCCGTGGCCGCCGCGGTCGCGGTGGCTGCTGTGTGTTCATTCCGTGCGCTCGATCTTCGTCGCCCGGGCGGACGCCCGAGGCAAGGCGGCAGTCTGCGAGCGCAGCGCTTGCCGATCGCTGACCGATTCGCAGCTCGAGCCGGGCGGCCGCAAAAATGCCGTCGGCGATCGGTCCCGGGCGGCTAGTCGCTTGTCGCGAAACGCTTCTTTGGGAGCGCGCTCAGGCTCTGCGTGCGGCCGCGGTGCGTGCTGATCACGCCGCGGCCGGGCGGCGCGGGGCGCTTACCGATGACTTACCTGTGACATGCTCGACTGCGGGACGCGAGGCGATGTAGGCCTCCGCGAATCGCCGCGTAGGCGGATCTCCGCTGCGTCACGCTCGCCCGCGGCATCAAACGCCGTTACACCCAGGTTCGCCGCCGAGCGGAACTTGGTCGCGTCGCGGCCGGCCACACATCTATCAGGAATCCGGAAGGAGGCCACAAATGATGAGGCTTGCGCTTGTCGCCGCGGCCGCTTGTGCCGCACTGCTCGCCGGCTGCGCGACCGAAGGCGCGTATTACGGGAGTTCGTACCCGTACTACGGCTACGGCTATGGCTACGACTACTACGATTACGGACCCGCGTACTATTCGGCACCGGGCTACTTCAGTTTCTCGTATGGCGACGGCGGCGGCCATCGCTGGAACGGCGACCATGACTGGAACCACTGGCGCGGGACGAGCCGCTCCTACCACGGCACCAGCGCACATACGCCACGCTCCTACGGCGTGAGGACGGCGCATCCGCGGGCGAGCAGCCGGACCCACGTGGCGCACGGGGATCACGTGGCGCGACAGCCGAGCCATCTCGCGTCGAGGACCCGCACCGGCCCGGATCGCGAGCACGGCGGTTGAGGGCGAGCTTGGCCTGACGCCGCCGGCAGAGGCGGGGTCAGGCGGGCTTGTGTCCGGCGACGATCTCGCGGTGCAGCCGCTCCGTCTCGGTCGAAGGCTTCACGCCCAGTACGATCGACAGAAGCTCGCGGCATCGGCGGAAGGCGTTGAGCGCGTCGGCGTGATGTCCCGTCGCGGCGAGCGCGCGCATCAGGCCGCGATACAGCGCCTCGGCTAGGTTGTCCGCCTCCAGACCGCGGCGGTACACCTCGACGGCGATAGCCCGTTCGGCCTGCCGCTCGAGCTCTTCGCCCAGGCTGGTGAGCGTTCGCACGAAGCGCGAGCGCAGCGCGTCGCGGGGCTGGACGACCCAGCGGCTTTCCTCGGTGCCGAGAAGCGGACCGGGATAAGCGACCAATCGCTTCGCAACGCCGACGGCTGCGCCATCCGGTCCGGCGGATGCGCCGTTGCGCTCGGCTTTCTCCAGCGCCCGCTCGAGGGCCCATACGTCGGTCCACACCAGCGTGGGCGCGAGACTGACCTTTCCGGCAGTGAGCGCGAGCGCACCGTCGATCGCGAGCAGCTTCCTCAAGCGGAACAATGTCGTGTCGAATGACGTCTTGGCGGCAGCGCCGTCGGCCTCCGGCCACAGCGCGCTCATCAGCTGCTGCGCGTCGACGTCCCTGCCGCCGAGCGCGACGACCAACTTCAACAAATCGAGCGGCCGCTGCTGAGCCTTGCCGGTGAACACCATCGGCGCACCGTCGCGGATCAGCTGGAAGCCGCCGAGCGCGCGGATGCGCAGCCGGAAGGGCCACACGGCCCCCGCGCCCGGCGGCGCGGCGAGCGCGTTGTGCTCGATGAGCGAGCGCACGAACTCGGGCTCGATGCCGCGCTCCAGCGCGAAGGCCGCAAGCCGCGCCGCCAGATCGGGGCGGTTCTTCAGGAGCAGGAGCTGGCCGCGCGAGCGCTGTTCGGCGAGTACCTTCGCGAGGCGCGTGGCCGCGCTCTGCGCCTCGCCGGCATCGAGCTCGGCCTCGATCAGGAGCACCTCGCGCCGCTGCTCGAAGGTTGTGCGCTCGGACGGCGACGCAACCGCGATCGCTTCGTCGATGACCTTCAGCGCGCCTTCCCGGTCGCCTGCGGCGGCGCGTGCCTGCGCAAGCCGGGTGAGGAAGTGCGGCATCTGCAGCGAGGGAAGCCCGGTCTCGCGCGCGAGCGACACGGCGAGCTCGGCCTGATCGACCGCGGCCCCGGCGTTGCCCAGGCGCTGCTCGAGCATCGAGCGAAGGTGATGGAAGTAGGGCCATTGCATGGGCTGGGTCGGTGACAACCGGCGCTCCATCGCCTCCAGCAGCGCCTGCGCGGCGACGTGCGCGCCCTTGTTGATCAGCGCCGAAGCATCGGCGTGGTCGATCTCGAACAGGTACGCCTCGAGTCCGTAGCGCTCGGCGACGGCGCGCGCCTCAGCCATGATTTTCGTCGATTCGCCGTAGCGGCCGTTGATGTAGTGCCAGAACGACAGGTGCGTGCGCCACCACACCTGCATGAGCGGCGTGACTTCGGGTCGCTCCAGGATCGGCTCGATGCGCGCGACCAGCGCCGGAGCCGCCTCGCCTTCGGTTTTCCAGTTGATGTAGTTGAAGAGCGTCGAGGCCGCCATCACGCGGACGTTGACGTCGTCCTCGCCGTCGAGCAGCGCCTCGAGGCGTCGCGCGCAGGGCGCCAGGTTCTCGCTCTCGGGGTCGCGGAACAATAGAGCGATGAGCCAGGCGGCGCGCGCCCGCAGCTCGCTCTCCTGATCAAGCGCCGGGGCGCTGCTTCCGAGCAGGTGCTCGAACTCCGGCAGCAGCGTGCTCGAGCGGCGCGAAGTTGGCCCACTCGTAGTAACAGCTTCGCGCGAAGCGCGCCAGATTCTGCTCCGGCTCGGGCGAGAAGGCGGGCAGCGCCTTCGCGTGCTTGCCGGCAAGCTGCTGAGCGGCCAGGCGCATGTAGTGCACGAAGGTGGCCGGATCGGTGTCGCCGACATCTGCCTCGTACCACACGTGGGGAAGCTCGCGCGCCTCGAGATAGCTGGCCACGAGCGTCGTCTTGCCCGAGCCGGGCGGCGCGCAGACCTAGACGATGGGACGGCTCGAGGCTTCGTCGAGCAGCGCGTGGAGCCGCGGCCGAGGCAGGACGTCGTAGAGCTTCGGCCGCGTGAGCTTGGCCAGAGCGGGCGAACGGGTGGCCACGGTTGCGGCAGTCCGTACGTTGCCGCAAGCTTAGCATGGGACTTCGTCGCGCTCATCGAAGGTGAGCCGGCCACACGCGGCGCAGCACGCCCGCTTCGCCGCCATGTCACGGAAAAAGTGCGGGTGACGGTGCGGCGCGAAGCCGCGCCGGGACCTCAGTCGGTCGCTTCGACCGGATCGCCGACTTCGATACCCAGCAGCCTCGCGGCGCTCGCGCGCGGAGCGGCGATCTCGACGAGGCCGATGCTGTTCGCGTACCAGAACGCACCATCCGCGGCAGCTTCGGCGAACACCCGCGCGCAGCACAGCTGCCGCCCGCCGATGGCAATCGTTGCCGTGGGGGACACGCTTTGTGCACGCAGCCCGGTGAGGGCGTTGCCGTAGTGATCGACGTAGATCACCCGCCCGAGGTCGGCCGCGGAGAGCCGCACCTGTAGCCCCCCAGTGGGCTCGATGGCGCCGGGCGGCAGCGCGTCGTCGGCAATCCAGGCCGCGACCGGGGCGAAGAGATCGCGCCCGTGGAACGATGCGGACAAGGTCGGTGGCCGCCAGGCGATCCGCCATGTTCGCGTGTGAGCCGCGCGCGCCGCCACGACCGAGAGCAGACCGTTGTCCGGGCCGACGTACCACTTGCCGTCGGCCTGCACGACCGCGGCTTCGCGTTCGCTCCCGACGCCGGGATCGACGATCGCGAAGAAGACGGTGCCCGGCGGGAACCGGGGCTGCAGGGCGGCAAGCAGGTGCGCTCCGGCGTCGATGCGGAAGCTCGGCACCGCGTGC
>DATJBM010000096.1:0-74442 GCA_035515295.1 Casimicrobiaceae bacterium | reverse complement strand
CAAGCGTTTCACTGTCGACGGTATTGGCGCCATGTTCCGGCGCTATTGCGGTCCGGATAAAGCGAATGTGGAGGACTTTGGACTGCGCGATCTGCGCGCGAAAGGCGCGACCGACATGGTGCGGCGTGGGATCGATATTCGACGGGTGCAACACCTGCTCGGCCACGCGAGCGTGCGCACGACCGAAATCTACATCAAGGGTTTGCTGCCGACGACGGTGCGGCCGAACGAAACACCGATCATTGCGAGTGTGAAATAGACCCAATTGGGTATTTAGAATATACCCAATTGCCTAATTATTAGGCAGTCGACGCTCGCAAGGCACTGAATGGATTGGCTCCCCGACCAGGGCTCGAACCTGGGACCTGCGGATTAACAGTCCGTCGCTCTACCAACTGAGCTATCGGGGATTTGCGGGTCGAAAAGACGAGCAAAAACAGCCGGCTATTTTATCTTTTCGGACTGGCTCGGGTCAATGCGCGAGAGCGTCGGCGAGAGCGGCGCACTCGAGGGCTCGAAGTGCGGCGCGGCCAGCCGCAGATAGTGCAGCATCGACCACAGCGTGAGGATCGCGGCCACCCACAGCGCGACGGTGCCGAGCACGGGCGTGAAGCTGGGGAGGAACGAGGTGTCGAGCAGCAGGGCGACGATGGCCGTGATCTGCGCCACGGTTTTCACTTTGCCGATGAACGCCACGGCGACGCTCTTCGACTTGCCTAGCTGCGCCATCCATTCGCGCAGTGCCGAGATCGCGATCTCGCGGCCGATGATGATCATGGACAGCCACGCGTCGGCGCGGCCCAGCCACACGAGCACGATCAGCGCCGCGAGGATCATGAGCTTGTCGGCGACCGGATCGAGAAACGCCCCGAAGGCCGAAGTCTGACCCCAGCGGCGGGCGAGCCAGCCGTCGGCCCAGTCGGTGATCGCCGCGACCGCGAAGACCGACATGGCGAGCCAGTTCTTCCAGAACATCGTCAGCCACGAGTCCGGAAAGTAGTACACGCCGACGAACAGCGGAATGAGAATGATCCGCAGCCAGGTCAGGGCGATGGGGACGTTGAAGTACATCGGCTGTTTTCGCCTCGATCCAACCTCATTCTACTTGCTAAACGACCGCGCGCCCCGCCTCTAGTGCAGCGACGCGAAGATCCTTTCGGCGAGCGCCCGGCTGATTCCCGGCACGCGCGCGAGATCGTCGACGCTTGCGGCCTGGACGCCTTTGAGCCCTCCGAAATGTGACAACAGGGCCTGGCGCCGCTTCGAGCCGATCCCGCCGATCTCCTGCAGCGACGAGGTCGTGCGCGCCTTGCCGCGGCGCGCCCGGTGGCCCTGGATCGCGAAGCGATGCGCCTCGTCGCGGATCTGCTGCAAAAGGTGCAATCCCGGATGATCGGCCGGTAGCTTCAGCGCGGCGTCGCGATCGGCGAACACGATCTCTTCCAATCCCGGCTTGCGCTCGGGGCCCTTGGCGATGCCGATGAGGTGCGTCGCGTGCAGCCCCTGCTCGGCGAGCACTTCCGCTGCGATGGCGACCTGCCCCCTGCCGCCGTCGATCACCAGCAGATCGGGCGCTGGATATTCGCCCGCGACGATGCGCGCCACGCGGCGGGTGAGCGCCTCGCGCAGCGCCGCGTAGTCGTCGCCGCCGGTCGCCGGGCGCACATTGAAGCGCCGGTACTCGCCGGTCTGCATCGCGAGCCGATCGAAGATCACGCAGCTCGCGACCGCCGCCTCGCCCATCGTGTGCGACACGTCGAAGCACTCGATGCGCTGCACGGTCGACGGCAATCCCAATCCCTCCTGCAGCGCGCCTAGACGCTCGTCCTGGGTCGCCTTCTGCGCAAGCCGCTGGCGGATCGCCAGCTCGGCGTTCTGCACTGCCATCGTCGTCCACACCCGCCTCTGGCCGCCTGGATGGGTCACGATCTCGACCTTGCGCCCGCCCTGCGTCGTGAGCACCTCGCCCAGCACGTCGCCGTCCCCCGCTTCCGGCGCGATGATCGTCGGCGGCGCCGGGCGCTCGAGATAGTGCTGCACCAGGAAGGCCGATACGATGTCGGTCACCGAAGCACCCTCGGCGTGCTGCGGGAAGAAGCTGCGGTCGCCGACGTGCCGGCCGCCGCGGATCATCACCAGGTTCACCGCCGTCAATCCGCCCTCGGCGGCCGCGCCGACCACGTCGATGTCGCCGGCGGTCGCGCTCTCGACGAACTGGCGCGACTGCAGGCGGTTCAACCGTGTGATCTTGTCGCGGATTCGCGCCGCCTCCTCGAAGGCGAGCGATTTCGAAGCCTCGTCCATCGCCCGCTGCAGCCGCTCCAGCACCTCGCTCGCCTTGCCCTGCAGGAACAGCACCGCGTTCTGCACGTCCTCCCGGTACGCCGCCTCGTCGATCAACCCGACGCACGGCGCCGTGCAGCGCTGAATCTGGTGCAGCATGCACGGGCGCGAGCGGTTGGCGAACACGGTGGGCTCGCAGGTGCGGAGCTGGAACACCTTCTGCAACTCCGCGATTCCGTCGCGCACCGCGCCCGCGCTGGGGAACGGCCCGAAGTAGCGATGCGGCTTGTCGAGCTTCCCGCGGTGGAACCGCAACTGCGGGAATTTTTCTCCGGTGATGCAGACGTAGGGATAGCTCTTGTCGTCGCGGTAGAGGATGTTGTAGCGGGGCTGGTGCGACTTGATGAAGTTGTTCTCGAGCAGCAGCGCCTCGCCTTCGTTGCGCGTCACCGTCGTCTCGACCCGCGCGACCTGCGCCACCATGGCCTCGATGCGCGGCTCGTGGTCGCTTTTCTGGAAGTAGCTCGAGACGCGCTTCTTCAAGTCTCGCGCCTTGCCGACGTAGATCGTCTCGCCGGCGGCGTTGATCATGCGGTACACGCCGGGCAGGCTCGGCAGCGAGGCGATGACCTCGCGCGCGTCGAACGACGCTGTCGCCGCGGGCTCGGGACCGGGTTTCACGGACGTCATCGATTCTCAGGCAGCGCGCGCCCGCGATCGTTCCGGGTCGAGGTGCCGCACGATCGCGCGGAAGACGCGGCGAAACATGGCGGCGGTGATGCGGCCGGTGTTGGCGTTGTAGCGGCTGCAGTGGTAGCTGTCGAAGAGTCGCACGCCGCGGGGCAGCGCGTGCCTCGCCCCGTGTGCGAATGGGTGCTCGCGGCGCCTGAGCGCCAGCGCGCGCAGCACCGCATCGTGCGCGATGCGGCCCAGCGCCAGGATCGCCGCGCCCTCGGGCAGCACGGAGAGCTCCACGGCGAGGTAGTCGTTGCAGTTGTGGATCTCCGAGGGCAGCGGCTTGTTCCCAGGCGGCAGGCACTTCACTGCGTTGGTGATGCGGGCGCCGACGAGGTGGAGGCTGTCGGCGGCGCCGAGCGACTCGGGCTCGGAGGCGAAGCCGAAGTCGTATAGCGTCCGATAGAGCAGGATCCCCGCATAGTCGCCGGTGAACGGGCGTCCCGTCGCGTTGGCGCCGTGCTTGCCCGGCGCGAGGCCGACAATCACCAGCCGCGCCCGGGGATCGCCGAACGGGCTGACTGGGCGGCAGAAATACGTCGGATGCTCGCGGCGCACCTCGCCGAGATGCGCGGCCAGCCGCGGGCAGCGGACGCAGTCGATGTCGTAGGCGCCGGGAGGAAGCGCGGCGCTTTCGCGGCGTGCGGTCGGGGTCATGTAGAATTCGCGCGCTCTTTATGCTACCACCCGAGCTGGATCTCGAAGTCCGGTCGCGGCGGCCCGCCCGCGCGAACGGGCGGCCGCCTCTGCTCTTCGTGCACGGCGGCTATTGCGACGGCTGGTGCTGGGAGCCGCATTTCCTGCCCTGGTTCGCCGCACGCGGGTACGCGGCGTACGCGCTTTCGTTGCGCGGCCACGGGAAGAGCGGCGGGCACGAGACGCTGTTCGTGGCGGGGCTGGACGATTACGCCGCCGACGTCGCGCAGGTCGCGCGCAGCCTTCCCGCGCCGCCAGTCCTGGTCGGCCATTCGATGGGCGCGGCGGTGGTGGAGCATCTTCTCGTCGCGGAGCCGGTTCGCGCCGCCGCGCTGCTCGCGCCCATTCCGCCGGCGGGCCTGGGGCCGGTCGCGCACCGCCTCGCGGCGCATCAGCCGGAGTACCTGGTGAACCTCCACCGGCTCGACGCGCCGCATCTCGCGGGCGACGTGCTCGCCGCACTGCGGCCGATGTACTTCAGCGACGACGTCGATACCGCGATCCTGGTCGAGGCGATCGCGCACCTCACGGTGGAATCGCCGCGGGCGATCCTGGACCTCACGCTGCCCTGGCACCGGACGCGCCCTCCGGCTTCCGTCCGGCCCTTCGTGCTCGGCGCGACCGGCGACCGCATCGCCACGCCGGCCGACGTGCGTGCGACCGCGACGTTCTACGATACGACCGCGACCATCGTGCCGGGGCTCGCGCACATGCTCATGCTAGAGCGGGGATGGGAAGCCGCGGCGAAGCCTTTGCTGGCGTGGCTGGAGGACGTCACGTAGGTCGGAATTCGTTCCGACGCGTGCGACTGAATTCGCACCTACGGCGGATCAGGCGGCGAGCTTGAAAGCGCCCGAGCGCACTACGCGCAGGCAGGCCGCGACGACGCTGGAGTCGTAACGCTTGCCGCTCTGCTCCTGGATCTCGCGCAGCGCAGCGTCCATGCCGAGCGCGGCGCGGTACGGCCTGTGCGAGGACATCGCTTCAACCACGTCGGCCACGGCGAGAATGCGCGCCTCGAGCGAGATCTCCTCGGCTCTCAGTCCGCGCGGGTAGCCGCTGCCGTCCAGGCGCTCGTGGTGCTCGAGGATCGCGCGCGCGACCGGCCACGGAAACTCGATCGCCTTCAGCACGTCGTAGCCCTGCTGCGGGTGGGTCTTGATGAGCTCGAATTCGTTCGCGGTGAGCTTCCCCGGCTTGCTCAGGATCTCCGCCGGAATGGCGATCTTGCCGATGTCGTGGACGTAGCCGCCGAAGCGCAATCCCTTGACGCGGTCTTCCTCGAGCCCCAGTTCGACGCCTATGGCGGCCGCCAGATCACCCACCTGACGCTGGTGGCCGGCGGTGTACGGGTCGCGCAGCTCGAGCATCGTCGAAAGGGCCTCGATGGTGCCTTCCAGGGCGGCCTCGAGCCGCGTGAGGTGGCGCTTCGCCGCCTGCTCGGCGACCCTGCGCTCGCCGATGTCTTGCATCAGCCCGATGATCGCCGGCCTGCCGTCGACGATGGCGCGGGTGGCGTGGATGCCGACCTCGATGCTGGACCCATCCTTGCGCTGCCCGGTGATGACGTATTCGGCGGTCTTCACGGCGCCGCTCGTGCGCTCCTCAATCTGCCGCTTGATCCTGGCGTGCCACTGGGGCGGGACAAAATCCAGGATGGAGCGGCCGGTCAGCTCCTCCGGTGTGTAGCCCCCGATCTCGGCGCAGCGCGGGTTGACGTACTTGATCACGCCGTCCTGGATGACATAGATGCCCGCGATGTTCTGCTCGGCGAGAGCGCGGAAGCGGCCTTCGCTGTCGCGCAGCGCCGCAAGCGCGCGGTTGCGACGCCGCAGGAGCACGATGACGATGCCGCCTGCCGCCCCGATGGCGGCCGTCACCAGGGCGGCGCCGAGATAGTAGTAGCGCCGCCGCTCGTCGCTTCGCTGCGTCACCACGGTCATCGCTTGTCCGAGCCCGACGACGGCCGGATAGCCGTCCAGAACGCGATAGCTGTACAGGCGCGCTATCCCGTCGAGCTTTCCCGCCGTGATGTACGTCCCGACGCGCGCCTTGGCGATCTCCTCGAACCAGGTCGCGCCCGACAGATCTTCGCCGAATGACGTGCGGTCGCCGAGCTGCCGGACGCGGGCGATTCCGTCCAGGCCCACGAACGACACCACGCCCTCCGGGCCGAGGTCGATCCGTCGATAGAAGCGCGCCAAATACGCGGGATCGACCGCCATGAAGACGACGCCGGCGAATGAGCCTTCGGGCGCATTGAGCCGCCGCGATATCATGTCGCCCCACTTGCCCGTCACCCTTCCCAGCATGGGGGGCCCGATGAAGATCGTTCCCGAATCGACGCCCCGGTGCACGGTGAAGTACTCGCGATCGGACAGATCGACCCTGCCGCCGGGAACCAGGCCGCTCACGAGGATGCCGTTGCGGTCGACGATGCCGACGTTGCTGAAGAGCGTCGAATCGAAGCGTCCCGAGCGCACGATGCGCGCGATGTCCACTTCCGGCCCTTGGCGCTCGTACTCGTCCTTGATCAGCGAAAGGACGTGATCGACTTCCTGAAGCGTGCGCAGCGTGTGCTCCTCGTAGGCGATCGCCAGCTTCGCGAGATCGTCGCTCGCGGCGAGGATGTCGTCCTCGCGCTCGAAGCCGATGCGCAGGACCACCGCCAGCCACACCAGCCCGATGAGCGCGACGCAGGCCGTTGCCGCCACTGCGTGGCTGCGCCAGCTGTCGGGGTGAGCGTTGCGGGTCATTGCGGCACCCTAGCGGAGAAGCTTCGGATCTCCTTGACGTAGGTCAAGCTGCGCGCCGAGCGATAGGGTCAGTGCCGTGTCTGGTTGAACGCCGCGAACTCCTCCGCGGGCAGGGCCGGGCTCACCAGGTGGCCCTGGAAGCAGTCGCATCCGCGCGCGTCCAGAAACTCGTACTGCTCGCGGCTGGCCACGCCTTCGGCGACCACGCGCAGCCCGAGGCCCCGGGCCAGCGCGATAATGGCGGAGGTGATGGCCGCGTCGCCCGGGTCGGTCTCGATGTCGGCGATGAACGAGATGTCGATCTTGAGCGTGTCGATCGGGAAGTGCTTGAGGTGAGAGAGGCTCGAGTACCCGGTCCCGAAATCGTCGATCGCCACGCCGAAGCCTTCCCCGCGGAGCTGCTGCAGCACCTTCTTGATCGAATCCAGATCGTGCAGCAGGCTCGACTCGGTGACTTCGAGCTCGATCCACTCCGGCCTGCATCCGGCTTCGCGCACGATCTCGCCGATTCGCTGCGAGAGGTCCTCGCGATAGAACTGCCGGCCCGAGAGATTCACCGACACCTTGAGATCGAAGCCCGCTTCGTGCCACGCGACGCACTGCAGCGCCGCGGTGCGCAGCACCCATTCGCCAAGGGCGTAGATGAGGCCTGACTCCTCTGCCAGCGGAATGAAAACCTTCGGCGGGACGTCTCCATGCTGGGCGTCGTGCCAGCGCAGGAGCGCCTCCGCGCCGACCACGGCCTTGTCGGCGAGCCGCAGCACCGGCTGGTAGTGCAGCGTCAGCGCGCCGTCCTTGACCGCGGAGCGCAGCGCCGTCTCCAGCGTGTGCTGCTCGAGGCGGCGCGCGGCGAGATTGGCGTCGAAGAACTGATAGGTGTTGCGCCCGAGCTCCTTCGACCGGTACATCGCGACGTCGGCGTGCTTCAGGAGCTCCTCGGGCGCGTCGCCGTCGTCGGGATACACCGAGATGCCGATCGAGGAAGTGACGTAGATCTCGTGCTCCTCGATCTGGAAGGGCTGCGAGATCGCCTCCTGCAGCTTCTGCGCGATGCGACCGAGGACTTCGGGCTCGTCGAAGTCCTCGACGATCACCATGAACTCGTCGCCGCCGAGGCGCGCGAGCAGGTCGGTCTCGCGCAGCGCATGTGAGAGCGCCGCCGTGACCCGCTTCAGGAGCTCGTCGCCGATGCGGTGGCCAAGCGTGTCGTTGACGTTCTTGAACCGGTCGAGGTCGATGAACAGCGCGCCCACGCGCTGTCCCGTTCGCCGACCCTTGGCGATCGCCTGGGTGAGCCGCTCCTGCAGCAGCACCCGGTTCGGCAGCCCGGTCAGGGCGTCGCGCGTGGCGAGATACTGCAGCCGCTCCTCCGCCCGGATGCGCGACGAGACGTCCTGCACGAAGGAGAGGATCGAGACGATCCGGCCGTGCTCGTCGGTCAGGCAGGAGTGGTACCACTCGCACCAGATCGTCTCGCCGTCCTTGCGGTGGTTGCGCGTGAGCCCCGTGGCGCGCGGCTCGTCGCCGGCCATCAGCTTCTTGACCAGCGCGATCACCTGCTCGCGATCGGATTCGTGGGTTAGCCGGCTGGCGGTCAGCGGCATCCCCAGCACCTCCTCGGCGCGCCAGCCGAAAATGTTCTCCGCCTGCGGCGACCAGCGCACGAGCTGGAAGTCGCGGTCCCATTCGAGCACCGCGAGCGGCGTGTTGTTGATGTGCGAGGAGAGCATCCAGTTCGCGCGGCGCAGGGCCTCCTCGTTGCGCTTCTGGTCGTGGATGTCGGTGTGCACCGCGTAGATGCCGATCACGTTGCCTTCGCTGTCGCGGTTGGGCGCGAAGTGGATCGCTTCCCAGCGCTGTTCCCCGTTGGGCTGCACCAGCAGCTGCTCGGTGGACACCGTCTCGCCGGCGAGCACCCGCGTGAGCAGCGGCTGGAGCTGGCGCCCGCGCGCCTCGCCGACGACCTCGCCGATGCGCCGGCCGGTGAGCTCCTTGCGGCTCTCCGAGAGCCACACCTCGTTGTGGCGGTTGAGGAACCGGAAACGGAAGTCGCGGTCGATGTAGGCCACGCGCGCGGGCACGTTGTCCATGATGAGCCTGAGCTCCGCCTCGCTCGCGCGCAGCGCCTCCTGCGCCTGCTTGAGCCCGTGGATGTCGTTCATGAGCACGAACGCGCCCGCGATCTCGCGCTCCGCGCTCGTGTCCGGCACGACCCGGATGGTCATCCACCTGCGCACGCCGTTGGCGCCGGGCACCAGCCGGTCGAAGGACGCCGACTCGCCGTGCAGCGCCCGTCCCAGCATCACCTGTGCGCTCTGATAGATGCCGTGGCCGACCACGTCGCGCAGCCGCAGCTCCGTCACCTTCTCGGCCGAGAGTCCGAAGTAGTGCAGGAAGGTGCGGTTGACGTATTGGCAGCGCTCCTCGCGATCGATGTACGCCACGGGCGCCGGGACGCCGTCCATGATCGCTCGCAGCTGCGACTCCCGCGCGGCCAGCGCATCCTGCGCCTGCTTCAGATCGGTGATGTCGTGCCAGACCGTGTAGTAGCCCTTGATCGTGCCGTCGAAGTGGAAGTCCGGAACGATGCGGTTGCGCAGCCACAGCGCCTTGCCGTTGGCGTCCGACCCGGCGCGCTCGTAGGTCACGCTCTCGCCGCGCGCGGCGCGCTCGAAGTAGGAACGCTGCGCCTCGTAGACTTCCGAGCCGAGCACCTCCTCCTGCGACTTGTCGATCACGTCCTCGCGGTCGATACCCATCACGCGCAGGAAGGCGTCGTTCACGAAGGTGAACTTGCCGGTCTGGTCGACGTAGACCACCGGCTCGGGAATGTTGTCGGTGAAGAGCCGGAGCTGCTGCTCGCGCGCCGCGAGCGCCTGCTCCGTGAGCTTCAGATCGTGGATGTCGTACTCGATGCAATACAGCCCCCGGACCTTGCCGGTGCCGTCGACGTCCGGCGCAATGCGCCCGTGCATCCAGCGCCTCTGGCCGTCGGCCGACTTGCCGACGCGCTCGTAGTCGACGTTCTCCCCCTCCTGCGCCCGCTTGATGATCGGCCGCAGGAATGCGGTCACGTCCGAGGGCATCACCTCGTAGGGCGTCTTGCCGTAGATCTGGTCCTGCGGCCGGCACACCCAGTTGGCGAAGGCCTGGTTGACGAAGGTGTAGCGCAGCGACTTGTCGAGGTAGGCGATGGGGCCCGGAATGTTGTCGGTGAATAACCTGAGCTGCGCCTCCTGCGCCTTCAGCGCTTCGCGGATGCGCACGTCGTCCTCGATGTCGTTGATCACCGTGAACGCGCCGCCGATGCGGCTTCCAGGCTCGCGGTCGGGGAAGAGCGTGATCCGCACCCAGCGAAGCTCTCCCGAGGCCGAGCGCTCGCGCCGGTCGTAGGAGACGGTCGCACCGGCGAAGGCGCGCTCGATGTAGCTCGTCAGCTCGGCAAGCGCTTCCGGCGCGATGAAGCTCTTGAGCGGCTGGCCGATGAGATCGTCCACCACTCCGCCGATGTACTCGCCATACGGCTTGTTGGCAAAGCGCAGGCGCAGAGACCGGTCGAAATAGTAGATCGGCAGGCCTACGCTGTCGGTGACCACGCGCAGCCGGTGCTCGCGCTCGCCCGCCTCGAGTTCGAGGCGCTTGATGTTGTCGACGTCGGTGTACGTCGCCAGGAAGCCGCGAATCTCGCCGCGTGGGCCGCGATCGGGGTAGTACTCGACGCGAATCCAGAACGCGTTGCGCTTGGCGCTCGAGAGCTGGCGCTCGAAACTCACGCGCTCTCCGGCAAGAGCCGCCAGGATATAGGCCTGGTAGAGCTGGTAGATCTCGCGGCCGTCGACCTCGACGATCTCGCGGCCGAGAACGTCCGCGGGCGCCTTCCCCGTCCAGTCGAGGAAGGCGCGATTGACGAAGCGGAAACGCTGATCGGCGTCGACGTAGGCGACCGGCAGGCCGAGCGCGTTCAGCTTGCGCTGCGAGAGCGCAAGCAGGGCTTCGCGCTCGCCGCCCGACGTTTCCAGCGTAGAGTGGTCGAGCCGGCTCAGCGGTTTTGGAAGCGCCATCGCCACGGGCTTGTTGCCTGTTCTTGGCCGCCCGTTTCCCTCTCTGGTGGGCAGTCTAGGGGTGCAATCCGGACCTGACAAGCAAGGAGCCTGCCATCGTGTGGGGGTAGCGGTTTCCGGGCGCATCGGTACCGCCGCACCCGGGAAAACGGCGGTCTGACCGCTCGCTCGGGCGGGCGGATTGGCGCTCCCCGGCATGCAGGCTACAATCGGCGTCACAAAAAAACGCCCGGCGGCACCCTTCCCGCAGCGCCCATCCTTGGAGACGACGGTGCTTGGAGCTCGCGCGGCGCGCCTGGCCGCGATCCTGCCTGCCTTCGCGCTCGTGTCCGTCGCGGGCCCCGCGTGGGCGGCGCCGGCCGACGCGCCGGCGCTGGCCGGCATTCCGGTCGACTTCCTCCTCTTCGGCGCTACGCTTGCCGGCGTCGCCCTGTTCCACCGCTTCACGCTGCAGATCGCCGTGAGCGGGCTCGCGACGATCACGGCCTACAAGCTCGCCTTCACCGGCTTCCGCGAAGGGTCCGGCATCTTCGGCCTGATCGCCCACCTCGGCCACGAATGGGTGATCCTCGCCAACCTCTTCTGCCTGCTGATGGGCTTCGCGCTGCTCTCGCGCCACTTCGAGAAGAGCCATGTGCCGCTGGAGCTGCCGCGCTTCCTGCCCGACGACTGGAAGGGCGGCTTCCTGCTGCTGGTGATGATCTTCGTGCTCTCGTCCTTCCTCGACAACATCGCCGCCGCGCTCATCGGCGGCGCGATGGCGCATCAGCTCTTCAAAGCCAGGGTGCACATCGGCTATCTCGCCGCGATCGTCGCGGCGTCGAACGCCGGCGGCGCGGGCAGCGTGGTCGGCGACACGACCACGACCATGATGTGGATCGACGGCGTGCATCCGCTGCAGGTGCTCGAGGCGTACATCGCGGCGGGCGTCGCCATGGCGATCTTCGGCATCCCGGCTGCGATGCAGCAGCAGAAGTACTCGCCCATCCTCAAGCACACGCACGAGTACGTTCGCGTCGACTGGGCGCGCGTCTTCATCGTGGCGCTGATCCTGGTCGCGGCGATCGTCACCAATGTCACGCTGAACGTGGAGTACCCCGAGCTGCTCGATCATTTCCCGTTCATCGGCGTCGCGGTCTGGGTCGCGATATTCGTCACCGCGCGGCTGCGGCGACCGGACTGGGAGGTGCTGCCGGACACCTTCAAGGGCACGATCTTCCTGCTCTCGCTCGTGACCGCCGCCTCGATGATGCCCGTGGAGAAGCTTCCCGACGCCTCGTGGCACGTGGCGATGGGGCTCGGCTTCGTCTCCGCCGTGTTCGACAATATTCCGCTCACCGCGCTGGCGCTCAAGCAGGGCGGCTACGACTGGGGCTACATCGCCTACGCGGTCGGCTTCGGAGGGTCGATGATCTGGTTCGGCTCGTCCGCCGGCGTGGCGCTGTCGAACATGTACCCGGACGCGAAGAACGCCGTCGCCTGGGTGCGCGGCGGCTGGCACGTCACGATTGCATACGTGATCGGTTTCTTCGTGATGCTCGCGGTGCAGGGCTGGGTTCCCGAGCCCAAGCATCAGGCGACGACGCCAAGAGCGGACGTCTCGACGCCGTCAGCGCAGGCTGCGCAGCGTTCGACGCCGCTGCGATCGCGACCGCCAATCCCGGCCCCGCTCGCGTAGCGCTCGCCCGCCTGCGATGCGAGCGCGCGTCGTCGCGCCCATCCGCTTCGCGCATCGGCCCGTAGTGGACAACTAAAAACCCGACCGTCCGATCGGCGTGGTGTCGGCGCACGCCGCATTGCGTCACTCCTGTCGCCCTGCGCGCCTTTTGCGGCGGCTGCCGCCGGCCACGCAACTTGACGTTGTCATACCCGGTTCCGGCCGTCTTTCCGTCGAAGATCAACGCTGGTCGGTCCCAAGCGCCGCTCGGCGCCGCACCTCGTCGCGGCTTAAAAGTCTGGCACGCGCGTTGCACCTCTCGGGGCGGCGGCGGGCAACGAGCGCCGTCTTTCAAATAGCGACAATCTGTCACACACAGAGAACAAGACGATGAATACCTTCGAAGCCATGAACACATGCAGCCATCTTCCGGCTTCGCCCAGGCGCGCGCCGAAAGCTCTGGCGCGAGCGCGCGAGAGCGGATTCACGCTCGTCGAGCTCAGCGCGACGATGTCGGTGTTCGCGATCCTCTCCGCCCTGGCCGCCGCGTCGATGAGCTCGGTTCTCGGCAACAACCGCGTCTACGCCGCGCAGGACGAATTCGTCGCCTACGTCGCCTACGCGCGGAGCGAAGCGATGCGCCGCGGCACGACCGTCGCCGTCGGAGCCTCCAGCGCCGTGAGCGGAAACGCCTTCGGCGGCGGCTGGCGCGTCTGGGTCGACACCAACGACGACGGTGCCGTCGACCCCGATGAGACGATCCTGCGCACGCACGAAGCGGTCCCGAACATGGTCGTTGGCAGCGGCTCGGTGACGGCCTTCTCCTTCACGTCGATGGGATTCCTCACGCAGACCGCGGCCATCGACGTCAAGGTTTGCCCGGTCGACCCGACGGTCGCCGGCTTCGACGTCACGATCCAGCCCAGCGGCCTGACTGACATCGCCGAAGTCACGCCGCACACCTCGCCGTGCAACTGACCATGAGCCGACATCACCAGCGCGGCGCGGGCCTCATCGAGTCGCTGATCTCGCTGTTCGTGATCTCGATCGGCTTCGTCGGCTTCGCGGGCTTGCAGATAGCGGGCCTCACCGCGACCAACAACTCCATGTTCCGCAGCAAGGCCGTGTACCTCTCGTACCAGATGGCCGATCGCGTGCGGGCCAACCTTCCGGGCCAGCAGGCCGGCGCCTACGACGATCTCGAAGGCACGGTGACCGATCCCGGATGCGTCGCCACCGGCTGCACGCCGGCCGAGCTCGCCCAGAGCGATTTCTCCGACTGGAAGGCAGAGGTCGGCTCGCTCCTGCCGTCCGGCTCGGGCGTGATCTGCCTCGACAGCACTCCCGACGATGGGACCTCCGCCGCGCCGGCGTGCGACGGGACGGGCACCGTGCTGGCCATCAAGCTGTGGTGGCGGGAGAAGGGGACGGAGCACCGCTTCGCGACGACGCTGCGGCCATGAACGCGCGCCGCAACGCCGGGATGGGGCTTGTCGAGCTGATGGTCTGGGCGGTCATCAGCATGCTCGTCATCGGGATCACCGGGTTCATCTACGTGAACGGCAAGACGCTCGCCCGCGTCAACGACTCGGTCTCGCGGATGCAGGAGAACGGCCGCTACGCAATGTACCTGATCGAGAAGGATTTGCGGATGGCGGCGTTCCGCGGCTGCAACGGCGCCGCCGTCGCGCCTACGAATCTGCTGAACTCGGCGGCCTATCCCTACCAATACGCGAACGGCATCGCCGGCTATTACGGCAGCGGCGGCGCCTGGTCGCCGGCGCTCGACGCGAGCATCGCGGCGCTATCCCCCGCGCCGACGACGAACAGCGACGTCATCACCGTACGGCTCATTGACGGCCCGGCCATCCCGCTCATCGCGAGGATGGCGAACGCGACCGCCGCCGTGCAGGTCGGCGCGGGCAGCCCGCTGGCCGCGGGCGACGTGCTGCTGATCGCGGACTGCTCGGCCGCCGCGATCTTCAACGCCACGAGCTTCGATTCGGGAGCTGGCACGATCGGCCACGACACGGGCGGCTCGGCCACGCCCGGCAACACCAGCGACGACCTGGGCCACGCGTTCGACACGGACGCTTCGGTCTATCGCCTCGTGACCAGGACCTACTACGTGGCGCCGAGCGCGCGCAAGCCCGGCATCAATTCGCTCTGGTCGAACAGCGTTCCCGCCTACGACGGCCAGGCGCAGCCCGAGGAGATCGTCGAGGGCGTCGAAGGCCTGGCCCTTCTCTTCGGCGAGGATCTCAACGGACAGCGTGCGGCCAATCGCTACGTGACCGCCGACACCGTCGGCAACTGGGCCAACGTCGTGAGCCTGCGCGCGCAGGTGCTGCTCGGAACGACCCGGGACAATGTCGCGACGTCGCCGCAGCCCTATACCTTCGCGGGCTCGTCCACCACGCCGACCGACCGGCGGGTGCGCTCGACGCTCGCCTCGGTGGTCACGGTCCGGAATCGGGTGCCGTGATGACACGCAACGCCTCGCGGTCAGCTACCCTGCGCGCCGCTCAGCGCGGGATATCGCTGTTTCCGTCCATGATGTTCCTGCTGGTGCTCGCCGTGCTCGGCGTCGCCGCGCTCAACAGCACGCTGCTGCAGGAGAAGATGGCGGGCAACGCCAAGGACACCAACGTCGCCTTCCAGGCCGCCGAGGCCGGGCTGCGCGACGCCGAAAGCGACGTCGCGCAGAACATCGGCCCGGGAACGGTGTTCTCGGCGTCGTGCTCGACCGGCCTGTGCACGCCGCCGTCGACGTGGCCGACGCCGACCTCCCTCGACATCTCCAAGGCCATCGATTGGAGCAACGCGGACTTGAGGCGAGTCTACGGCAGCCAGACGGGCGTCGCCGCGCTGCCCGACGTCGCCGCCCAACCGCTGTACGTGATCGAAAAGCTGTCGGGGCTGCCCGTGGGACCGGGCGGCAGCGCCGGCATCGGCATCGGCGCGCCCGGATCGGGCGGCGCCGCCTACCGGCTCACCGTGCTCGCCACGGGCATCCGGCCCGAGACGCGAGTCGTTCTCCAGTCGACCTTCCTCGTGACCAACCCGTGAAAACTCCACTCAAAGCGTTCCTTGCGTTGCTCGCAGCGTCGATGCTGGAGTCGGCAGTCGCAGATCCGCTCTCGATCGCCCAGTATCCCCTGTTCCTCACGCACCGGGTGCTGCCCAACGTGCTGGTCATCTACGATAACTCCGAGTCGATGGACGGGACGATGGCGGGCAAGCTGATCGCCGGCGACGACCCGACGACGCGCGGCAACACCGCGCGCACCGTGCTGCGCAACACGATCAACTCGTTCTCGTCGCTCTTCAACTGGGGACTCGAGACGTTCTACACCAGCTCCCCCGGGCTGTATTCGACGTATCCGTACTGGCTCGGCAACGCCCAGACGATGGTCTTCACCGACGACTGCGTGCCGGGTGGCGCCGACGGCGGCGTTTCCGCGTCCAACAACGGCCTTCGCTGCATCCCGAACCCCCAGCCGTTCTCCCCCGGCGGTGCCTACGTCACCTACGACCTGGCGAGCGACGATCCGGACATCAACGACGTGCTCTACATCGGCTATATCGGGCCGGGCGCCTGGGCGACGAGCTGTGGGGGCACATCGTACAACCTCTGGACCACGCACAATCCCGGATCGAATTTCGAAGCCAACATGAGTGGCTTTTTGGGGTGCTACGGTTTCACCCCGACCGACGCCGGGTTCCTTCCGGACGCGAACGGGCCGAACGACAACCCGCCTCAACCATCGATCACGCGGGAGATGTATGCGTACCGCGCCTGGGGCTTCTACTCCGACGTCAACGGCTACGGCAACGTCGTCGAGCCGGTCAAGGCGTCCGGCGCGTCGGGCCACGTGAGCAACCTCATGACGCTGCTCGGCAACGAGACCCAGCTTGGGGCCGACCTCAAGAACAGCGCCGTGTTCACGCCTCTCGCGGGCAGCTTGTCGACCGCACAGCAGTACTTCGCCGGGGGCTCGACGCCGATCACGCTGTCGTGCCAGCGGAACTTCATCCTGCTCGCGACGGACGGCAACCCGACCGCGTCGATGGCGGGCTGGGACGCGATGTACCCGCTGTCGCAGCAGCAGAACGTCTACGACCCGGTGAGCAAGACCTGGAGCTTCTCGAAGGCGGCCAGCGACGTGTTCGCGCAGGTGACTCCGCTGCGCAGCGTCTCCACCAACGGCAACAGCTACGACATCCAGTCCTACGTCGTCGGCATGGGCGACACGGTCGCCAACCCCGGCTCGATCGCGACGCTCAATCAGATCGCCTATCTCGGCGGCACGAACCAGGCTTATCTCGCGCAGGACGCGGGTGCGCTCGCCAGCGCATTCCAGGCGATCGCGGTGGACATCGAGTCGAAGACCGCCGCCGCCTCGGCGGTGTCGCTGAACACCGGGTCATGGGGCACCAGCACGCACCTCTACCAGGCGCGATTCAACAGCGGCGACTGGTCGGGCGAGCTCATTGCCTACGCCATCAACCAGGACGGCTCGATCGGCGGCCAGGTCTGGGACGCGGGCCAAGTGATCAACACCCAAAACTGGGACACCGGGAGAAGGATCCTGACCTACAAGCCTTCCGCCGCGCTGGGATCCCACGGCATCGCCTTCCGCTGGCCGACGAGCTTCCCGGCGACGCCGGCCGGCACCGAGATGGACCTCGCGCAGTCGACGCTCCTCAATTCCAACCTCGCCGGCAACACCGACGGCTACGGCGCGCAGCGCGTGCAATGGATCCGCGGCGACTCGAGCAACGAGTCGGGCACCTGCGGGACCTGCACGCCGTCGTTCCGCAGCCGTCCGACCAGCAAGCTCGGCGACATCGTGCACTCCGCGCCGACGTACGTGGCGGTGCCCAACTTCGGCTACCCGGACAGCATGGAGGGCGCGGCGTACAGCGCCTTCGCGGTAACTCACGCCAATCGCACGCCGACGATCTACGTCGGCGCGGACGACGGCATGCTGCACGCGTTCAACGCGCAGACCGGCGCGGAGACGCTCGCCTACGTGCCGACCCCGGTGTACAAGAATCTGAGCGCGCTCACGACGCAGAGCCTCAACAGCGACCCGAACGCCCCGCCGGCGCACCGCTACTACGTCGATGGCTCGCCGACGATCGGGGACGTCTTCTACAACGGGGCGTGGCACACGCTGCTGGCGGGCGCGCTCGCCGCCGGCGGCCAGGGCCTCTACGCCCTCGACGTCACCAACCCGAGCGTCTTCGCGGAGAGCGCGGCGGGCTCGATCGTGCGCTGGGAATTCACCGACGCGAGCGACGCCGACGTGGGCTCGATCTTCGGTCAGCCGCTGATCGTCAAGACCAACAACGGCCGCTGGTCGATCGTCGTCGGCAATGGCTACAACAACACCGACGCCGATGGCAGCGCGAGCTCAACCGGGCACGCGGTGCTCTATGTGATCGACGCCGAGACCGGTGCCCTGACGGCCAAGATCGACACCGGCGCGGGCACGACCTCCACGCCGGACGGCTTGTCCGGAGCGATCGCGGTCGACACCAGCGGGGACGGCATTGCCGACGCGGTCTATGCCGGGGACCTCGCGGGCAACATGTGGAAGTTCGATCTGACGTCGTCCACGCCGTCGGCCTGGGCCGTGGCCTTCGGCGGCTCCCCGCTGTTCTCGACCGGCGGGAAGCCGATCACCACCCGGCCCGACGTGACGCGGATCGCCGAAGGCGGCTACCTCGTGGTCTTCGGCACCGGGCGCTACATCGACAGCAGCGACAACAACAACACCGATCCGCAGACGTTCTACGGGATCCGCGACCAGGGCGTCGCGGTGACCTCGATCAACAGCCTGGTCCAGCAGAGCGTGGTGACGACCGCGAACGGCGGCGACGGCAACACCTACCGGCTCACCACCCACGCGGTCGGCGCGCCCACGCTCGACGCCGCGCTCAATGGCGACAACACCATCGCAACGTCCGGCTACTATGCCTCGAAGAGCGGCTGGTACATCAACCTGCCCACGTCGGGCGAGCGCGCGGTGACCGACCCCAACATCCGGGCCGGCCGCGTGATCTTCAACACGCTGATCCCGAACACGGATCCCTGCGGCTACGGCGGCAGCGGCTGGGTAATGGAGGTCGACGTCGCCACCGGCAACCGCTACGACACGCCCACCTTCGACACCAACGCGGACGAGACGATCTCGGCGGCGGACATGGTCGACTACAACAACGCCGCCGAGAATACGAGCGGCCGGCAGATCACGAGCATCCCCGCCGCGGCAGGCTACCTGCGGATGCCGAGCTGCCCGCCGGGCGCCTGCTTCGAGAACAAGTACGTCAACACGTCCTCGGGCAACGTCAACGTGATCGGCGAGACCGCGGGGCTGGGGACACAGGGGCGCAAGTCGTGGCGGCAGGTTCAATGAGGTGCCATATGAGACAGGCATTGCTGCTTTTTAGCATTCTTGCGGTCGCAGGGACCGCCCAGGCAACACGGGTGCAGGGATCGCTTCCACCGGTCCCCGACGCGGGCACGCAGAAGTTCGTCGCGCCGGCGGCGGCCAAGAGCAAGGTCGACGACAACTCGGGGTTGCGCACGGGAACGATCGAGGCGGTGAACCCCGCCGGCGGCACGTTTGACGTTCACGGCCAGGGCATGACCTTCGACCCGAAACGGGTGAAGGTTTACAGCCGCAGCGGCAAACCGGCGAGCCTGAGCAGCCTGCGCAAGGGCTCGGTGGTGCGCTTCACGCTGGATCCGACGGACGTCAAGCACCGGCGGGTCTCGGTGCTCTATGTCGACTGAGCGGATGCGTCCCGCGCGCAACCGCGGCTTCACCCTGACCGAAGTGATGGTCACCGTGGTGATCGTCGGGATCCTGGCGGCGATCGCCCTGCCCTCCTACAAGAACCAGATCCAGAAATCGCGACGCTCGGATGCAAAATCCGCGCTCATCGGTGCGGCCGGCCAGATGGAGCGCTACATGACTGAGCGCGGAACCTACGCGACCGCGACGCTCGGAAGCGGCGGCGTCTATCCTTCGACGACGCAGAACGGGTATTACACGCTGGCCCTCGCCAACCTCACGGCGTCCACCTACACGCTGCGCGCAACCCCGGCAGGCGCGCAGGTCGGCGACCCTTGCGGCACTCTGACCTACACGGACCAGGGCGTGAAAGGCGTCACCGGGTCGCTTGCCGTAAGCGAGTGCTGGTAAGGGCCGCCTTACCCATCGCGCTCACCGCCTTCGCGCCGAGCCCTGGCGAGACCTGTCAGCGCACCCATCCGCCGGGCACGAAGTGCCAGCGCGGTCCCGCCTGCACCCAGTGCGGCTGCACGTAGCGATAGCCGTGGCGGGCATGGATCCAGCGGCCGTCGACCCACACGTGGCGATGTCCGTTCCAGCGCCAGTAGCCATCCACCCAGACCCATCCCGCACGCGGCGGCGGCGGAGCGACGACGCGCGGCGGGGGCGGCGCGACGCCAATGTCGACCACCACGGCCGCGGCTACGCCCGCGGTCGAGGCGACGGTCGTCGCAAGGGCAAGGAGCAGGCCGGCTGCGATGCGGCGGAGTGTCATGGCACTTCTCCTGTCGGAGGAACTGAAATGCAGCAACGAACGACACCGCGCCGCGGTTGACCGCGAAAGCTGCTTCGGATCGCGATCGAAATAACTCGACACAAAAAATCCGCCGCGATGACGAAGGGGCACGCTGCGGACGCAAGGTTGCTCGGTCGCCCTAGCGATCGGATTCCAAGTGCCCGCTCTCGATGTATTCCGAGCCATCGGGCTGGATCAGGCGACGCTCCGGGACCCAGTGCATCGACGGCTGGTTTTCGACGACGCGGCGCTCGACCCACATGCCGCGATCGGCGTCCCAGTAGCGCGTGACGCGCTCGAAGGGCGGCGAGTATTCGGGCGGTGGAGACTGGTAGACGATCGTCGGCGATCGATAGACATAGTAGCTCTGCGCCCGCGCGCCGAGCGGCAGCAGCGCGACCGTCGCAAGCAGCGAGCCGAGCAATGTGTAACGCAAGGTCATGTCCGTCCTCCAAGTCGAAGGGACAGCCTTTTCGACCGCCCTCCTACAGCGGGCGGTTCCCGCGCGCCGTCAGACGACGAGAACGTGCACGCGATACGGCCCGTGCGCGCCGAGGACGATGGTCTGCTCGATGTCGCCCGTGCGCGACGGCCCAGAGACCATGTTCACCGCTCGCGGCAGCGCGCCGCGCTCACGGCGCAGCAGCGCGAACGCGTCCTCCATGCCGGCGACGATGCGCTGCGCCGGCACGATCGCGACGTGCGTCTCGGGCAGGAGGATGCTCGCGGTCGGCGTCTGCGCGCCGCTCACGATCACCATCGTCCCGGTCTCGGCAATGGCGCAGAACACGCCGGTCACGGCGAGGCGATCCGTGCCGGTCGCCGGACGCGCGTCCAGGTGCAGGCCGGCGCCGGTCCAGTCGAGCATCGCGAACTCGGGCCAGCACACCCCGGCGTTGGTTCTCTCGGCGGCGCGCGCGGCCGGACATTCGAGCCCGTCGAGATAGCGCCCCACGGCTCGCGGGATGTCGGCCTTGTCCGCGACGCGCTCGACGGTGCTCTGCATCGCGCGCGCGCGCGCGATGAAGCGCTCGACGAGATCGTCCGTCAGCGTCGGACGCGGGCCCTGAGCGCGCGCCGCGAGATAGGCTTCCGCGGCCGCGATGCCCGCCTCATCGCGCTCGCGCTCGGACTTGCCCAGCGCCTTGCGCACGCGGGCGAGGATGTTGTCGCGGGCCGTGGTCATCGGCGTCGCTCGTCAATGCATCCCAAGTGCGAATGAATTCGCACCTACCGCACGAAGGCGTCGATCCGGCCGATCCCTTCCTCGATCGCCTGTCTCGAAGCCGCGTAGGAGAAGCGGATGTGCTGGCCGTCGCCGGCCACCCGGCGCCCGAAGTGGATGTCCGCGAGCACGGCCACCCCCGCCTCGTACAGAAGCCGCTTGCGGAACTCCTCGGAATCGGCGCAGCCGGTGCGCTTGCACGCCTCGGTGACGTTCGGCCAGGCGTAGAACGCACCGCCCGGCGTCCTGCATTCGATGCCCGGAACCTCGTTGAGCAGTCCGACGATGAGATCGCGGCGCTCGAGAAACGACTTGCGCATCGCCGCCGCCGCTTCCTGAGGTCCCGTGATCGCCTCGACAGCGGCCCACTGGCTCACCTGCGAGGCGCACGACTCGGTGTTGGTGATCCAGCGCGTGAACACGGGGGCTAGCGTGCGGTTGGCGATGTAGCCGATGCGCCAGCCCGTCATCGCCCAGGTCTTCGATGCGCCGTCGGAGATGATCGTACGCTCGCGCATCCCGGGAAGCGAGGCGAGCGAGAGGAATTCGCCGTCGTACTGCAGGCGCGAGTAGATCTCGTCGGCGAAAACCCACACCTGCGGATGCATGCGCAGGATCTCGGCGATCGCTTCAAGATCCGAGCGCCTGAGGCTGCCTCCGGTCGGATTGTGCGGCGAGTTGAGGATCAGGAGCCGCGTCTTGGGCGTGATCTGCGCTTGCAGCTCGTGCGGGTCGAAGGCGAAGTCGCGCGCCTCCCGCAGGTGCACCGGCACCGGCACCGCGCCGTTGGCGAGAATCTGCGATTCGTAGATCGGGAACCCGGGCACGGGATAGATCACCTCGTCGCCCACGCCGTAGTCGGTGACCGAGGCGATCGCGTAGGCGATGAAGGGCTTGGCGCCCGCGCCGACGACCACCTCTTCGGGACCGATCTCGAGGCTCCGCCGGACGCCCATGTCGCGCGCCGCCGCCGCGCGCAGCTCGTCGATTCCCGCCGACGGCGTGTAGCCGTGCTTGCCGGCGCGGATCGCCGCGATCGCGGCGTCCTGCACGTTGGTGGGCGTCGGAAAATCCGGCTGACCGATGCAGAACGAGACGATGTCGCGGCCTTCGCGCTGCAGCGCGTTCACTTCCGCCAGCACCACGAACGCGTTCTCGGTGCCGAGGCTGTCGCCGCGCCGGCTGATGCGGGGGATGACGTGGGGTGCGTTCATCGTGCGGGATTCCTCTTCTTCTCCGCGTAGAGATCGCGGAAGGTGCGGCCCACCGGCGCGGGCATGTCTCGGCCGTCCGTCCAGCCCGACCCGAGCGGAAGGCGATGGATGCAGCGCTCGCGTCCGCCGAGCGCCGAGAGCGCGCGCACGCCGATGCGGGTGGCGAGCGCGTAGAGCCGCGGATGCGACGCGAGCCACGACCACAGCCGGAACCCAGCCCGCTCGCGCCACGGCCGCAAGCCGCGCGCGAACTGCTGCTCGCGAAGCTTGCGCATGAGGTCGGGCAGCGGAATCTTGACGGGGCACACGACCCCGCACTGGTTGCAGAAGGTGGCGGCCTGCGGCAGGTCGAGCGCGTTTTCGATGCCGATGTAGGCCGGCGTGAGGATGGAGCCGATCGGGCCGGGGTAGACCCAGCCGTAGGCGTGGCCGCCGACGTTCTGGTAGACGGGACAATGGTTCATGCACGCGCCGCAGCGGATGCAGCGCAGCGCCGGCCGAAGCTCGCTTCCCAGCACGCTCGTCCGCCCCGCGTCGACCACGATGAAGTACATGGCTTCCGCGCCGTGGAATTCCCCTTCGCCCTTGACGCCGGTCAGGAGATCGACGTAGTTGGAGATCGACTGCCCGGTCGCCGAGCGCGGCAGCAGGCGCATGAGGGTCGCGACGTCCTCGAGCGTGGGCACGATCTTCTCGATCCCGGAGATCGCGACGTGCACGCGCGGCAGCGTGGTGGCGAGGCTTGCGTTGCCTTCGTTGGTGACCAGCACCACCGACCCGGTCTCGGCGACAAAGAAGTTTCCGCCCGAGATCCCCATGTCGGCGGTGAGATAGTGCTCGCGCAGCACGCCTCGGGCCTCCAGGCACAGTTCCTCGATGCCGGTCTTGCGCGCGCTCGCGTGGCGCTTCGCGAACAGATCCGCGACCTCGTCCTTGCTCTTGTGCAGCGCCGGCCCGATGATGTGCGACGGCGGCTCGTAGTCGTTGATCTGCAGGATGTACTCGCCGAGGTCGGTCTCGACCACGGTCAGCCCCGCCGCCTCGATGGCGCGGTCCAGCGCCGACTCCTCGCTCACCATCGACTTCGACTTGATGATCTTGGAAACGCGGTGCCGGCGAGCGATGTCGAGCACGTGCCGGTTGATGTCGGCCGGCGTCTCGGCCCAGAGCACGGTGGCGCCCCGTGCCGTGGCGTTGCGCTCGAAGATCTCGAGCCACGTGTCGAGGTTGTCCAGCGCGCGCTGGCGGATCGCCTCGCCCGCTTCGCGCGTGGCCTCGAAGTCGTCGAGCTCGGCGAGCGATTCGCGCCGCTTGGCGACGAACTTGCCCTCGATCTTGCGCAGGTTCCGCTGGAGCTGCGCATTCGCCATGTTGGCGTGGGCGCGCTCCTTGAAGTGCATCGACGCGATCTGCATCAGCCCTCCCCGGCCAGAACCTCCGCCACGTGCAGCACGCGGATCTTCTTGTCGCCGCGCCGGCGCAGACGCCCTTCGATGTTGAGCATGCAACCGAGGTCGCCGAGGATGACCGCCTGCGCGCCACTCGCCGCGATGCGCTCGCACTTGTTATCCGCCATCCGGCTCGAGATCTCGCCGAACTTGATCGAGAACGTGCCGCCGAAGCCGCAGCAGTTCTCGCAGTCGGCCATCTCCCGAAGCTCGAGCCCGGGCACCTTGGCGAGCAGCGCCCGCGGCTGGCGCTTGACGTCCATCTCGCGCAGCCCCGCGCAGCAGTCGTGGTAGGTGACGGTCCCCGAGAGCGATCCGGGCACGGCCTGGAGCTTCAGCACGTCGGCGAGGAAGCTCGTGAGCTCGTAGGTCTTTGCGGAGAGCGCCTCCGCGCGCCGCAGCAGCGCCGGGTCGTCGCGGAATACGTCGGCGTAGTGCGTGCGGATCATGCCGCCGCAAGACCCCGAGGGCGCGACGAGGTAGTCGCAGTCCTCGAACTGATCGAGTACCCGTTTCGCCAGCGCGAGAGTGCCGGCGCGGTCGCCGGAGTTGTAGCAGGGCTGCCCGCAGCAGGTCTGATCGCGCGGCACAACGACTTCGGCGCCGCCCGCCTCCAGGAGACGGATCGCGGCGAAGCCGACCGACGGCCGCATGAGATCGACCAGGCAGGTGACGAAGAGTCCGACGCGCATCGCCGTTTGGCCTAATACGAATGCCGTAGCGCCAGCACGCACCAGCCCATCAGGCTCTGCGGGAAGATTCCGAGCGCGAGCAGCGCGAGGCCGTTGAGCGACAGCAGCACGCGCGTATCGCCGCGGGCATCGATCGGCGCCGTGTCGACCGGATCGTCGAAGTACATGAGCTTCACCACTCGCAGATAGTAGAACGCGCCCACGATCGAGGCCACGACGGCGACCACGGCGAGCCACACCAGGCCCACGTCCACCGCCGCGGCTATGACCGAGAACTTCGCGTAGAAGCCGACGGTCGGCGGCACGCCAGCCAGCGAGAACATGGCGAGCAGCATCATGAAGGCGTACCATGGGCTGCGCTGGTTGAGGCCCCTGAAGTCGTCCAGCCGGTCGGCTTCGAAGCCCTCGCGCGAGAGCAGCATCACGATGCCGAAGGAGACGAGCGTCGTGAGCACGTAGGTCACGGTGTAGAACATCGCCGCGCTGTAGCCGTCGAGCGTCGTGCGCGAGCCGTCGCCGATCACCGACAGGAAACCGAGCAGCATGAAGCCCATGTTGGCGATGGTCGAGTAGGCGAGCATTCGCTTGATGCTCGTCTGGGCGATGGCCACCACGTTGCCGAGGATCATCGACAGCACGCACAGCACGACCAGCATGCCCTGCCAGTCGATGGCGAGCGCCGACAGCGACCCGACCAGGAGCCGGATCGCGAAGGCGAACGCCGCCAGCTTCGGCGCGCTGCCCACGAACAGCGTCACCGCGGTCGGCGCGCCGTCGTAGACGTCGGGAATCCACATGTGGTACGGGACCGCGCCGATCTTGAAGGCGATCGCGGAGACGACGAAGACCAAGCCGAACACCAGGATCACACCGCTGCCCCGTCCGGCGACGATCGCGTCCGCCGCGCCGGCGATGTCGAGCGTGCCCGTGGCCCCGTAGAGCATCGACATGCCATAGAGCAGCAGCCCCGAGGCGATGGCGCCGAGCACGAAGTACTTCATCGCCGCCTCGACCGCGCGCGCGGAGTCGCGCTGCAGAGCGATCAGCGCGTAGAGCGACAGCGACATCAGTTCCAGCCCCAGGTACAGCGTCACGAAGCTCGCCGCGGAGATCATCACCATCATGCCGAGCACGCTGGTGAGCGTGAGCACGAAGGTCTCACCCCGGAAAAGCCCGCGGACGGCTAGATAGCCGCGGGAATAAAAAAGCGTCAGCGAGGCGGAAAGGTAGACGAAGATCTTCAGCGCGTCGGCCAGCTTGTCGGTGATGAGCATGCCCGAAAGCGCCTGCATCGGCGTCTCGTCGGGAGACACCAGCGTGAGCCACGCCGCGCCGAGGAACGCGAGCTGGGTAAGCCAGTAGCTCGCCTCGCGCCGAGCCTCGGGCAGCAGCAGGTCGACGACGAGAACGAGGCACGCCGCCGCGCCGAGAAAGATCTCCGGCGAGGCGACGGCGAGCGAAAGGCTCGAGGTCGCGGCGGAGAGCCCGCTCATTGCTTGCTCCGGGCGACGTGGGCGATCAGATCCGACACCGAGGCGTGCATCACGTCGGTGAACGGCTTGGGGTAGATCCCCATGGCGAGGATCGCCGCCACCAGCGTGGAGAGCAGCCAGAACTCGCGGCTGGAGACGTCGGCGAGCGCCGCGACGCGGGCGTTGCCGACGCCGCCGAACCACACCCGCTTGTACATCCACAAGGTGTACGCGGCGCCCAGGATCATGATCGTCGCGGCGAGGAAGCCGATCCAGAAGCTGCTCTTCACCGCCGCCAGGATCACCATGAACTCGCCGACGAAGCCGCTCGTCCCGGGCAGCGCGGCGTTGGCCATCGCGAACAGCATCGCGAATGCCGCGAACCTGGGCATGGTGTTCACCACCCCGCCGTAGTCGCCGATCTGCCGGCTGTGCATGCGGTCGTAGAGCACGCCGACGCACAGGAACAGGGCCGCCGACACGAAGCCGTGCGAGATCATCTGCACGAGCCCGCCTTCGAGGCCGAGCTGGCTGAAGAGGAAGAAGCCGAGCGTGACGAAGCCCATGTGCGAGATCGACGAGTAGGCGATCAGCTTCTTCATGTCCGGCTGGACCAGCGCCACGAAGCCGATGTAGACGATCGCGACCAGCGAGAGCACGATCACGAAGCCGGAGAGGTAGTGGCTCGCGTCGGGCAGGATCGGCAGCACGAAGCGCACGAAGCCGTAGGCGCCCACCTTCAGCGTGATCGCGGCGAGCACCACCGAGCCCCCGGTGGGCGCCTCGACGTGGGCGTCGGGAAGCCAGGTGTGCACCGGCCACATCGGCACCTTGACGGCGAAGGCGATGAAGAAGGCGGCGAACAGCCACACCTGCGTCCTGAGCGACAGCGGCAGCTGGTACCACTCGAGGATCGAGAACGTCCCGCTCACCGTGTAGAGGTAGATGAGCGCCACCAGCATCAGCACCGAGCCCAGGAAGGTGTAGAGGAAGAACTTGAGCGCCGCGTAAATGCGGTTCGGACCGCCCCATATCCCGATGATGAGATACATCGGGATGAGCTGCGCCTCGAAGAAGACGTAGAACAGCACGGCATCCAGCGCCGAGAACACGCCGTTGATGAGTCCGGACATGATCAGGAAAGCCGCCATGTACTGCGCCACGCGTTTCTCGATCACCACCCAGCCCGCCCACACCGCGAGCAGCGTGATGAAGCTGTTCAACAGCACGAACAGCACCGAGATCCCGTCTACGCCGAGAAGATAGTTGACGTTGAAGCGCGGGATCCACTCGATCGTCTCGACGAACTGCATTTCGGCAGTGCCGAGCGCGAAGTGCAGGTACAGTGGCAGCGTCACCGCGAACCCGGCAATCGCCCCGACCAGCGCCAGCCAGCGTGCGGCCTGCGCGTCGCGATCGCGGTGCAGCGTGAGCACCAGCAGACCCGCGACGATCGGCACCCAGATGGCGAGGCTCAGGTAAGGCAGCATCAGCCGGTCCGCAGGGTGAGCCACCAGAACAGGAACACCACCACGCCGAGGACCATGGCGAAGGCGTACTGGTAGATGAAGCCCGACTGGATCTGCCGCGCGAGGGCCGAGGTCGCCGCCACCAGCCGCGCGCTGCCGTTGACGAAGAAGCCGTCGATCACCGAGCGATCGCCGATGTCGGAGAAGAGCGTTCCGATGCGCCGGAAGCCACCGGCGAAGAACCAGTCGTTGAAGCGGTCGATGTAGTAGTTATTGGCCAGCAGCCGGTAGAGCGCGCCCGTGCGCGCGGCGACCCGTTCCGGCAGCTCGGCGCGCGCAATGTAGAAGAACCAGGCGGCGGCGATACCGGCGATCGCCAGCCAGAACGTCGGCGTGGCGAGCCCGTGGAGCGCGAACGCCCACGGCCCGTGCCACTCCTCGGCCATCGTGGCGAGCGCCGCGTGCTGCGGCGCGATCGCGATCGAGGCGCCGAAGTAGCCGCCGAAAAGCACGCGATCGACGTAAGCCCAGCCCGAATAGATCGACGGGATGGCGAGCAGGATCAGCGGCACGGTCACGACCCACGGACTCTCCTGCGGGTCGCCGTGGCCATGCTCCGGATCGTGCTGCGGCTCCTCGGCGGCGTGCGGCGCCGGCGCCTCGCCGTGGCGGAAGCGCTCCTCGCCGTGAAAGGTGAGAAAGAGCATGCGGAAGGTGTAGAAGGCGGTGATGAACACGCCCACCGTCACCGCGAAGGCCCCGTACTCGTGTCCCGGAACGCGCGAGAGCTGAGCCGCTTCGACGATCGCGTCCTTGGAGAAAAAGCCGGCGAACGGCGGGATGCCGCACAGCGCGAGCGCGCCGATGACCGCCGTCCAGTAGGTGATCGGCATGTACTTCCGCAAGCCCCCCATCTTGCGCATGTCCTGCTCGTGATGAAGGGCGATGATCACCGAGCCCGCGGCGAGGAAGAGCAGCGCCTTGAAAAAGGCGTGGGTCATCAGGTGGAAGATCGCCGCCGAATAGGCCGACACGCCGAGCGCGACCGCCATGTAGCCGAGCTGCGAGAGCGTCGAGTAGGCGATCACGCGCTTGATGTCGGTCTGGACGATGCCCAGGATCGCCATGAACAGCGCCGTCGTCGCGCCGATGATCGTCACGAACGAGAGAGCGGTCTCGGAGAGCTCGAACAGCGGGCTCATCCTCGCCACCATGAAGATGCCGGCCGTGACCATGGTCGCGGCATGGATCAGCGCCGAGATGGGGGTCGGGCCTTCCATCGAATCGGGCAGCCACACGTGCAGCGGCACCTGCGCGCTCTTGCCCATCGCCCCGACGAAGAGGCCGATGCAGATGGCGCTTACCACCGACCACTGCCCGCCCCCGACCAGGTTCAGCGTCGTGGCGGACACCGACGGCGCGGCCTTGAACACGGTCGCGTAGTCGAGCGAGCCGAAGTAGGCGACGATGAGCGCGATGCCGAGCGCGAAGCCGAAGTCGCCCACGCGGTTGGCGAGGAACGCCTTGAGGCTCGCGTAGATCGCCGTGGGGCGCGTGTACCAGAAGCCGATCAGCAGGTACGACACCAGCCCCACCGCCTCCCACCCGAAGAACAGTTGCAGGAAGTTGTTCGCCATCACCAGCATGAGCATGCTGAAGGTGAAGAGCGAGATGTAGGAGAAGAAGCGCGTGTAGCCGGGATCGTCGGCCATGTAGCCGATGGTGTAGACGTGCACCATCAGCGAGACGAACGAGACCACGGTGATCATCAGCGCGGTGAGCGGGTCGATCAGAAAGCCGATCGAGAACTTGATCCCGCCGGAGGTCATCCACACGTAGACGTCGCCGTTGAACAGGTGCCCGGCCAGCACGTCGCGCAGGACGAACGCCGAGGCGACGGTGGACACCGCCACGCCCAGAATGCAGAGCCAGTGCGACGCGGCGCGGCCGATCCTCGAACCCCAGAGGCCGACGACGATCGACGCCGCGAGCGGCGCCAGCGGCACGACGAGGTAGACGAGGCGCATGTCCATGTACGCTTCAGCCGTGCAGCTGACCAAGATCCTCGACGTCGATCGAGCCGATGTTGCGGAACAGGAGCACGAGTATCGCCAGGCCGATCGCCGATTCCGCCGCCGCCACGGTCAGGATGAAGAACACGAACACCTGGCCCGAGGCGTCGTTCAGGAAATGGGAGAAGGCGATGAAATTCAAGTTGACGGCGAGCAGCATCAGCTCGATCGCCATCAGGATGATCAGGACGTTGCGGCGGTTGAGGAAGATGCCCACCACGCTGATCGCGAACAGGATCGCCCCGAGGATCAGGTAATGCGCCAGAACCGGCGGTTGCGACAAGAGCGCCACGTTTCCCCCGCTATCGAGCCGATCCCGATCGACCGGCCGAGAAAATCCAACCTCAAGACCCGGACCTGCGGAATTGCCGCCGCGGCTCCGTATCGTTGTTGCACGCCTGTTCGTTACCTCAAGGCTCGCGCTTCTCCGCCGGCATGTGCACGATGCGCAACCGCTCTTCGCGCCGGACCCTGATCTGCCGGCTCGGGTTCTGATACTTGGTCTGGCGTCGGCGCCTATGCGTCAGCGCGATCGCGGCGATGATCGCGACCAGCAGAATGAAGCCCGCGATCTCCAGCGGGTACGCATACCGTGTGTAGATCAGCATACCCAGCGCCTTGGTGTTGCTGTAGGAGGCGCTCGCCTCGGGCGGCACGGCGCGCTCGCCGCGATAGCCGGCCCAGACCACCAGACCCATCTCGATCAGCACCAGCGCGCCGACGAGGAGCGCCACCGGGATGTAGCTGCGGAAGCCCTCGCGGAGCTT
This sequence comes from Casimicrobiaceae bacterium, assembly GCA_035515295.1. Lineage (GTDB taxonomy): Bacteria > Pseudomonadota > Gammaproteobacteria > Burkholderiales > Casimicrobiaceae > PALSA-1003. Next base: position 44,293 of record DATJBM010000096.1, on the reverse strand, counting down.
CTCGAAATTGACGTCGAGCATCATCACCACGAACAGGAAGAGCACCATCACCGCGCCGACGTAGACCAGCACCAGCGCGATCGCCAGGAACTCGGCCTGCAGCAGGAGCCAGATCCCGGCGGCGCTGAAAAACGAGAGCACGAGCCACAGCGCGGCGTGCACCGGGTTACGGGTGGTCACGACCCGGAAGGCCGCGAACACGAGTATCACGGCGAAGACGTAGAAGACGACGGTCTGGAACATCAGGTTGCTCAACGATACGGAGCGTCGGCCGCCCGGTCGGCGGCGATCTCGGCCTCGTAGCGGTCGCCCACCGCCAGCAGCATCTCCTTGGTATAGATGAGGTCCCCGCGCTTCTCGCCGTGGTATTCGAGGATGCGCGTCTCGACGATCGAGTCGACCGGACAGCTCTCCTCGCAGAAGCCGCAGAAGATGCACTTGGTCAGGTCGATGTCGTAGCGCGTCGTGCGGCGGGTGCCGTCGGCGCGCTGCTCGGACTCGATGGTGATGGCGAGCGCCGGACACACCGCCTCGCACAGCTTGCAGGCGATGCAGCGCTCCTCGCCGTTGGGATAGCGGCGGAGCGCGTGCAGGCCCCTGAAGCGCGGGCTCTGCGGGGTCTTCTCCTCCGGATACTGCACCGTCACCTTGCGCCGGAAGAGATAGCCGCGCGTGAGCCACAGGCCTTTGAACAGCTCGAGCAGGAGAAAGGAGCCGAAGAAATCTCGGACGCGCTGGATCATGAGTGAGCCCTCAATGGAACAGCGGCGCGAAGCGCGTCTGCATCATCGCGCCCAAAAAGACGATCCACACCAGCGTCACGGGGATGAACACCTTCCAGCCGAGGCGCATGATCTGGTCGTAGCGATAGCGCGGGAACGTCGCCCGGATCCAGAGGAAGATGAACAGCACCGCGCACATCTTGAGGAGCAGCCAGCCGATCCCGTCGCCCAGCGGGTGCACGTCCGCGATCTCGACCTCGTTCAACTGCGGCCAGGGCGAGAGCCAGCCGCCGAGGAACATGATCGAGGTGAGCGCCGAGATCAGGATCATGTTCATGTACTCGGCGAGGAAGAACACCGCGAAGGCCACGCCCGAATACTCGACGTGGAAGCCGGCGACGATCTCCGATTCGCCTTCGGCCACGTCGAAGGGATGGCGGTTGGTCTCCGCGATGCCCGATACGAGATACACCACGGCCAGCGGCAGCAGCGGCCATAGGTACCAGTACGCCGCGCCGCCCTCCTGGCCGCGCACGATGTCGCTGATGTTGAGGCTGTTCGCCGCCATGAGCACGCCGACCAGCGCGAATCCCATCGCGATCTCGTAGGAGACGATCTGAGCTGCGGAGCGCAGCGCCCCGAGGAACGCATACTTCGAGTTCGACGCCCAGCCGGCGAGGATGATGCCGTAGACGCCCATCGACGAGAGCGCCAGCACGTAGAGCAGCCCCGCGTTGATGTTGGCCAGCACCACGCCATCGGCGAAAGGGATCACCGCCCAGGCGGCGAGCGCCGGTCCGATGGAGAGGATCGGCGCGATGAAGAACAGATAGCGGTTGGCGCCGGTCGGGACGACGATCTCCTTGAACAGCAGCTTGAACACGTCGGCGAACGGCTGCAGCAGTCCGAGCGGCCCGACGCGATTGGGGCCGATGCGCACCTGCATCCAGCCGATCACTTTGCGCTCGGCAAGCGTGAGATAGGCAACGCCGATGATCAGCGGGATCGCGATGGCGACGATCTTCGCCGCCGTCCACACGAGCGGCCACCAGGTAGGTCCGAGCGCGTGCTCGATCGCGTCCATCAGGCGGGCTCCAGCACGATCGTGCCGAACATGGCGCCGAGCGGCGCGGTGGCCGGGTGACCGGCGGCGACGCGCACGCAGCCCTCCGGCACGCACGCATCGGCCACTACCGGCAGCGTCGCCTGCGCGCCGTCCTCCCGCAGCCGCGCCGAGGCGAGATCGGGGACCCCGAGTCGCTCGAGCGTGGCCGGATGAACGCGCGCCGCGGGCGGCAGCGCATCCTTGGCCTTTTGCAGCGACGGCGCGCGCCGCACCAGAGGATCGGCGAAATAGATCGGCACGTCGGCGATGCGCTCGAGGCCGTCGGGCGCGGCGGCCGCCGGAGTCATCAGCGCCACGCTCGTCGCATTCGACAGCCAGCCGCCGAGCTCGTCGGCGCGGGGCAATTCGGCGCGCACGGCATCGATCGTTTCGTAGTCGAAGCCCGGAAGCCCCAGCATCGAGCCGAGCACGCGCAGCACCTTCCACGCCGGCCGCGTTTCGGCCAGCGGCATCACGACGCTGCGGAATGCTTGCGCGCGCCCTTCGCAGTTAACGAACGTGCCGTCGGTTTCGGTGAACGGCGCCACGGGCAGCAGCACGTCGGCGTGCTCCAGCGCGCCGGATTGGAACGGCGACAGCGCCACGACCCACTCCGCGGCGGAGAGCGCGGCGCGCACCGACGCGGGGTTGGCCGCGTCCAGCTCGGGATCGACGTTGAGCAGCACGTACGCCTTGCGCGGCTGCGCGAGCATCGCCGCCGCGTTGAGGCCGCCCTTGCGCGGGAAAGCGCCGGCGATCGTGCCGCCGATGGAATTCGCCGCTTCGACGAGGAAGCCCAGCGTCGCGCCCGTCGCCTCGGCGATCGCCTGCGCCAGCGCGTGCAGTTGCGCGGCCTGCGGATGCCACTCCGCGTAGCTGCCAAGGAAGACCGCGCGGCGCGAGCCGCCGGCGAGGCTGGCGGCAATGTTGCGAGCCATATTCGAGGGCTCGATGCGCTTCAGCGCTTCCGGCAGGTCCTTGCCCGCCGCCTGCGCCGCCGCGACCGCGATCTCGCCGAGCATGCGCGGGATCGCCGACGGCGCGACGATCGCCTTGTGCGCGAGGCGGATCAGCAGCTCGTCGTCCGCGACATGGACCATCGAGATTTCCGCGCCTTTCTTCGCCCGCTGCCGCAGCCGGTGCGCGAGCAGCGGGTGATCCTTGCGCAGGAAGCTGCCAACGACGAGCGCGCGGTCGAGGGAAGCGACGTCCGCGATCGACATCCCGAGCCATGTCGCGCCGTCGCGCTTGCCGTCGGTGGAGAAGTCGGACTGCCGCAGGCGGAAGTCGACGTTGTCGCTGCCCAAGGCCCGCACGAGCTTCTGCGCGAGGTGCATCTCCTCGAGCGTGGAATGCGGCGATACCAGCGCGCCGACCGCCTCGGCGCCGTGCGCGTCGCGGACGCGCGCGAGCTCCTTCGCAACCACATCCAGCGCGATCGCCCAGCTCGTCTCCAGCCACTTGCCGCCGCGCTTCACCATCGGCCGCCTCAGGCGATCCTCGGAATTGAGCCCCTCGTAGGAGAAGCGATCCTTATCCGAGAGCCAGCACTCGTTGATCGCCTCGTTCTCGCGCGGCACGACGCGCATCACCCGCTCGTTCTTCACCTGCACGATCAGGTTGCTGCCCAGGCTGTCGTGCGGGGCGACCGACTTGCGGCGCGCGAGCTCCCAGGTGCGAGCGGTGTAGCGGAAGGGCTTCGAGGTGAGCGCGCCCACCGGGCAGAGATCGATCACGTTGCCGGAAAGCTCCGAGTCGACCGTCTTGCCCACGAAGGTGATGATCTCCGCGTGCTCGCCGCGGCCGATCATGCCGAGCTCCATCACGCCAGCGATCTCGGTGCCGAAGCGCACGCAGCGGGTGCAGTGGATGCAGCGCGTCATGTCGGTCGCGATGAGGGGGCCGAGGTTCTTGTTGAGCACGACGCGCTTCGGCTCCTGGTAGCGCGAGTTCGACGCGCCGTAGCCCACGGCGAGATCCTGGAGCTGGCATTCGCCGCCCTGGTCGCAGATCGGGCAGTCGAGCGGATGGTTGATGAGCAGGAACTCCATCACGCCCTTCTGCGCCTCGACCGCCGTGTCGGAATGCGTCCAGACCTTCATGCCTTCGGTGACCGGCGTGGCGCAGGCCGGCAGCGGCTTCGGCGCCTTCTCGACCTGCACCAGGCACATCCTGCAGTTGGCGGCGATGGTGAGCTTGCGGTGCCAGCAGAAATGCGGCACGTAGATGTCGAGCTTCTGCGCCGCCTCCATGATGGTGCTGCCGCTCTCGACCTGGACCTTGCGGCCGTCGATCTCGACGGTCAGCGGAGGACGCGCCTCAGACATAGTCCGGCACCAGGCAGCGCTTGTGATCGATGTGGTACTGGAACTCGTCGCGGAAGTGCTTGATGAAGCTCTTCACCGGCAGCGCAGCGGCGTCGCCGAGCGCGCAGATCGTCCGGCCGGCGATGTTGTCGGAGGCCGAGACCAGCACCTCGAGATCCTCGCTTCTTCCCTTGCCGTGCTCGATGCGGTCGACCATCCGCCACAGCCAGCCGGTGCCTTCGCGGCACGGCGTGCACTGCCCGCACGACTCGGCGAAGTAGAAGTAGGAAAGCCGCAGCAGCGAGCGCACCATGCAGCGCGTGTCGTCCATGATGATCACCGCGCCCGAGCCGAGCATCGATCCCGCCTTGGCGATCGAGTCGTAGTCCATGTCGGTGGCCAGCATGATGTCGCCCGGCAGCACGGGCATCGACGAGCCGCCCGGAATGCACGCCTTGAGCTTGCGCCCGCCGCGCACGCCTCCGGCCATCTCGAGGAGCTTCGCGAACGGCGTGCCCAGCCGCACCTCGACGTTGCGCGGCCGCTCGACGTCGCCGGAGACGGAGAAGATCTTGGTGCCGCCGTTGTTGGGCCGCCCCAGGTTCAGGAACGCCTCGCCCCCGTTCCGGATGATCCAGGGCACTGCAGCGAAGGTCTCCGTGTTGTTGATCGTCGTCGGTCTGCCGTAGAGGCCGAAGCTCGCGGGAAACGGCGGCTTGTAGCGCGGCAGGCCCTTCTTGCCCTCCAGCGATTCCAGGAGCGCCGTCTCCTCGCCGCAGATGTACGCGCCGTAGCCGTGGTGGTTGTAGAGATGGAACGAGAAGCCGCTGCCGAGGATGTTGTCGCCGAGAAAACCAGCCTGGTACGCTTCTTCCAGGGCCTGCTCGCAGCGCTCGTAGATGTCCCAGATCTCGCCGTGGACGTAGTTGTACCCGCGCCGGCAGCCCATCGCGTAGGCGGCGATCACCATGCCCTCGAAGAGGATGTGCGGGTTGTAGCGCAGGATGTCGCGGTCCTTGAACGTGCCCGGCTCGCCTTCGTCGGAGTTGCACACGAGGTATTTCTCGCCGGCGTACTGCTGCGGCATGAAGCTCCACTTGAGCCCCGTCGGGAACCCCGCGCCGCCGCGACCGCGCAGCGCCGACTTCTTCATCTCGGCGATGATGGTGGCGGGCGGAAGCTTCTCGGCGAGGACCTTCTTCAGCGCCTCGTAGCCGCCGCGGGCGACGTACTCCGCGAGCCGCCAGTTCCTGCCGGTAAGCCCCGCGAGAATGATCGCATCCGGGCCATAGTCGATGAATTCCGCGGGCGCGTTCATCGGCTCGCCTCCATTCGAAGCTCGGCCAGGAGCCCATCGAGGGCCTCGGGCTTCATCCAGCTGCACAGTCGCTTGTTGTTGACCAGCAGCACCGGCGCGTCGCCGCAGGCACCGAAGCACTCGCCTTCCTTCAGCGTGAACAGCCCGTCGCCGGTCGTCCCGCCGAAGTCGACGCCGAGCGTACGCTTGAGGTGAGCCGCCGACTGCGCCGCGTTCCGCAGCGCGCACGGCAGGTTGGTGCAGAGCGTGAGCTTGTAGCGGCCCGTAGGCTGCGTGTTGAACATCTCGTAGAAGGTCGCCACCTCGTACACCGCGATCGGCGGCATGCCCAGGTATTCGGCGACGAAGTCCATCACCTCGGTCGGCAGCCAGCCCTTCTCGTCCTGCGCAACGGCCAGCGCGGCGATCACCGCGGACGCCCTGCGGTCCGCCGGATACTTGGCGATCTCGCGATCGATGCGCTCGAGGGACTCGGGACTCAGCATTGGAATCGCGCTATTCGTCGTGCCAGTAGTCGACCGCGGAGCCTTCGGGCACGAACTTCGCCTGGAACGTGGCTTCGGCGGGGGGTCTCCCGGGGTGCCGCCCGCCCACCGCGCCGAACTTGCCCGAATCCGGGTATTGCCAGATGTCGGTATCGATCATCGTGCTCACCGCGAGGTAGCGCAGCTCGGACGTGCCCGTGTTGATGAGCTGATGCGCGACGTCCGGTCCTCCGGGCGGACAGCAGATGAAATCGCCCTTGCGCACCGGATATTCGTCCGGGCCGAAGCGCAACGTTCCCGTGCCTTCGAGCACGAAGAACATTTCCTCGTTGGCGTGGTGATTGTGGAACGGGAAAGCGCGCTTGCCGGGAGGGACTGCCGTGACGTTGTACCCGAGCTTGCGAGCGCCGAGCTTCAGCGCCACGGGCGCAAGCTTCGCCTCGAAGCGCTCGCCGTGCCGCGTGTCGCGGTTGAATTCGAGTTGATCGAGGTTGACGATTGGCGCGCCCATGATCAGATCTCGCCGGCCCAGTAATCGACGTTGTCGCCGGCGCGGGTCATGTGCCGCATGCCGCCCTCGCCGAACGCGCCGATCTTCCCCGAGTCGGGGTATTCGCAGACTTCTGCGGGCATCATGGTGCTGACCGAAAGGTAAGCGAGCTCCACCTCCGAATCGTTGATGATCTGGTGCGCCGTCTCGGGACCGCCAGTCGGGCAGCAGATCACGTCGCCGGCCCGGATCTTCCGGGATTCGGTGCCGTAGCGCAGCGTCCCATTCCCCCGGACGATGAAGAACATCTCCTCCTCGGCGCGATGGCTGTGGAACGGGCACGAGCGCTTGCCCGGCTGCACGACGTCGTAGGAGTAGCCGAGCGCTTTCGCGCCGATGAGCGGCCCGATGCGGGCGAAGTCGCTGGCGAACGTCTCGCCTTTGTCGAAGTGCTCGAGCTTCAGCTCGTCGAGGTTGACGACTCTCTTTTCGATCATCGGTCGATCTCCCCGAAGACGATGTCCTGCGTGCCGATGATCGCCACCACGTCGGCGATCATGTGACCGCGCGACATCTCGTCGAGCGCCGCGAGATGCGGGAACCCCGCCGCGCGCAGCTTGATGCGGTACGGCTTGTTGGCGCCGTCGGAGACGAGGTACACGCCGAACTCGCCCTTCGGATGCTCGACCGCGGCGTACGCCTCGCCCTCGGGCACGTGCATGCCTTCGGTCATGAGCTTGAAGTGGTGGATCAGCTCCTCCATGTTCGTCTTCATCGCCTCTCGCGACGGCGGCGTGATCTTGTGGTTGTCCACCATGGTCGGACCGGGATTGGCGCGGAGCCATTCGATGCCCTGGCGCACGATCCTGTTCGCCTCGCGCATTTCCTGGACGCGCACGAGGTAGCGGTCGTAGCAGTCGCCGTTGGTGCCGACCGGGATGTCGAATTCCATCCGGTCGTAGACTTCGTAGGGCTGCTTCTTGCGCAAATCCCACGGCACGCCCGAGCCGCGGAGCATCGGCCCGGTGAAGCCGAGCGCGAGGGCGCGTTCGGGAGCCACCACGCCGATTCCCACCGTGCGCTGCTTCCAGATCCGGTTCTCGGTCAGGAGCGTCTCGTATTCGTCGACGTAGCCCGGGAAGCGGTTGGTGAAGTCCTCGATGAAGTCGAGCAGCGACCCGCTGCGGTTCTCGTTCATCTTCGCGACCGCCTTCGCGTCGTGCACTGGCGAGACCTGGTACTGCGGCATGCGGTCCGGCAGATCGCGGAACACGCCGCCCGGACGATAGTACGCCGCGTGCAGCCGCGCGCCCGAGACCGCCTCGTAGCAGTCCATCAGGTCCTCGCGCTCGCGGAAGCAGTACAGGAACGTGGTCATCGCGCCGACGTCGAGCGAGTGCGCGCCCAGCCACAGCAGGTGATTGAGGATGCGCGTGATTTCGTCGAACATCACACGAATATACTGGGCGCGGATCGGCACCTCGATCCCGAGCAGCTTCTCCACCGCCAGGCAATACGCGTGCTCGTTCGACATCATGGACACATAGTCGAGCCGGTCCATGTACGGCAGCGTCTGGATGTAGGTCTTGTACTCGGCGAGCTTCTCGGTCGCGCGGTGCAGCAGGCCGATGTGCGGATCGGCGCGCTGGATCACCTCGCCGTCGAGCTCCAGCACAAGGCGCAGCACGCCGTGAGCGGCGGGATGCTGCGGCCCAAAGTTCATCGTGTAGTTACGGATCTCGGCCATTCAACTCAACGCAGCTGAACTTCGGCGCAGGCTAACTTGCGCGAAGCGCAAGCTAAGCGCGGCGCAACCGCGCGGCCGAAGCCAAAATTCATCGTGCAAATTTCAATGTTCATCTATTCCGAATCCGCGTAGTTCTCCTCGCGGATGATCCGCGGCGTGACCTCGCGCGGCTCGATCGTCACCGGCTGGTAGATCACGCGGCCCTGCTCCGGGTCGTAGCGCATCTCGACGTGCCCGGAGAGCGGGAAGTCCTTGCGGAAAGGATGACCCACGAAGCCGTAGTCGGTGAGGATCCGCCTCAGGTCCGGATGGCCGGCGAAGACGATCCCGAAGAGATCGAAGGCTTCGCGCTCGTACCAGTTCGCCGACGGCCACACCTCGGTCAGCGAAGGCAGCACGGGAAACGCGTTGTCCGGGGCGTAGGCGCGCACGCGCAGCCGCCAGTTGTGCGCGAGCGACAGCAGGTGATAGACCGCCGCATAGCGCTTCTCGTGCCGGCGCGGCTCCGGCGGTTCCGCCGGCGTCGCGTCGGAGCTGAAGTAGTCGATGTCGGGCCGGGTCGTGCCGTACGCGGTGTAGTCGACGCCGCACAGGTCGACCAGCATCTCGAACCTGAGCTCGGGCCGGTCGCGCAGCGCACGCATCGCCTCGACGAGCCGCGCCGCGGGCACGACCGCCGTGACCTCGCCGAGCGCGGTAGCGACGCTCTGCAGCACTTCCCCCAGCGCGGCCGGCACGGCCGCGGCAAGCGTCTCGATCCGGGTGGCCATCAGCGCGCGATCGTGTTCGTCCGCCAGATCTTGTTCTGGAGCTGGAGCACGCCGTAGAGAAGGGCTTCCGCCGTGGGCGGACAGCCCGGCACGTAGATGTCGACCGGGACGATGCGGTCGCAGCCGCGCACGACCGAGTAAGAATAGTGATAGTAGCCGCCGCCGTTGGCGCACGAGCCCATGGAGATCACCCACTTCGGATCTGCCATCTGGTCGTACACCTTGCGCAGCGCCGGCGCCATCTTGTTGCACAGCGTGCCGGCGACGATCATCACGTCGGACTGGCGCGGGCTCGGGCGGAACACCACGCCGAAGCGGTCGAGATCGTAGCGCGCCGCGCCGGCGTGCATCATCTCCACGGCGCAGCAGGCGAGCCCGAAGGTCATCGGCCACAGCGAGCCGTTGCGCGCCCAGTTGATGAGCGCGTCGAGCGACGTGGTGACGAAGCCCTTCTCGAGCAGGCCCTCAATCGGCATGACCGATCTCCACCGCGGGCTCCTTGCACGGTAAACGACAGTTGCGCCGGTGCTTGTCGCCCGCTGCGGCCACTCGCGGACGCTCGACCTCCGCGCGCTTCGCGCGCGGAGCCTTCCTCGCTGCTCGGGCCTTTATTCCCATTCGAGCGCGCCTTTCTTCCATTCGTAGACGAAGCCGATCACCAGCACCGCGAGGAAGATCATCATCGACCAGAAGCCGAGCCCGCCGATGTCGGGCAGCGCGACCGCCCAGGGGAAGAGGAACGCGATCTCCAGGTCGAAGAGGATGAACAGGATCGCGATCAGGTAATAGCGCACGTCGAACTTCATGCGCGCGTCCTCGAAAGCCTCGAATCCGCACTCGTACGGCGAGAGCTTCTCCGGATCGGGACGGTTCGGCGACACGAAGCGGCCCACGCCCAGCAGCAGCAATCCGAGCCCGATTCCGACGAGGATGAAGAGCAGGATCGGGAAGTACTGTTCCAGCATGATCGGATCGATTCCTCGTTTCGGCCGCCTAAGCTCCGGACGACCGCCTTCCCCCTGCCTGCCGCGGGATCCGCGGCAGCGTGCCGAACCCTGGTGCCGACGGTGAGACTCGAACTCACACGGCTAACGCCACTGCCCCCTCAAGACAGCGTGTCTACCAATTCCACCACGTCGGCTACTTCGGTACGTCGCCCGGCTTCGATTCTGGCTCCTTGGCCGGCGCGCTCGGCGCGGGCGCGGCGCCCTGCGGCACGTCGGCCGGCTTGTTGTCCTTGGCCTCCTTCGCCGCCGGCTGCACCGCGGCAGGAATCGGGCCTTCCTTCATGATGTCCTTGGGTCCCGAGCGCATCGTGACGAAATAGGTGAGCCCGAGGCTCGACAGGAAAAAGACGGTGGCGAGGATCGCGGTGGTGCGCGACAGGAAGTTGGCCGATCCCGCGGCGCCGAACAGACTTCCCGAAGCGCCGCTGCCGAACGCGGCGCCCATGTCCGCGCCCTTGCCGTGCTGCAGGAGGACGAAGCCCACCAGCGCCGCCGCCACCAGCACGTGTACCGCCAACAGAGCCGTTTCCAACATCGCTATCGTTCCTCACCCGCGCCGCGCGTGACCTTAGGCACGTGCGATCGCCAAAAATTCATCGGCTTTCAGCGAGGCGCCGCCGATCAGACCGCCGTCGATGTCGGCACAGGCGAACAACGCCTTCGCGTTGTCGGCCCTGACGCTCCCGCCGTACAGCAGCAACCCGTCCGCCGCGCCGGCCCTGACCAAGCGCGAGCGCAGCAGCCGATGCACGTCCTGCGCCTGCTGCGGGCTGGCCGTGCGCCCGGTGCCGATGGCCCAGACCGGCTCATAGGCCACCACGATCGCTGAAACGCCGGCCCCGAGCGTGCCGATCACCGCCTCCAGCTGCCGCATTACCACGCTCTCCGTCGCGCCAGCGTCGCGCTCCGAGAGCGTCTCGCCGACGCACACGATGGGCGTCAATCCGCCGGCGATGACCGCCGCCGCCTTGGCGGCGACCACAGCGTCGGTCTCGCCGTAGAGCGTGCGCCGCTCGGAATGGCCGACGATCGCGTACCGGCATCCGAACTCCGCGATCATCGCGGCGGAAACCTCGCCGGTGAACGCGCCCGCTTCGCGCTCGCTCACGTTCTGCGCGCCCCAGGCGATGGTCGAGCCCGACAACGCAGCCTGCGCCTGCCACAGGTACGGAAAGGGAACGCACACCGCTAGCCGCCGTCCGGCCGGCGAGTCCCAATCCGAGCGCAGGCTCGCGAGCAGCGCATCGTTGTGCTTCAAGCCGCCGTTCATTTTCCAGTTGCCGACGACGAACTTGTCGCGCATGCCCCACCCGGGAAAGGAGCGCGCCCCGCCGGCCATCCATCCTCGGGCGGGCCCTCGCTTAAACCCTTGAATTCTACCGCGCCGTGTGAGAGGGGGTCAACGCGTTGCGGCGCAGCAACGATCCGGCGCGGGCACTCGCGATCGGTCGAGCGCGCTCCGATCGCTGCGGAGTACGATTCGGGCCTTCTTCAGCAGGCTGCGCTCGCAAAACGCATGCTTCCCGCGATCTCGCCGCGCTCGCGCCGCGCGGCTTCTCCGCCCCTGACCGGCATTTCGCCGCTGACCGCTTGGGCCATGATCGGCGTGCTCATGGCGGCTTATACCGCCGCGTACACCTGGAGCACGCCGAGCACCGATACCGCGCAGGAGCGCGTACGAGATCCGGCACGCGATCGCCTAGCCGCTCGAGGGACCGCTCCTCGGCAACGCGCTGCACCTCGGGCCGCTGGGGTCGTATCGACTCGCCCACGGTCGAAGGCGAGGCCGCGGCGCCGATCGCGGAAAACGATCTGTCGGCGTTGTACGCTCCGCGGCATCGAGCCGGGGCCGTCCATTGGACGCTCACCGTGATGACGACGGACCCGCAGGCGATCGAGGCGGTCGCGCTCGAGCTGCAGCCCCGACCCGGAGAGCGCTACACCCGCGCCTGCACGTAGTCGACGAGCGCCTCGATCAGCCGCGCGAGATCGGCCTGCAGCGCGGCGAACCCTGCGTTCCTCTGCAGCGTCGCCTCATCCATGTACAAGCGGCGGTTCACCTCGATCTGCAGACTGTGGCGGCGCTCCGCCGGGCGGCCGTGCCGGCGCACGATCTCCACTCCCTTGTACGGATCGTTGATCGCCACCGCGTAGCCCATGCCCGAAAGGGTGGCGGCGACAAAGCGCGTGAACTCCGGCTCGCAGGTAGTCGAATCGCGGTCGCCGAGCACGAAGTCGGCGCGCGCACGGCCCGGATCCTCCGACATCGCGTCGCCGACCGCCGGCATCGAGTGGCAGTCGAGGTGCCACACCGCGCCGAAGCGGCGAAGGCAGCCATCGATCGCGTCGGACAGCGCGGCGTGATACGGCTCGTAATAGAGCGCGATGCGCCGCTCGATCTCGGCGACCGGCAAAGCTCGCGCGTACATCGGCTGCCCGCCGTGGGCGAGTCGCCAGACGAGCCCGATGCCGAGCTCGGTCTTGCGCGACGGATTGAGCGGGCCGGGCCACGGCTCCTCCACGACCGCCGGATCGAGGTCGGAGACGTGCCGGTTCGGATCGATATAGGCGCGCGGGAACAGCGCCTCGATGAGCGTCGCGCCGGCGGCGGGCGCGGCGGCATAGAGAGCCTCGACGTGCGTGTCCTCGGCGCGGCGCACGACCCAGCGCGGCGGCAGGTGCTCGAAGTCCGCCGGGTAGTGCGTGCCGCTGTGCGGCGAGTCGAGCACGAGCGGCAGCGCCGGTGCCGTGGGATCGCGACGCAGAAACGTTTGCATGGCGCGCAACTACTCGTTCCGCTCGTTCAGGTGGCATGCCGACCAGCGTTGGGGCGCGATGCCGCGCAGCGCTGGCGCTTGCCTCCGGCACACCTCCATCGCGTAGGCGCAGCGCGGATGGAAATGACAGCCGGACGGCGGCGCGAGCGGTGAGGCGACCTCGCCGCTGACCGGCACGAAGGTGCGCTTCTTCGGCTCGAGGCCGCCGATCCCGGCGAGCAGCGCCTGCGTATACGGATGATTGGGCGCGGCGAAGATTTGCCCCGCCGGACCCGATTCGACGATCCGCCCAAGATACATGATCATCACGCGGTCGCTCACATGGCGCACCACGCGCAGGTTGTGGCTGATGAAAAGATACGTCAGGTTGAGCGCGTGGCGCAGGTCCATGAACAGATTCAGTATCTGCGCCTGGATGGACACGTCGAGCGCTGCGGTCGATTCGTCGCAGACCAGGAACTCGGGCTTCACGGCCAGCGCCCGCGCGATGCCGATTCGCGCCCGCTGACCGCCGGAGAACTGGTGCGGGAAGCGGCGCATCAGCGTGGGATCGAGCCCGACGCGGTTGAGCTGCAGGGCGACGTACTCGATCTGCTGGCGCGGAGCGATGAGCCCGTGCGCGACCGGCGCCTCACCCACGATCTCGAGCACGGTGAGGCGCGGGTTGAGCGAGCCGAAAGGATCCTGGAAGATCATTTGCATCTTGAGCTGGCGTTCACGCGCGGCGGCGCCATCGCCGTTCGCACACAGCGTCTCTCGCCAGTAGCGCTCGCCGGAGGTGAGCGGAAGCAGGCCCAGCGCGAGCCGGCCGAGCGTCGACTTGCCGCATCCCGACTCGCCGACCAGCCCCAGCACCTCGCCTTCGCCGATCGCCAGGTCGACCCGATCGACCGCGCGCACGCTGCGCTCGCCGATGCGGACGCCCGCGAGCCGGGCGATGTGAGCCGCGAGATCGACCCGCTTCACGAAACGCTTCGTTGCGCCCTTGAGCTCGAGGAGCGCCGGACCCGCGGGCGGAGCGGCTTCGGCCACGTTCAATCCGGCTCGGCGTCGTGGAGCGGATGGAAGCAGCGAATCGACTGGCCGTCCGCACCGTACGGGCGCATCGACGGCACCTCGCTGCACTCGGCGCTCGCGTAGGGGCAGCGCGGACGAAAGTGGCAGCCGCTGGGCAGATCCGTCAACGGCGGCGTCATGCCGCGGATCGGCCTCAAGCGCTCCCGCGGCGACGCGTCCCCGGGAATCGACGCCAGCAGTCCGCCGGTGTACGGATGCCGCGGCGTGCTGAGCACGTCGACGGTCGCGCCTTGCTCCACGATGCGACCGGCGTACATCACGCACACGCGGTCGGCCAGGCCCGCGATCACCGACAGGTCGTGGGTGATCCAGATCAGCGCGGCGCCGCTGTCGCTCGTGAGCTTCTGCATCTCGTGCAGGATCTGCCCCTGGATCGTGGCGTCGAGCGCGGTCGTCGGCTCGTCGGCGATGACGAGGTCCGGGCGATTGAGGAGCGCGATGGCGATGGCGACTCGCTGCCGCATGCCGCCCGAAAACTGATGCGGATACGCCGCGAGCCGCTCGTCCGGCGACGGGATCCCGACCCTGGCCAGCGCGTCCCGCGCGCGGTCGCGGGCAGAAGAACGCGACGCCGCCGCGTGGGCGAGGACCGCCTCGATCATCTGCGTGTCGATCCGCAGCACCGGGTTGAGCGTGGCCATCGGGTCCTGGAAGATCATCGCGATGCGATTGCCACGGATGCGCCGCATCTCCTCCTCGGAGAGCGCCGCCAGATCGCGCCCGCCGAAAAGAATGCGGCCGGCGACCACGCGCCCGGGAGGCTCGACCAGGCCCAGGATCGAGTAGGCGGTCATCGACTTGCCGGATCCGGATTCGCCGACGAGACCCAGGACCTCGCCGCGCCGCACGGAGAAGCTCACGTCGTCCACCGCCTTGGCCAGGCCGTCGCGGGTCGCGAAATGCGTCGACAGCCCCGCGACCGACAGGAGCACTTCCGTCATCGCGAACCCACCAGGCGTGTCATCGCCAACCCACCAGGCGCGGATTGAGCGCGTCGCGCAGACGGTCGCCGACCAAGTTGATGCTCACGATCGCCAGGACCAGCGCGACGCCGGGGAAGAAGCTGATCCAGTATTTGCCGGACAGCAGGTACTGGTAGCCGTTGGCGATGAGCAGACCCAGCGACGGCTCGGTGATCGGCAAACCGACGCCGAGAAAGGAGAGCGTGGCCTCCAGCGCGATCGCCGCGGCGATCTGCACCGTGGCCACCACGATGAGCGGCGGCAGGCAATTGGGCAGGATGTGCCGGAAGACGATCCGCGACGCAGAAAGGGCGAGCCCGCGCGCCGCCTCGACGTACGCCTTGCGCTGCTCGACCAGCGCTGCGCCCCGCACGGTCCGGGCGTAATACGCCCATTGCACCGCGATCAGGGCGACGACGATCTTGAGCACGCCCTGACCCAGCACCGCTAGCAGGATGAGCGCGATGAGGATCGCCGGAAAGGAGAGCTGGATGTCGGCGATGCGCATGATCGCGGTCTCCGTGCGTCCGCCGAGCCAGGCGGCGGCGAGACCGAGCACGAGCCCGAGCGCGAGCGCGCCTACCGTGCTCGTCACGCCGACCGTCAGGCTGATGCGCAGCCCGTAGAGGATCGCAGAGAGCATGTCGCGGCCCTGGTCGTCGGTGCCCAGCCAGTAGACGGAGCCCGCCGCGCTGTGCGAGCCGGGCGGAAGGCGGCTGTCCATGATGTCGAGCTGCGCCAGATCGTACGGATTCTGCGGCGAGACGAGCGGCGCGGCGAGCGCGGCAACGAGGATCAGCGCGAGCAGCGCCAGTCCGGCCACGGCGAGCGGATCGGCGACGAAATCGGCGGCGATGCGCCGCAGGGGCGATTCTTCGCGCGCCATCGACGATCAGCCTCCCGCGCCCGCCAGCCGCACCCGCGGATCGAGCGCCGAGTACAGCAGATCGACGAGCAGGTTGATCGCCACGAACAGCGTCACGACGGTCAGCAGGTAGGCCACGATCACCGGACGGTCGAGCAGATTGATCGAGTCGATCAGCAGCTTCCCCATTCCCGGCCAGGCGAACACCGTTTCCGTGACGATGGCGAAGGCGATCACCGAGCCGAATTCGAGCCCGATCACCGTGACGATCGGGATCAGGATGTTGCGCAACACGTGCACGCCGATCACGCGCCGGCGGGTGAGGCCCTTGGCGCGCGCGAAGCGCACATAGTCCTGCGTCAGCGCCTCGCGTGTTCCGGCGCGGGTGAGCCGGATGAGCAGCGCCAGCTTGAACAGCGCCAGGTTCACCGCGGGCAGGATGAGATGCCGCCACCCTTCGACCGAGAGAAAGCTCACCGGCACGCCCAAGAGGTCCGTGGTCGGTCCCCGGCCATTGGACGGCAGCCATCCCAGCATGACCGAGAAGACCATGATCAGCATGAGTCCGACCCAGAACGTCGGCAGCGAGAAGCCGAGGATCGAGCCGGCCATGATCGCGCGTCCGGCGACGGACGAGGGCTTCACGCCCGCCCAGAGGCCGAGCGGAATCCCGAGCACGACGGCAATCAGCATCGCGGCCAGCGCGAGCTCCAGCGTCGCGGGCATGCGCTCGACGATGAGCCGCAGCGCGGAGGTGCCGTGCACGAACGACCGGCCGAGGTCGCCGTGCAGCGCGCCCGAGACGAACGCGGCGTATTGCGCCCACAGCGGCCGGTTCAGGCCAAGCGCCGCGATGGCGCGCTCGCGCTCCTGCTGATCGGCCTGGGGATTGATGAGGATGTCGACCGGATTGCCGATCGCGTAGACCCCGACGAACACGATCAGCGACATCACGAGCAGCACGACTATCGCCTGAATGCTCCGACGGACAACGTAGACCAGCATGGCCGGGCTATTCTACCCGCGGCCGCGCTGACCCCGCCTCACGCCTTTGCATTAAACTACGACGGTCCGGAGGCTGGCGCGCCGGCTCGAGCCGACACTTGCGAATACGAGCTCCCATGCGTTGCTCTCTCCTCGCCTGCCTGCTGGCAGCCGTGGCTTGCACCGCTCCCCGGGCGGCGCACTGCGCCGTGGCGATCCTGTTCGAGCACCAGAATTTCGAAGGGCAGCGGCTCGCGGTTCGCGATGCCATGCCCAATCTCGATCGCACGACGTTCAACGATCGCGCCGAGTCGATGTTGATCCGCGACGGGGTATGGGAAGTGTGCACCGACGCCTATTACCGCGGACACTGTGTGCGGCTGGGACCGGGCGAATACCGCAGTCTCGACGGCGAGCTCACGCGCAGGATCTCGTCGCTGCGCGAGGTTCGCGGCGCTCCGCCGCCGGGGCCGCGCGCGCCGCTTTCCGGCCGTCCGCACGCGCTCCTCTACTCCGACCCCGGCTTCGGAGGTCGAGAGCTGCTGCTCGAAGACCCCGTCGTGCCCAATCTCGAGGACTTCGGTTTCAACGATCGCGCCGCATCGCTGAAGATCGTCGGCGGGTCCTGGCTCTTCTGCACCGACGCCAATTTCCGGGGCAGGTGCCGGACGCTCGGCCCCGGAGACTATGCGCGGCTTCCGGGAGACATCGCGAACCGCATTTCGTCGGCTCGGCGCGTCGAGCAGCCGCCTGCCTACGAAGCACCGCCCTACCGGCAACACTGACGTGGCGATCGTCGACGACATCGCCGGGTTGCGACGCATCCTCACGCGCTCGCGCGTCATCGCCGTGGTAGGCCTGTCGGCGAACTGGTACCGGCCCAGCTATTTCGCGGCCAAGTACCTGCGCGATCACGGCTACCGCATCGTCCCGGTCAATCCTGCCTATGAAACCGTTATGGACGAGCCGTGTCATCCGGATCTCGCCTCTGCGCGGGCCGGCGTCGGCGTGCCGATCGACATCGTCGACTGCTTTCGCCGGTCCGCCGACATCCCGCCGATCGCCGTCGACGCCGTGGCGATCGGCGCGAAGGTGCTGTGGATGCAGCTCGGCATCCGCAACGATGAGGCGGCCCGGATCGCGCTCGACGCGGGGCTCGACGTGGTCATGGACCGCTGCGTCAAGATCGAGCACGCGCGCATCCTCGGCGGGCTGAACTGGGCGGGCGTGAACACCGGCGTCATCTCCGCGCGGCGGCCGGTGTGATCGAGCGATGAGCCGCGACGGCCGCAGCACGCGACGCCCAACCGCCGATGCCTGACCGCAAATACGGCTTCGACACGCTGTGCCTGCACGCGGGCCAGATACCCGATGCCGCGACCGGGGCGCGCGCGCTGCCGATCTATCAGACCACGTCGTTCGTGTTCGACAGCGCCGATCACGCGGCCAGCCTGTTCAACCTGCAGACGTTCGGCAACGTCTACTCGCGCATCTCCAACCCGACCGTGTGCGCGCTGGAAGAGCGCGTGGCAGCGCTCGAGGGCGGCCGGGCCGCGGTCGCAGCCGCCACCGGGATGGCGGCGCAGACCGCGGCGCTGCTCACGCTGGCGAAGGCCGGCGACCACATCGTCGCCGCACGCACGCTCTACGGCGGAACGTACACCCAGCTCGCGGTGACCTTCGCCGATCTCGGCATCGAGACCACCTTCGTCGATCCCGACGAGCCCGAGGCGTTCCGGACGGCGCTGCGGCCGAGCACGAAGGCGCTCTACGCCGAGACGATCGGCAATCCGCAGCTCAACGTCGTCGACCTCGAGGCTCTGGCGCGCATCGCCCACGCTGCCGGCGTGCCGCTGGTCATCGACAACACGCTCGCCTCGCCCTTCCTGTGCCGGCCCATCGAGCACGGCGCCGACATCGTGATCCACTCGGCGACCAAGTACCTGGGCGGCCACGGCACGACCATGGGCGGCGTGGTGGTCGAATCCGGCAAGTTCGATTGGGGCAACGGCAAGTTTCCGCAGATGACCACGCCGTCGCGCGGCTACCACGGCGTCATCTTCCACGAGACGTTCGGCGACTTCGGCTTCACCATGAAGACGCGCATGGAGGCGATGCGCACGCTGGGTGCCGCGCTCTCCCCGTTCAACGCTTTCCTGCTCATGCAGGGCATCGAGACGCTGCACCTGCGCATGCCGCGACACTGCGAGTCGGCGCTGGCTATCGCGAAGCATCTCGCGGCCGATCCGCGCATCGCATGGGTGAACTATCCGCTGCTGCCGGGCAACCGCTACGGGCCGCTCGCCCGGCGCTACCTGCCGCGCGGCGCCGGCGGCATCCTGACCTTCGGCGTCAAGGCGGCGAGCGGCGGCGAGGCCAAGGCGGGCGAGCGGTTCATCGAGGCGGTGCAATTCCTCTCGCACCTCGCCAACGTGGGCGATGCCAAGACGCTGGTGATCCATCCGGCCTCCACCACGCACCGTCAGCTGGACGAAGCCGAGCAGCGTGCCGCCGGCGTGCTGCCGGAGATGATCCGGCTGTCGGTGGGCCTCGAGTCGCTGGACGATATCCTCTGGGACATCGACCAGGCGCTCGCGGCCGCGACGCGATGAGCGCCGCCGGGCCGCCCCAAGGCGCGAATTGCGCCTCCGCTTTTGGGGGCAGCGCAGCGGCCGAGTTAATCAACGAGGCCGCAAGCGTGGAGGCACAATGAGCCTGTCGCGCTATCCCGCGCTGCCCTGGCCATGGGTCGGGTTGCTGCTCTGTCTGGCGCTCATCGGACAGGAATATCTGCTCGACACCATCGGCCGCGACGCGCCGGTCGCGGCCTATCGGATCGCCGTGATGGCGGTTGGTGTCACATCGCTGGCGCTGATCGCCCTTCCGCGGCGGCGTCTCGGCTACGCGCTCGGCTTCCTCGTCTGCGCCGGGCTGATAGCCTTCGCGTTGTACCTTCAATTCGCCGAGGATCTGGAACCATGTCCGCTGTGCATCTTCCAGCGCATCGCCGTGATCGCGATGGGGCTGGTGTTCCTCGTGGCGGCAGTCCACAACCCCGGCCGCGGCGGCGCGAGGGTCTACGCGCTGGTGCAGCTGGTGCTGGGCAGCGCCGGCGCCGCGTTGGCGCTGCGCCAGCTCTGGCTGCAGTCGCTGCCCAAGGACCAGGTTCCCGCATGCGGCATGAGCCTGTCGTACATGCTCGACACGCTACCGCTCGCCGAGACGCTGAGGAAGGTGCTCGAAGGCAGCGGCGAGTGCGCCGAGAAGGGATGGGAGCTGCTGCATCTGTCGATCGCCGCCTGGACACTGGTGTTCTTCGTGGCGATCGTCGTGGCGAGCTTCGCGCTCATCCGCCGCGATTAGCGCCAGCGCGCCAATCTCCGTGACCGACGAGTCGCAACGCGCGCGCGAGGCCGCGGAGAGCGTCTATCGCAATGAGTCGCGGCGGGTTTTCGCCACGCTCGTGCGCCTGCTCGGCGATTTCGACCTCGCGGAGGAGGCGCTGCACGACGCGTTCCGCGCGGCGCTCGAGCAGTGGCCGCGGGAAGGCGTGCCGGACAATCCCCGCGCATGGCTCGTGTCCGCGGGCCGGTTCAAGGCGATCGACGGCATCCGGCGCCGCGCGCGCTTCACCTCCATGGAGGACGTGACGGAGCGGGTCGAAGCGATTCCAGACGAGAGCGAGCCGTGGGAACCGGAGGGCATCGAGGACGATCGACTGCGCCTGATCTTCACCTGCTGTCACCCGTCGCTCGCGCCGGACGCGCAGGTCGCGCTCACGCTGCGGGAAGTGTGCGGACTGACGACCGAAGAGATCGCGCAAGCGTTCCTGAGCGCGCCTTCGACGCTGGCACAGCGCATCGTCCGCGCCAAGGCCAAGATCCGCGATGCGCGCATCCCGTATCAGGTGCCGGCGCCGTCGGAGCTGCCAGAACGGCTCGACAGCGTGCTGCGGGTGGTCTATCTCGTGTTCAACGAAGGCTACTCGGCGTCGTCGGGAGACGCGGTGACCCGCGTCGACTTGTCGGCGGAGGCGATCCGGGTCGGGCGGCTCCTGTCCGAGCTGCTGCCCGAACCCGAAGTCCTCGGCCTGCTCGCGTTGATGCTGCTCCAGGAGTCGCGCCGCGCCGCGCGCACCTCGCCGAGCGGCGATCTGGTGCTTCTCGGCGAGCAGGATCGCAGGCTCTGGAATCGCGCGGAGATCGCCGAGGGCAGCGCTCTGGTCGAACGCGCCCTGGCCTCGCGGCGGATCGGTCCCTACGCCCTGCAGGCTGCCATCGCCGCCGTGCACGCCGAGGCGGCGAGCCCCGAAGCCACGGACTGGAGCGAGATCGTCGGCCTTTACGATGTGCTCTCCCGCATCGATCCTTCGCCGGTCGTGGAGCTCAACCGAGCCGTCGCGGTGGCGATGCGCGATGGTCCCGAGGCCGGCCTCGCGCTCGTCGACGGCATTCTGGCGCGCGGCGAGCTATCCGAGTACCACCTCGCGCACGCCGCCCGTGCCGATCTGTGCCGCCGGCTCGGCCGTACCGATGACGCCCGGTCTTCCTATGCGCGGGCGCTCGAGCTGGCGCGCCAGGCGCCGGAGCGCCGCTTTCTCGAGCGCAGGCTCGCGGAGCTGCGCAGCTGAACGCGCGGCCGTCGCAAAGCGTTTCCCGGCGCCGAGTCGTCCGCTTCGCGTGTCGATTCGCCTTCTGCCCGTTCGACTACCCATGTCAAAGGCGGAAGGAGCGGCAAAATGCAAGGGCTGGCGCGTTACCTCGGATTCGCGCGGAAACTGGCGCAGACGTTCGGACCCTATCTCCTCGTGGAGATTCTGTTGCCGGGCGGAAGCCTGATCGCGCTGGCACTCTTCGTGTATCGCCAGAAGCGCTTGCCCTTCGGGCTCGAGCTTGGGGCGGCTTCGGCCAGGGTCCGCCGGCTCGTGAACGCGGCTGGAATTCTTTTCGGCCGGATGTCGATTCCGGGCTTCGCCGTTCGACCAAGCTGATGGAGCAGCCATGGGATCGACTTCGACCAGGACGGCCGGCGCGTGGAATGCCCTCGCCGCTCGGCCTCCCGGCCCGCGGGCTGCGCGCTTGTGCTGGTGCAGTGGCCGGTGCCGGCTTGCGAATGGCAGCGCAGCGCGGGTCCGCTGGAGCGGGATTCTGTACGGACTGCGGCTCGTGCCCAACGCAGCCGTGGGGCACAATCGGGCAAGCAGCTGCGCGCGCCAACAAGGAGCCAGACGATGAAGTACCTGTGCCTCGTGTACCTCGATGAAAAGAAACTCTCCGAAGTTCCCGACAGCGAATGCCTCGCCTTCGGCGAGCGCATCAAGGCAAGCGGCCATCGCCTCGCCGCGGAGGCGCTGCAGGGCGTGCACACCGCCACCACGGTGCGAGTGCGCAACGGCAAGGTGTCGATGACCGACGGCCCGTTCGCCGAGACCAAGGAGCAGCTCGCGGGTTTCTATCTGGTCGACGCCAAGAATCTCGACGAAGCGGTCGAGCTCGCGTCGAAGATACCGCCGGCGCGCCTCGGCAGCATCGAGGTGCGGCCGGTGCGGGAATTGAACGCGAGCCGTTAGCACGGACGGGCCGTTGCCGAGGCGAAGGAGCACCTGGGCGGGTTCACCGTCTTGAGCGCCTGCGACCTGAACGAGGCCATCGCCATCGCGGCCAAATTGTCGGCGGCGAAGATCGACACCGTCGAAGTGCGTCCGGTCTTGAGGAGTGGCGCCGATTCCGGGGGATCCGGTCGATCGCAGGGATCGCCGCGTCGATCCGACGCCGCGCGGGTCTCGCCCAGCCTTCGATCGCCCAAGCAGACGCCGGCACGTCGAACAGCGTGACGGCGATATGGAAACCGCAATGGACGAGGAGCTACGACAATGCGCTTCATGGTGATGGTCCGGGCGACCAAGGAGTCCGAACGCGGCATGCTTCCCGACGAGAAGCTGCTCGCCGACATGGGCAAGTTCAACGAGGAGCTCGCAAAGGCTGGAGTGATGCTCGCCGGCGAAGGTCTGCAGCCGAGCTCGAAGGGAGCGCGCATTCGTTTCTCGGGTACGAGCGACAAGCGTACCGTCGTCGACGGCCGGTTCGCCGAAACCAAGGAGCTGATCGCGGGGTTCTGGCTCTGGCAGTGCAAGTCCAGGGCAGAGGCGATCGAGTGGGCGAAGCGCTCGCCGAACCCGTTTCCGGGACACGAGTCGGAGATCGAGATCCGCCAGCTTTACGAAGCCGAGGACTTCGGCGCTGAATTCACCCCGCAGCTGCGCGCCCAGGAAGAACGGTTGCGCCAGGAGGTCGCGGCGAAGAAGTAAGCCGTGGAAGCAAACGCTGCGCTTGTGCCCGGCCGGCCGCCCATCCGAATGAATTCGGAGCTACTCCGTCCGAATGAATTCGGACCTACTTCGGCGCCATCCGGATCGCGCCGTCGAGCCGGATCACTTCGCCGTTCAAGTATTCGTTGCCGATGATCTGGGCGACGAGCGAGGCGAATTCGCCGGGTCGCCCGAGGCGCGGGGGAAACGGCACCATCTTGCCGAGCGATTCGGCGTACTCGGGCGGAATCTGGCCCATCATCGGCGTCTCGAAGATGCCGGGCGCGATGGTCATCACGCGCACGCCGATGCGCGCCAGCTCGCGGGCCACGGGCAGCGTCATCCCGACGAGCGCGGCCTTGGACGCCGCGTACGCCGGCTGGCCGATCTGGCCGTCGAACGCGGCCACCGACGCCGTGTAGACGATCACCCCGCGCTCGCCGCCGGCCGTCGGTGCGTTCTTCGCCATCTGCTCCGCGGCGAGCCGCGTCATGTTGAACGACCCGGTGAGGTTGATGTTGAGCACGCGCGCGAAGCTCGACAGCGCGTGGAGGCCCTCCTTGCCGAGGATGCGCTCGCCGTGGACCACGCCGGCACAGTTGATCAGCCCGTGGACCGCGCCGAAAGCATCCAGCGCGGCCGCCACCGTCGCCTTTCCGCTCGCCTCGTCGGTGACGTCGGTACGGGCGAAGCGCGCGCCGGCGCCCAGCTCGCGGACGAGCGCGCCGCCCTCCTGCTCCTTGAGATCGGCGATCAGGACCTTGCCGCCGCCCTCGACCATAAGGCGCGCCGTCGCGGCGCCGAGTCCGGACGCGCCACCGGTCACGATGAAGCTGCTGCCGCGAATCTGCACTTCGTCTCCCCTAGAGAATGCGATTGAACCAGAGCACCGACAGGAACGCGGAAAGCAGCGACAGCGCGGCGGCCGCCGCGGCGAGAAACGCGGTGATCTCGGTATGCCGCGTCTCCAGCGTGAGCCGGGCATTCAAGCTCTCGTAGACCTTGTTGAGCTCGGCGTTGCTGTCGGCGAAGAAATATTCCGCGTGCGTCACGTCGGCGATCTTCTTGAGCGTGTCCTCGTCGAGTCGCACGCGCATCGACCAGCCCTCGGAGCCGAGCACCTGGCCCTGGGTCGTGCCTATGCCGACGGTGAACACGCGCACGCCGCGCTCGGCGGCCATGCGGGCGGCCTCGATCGGATTAGGGCCGGTCGTCGCCTGGCCGTCCGAGACCAGAATGATCGCCGCGTTGGTGTACGAGCCCGGCTCCGCCTTCTCGACCGCCTTCTTGCCCTCGGCGCTGTCGAGCGGCACGGGCTTGGTCTCGCCGCGGGGGTTGGACGCGCGAAGATCGAATTCCACGTCGGGAAAGATCTCCTTGAGCGCCACGAGGATGCCGCTGCCGATCGCCGTGCCGCGCTGCAGCTGGAAGCGATCGATGGCGGCGAGGATCTGCTCGCGGTCGCGCGTCGGAGGCTGCACGACCGACGCGGTGGCGGCGAAGGAGACCAGACCGATGCGCGCGCTCGTCGGCTGGTCGGCGATGAACTTGCGCGCGGCTTCCTGCGCCGCGCCGATGCGGTTGGGCTTGACGTCGGTCGCCTTCATGCTTCCGGAGACGTCCATCGCCAGCACGATCGTCTCGTACTGCGTCGGCAGAGTCAGGGTCGCGCTGGGGCGCGCCACCGCGACGATGAGCACGATGAGCGCGATCAGGAACACGAGCGGCGGCAGGTGCTTGCGCAGCCGTTCGGCGCCGACCGCACTGCTCGCCAGCCCCAGGCTCGAGTAGCGCAGCGCGAGGCGCTTCTTGCGCCGAAGCAGCGCCAGGTAGCCGGCGACCAGCACTGGTACGAGCAGCAACAGCCACAGCAGCTCGGGCCACTGGAACGTCATGCCGATTCCAGATGGGCCGGCAGCGCCGCCGCGCCGGCGAGCCGGCTGCGGCGCTTGCGCAGGTCGGCGAAGCGCAGCACCGCGTCGACCAGGTTATCCGCGGTCGACACCTCGAGCGCATCGACGCCCGCCTGGCGGAAGGCGGCGCGCAGCGCCTTCTCGCGCTGCTCGGCGATGAAGGCGAAGCGACGGCGGAAGCGGCGATCGTGCGTGTCGACCAGTATCTGCTCGCCGGTCTCCGCGTCCTGGATCGTGACCAGGCCAAGATCCGGCAGCTCCATCTCCAGCGGATCGAACAACCGCACGGCAGTGACCTCGTGGCGCACCGACAGCCGCGCCAGCGCCTGATCCCATCCGGGGGCGCTCATGAAATCCGAAACGACGAACACCAGCGAGCGTCGGCGCATCAGCGCGAACGCAGTCTGGAACAGCACCTTCAGGTCGGTGGCCTTCGACGCCGGGCGCTCGGGCCGGTTGAGCATCGCATGCAGCAGATGCAGGACGTGCCGGCGTCCGGCCCGCGCCGGAATCACCTTGTCGACCCTGTCGCCATAGAACAGCGCCCCGACTCGGTTGCCGTGGCCCGAGAGGAGCCGCGCGAGCACGGTGACGAACTCGGCGGCGACCCCGCGCTTGCGCACATCGCGGGACCCGAAATCGACCGACGGCGACAGATCGAGCAGAAACCAGGCCGTCACGTCGCGGTCCTCGTGATATTCCCGGACGTACGGCGTATTGAGGCGCGCCGTGACGTTCCAGTCGATGTGCCGGACGTCGTCGTGATACTGGTATTCGCGCAGATCCGCGAGATCGAGGCCGAAGCCGCGGAACAGCGTGCGGTAATCGCCGTGCATCAGCCCGTCGAGACGGCGGATAACCGTCCACTCGAGCTTGCGCAGGACGAGCTCAGGACTGCGCGGCGATTCGGACATGGCTCTCGAGCGGCTTCTCGGGCGCGCGCACCCGGCGCATCACCTCCATGATGAGGTCGTCCGGCGTCTTGCCGTCGGCCAGCGCCTCGTAGGTGAGCACCAGCCGGTGCCGCAGCACGTCCGGCGCGAGATCGGTCACGTCCTCGGGCAGCACGTAGTCTCGGCCGCGCAGGAAGGCGAGGGCCCTGGCGCCTTCGATCAGGTGGATCGAGCCGCGCGGGCTCGCACCGAAGGCGATGTACTTGGAGAGCCCGCTCGCGCCGAAACGCTCGGGATGTCGGGTGGCCGAGGCGAGGCGGACCGCATACTGCACCAGCGACGGATCGACGAAACCCTGGCGCGACTGGCGCTGCAGCGCGGAGAGCTCGTCAGTCGAGCACACCGGGCCCACGTCCGGCGCATCGCCCGTGACGCGCTGGACGATGACGAACTCCTCTTCCTCCTTCGGATAGCCGACCAGCACCTTCATCATGAAGCGGTCGACCTGGGCTTCGGGCAGAGGATAGGTGCCCACGGTCTCGATCGGATTCTGGGTCGCCATCACCAGGAACGGCTCGGGCACCCGATGCGTCTCGCCCGCGATCGTCACCTGGTATTCCTGCATGACTTCGAGGAGCGCACTCTGCACCTTCGCCGGTGCGCGGTTGATCTCGTCGGCGAGCAGCAGATTGGCGAACACCGGTCCGAGCGAGGTCGTGAATTCGCCGGTCTTCTGGTTGTAGATGCGCGTGCCCACCAGGTCCGCGGGGACGAGGTCCGGCGTGAACTGGATGCGGCGAAACGTCCCATGAATGGTGCGGGCGAGCGTCTTGACGGTCAGCGTCTTAGCGAGCCCTGGAACGCCTTCGACCAGAAGATGGCCGTGGGCGAGGATCGCGACCAGCACGCGTTCGAGGAAGTGGTCCTGGCCGACGACGACCTTCTTCACCTCGTAGAGGATGCGCTCCATCGGCGCGGCGGCGGCCGCGTGGCCGGGCTCGGGGATGTCCATGGGGTCCTTCCCTGCGGTTAATACGAGATGAGGTCGGCTAGAACGGCGAAATGCCGACGGCGGAGGCGGCGTTCTCGATGGGCACGGCGAAGCCGATGCCGATGAACACGTGCTGGTCGGTCGGATTGAGGATCGCGGTGACGATGCCGACCACCTCGCCGTCGGCGGTGACGAGCGGCCCTCCGGAGCTGCCAGGGTTCGCCGCCGCGTCGAACTGGATCAGGTTGACCATGTCGTGCTTGCCGTCCTTCGACTTGTGCGCGCGTCGCAAGCCCGAGATCACGCCCGAGGTGACGCTCGGGCCGATGCCGAAGGGAAATCCCACCGCGATGACCTCGTCGCCGAGCTGCAGATCGCCCGTGCCGCGCAGGGTCGCGGGCTGCAGATCGTCGGGCAGGGTCTTCGCCTGGATGACCGCGAGATCGTTCTCGGGCTGCACCCCAACGACGGTGGCTTCCGACTCCGTGCCGTCATAGAACGTCACGCTCAGCCGGTCGCCGCCCGCGACGACGTGGAGATTGGTGAGGATGATGCCGGTGTCGACGATCACTACGCCGCTGCCCACGCTCTTCTCGACATCGGTTTCGCCGTCCTTGGGCTCGCCGAGCTGGCGCACCCGCACCACCGACGGGCGCACCGCGGCGTAGGCGCGCGCCGCGGTCGACGGCAGCGTCTTGGTCTCGAGGGTGTGCAGGACCGCGGCGTCGATATCCGACTGGGTGAAGGTGCGCGGCGGCGATTTCGGCTGCACGACCAGGATCAGGATGCCCGCCGCCAGCAGCGCGCCCAGCATCACGAGCAGTGGCTTGTCGAATCGACGCACGGCGGCGGCCCAGCGCCGTGGAGCCGGCACGACCGGCTCGGGCTGCGCCGCGGCGGGCTCCGGGGCCGGAGCCTCCGGATCGCGAGCTCTGAACGGCGACGGGCGCTGCTGCTGTCCACGCCTCGAACTGCTGTACAGAGTCACCCGTCCCATGTCGCTGCCGCCTGTTCGTTATGCCGTTGCCAATCGACCGCGAAGCGCGGCAAACGTTTCGCCGCCGGGAGCATTTTCCCACAGTCGCGGTGCGGGTGCTCAGGCGCGCACGGTCAGGACGTGCGCCCGCATGCCCGCTTCGACGGCGCCGGTGCCGCACCGGCGGCCGACCTCGCGCTCCGCGGCGTCC
Source organism: Casimicrobiaceae bacterium (assembly GCA_035515295.1). GTDB lineage: Bacteria > Pseudomonadota > Gammaproteobacteria > Burkholderiales > Casimicrobiaceae > PALSA-1003. Next base: position 16,387 of record DATJBM010000096.1, on the reverse strand, counting down.
GTTGCTTCGGCGAGACGGCCCGCGTCCCTCGCCGCGATCTCGTTGCGCAGCGGCGTGCCCTGGCAGAAGGCCAGCGCGGGAATGCGCGGCGAGTCGGCCCGGCTGCGCTCGGTTAGCGTGACGACCTCCGGTGCCGCGGCGAATCCGCTCTGCGCCAGATCGTGCGCGATCGACGCCCGGTCATGATAGCCGCGCGGCGTCCCGAGCGCGGCGGCTTCGTCGAGCATCGCCCGATTGAGGTCGATCGCCACGATGTCCGCCGCCGGCAGCGCGGCGGCGAGCGCGCGCGTCGCCACGCCGGTTCCGGCCGCGATCTCCAGCACACGCCGCACGGGCCGGCACGCGAGCCGCCGGGCGAGATCGTCCGCGTACGCCTAGCAGCCTCGGGCCGGGAAGCCGCGCGTGCGCGACAATCAGCGCTGCGCCAGCGCAAGGCGCACGCCGAGCAGCACGAACAGCGCGCCGGCCGCCCGCGACAGCCGCGGGAACGTCGCCGGATGGCCGGCGAAGAAGCGTCGCACCGACGCCGCTGCAATCGCCAGGAACAGACACCACGCGGTGCCGGTGGCGACGAAGGTCAACCCGAGGGCCACGAAGGCGGCGATCTTCGTCGGACTTTCCGGATCGATGAACTGCGGCAGGAAGGCGAGGAAGAACAGCGCCACCTTGGGGTTCAGCACGTTGGTCGCCACGCCCTGCCGGAAAGCCTTCCACGCGCGGGGCGCCGCGGAGCCTTCCGCCAGGACGGCGTGCTCGGGGGAGACGATGAAACGGATGCCGAGATAGATGAGGTACGCCGCGCCGACGAGCTTCACGACCACGAATGCGGCCGCGGACGTGGTGAGGATCGCCGAGAGGCCGGCCGCGGCCGCAAGCGTGTGAACGATGCAGCCGGCGCAGATGCCGAGCGCGGAAGCCACGCCGACGCGGCGCCCCCGCGCGAGGCTCGATCCCAGGATGTACAAGGTGTCCTGCCCCGGCGTCAGATTGAGCAGGATCCCCGCGAGGACGAACAGGCCGTAATCGTGGATGCCGGACACGGCCCGCGACGAGGCGCCTTCGCGCCAGCTAGCGCCGGCGCTTGGCGGCGCGCTTCATGGCGCGCTTGACCGACTTGCGTCCCGCCGGCTTCTTGCTCGCCGCTCGCTTCTTCGCGCCACGCGGCTTCGCGGCTCGCTTCTTCGCCGTCTTTGGCGCCCCGAGGCGCAGCACCGATTCACCGGAGACCGGATCGGTGACGCCGAGCTCGCTGCCGAGCTCTTCGAGCAGGTCGCGCACCTGATCGAGCATCGAGATCATATGCGGGCGGGCGTCGACGATACTCTGGAAATTGCGCCATTCGCCGACCATGCAGAACGTCCGGTCGCCGGTGCGGACCAGGTGTCCGCCGACGAAGCCCTTGAGGATCGGTCGCATGCTCGCGTGGGCTTCGATGAACTGCTGCTCGTTGCCGGGCTTCACGCGGAAGCGGACGACGTTGAATGCAGGCATTTGGATCTCCGTTCGCTACGGGCTGGCAGATGATACTCTACCGGACACTCCGGTGAACGCTCGCCTCAGCGTGTCATGCGCAGCCGCTCGGAGACGTAGCGCGCCAGCACGGTAGGCTCGGGGCGAGCCCCGCAGAGCCCGACGTGCCCATCGGGACGCAGCAGATAGAACGACTGACGCGGCAGGTGCGCGCGCGCGAGCTCCACGTCGTTGCCGCGGTCCTCGGCCACGGTGTGGACTTCGAGCAGGTCTTCGAGACCGAGCGCGGCGAGCGAGGGCGCCGGCTGGCCGACGAGCAGCAAGTGAAAGCGGGTATCGTCGAGCGCGGCGTAAAGATCCGTGGCCTCGCCGCCGCCGTCGAGGCGGAGCTTGAGCCACGGAAACCGGTCACCGGCGTGGGGTGCGGCGGACGGCAGGGCATCGAGCGACTGCGACAGCGGGCTCGAGTGGTAATGGATGCCGGTCTGCGACACGACCCGGAACGCGGCGCGCTGGACCCACGGCTGCCGCATGGCGAAGGCGACCATCCGGGCGAGGATCTGGGTGCGGAAGATGCCGGCGAGCGGATTGTCGGAGACCACGAGGCGGAAGCCGGCGTCGGTGGTCTCCAGCAATCGACGGGCGACGGGCACGCGCTCGGCTTCGTAGGAGTCGAGCAGCGCCGCGTCGGCGCGTCCCTGCACCACGAGCGCGAGCTTCCACGCCAAGTTGTAGGCGTCCTGAAGCCCCGTGTTCATGCCCTGCGCGCCGACCGGGCTGTGGATGTGAGCCGCGTCGCCGAGCACGAAACAGCGCCGGTCGCGGAAGCGCGCCGCGCTCCGATGGTGGATGCGATAAGTGGAGAACCACAGGCAGTCCCGGAACACGAGGCCGTCGCCCGCTTCCTTGGTCAACGACGGGACCACGGCCTCGAAGTCCACGTCCCTCCTGCCGCGCAGCTCCCTGGGCAGGATGCCCACCAGGCGCCAGTGATCCGGCCCTCGCATCGGAAAAAACAGGTGGAAACCGTCGCGCCACAGGTAGACGTTGACCTGATCGGGCACCATGCTGCCGGTCGCCACCGTGTCGGCGACGAAGAACACGTGCTCGTAGGGCGCACCGGGGAACGTGATGCCGCAGGCCTCGCGCACCACGCTGTGCGCGCCGTCGCAGCCGGCGACGTACGCGGCAGCGAACGTGCGCGTCGTCCCGTCGGGCTGCTTGAGCGTCGAATCGACGCGGTCGAGCCGCTGCTCGAGCCCGACGAGCTCGGTGTTCCATCGCACCGACATTCCGAGCTCGCGCAGGCGATCGCCCATGATGCGCTCGTTGTCGTCCTGGCCGAGCACCAGGATGTACGGATACGGCGTGAGCTCGCGTCCCGCCTCGTCCAGCGGCACGCGCGCCATCCAGCGGCCTTGGGCCCAGATGTTCGCGCCCGATCCGTCCTTGCCCAGCTCGAGCGCGCGATCGACGATGCCGAGATGGGCGTAGATCTCGAGCGTGCGCGCCTGCACGCCCAGCGCGCGCGTCTCGCGCGCGGGTCCCGCGTGGCGATCGATGATCTCGGCGCGCACGCCGCGGCGCGCGAGCTGGTTGGCGAGCATCAGGCCGGTTGGACCGGCGCCGACGATCAGGACATCGGTGTCCATCGAGGCGGGCGCAACGAGACCGGCGTAGTCTAGCGCGAGGCCGCCGCCCGGCAAAACGACGCGGCGAACTTGGGATCGCCGAGGGACCTCAGACGCCCAGATGGCGCTGCAGCAACTGCGGCTGGGCCCGGATTTCCTCGGCCGGGCCTTGGTGCGCGATGTGCCCGTTCTTGATGATGTACACGCGGTGCGCCAGCGCGAGCGTCGCCGCCAGGTTCTGCTCCACGAGGACGATGGTCTGGCCGGCGGTCACGAGCTGGCGGCAGGCGGCCATCAGGTCGCGCACGATGACCGGCGCCAGGCCTTCGAACGGCTCGTCGAGAAGGATGATCTTCGGATCGCGGATGAGCGCCCGGGCGATCGCGAGCATCTGCTGCTCGCCGCCCGAGAGGTCCGTCCCCCGGCTGCCGCGCCGCTGCTTGAGCCGCGGGAACATGGCGTAGACGCGCTCGAGCGGCCATTTGCCGCTGGCGGTCAGCCCCGCGAGAACGAGGTTCTCCTCCACGTCCAGGCTGCCGAAGATTCGCCGCTCCTCGTGCACGAGCTGCATGCCGGCGCGCGCGATCGCGTGGCTTTCCTTGCCGGCGATCTCGACCCCGTCCAGCTTAACCGAGCCGGACCGGGGCTTGACCACGCGGTGGACCTGAGAGCTGCCCGAGGCTCCGCGTCTAGGTACCGTGTTTGACGCCCTGCCACTCGCGCTCGAGGATGGTCTGCCCGAGCCTGGTGACGGTGTCGATGTCCTGCTGAGTCTCGGCATCGCTGGATTTCTCGGCCCGGATGCGGGCCAGAGCCGCGTCGATCGCGCCGATGAGCTGCCGCTGGTCGGCCTCGGCGGGATTGATGAGAGGCCCGGATCCTGGCCTGCGCCAGGACCATGCGCTCCACCTTCGCGAGCAGCTCCGGATTCCGGTTGACGACGTCCCGCCCATCGCCTGGCGGCGCTCAGCGCGGCGTCGCGTCGCCGCTCTCGACGATGACGTTCTCGACGATCCCCGCCCCGCCCCGCCGGAGGGCGGCCGCTTCCCGGTAGGCCTCGGACTCGAAGCAGCCGATCGCCGCGTCCATCGTCGGAAACTCGATCACGATGAACCGGTGGAACGTCTCCGGGCCTTCCATGATCCGGTAACGACCGCCGCGCGCCAGCACCTTGCCGCCGTGCGCCGCGACGATCGCCGGGACGCGGTCGGTATACTTCTTGTATTGGACGGGGTCGTCGATCTTGGCGCGAGCGATCCAGTAGGCGGGCATCGTCGGCTCCGGAGAAGTGAAGCGACACCCGGCGCTGGGGCCGCCGGAGCATGTCGGCGGCGCCATATTGCCTCCGCGGCACGCCATCCTGCAATGGGCCGCAAGCCGCCGCCGTCCGAAGCGAGCGACAATAGGTTCGTCGATCCGTCGGGAGTAAATCATGACCTACCGGGAAACGCTGCCGCGCAGGGGCATGTCGCGAAAGCAGATGCTCAAACGGGTCGCGCGGTTCAAGAAGCTGAAGGGCTCCGATGGCGGACTGCCCGATAGCCGGATGCCGGGCTGCGAGCGCACGCTCTATAACGTCATCGGCTTTCAGCCGCCCGAGGTCGAGCGCGGCGGCAAGCAGTCGCCGGTCGGGCTGGAAGCCGCGCGCATGGCGGCCGTGAAGATCTCGGAAGGCTTCAATCTCGCCTACTGCCGCGCCAAGCCCGGCAAGGGGCCGATGCTGCACAACCACGACACCAACGAGACTTTCGTCGCCATGACCGGGAAGTGGCGTGCGAGCTGGCTCGACGAGCGGGGAAGGCTGCAGCACGTCGACCTCCAGCCCCTCGATCTGATCTCCTTCCCGCCGGGCGTGATTCGCCGCTTCCAGAACGTCACCAGAGGGTCGGAGGACAAGGAGGCTATCCTGATGGTCGTGATCGCCGGCGATTCGCCGAGCTCCGAGTTCACCGTCGAATCGATGCGGGCGATCGAACGCGCCGGGGCGATGCCGGCGCGGCATCGGTCGTAGGGGGCGCGCGCGGGAACCCGCGGCTACTCGATCACTTCGTCGGCGCGCAAACGCAGCGTCGCGGGAATGACCAGGCCGAGCGCTGTAGCCGCCCTGGCATTGATGACCATGTCGAATTTTATCGGCTGCTCCACAGGAAGGTCCTGGGGCGACGCGCCGCGAAGGATGCGGTCGACGTAGCTCGCGGCCATCCGATACATCTCGGGAACACTCCCTCCGTAGAACATGAGTCCCCCGGCGTCGACGAACTCGCGGCCCGGATACATCGAAGGCAGCCGATACCTCGCCGCGAATGCCACGATTGGCGCACTGTGCGAGGCGATCAGCGGGTCCGCGGTCGTCATCAGGGCGTCCGGCACGTTGCTGGCAATTCCGGCGAAGAGCGCCGCGAAATCGTCGGGGCCGCGAAATGCGCGCGACTCCAGACGGATGCCGAGCGATTTCGCGGATCGCTCCGTCTCGTGCTGCGCGAGCACGCTTCCCTTGTTTTGGGGGTTGTAGATCAGGACAACGCGGGTCAGACCGGGGCGCATTTCCTTCAGCAGCTCGAGCCGCTTGCCGTACTCGCCACCCACGAAAGCGATCCCGGTCACGTTGGCGCCCGGCCGCGCGTAACTCGCGACGAGCCCGGTCTTGTCCGGAAATGCCACATTGGCGAATACGATTGGAATCTTCGTGGTCGCCCGCTTCGCCGCTTCGGAAGCCTGCGATCCCGCGGTGCAGATGATGTCGACGTCGAGCTGCACGAGCTCTGCGGCGAGCTTCGGCAGGCGGTCGGTCTCGCTATCCGCCCAACGGGCTTCGAAGATCAGGTTTTGTCCCTCGCTGTACCCCAGCTCGCACAGGCCCTGTCGCAAAGCGTCGAGATTCGGGCTGCCGGTGCGCGCTGAGGCAGGAGACAGCCAACCAATGCGGTACGTCCTCCCTGGCGTCTGTGCCAGCGGCGTGCCTATGAAGATCGAAGCGACGGCGATCGGGATAAGGGAGCCCAGCGCCGCCAGCATCCGTCTCCTTCGGAGATCGGCCATCGCGGGCTCCTATGGCGCCGGGCGTAGCGAACAAAGGGATTCGCTTCGCCGCGATACGGTATGCATCCGGCCGAGCGAGCTCCCCGCCCGCCCGGCGGCGGCCTGCACATCCACAATAGCCGACCCCCGCGCCAGCGGCCATGGCAATCCCCCCCTCCGCACCGGAGGATAACGAAATCGACGGGAGGCAGGCAATCAGACGCGGCAATGCCTTGTTCGGGGTTGCAAAGCGCCGGAAAGACCCCAGATCGGCTATACTTATTGTTTTGCATCAACCCCTTCTGAGGTCGAGGGAGCGACAAGATGCCCATCTACGAATATCGCTGCGGCGCCTGCGGGCACGAGCTGGAAGTGCTGCAAAAGCTATCCGAGCCGCCGCTGTCGGACTGTCCCGAGTGCAAGGCGCCGGCGCTCGCGAAGCTGATCTCCCCAGTCGGATTCCAGCTCAAGGGCAGCGGCTGGTATGCCACCGACTTCAAGGGCTCGGGCAAGCCCGCCGAAAAGACCAACGGCAAGGACGGCGACGCCGGGGCCAAGCCCGCCGACACGTCGCAGCCGAAGAGCGACTCCGCCAGCGACTCTAGCAGCGCCAAGACCGAGACCGCCAGCGCGCCAGGTGGTGGCTGCGGCGGAAGCTGCTCGTGCCACTGACTACCTCGCCCGCCACGCCTCCAGAAGAGCGCGGCCCACCGCGTTGTTCGGGCAGATCGTCACCCCTCCGGGGCTGCGCCTAGCGCTCGACCCGCCTCGCCCTTCCTCTCGCGCATGCTCCTCCGCCGTTACCTGGTCGCCGGTCTGCTCGTCTGGATCCCGCTCGGTATCACCATCTGGGTGCTCGCCTTCCTGATCGGCACGCTCGACCAGACGGTCCTTCTGTTGCCGGAGAGCCTGCGTCCGGAAGCGTTGTTCGGCTTCCACATCCCGGGGCTCGGAGTGGTCTTGAGCGCCGCGATCCTGCTGCTGACCGGTGCGATCGCGGCCAACTTCTTCGGCGCGCGACTGATCGGCCTGTGGGAAGCGGTGCTCGGCCGCATCCCCGTGGTGAAGTCGATCTATTCCAGCGTGAAGCAGGTCAGCGACACGCTGCTCTCCGAGAAGGGCAACGCCTTCCGCAAGGCGCTGCTGGTCGAATTCCCCGCGCCCGGAAGCTGGACGATCGCCTTTCTCACCGGCACGCCGGCGGCGGAGGTCGCCTCCCATCTGGCCGAGGAGCACGTGAGCGTATACGTGCCCACGACGCCGAACCCGACGTCGGGCTACTTCCTGATGCTGCCGCGCTCGCGCGTGCATGAGCTCGACATGACGGTGGACGAGGCGCTGAAGTACATCATCTCGATGGGCGTCGTCGCGCCACGACCGCGCCGCGTCGTGCCGCACGTCCCGGTCGCGCCGGTGCCCGTGGCGCAGCGCGAAGCCGAAATCCGAAACTGACCGGGCAGCGATGCCCGGCGCGCGAGGCATGACAGCCGCCCGGAAGCAACGCTTGGAGCCGGGACACCATTCCTCGTCGTCACGGCTTGAGGCCGCGATCCAAGGCCGATCGCCGCGGCGAGCGGACGAAATGGGACCTCGGCCTTCGCCGGGCGACGACCATCGCCGGAGAACGACTTGAACCGCACCGACTACTGCGGCCGCATCGACCGCCAACGCCTCGGCCAGATCGTGACCGTGTGCGGCTGGGTGCACCGGCGCCGCGATCACGGCGGCGTCATCTTCATCGATCTGCGCGACCGCGAGGGCCTGGTGCAGATCGTCTCCGATCCCGATCGTCGGGCGACCTTCGCCGTGGCGGAGCGGCTACGCAACGAGTTCGTGATCCGTGCGACCGGTCTGGTACGGCCCCGCCCTGAAGGAACGGTCAACGTCGAGCTCGCCACCGGCGAGATCGAGATCCTTGCCCACGACATCGAGCTGCTCAATGCGTCGGCGACACCCCCGTTCCAGATCGACGACGAGAACCTCTCGGAGACGGTGCGCCTCACCCATCGCGTGCTCGATCTGCGCCGCCCGTTCATGCAGCGCAACCTCACGCTGCGCCACAAGGCTACCATGGCGGCGCGCCGCTATCTCGACGCCAACGGCTTCGTCGACATCGAAACGCCAGTCCTCTACAAGTCCACGCCGGAGGGCGCGCGCGAGTTCCTCGTGCCTTCGCGCATCCACCGCGGGCACTTCTACGCGCTGCCGCAGTCGCCGCAGCTGTTCAAGCAGATGCTGATGATGGCCGGGTTCGACCGTTACTACCAGATCGTGAAGTGCTTCCGCGACGAGGATCTGCGCGCCGATCGCCAGCCCGAGTTCACCCAGATCGACATCGAGACTTCGTTCCTCGACGAAGCCGAGATCCGCGCCGTGACGGAAGGGCTCGTCGTCGCGCTGTTCCGCGACGCGGCAGGCATCGACCTGCCGCAGCCTTTTCCGGTGATGAGCTACGCCGATGCCGTGCGCGACTACGGCACCGACAAGCCCGACCTGCGCGTGCCGCTCAAGCTCAGCGAGCTCACCGATCTCATGCGCACGGTCGAGTTCAAGGTGTTCCGAGCGGCCGCCGAGCTCGCCGACGGCCGCGTCGCGGCCTTGCGCGTGCCCGGTGGCGGCGCGCTCTCGCGCAAGGAGCTCGACGACTACGGCGCCTTCACGGCGGTGTACGGCACGAAGGGTCTCGCCTGGATCAAGGTCAACGACGCGAGCCAGCCGAACGAACGAGGCCTGCAGTCGCCGATCGTGAAATTCCTGCCTGAAGCCGTGCTGCGCGAGATCCTGTCGCGCAGCGGCGCGCAGAGCGGCGACGTCGTCTTCTTCTGCGCCGACCGGGAGAAGGTGGTCGACGATGCGCTCGGAGCGCTGCGCACCAGGCTCGGCCACGATCGCGGGCTCGCGAGCGAGGGCTGGAAGCCGCTGTGGGTGGTCGATTTTCCGATGTTCGAGTACAGCGACGAGACCACGAGCTGGGGTGCGCGCCATCATCCGTTCACCGCGCCGAAGGACGGACACGAGGAACTGTTCGAGTCCGATCCCGGAGCGGCGCTCGCCAAGGCCTACGACGTCGTGCTCAACGGCTGGGAGATCGGCGGCGGCTCGGTGCGCATCCACCGCGCCGATGTCCAGCAGAAAGTCTTCGCCGCGCTCAAGATCTCGCCCGAGAATCAACGGAAGAAGTTCGGCTTCCTGCTCGACGCGCTGTCCTACGGCGCGCCGCCGCACGGTGGCATCGCCTTCGGGCTGGATCGCATCGTCGCCCTGATGGCCGGCGTCGAGCAGATTCGCGATGTGATCGCGTTTCCCAAGACCCAGCGCGGCCAGGACCTGCTCATCGACACGCCCTCGCCCGTCACCGAGCAGCAGCTTCGCGATCTGCACATCCGGGTGCGCGCGTCGGATCCGACGGAGTAGGTGCGAATTGATTCACGCGCGCCGTTCGAAGGAATGGCGTGGGTAGCGGCCATATCGCTGCAATGCCGATGATCAGCTGTCTGACCGTGACCCAGGAAGGCAGGCTTCCTTCCCTCGAGCGCTCCATCGCCGATTTCGTGCGCCAGACCGAGCGGGACCGAGAGCTTGTCGTCGTGCACGACGGCGGAGCGGCGTTCCACGACGGCGTACAGGCGATCGCGCGGGCGAACGCAGGCGCGGCGATCCGGCTCGTACGCGTGGCGACGTCGCCTCGATCGTCGCTGGGCGCGCTGCGCAACATGGCCGTCGATTGCGCGCGCGGCGCATACGTCTGCCAGTGGGACGACGACGATCGCCATCACCCGCGCCGGCTGCAAGTGCAGATGGAGGCGCTGCGCGCGGAGCATGGCGACGCCGCCGTGCTCGCCGATCAGCTTCACCTCTTCGCCGACGTGCGCGAGATGTACTGGGACGACTGGGACAACCAACCCTATCCGCTCAACTTCGTTGCCGGCACGCTGCTGGCGCGGCGCGAGGCCATCGCCCGGTATCCCGACCAGGGGCGCGGCGAAGACACGGCGCTCGCGCTGGCAATGCTGGAGGCGGGCCGCCGCTTCGCGCGCACCCGCGAGCAGGGCTTCTTGTACGTCTACGTGTTCGACGGCCGGAACAGCTTCGACCACGCCCATCATGCCGCGATCAGCCTGTACCACCGCTTCCGCGGTGCGCGGCTGCTGCGCCTCGAGCCGGCGCTTCGCCAACACGTTTCCGAGTACACGCCGCCGCTCGGTCCGTTCACCATGCCCTGCGAGGGCGGCGACCTGCGGTTCGGATAACAGCGCTCGGCCGCGTGATGATGCAGGCGCGAAGTCATTCGCGACGCAGGTTGGATGAATCCGGCCCTACGTTGACGGCCAGCCCGCCTCAATCGAGAAAGCGGCGCGCCAGCCTCGCGTAAGTCGTCTTGCGCGTGCGAACGTAGTTCGCGTCGATCTCGCCCGCGTGCACGTGCGTGAAGTCGGTGCGCCAGACATCCCACCAGAGGTGCGCCCACAGGTGCAGGCTGTAGACGCCGCGCGTGTCCGGATCGTGACCTTCGAGCAGCGTGCGCACGCCGCGCCGCGTCGCGGCGTGCCGATAGAAGCAGCTCTGCGGCACGACATGGACGGCCTCCGGCATGTCGGCCCACAACCGCGCCGCCTCCCGGTTCGAATGCCGGCTCCACGTGCCGTCGAACACCTGCCTCATGCGCTCGAGCCAGGACCTCGCGAACCGCGCGCCCGTCTGCGCGATCATGAGCGCGTTGCACAGCGACGGGCGCAGCACTTTGTCCGCTCCCGGCACCGGCGCTTCCTCGCCGATCACGAATTCTTTTTCCAGCCAGCGCGGCGCGAGCGGCTGGAGAAACAGCGTATCCATGTCGGCGTAGACGCCGCCCTCGGCGAGGAGGATCTCGAGCCGCAGGAAGTCGGCTTCGTGCGCATAGCTCCAGCCGGCGTCGCGGATGAGCCGACCCTCCTCCGTGGCGTCGTAGCGGTCCGGGACGGCCGGCGCCGCGAACACGCGGCGTAGCGTCAGATGCGGCTTGATGCGTTCCCACAGTGGGCCGTGCGGCTCGTGGCGATAGTGCAGGAAGATCGTCGGGGGGCGGTTCACCCGGCGGCACGATTCCAGGCACAGGTAGTGGACGAGATGCAGCGGCTCGCGTTGCGGCGCGAGGCCGAAGATGAAATGGAACGGCGCGTCAGCCATCGATCGCCGCCAGGAGCTGCCGCGCCACGATGGGCTCGGCGAAGCGATTGGTGATGATCTCGCGCACGCGTTCCGCGGCTTGCGCCAGCCCGGTCTCGCCCGCGGCGGCCCCGCGCATGAGCGCTGCCGCGTGCTCGACATCCGGCTCGGCCCAGCGCTGGCTCGATTGATACGAAGCGTGCGGCAGCCAGCCGGCCACCGGTGCCAGACGATAGCGGATCAACCCGGGATAATCCTCGCCGAGGAAGTCGAGCTGTCCGCCCCAGCCGGTGATCAGCACGGGCTTGCCCAGCGTCGCGGCGTCGAACGCCCCCATGCCCCAGCCTTCGCCGTGCGTAAACGAGACGTAGCAGTCGCCCAACGCATGGATCGCGTCGATGGTCCGGGCGCTGATGTCGTCGGCCGCGATCAGGGCGTAGTTCGCCCCGGGCCTCCCGAGGCGCCGCGCCGCCTCCTCGGCGATCCGGCGCACGTGGTGCTCCACCAGGCTGCCGCCGTGCTGCGCGGCGCTGGCGATCGTCGTCGAGGTCTTGATGACGAGCGTCACCGGCTCGTCCGGGCCGAAGGTCCGGGCGAAAGTGACCATCAGCTCCTCGAGCGCCTTGCGCGGATCCCAGGCGGCGATGGTATAGAAGACGAAGTGATCGTCGGGAATGGAGAGCCGCAGCCGCAGCGCGATCGCCTCGTCGGGCGCGGCCGCGCTCCAGGCGTGACGGCGCACGTGCGGCACCACGTGAACGGGGCGCGTGGCGCCGTCGCCGGCAAAGATCTCCGCGTTGAACCGCGACGGTACCGCAACGGCGTGGACGGCATTGAGCAGCGGCGGCCAGTGCGCGGGCAGCGCATCGGTCTCCCACACGGTGTAGCCGAGCACCCGCTTCCCCGATTCGACGAACTGGGGGAACTGCTCGGGCACCGTATGAACGACGATCGCGTCGTAGGGGATCGGCCGCATGCATGCCTCGATCAGTGCCGGCAGGTCGGCGAGGCCGGCGCCGGCCTGCGCCGCGCGCGCGAGTGGCAGCCTCGGCAGGCCGTCAGCCGGTGTCCACCGATGCGGCTCGCCCCAGAGGAACCACGGCTGCCACCAGACCGGCACACCGGCGTTGTGCAAGGCGCGCACGTAGGCGAGTCCCGCGAGCCCGTAGCCGCTCGCGTTCGGGTAGGCGATGTACTTCACGCCGCGCGTCATCGGAGCGTCCGTAGCCGGCGCGGATTGTAGGAACCGTTCACGGGAAGCGTCAACGGGGCTGCGCCGCTACAATGCCGTGCATGCCCCTTTGGCCTCGGGACCGCTGGCGCCGCGCCGCGGCTACGCTCTGCCTTGCGATCTTCGCTGCCACGGCGCTGCCGAGCCTAGCCCGCGAGCGCGCACCCGAGACAGTCCACGCCGCCGCGCTCCCGCCGGAGGCGCGCGCCACGCTCGCGCTCATTGGCGCAGGCGGTCCGTTTCCCTACGAGCGTGACGGCGTGGCATTCGGCAACCGAGAGCATCTCCTGCCGGCGAAGCCCCACGGCTACTACCGCGAATACACGGTGCCGACGCCGCGGGCGCGCACCCGCGCCGCCCGGCGAATCGTTTGCGGAGGCGCTGTGGCCACGCTGTCCGAGTGCTACTATTCCGACGACCACTATCGGTCGTTCCGGAAAATCCAGCCATGAAGATCCCGGATCTCGCGGTGGCCACCGACGCCGGGGTGCGCGAGTGGGCCGGCTCGCCGGACGCACTCAAGACCGCGGCGAGCGCCGCCAAGCTCAGGTGCTGCGTGGTCGACCTGCATGGCGTGGGCGGCAAGGGTCCGCTGCTCGGCGCGCTCGAGAAGGCACTCAAGCTTCCGGAGCATTTCGGGGACAACTGGGACGCGCTGGCCGATTGCCTCGAGGACGAGGACTGGGTCGGCCATGGCGTGGCGATCCTGTTCAAGCATTCGGGAACGTACAAGAAATCGTATCGCGTCGATTGGGAGACCTTGACCGACATCCTGTCCGAGGCCTCCGAGTACTGGCAGGAGAGGCACAAGCCGTTCTGGGTGTTCGTGTCGTGAAGTCGGAGCGCGGACATGCCCCGATCGCGGTCACCTCTCGATCCGGCGCATAAGCCGTCACCAAAGCCGACGCCTTGCCGTACAAGGTTCCCGTGTCCACGCTGGTCGTCGTGCACACGCCCGACCTGCGGGTGCTACTGCTCGAGCGCGCCGACTATCCTCAGCAATGGCAATCGGTGACTGGCAGCCAGGAGGAAGGCGAGACCCTCGAGCAGACAGCGGTGCGCGAGCTGCGCGAGGAGACGGGGCTCGACGCAGCGGCGTTCGGCGGCGTCGTCGACTGGGGAAAGCAGAACGTGTACGAGATCTTCGCCCGGTGGCGCCATCGTTACGCGCCGGGCACCACGCACAACACCGAGCACGTGTTCGCGCTGGAGATTCCGTCTCCCGTGGCGGTCACGCTCAACCCCGAGGAGCACGTACGCTACGCCTGGCTGCCCTGGCGGGACGCGGCGGCGAGGTGCTTCTCCTGGTCGAATCGGGCGGCGATCGAAGAACTCCCCCGGCGCGCCGCGGCCTCGAACAGGAAGCCATGACCGCGAACGTCCGCCCGTGGTGCCTGCGCCGCCTCGCCGTGGCGGCTCTGTTCGTGCTCGTCGGCGGCGCGGGCGCGCAGACGACGCCTCCCTCGCCGCCAAGCGTGACGGTGACTGCCGCGGCGACGAGCACCGTTCCGAACGATCGACTCCAGGCCTGGCTGCGCGCCGAAGCCGAGGACACGAGCCCCGCCGCGGCGGCGAACCAGACCAACGCCCGGATCGCGCGGGCGCTCTCCGAGGCGAAAGCATTTCCGGCGGTCCACGTGGCGACGGCCGGCTACGCGACGCAGCAGATCGCGGAGAAAGGCAAGCCCACACGCTGGCGGGTGACGCAGTCGATCACGCTGGAGTCCGGCGACTTCGTCCAGGCCGCGACGCTGATGACGCGGCTGCAGGAATCGGGCTCGATGCTGCTGTCCGGCATGGGGTTCACGATCTCGGAGCGCGCGCGAAGCGAAGCCGAGGACGCGCTTACCGCGCAGGCGCTCAAAGGCTGGCAGTCGCGCGCTCACGCCGCGGCGCAGGGCCTGGGCTTCGCGGCGTGGCGCGTCGGTCACGTCGTGGTGCAGACCAGCGGCCCGGTGTTTCCCCAGGGACGGGTGCAGGCCATGGCCGCGCAGGGCGGTGCTCCGGTGCCGCTTGAAGCCGGAACGACGGACGTATCGGTCACCGTCTCGGGCGACGCGGTGCTCGAGCAGCCGAAGTAGGGGCGAAGTCGTTCAGCCAGCGGCACCGTTTCGGCGCGCGGATGACGACCCATAGCTGGTCAGCCGCACCGCCAAAAGATTCTATGGTTCATGTCAAGGCCTTTGTGAGGCGGCCTGGATCGAACTCGGTCTTGTGCGTGTAGATTGACCAGGCGGTACGAGCGATGCGCCGGGCAAGGATGACGAGGGTCGCGGTGGTGGACAAGCCCTTTGCGCGGTAGTGCTCGTAGAACGGCCTCCACGTCTTCGTCTTGATTGCCGACAGCGCAGCCAGGTAGCAGCCGGCGCAGTTCGCCTGGCCCCCGTTTGAAGAGGCGGCGTTTGCCGCGATGCTGCCCCGAGTCATCGGGTCGGGGGTCCAGGCCGGTGAAGGCGACGAACGCATCCGCGCTCTTCAGAGGCACCCGCTCAAGGGTGTTGACCAGCGCGGTGCCGATGACCGGGCCGACACCGGTGATCGTGCACAAACGCGTGAAGTTCTGTTTGCGCTCGGGGCTGGCTTCGACCAATGCCTTGACTCTCAAGTCGAGGCGCTCGATGAGCTGATTGAAGCGCGTTCTTAGCGCTTTGAGATCGGCGCTGAATCCGTCGAGTTCATGGAGCGACATTTCGAGTGCTTCACGCAGGGCAGGGCGCTGATTAGCGACCTGCCGCACTGGAAAGCTGCCTTCAGAACAGGCTGCCACAATCTCTTCCTTGGCGACATCGGCACCGATATTGAGCACTACCGCTGGGGTTTGCATGATGTGTTTACCGTGATTCAGCTTAGGGGTGCTGGGGTGAAACACACCGACGTTAGCTTGCGTTCAGATCGGCGGTCGTAGCCGCTAGATTCCTCATCGACGCTTGGCGGTGTGGGTGGGGGAATTCTTTCGGTGTCTGTCTCTCGTGTGAGAGCAGATGCGGACACTGGCCCCTCCACCCCGGCATCTCCACTGTTTCAGAAGAAGACTGAAAACACCACCATCCTCCACCATACAAGCAGACACTGGTCCATGAGATCGCATCAGAGGCGACTCAATCATGTAGAACGACAGAAAGGGCGGTCTGGCCCTACGGGCCATCTGCGCTGTGCTTGTACCGGGTAACCGGGTCAGCGCGTTCGGGCGGCTCGGCGGGTTGAACGGATCGCTTGAGTTCAAATCCGGCGTCGACCGCGCGTCCGTCGGACCACCAAGCGAGCTTTGCCGTGGTCTTGTATCGCGTCGGTCGCGATACGGCTGCCGACCTGCCACAACCGGACCAGTTGACTGGAAGCAACACCGAGTTGAGTAGCCAGACGGGGATCAGCCCAAGGGCGATGCCGTAGCCGAGGAATGCCACATTGCTCGCGACCGCGACGATTCGCGGGTGCACGATATCCTTCATGCAAAAGGCCGTGATCACCAGGCCGGCGGCAAGAAAGCCAACAGCATTCCAAGCGTTCATCAGATCAGGCGACTCGGCAGGTTTAGTTTCTCTTCGGCGCAGTCAGAACAATGCCTCAACCGAGCGTCCGGCTGATTTTGGACTCACGGCCACGCAGGCGTGACATCACGCTGATCGCCCAATGTTGCGCTGCTGCGGCGATCCCCAGCGGCACAGCGAGGATCCTCTCTTGCCGAGCCTCGCTCGCGCGGTGTAGGCGTTCGACTTTCTCCCGCATCTCCGGGGTCAGAGGCGCGGAGAACGGTCAAGTCCCACGGCTGCTGGAAATTCGAGAGCGGGATGCGGGGTTGATCGGCTGAGTAGCCGGCGCATGGCGTGCGCCGAACTGCTCGTTCAGTTCGTTGCGTAGCAGATTCAGTTGCCGCAACTCGAACTCGGTGATC
>DATJBM010000095.1:0-7332 GCA_035515295.1 Casimicrobiaceae bacterium | reverse complement strand
GAAGCTGCGGCAGGTACAGGTCGCGCAAGGAGCGCACGCCCCAGTAGAGCACCATCGGGCGGCGCACGTCGTGCCCGAGCGCATGCTCGATCACCGCCTTGATCGGCGCGAAACCCGTGCCACCGGCGACGAAGACGATGGGCTTGTCGGAATCGTCGCGCAGGAAGAACGTCCCGAGCGGTCCTTCGAGGCGCAGGATCTCGCGGCCCTTGAACTCGTTGAAAAGCAGACCGCTGAAATACCCGCCGGGGACGTGGCGCACGTGCAGATCGAGGAGCGCATCGTGCTCCGGCGGGGTGGCGAGCGAGAAGCTGCGCCGGCGACCGTCCTTGAGCAGCAGGTCGACGTACTGGCCGGCGAGATACTGCAGCCGCTCGTTCGCCGGGAGCTTGATCGACACGATTGCCACGTCGGGCGCGACCTTGTCTATCTTCTCGATCCGGCAGGGAAGCTTGCGGATCTGGATGTCGCCGGCGCGGCGCACCTCGCGCACCTCGATCGCGAGCGGCGTCTTCGGTCGAGCCACGCAGAAGAGCGCCATGCCGCGCGCCTTCTCGCTCTCGGTGAGCGTGCCCGGCTGGTGGGCGCCGTAGTCGACGTCGCCCTCGAGGATCCTGCCCTTGCACGTGCCGCACGCGCCGTTGCGACAGCCGTACGGGATCATCAGGTCCGCCCGCATCGCCGCCGCGAGCACGCTCTCGTCTTCATCGCAGGCGAAGGCGTGGCCGCTGGGTTTTATAATGATCTCGAACGGCATCGGTGCCGCGTCGTCAGGACACTGAAGCGATTGTGATCCGGGTATTGCTGATCGGTTGCGGCGACATCGCGCTGCGTGTCGCAGCTTTGCTGCGCGGCAGGGCGCGTCTGTACGGGCTCACGCGTCGGCCGGACGACGCTGTGCGGCTCGCCCGGGCCGGCATCGTGCCCATCGTCGGCGACCTCGACCGCTATGAGAGCCTCGAGCGCTTGCGTGCGGCGCCGTTCGCCGTGCTGCATTTCGCGCCTCCGCCCGGCGAAGGCCGCGACGATCCGCGCACGGCACACCTTCTCGCGGCGCTCACGAAAGCGCGAATTATACCGCAGCGCTTCGTCTACATAAGCACGAGCGGCGTGTACGGCGACTGCGCCGGCGCCCGCGTTGCCGAGACACGGCCGCTCAGGGCCGAGACGCCGCGCGCGCGCCGCCGCATTGCCGCGGAGCAGCGCCTGCGCCGCTGGGCGCGGCGGTACGGCGTGCGGCTTGCGATCCTGCGCGCACCGGGCGTCTACGCCGAAACGCGCCTGCCGCTCGACCGGCTGAAGCAAGGCACGCCCGTGCTGCGCAGCGAGGACGACGTGTTCACCAACCACATCCACGCCGACGACCTCGCGCGGGCGACGCTCGCCGCCGTCTTCCGCGGCAAGCCCAACCGCGCCTACAACGTGACCGACGATGCGGAGCTCAAGATGGGCGACTGGTTCGACGCCGTGGCCGACGCCTTCCGGCTGCCGCGCCCACCCCGCGTGTCGTGGGAGGAGGCGGAGGAGCGCATCGCGCCGCTCCTGCTGTCGTTCATGAGCGAGTCGCGGCGGCTCGCCAACGCGCGCATGAAGCGCGAGCTGCGGCTGCGCCTGCACTATCCGACGCCGGAGCGCCTGCTGGCCGAGGTCGCGCCGCGCGAGGCGAAGAAGCAGATGGCGCTGCCGCTGTGATACGCGGTGTGCGATGCTAACCGACCCTCACCCCAACCCTCTTCCCGCGCGCGGGGAGAGGGAGCACGGCGCGCGAGCGACGTGCGGGCGAGGGGGCGTCGGAGAATGAGCGCGGCGGGCGAACTCGAGCCTGCGAGCCGGTGGCGCCGGATCGCCGCGCGGCTCGACGCCTACGAGCGCCTGATCCGCCTCGACAAGCCCATCGGCACGCTGCTGCTGCTCTGGCCGACGCTTACGGCGCTGTGGATCGCGACCTCCGGCTCGCCGTCGGCGGCGATCGTGGCCATCTTCGCGATCGGGACGTTGCTGATGCGCTCGGCGGGCTGCGCGATGAACGATTTCGCCGATCGCAACTTCGACGGCTTCGTCGAGCGCACGCACGAACGCCCGCTCGCCCGTGGCGACATCGCGCCGTGGGAGGCGCTGGCGCTGGCGGCCGTGCTGGCGCTGGCGTCGTTCCTGCTGATCCTGCGCTTCAACCGCTTCACGATCCTGCTCTCGGTTCCGGGGCTGGCGATCGCGATCGTCTATCCGTTCTTCAAGCGCTTCTTCGCGCTGCCGCAGGCGTTCCTGGGCATCGCTTTCTCGTTCGGCATCCCCATGGCCTTCGCGGCGGTGTACGGCACCGTGCCGGCGGCGGGCTGGTGGCAGTTCGCTGCGAATTTCTTCTGGGTGGTGGCCTACGACACCGAGTACGCGATGGTCGATCGCGACGACGATCGCGAGCTCGGCTTGCGCACTTCGGCGATTCTCTTCGATCGGTTCGACGTGGCGGTGGTGATGGCCTGCTACGCCGTTTACTTCGCCCTTCTGGTCTACGTAGGCCGCATGCAGGCGCTCGGCCCATGGTTCTACGTCGGTGTGCTCGTCGCCACTCTGCTCGCGCTGTGGCACTACGCGCTCATAGCCAGGCGCGAGCGCGACCGCTGTTTTCGAGCCTTCCTGGGCAATCACTGGATCGGACTCGCGATCTTCGCCGGCACGGTCGCCGACTACGCGCTGCGCGGGGCGCAGTGGCCGCCGCGGTGGTTGGCGGGCTGACTGTAGCCGGAGCTCGATTCGCCTGCCGGTGCGCTGACCGCAGGGCGGCTATCTCCGCGGCCGGCCCGCTTTCTCGGTGCGACGGAGCGCCATCGCCCCGAAGAGAAGCAACACAACCGCGGTCGCTGCGAGTGCGTACGAAGAGAGCGAGGGTATCGCGGACGTCGGATTGAGCGGCGCGCTCTCAACGACGCCGGTCGTGCAATTGAACGTGAGCGAGCTCACCGAGCTGACCGATCCGGTCAGGCTCACGTCCGTGTACGTGGTGATGGTGATCGTGATCAGCGTGTTCGGCGGCAGTCCGCCGCCGAAGGGCTTGATGTGGAAGCTCGGGAACGTCCCCTTGAAGGAGTTCAGGTTCGCGCCGGTGTCGTCGACGAATTCCTCGACCAGGCCCACGCCGGGTGCGGTCACCTTGACGTCGGCCGATGCGGTCGGTCCGACGTCGATAAAGGTGTTGACGTCGAATGCGCTGCCGCCACAGGTCGAAGCGAGCGAAGTCTGGTGATGAAGCAGGCGGATGGCCGGAAACTGGCTCGAGGTAGCGCTGCGATGCGCGACCACGGCGCCCTGCGTACCCGTGCCCTCGGCCTCGGCACTCATCGCCGTGCCCTGGGCCTCGGCACTCATCGCCCAGGCTACGGCAAGGGCTGCCAGACAGGCCTTAAATACGGCCCCGATGTTGGGCAAGCGGTTGTCTCCGGGAGATGAGGCGGGCTTAAGCCGAAGCGAAGCCCGAAAAAAGCATAGCGGGAGGTCGGCGCGAGGGTCCAGCCGTGGCCGCGGATAATACCCCTTGCGCGCCGGCCTGTGGCAGCGATGCGACGACGACTGTCGCCGCTCCCCGACAGATTCGCCTCGATTTTCAAAAAACCGGGCGAAAATCGACATTTTCCGGTCGCGCCGATGCCTCGGCGCGCTTTGGTAAGATGCTGCAGCCCTCCGCTACCGGCCGTTGTCCGCCATGAAATACGCCGATCTCCGCGACTTCGTCGCGCAGCTGGAACGCCGCGGGGCGCTCAAGCGCGTCGGCGCCGAGGTCGACCCGCGGCTCGAGATCACCGAGATCTGCGATCGGGTCCTGAAAGCGGGCGGCCCCGCGCTCCTATTCGAGAGGCCGCGGGGCCACGCCATCCCGGTGCTGGCCAACCTCTTCGGCACTCCGCAGCGGGTCGCGCTCGCCCTGGGCGAGGAATCGGTGGCGAGCCTGTCGGAGATCGGGAAGCTGCTGGCGTTTCTCAAGGAGCCCGAGCCGCCGAAGAGCCTGCTCGACGCCTGGCGCAACACGCGTCCCGTGTTCCAGCAGGTGATGCACATGGCGCCGAAGGAGCGCTCGTCGGCGCCGTGCCAGGAAGTCGTCTGGGAAGGTCCCGATGTCGACGTGCTGCGCCTGCCGGTGCAGACCTGCTGGCCGGGCGACGTGGCTCCGCTCGTCACGTGGGGGCTCACGGTCACGCGCGGGCCGCTCAAGGAGCGCCAGAACCTGGGCATCTACCGCCAGCAGGTGCTTGGTCCGAACAAGCTCATCATGCGCTGGCTGCCGCAGCGCGGCGGAGCGCTGGATCTTCGCGATCACGCGCGGGCGCATCCCGGCGAGCCGTTTGCGGTCGCCGTCGCGCTCGGCGCGGACCCCGCCACGCTGCTGAGCGCCGTCACGCCGATTCCGGACACGCTGTCCGAATATCAGTTCGGGGGACTGCTGCGCGGCTCGCGGACCGAGATCGTGAGATGCGCGACGCACGCGTTGCGCGTACCCGCCTCAGCCGAGATCGTGCTCGAGGGCTTCATCCGCCCCGATGCGCGGGATCCCACGGGCTTCGAGACCGCGCTCGAGGGGCCGTTCGGCGATCACACCGGCTACTACAACGAGGCCGAGCGCTTTCCCGTGCTCACCCTCGAGCGCATCACGCTGCGCCGCGACCCCATCTACCACAGCACCTACACCGGCAAACCGCCGGACGAGCCGGCGGTGCTGGGCGTCGCGCTCAACGAAGTGTTCGTGCCGCTATTGCAGAAGCAGTTCCCGGAAATCGCCGACTTCTACCTTCCGCCGGAGGCGTGCTCGTACCGCGTGGCGGTGGTAGGCATGCGCAAACAGTATCCCGGCCACGCCAAGCGCGTCATGTTCGGCGTGTGGAGCTTCCTGCGCCAGTTCATGTACACCAAGTTCGTGATCGTCACCGACGACGACGTCAACGTGCGCGACTGGAAGGACGTGGTGTGGGCGCTCTCGACGCGCGTGGACGCGACGCGCGATGTCGTGATCGTCGAGAACACGCCGATCGACTACCTCGATTTCGCCTCTCCCGTGGCGGGGCTCGGCAGCAAGATGGGGATCGACGCGACGGCGAAGTGGCCCGCCGAGACCAGCCGGACGTGGGGCCGGCCGATCGTCATGGACGAGGCGGTGAAGCGCCGCGTCGATGCCCTGTGGAGCGAGCTGGGGTTGTAGGCGGCGAGGCCTACTCGGCCGACGTCTCTTGCGCCGCCGGCACGCGGGAGCGCCACACCCGGGCGATGCGGAACGCGGCGAGCGCCAGCGCGGCGAGGCGTGCGATGCGCGCCACGCGCCGCCCGAAGAACGGGGCGATGGTGTTCACCAGCGCGAGCAGCGCGGTCGGTCGCGCCAGGGCCCCGCCAAGCAGCCCCGCCGGCCGCAGCGCGGCGCGGGCGTCGCCGAGGTGCAGCTCGAGTTGCATGCGCTGCAGCTCGATCTCCGCGCTCAGCACCTGCTTGCGCGCCGCGAGCTGGGCGAGCGATCGGCTCATGGGCGGTTCTTGATCGCTTCGACGTCGCGTTCGAGCTGCTGCAAGGTCGCCTCGAACGGACGCGGGAAGGCGCGGCGCTTGATCGCGAAGAGCGCGACGGCGCCGACGACGGCGTAGAAGAGCACGATGCCGCCCAGCGCCGCCAGCGGGTAGCTTTGCCAGAACGCGACCACCACCAGCGCGGAGAGCGCGACCAGCGCGAAGCAGAAGAACACGGTGGCGACCACCACCAGCGCCAGCACGAACTTCGTCCGCTCCCGCTGCTCCTCGAACTCGACCGTTGCGAGCTCCAGGCGCGTACGCAGCGTCGCGATCACCGTCGCGGCGAGGCCGGAGAGCGCGTTGCCGAGCCCGACGGCGGGCCGCTCGTCGCGGGAATCCAGCACGGCCTCTAGCGCCGGCTGATGACCAATCCGATCAGAAAGCCGATCGCGGCGGCGACACCGATCGCCTGCCACGGGTTGTCGCGCACGTAGTCGTCGGTCGCCCGCGCCGCGGCCTTCGCGTTGTCCATCGCGTCGTCTTGCATCTCGGACAGGCGCACCTTGGCCGAGCGCAGCTTCGTCTCGACCTGCGACCGCAGGTCGGTGGCCCGGTCGCCGGTTTCCTTCGCGGCCTGTTTGAGGAGGGTTTCGGCTTCGGCGATCACGTCGGCGAAATCCTTCACCAGCGCATCGCGGCTGCGTTCGAATCGTGCGGCGTGCATCTTTTTTCTCCCTTCGGGATGGAGTCGGACAGCGCGGGTCGACCTTCGCGCCGGATGCCGTATTATGTACCATCGCCAACTGACCGCAATCGGCCGCTGTCCGACGGCCACCCATCACATGCCGCGACTCGACCTCCCAGCCCTCGATCCCGCCGACGTGCCGGAGCGGCGCGGTTCGGGCTACCCCGAACCCTACCGCTCGCGCATGGGCGATCGCGTGAAGCGCCGGCTCGGTGAGGCCTGCGGGCTCACCCGCTTCGGCGTCAATCTCGTGACGCTCGGTCCGGGCGGTCAATCTGCGCTGCGCCACTGGCACACGCTGGAGGACGAGTTCGTCTACGTGCTCGAAGGCGAGGTGGTGTTGCTGAGCGAGGCTGGCGAGCAGACGCTTCGCGCCGGAATGTGCGCGGGCTATCCGGCGGGAAAGCGCGACGCGCATCATTTCGTCAATCGCAGCGCGGCGCCGGCGAAGTATCTCGAGATCGGCAACCGCATCGACGGCGACAACGCCTTCTATCCCGACGACGATCTGATGTGGTGCGACGACGGCAACGGAACGTACGCCGCGCACAAGGACGGGCGGCGGTACGCCGAATAATGCCCGCGCGGCGCGCTGGCGCACCGCCGAAGATTTCACTCCCAGGGAGACTTCAATGGCCGACGTTTCGCCGCCTTCGTCCGCGCCGGGCGCGCCGGCGCAATCGCTCATCTCCACCACGCTGGTGGTCTATCTGCTGTTCGGCATCGCCGCCGTGGTCCCGCTGCTGGCGCACGGATTTCCCCTCGTGCTGCCGCTGTTCGGAGTGCTCGGCATCGTGGCGCTCATCATCGCTTACGTGAAGCGAGCCGAAGCCGCCGGTACGTGGCTGGCTTCGCACTATCGATGGCTGATTCGAACCTTCTGGTTCTCCTTCCTGTGGGGAGCCATCGGTGCCGTGGTCATCGGCCTCTTCTGGTGGCTTCTCGGCTTGGGCATCGTCGTAGGCTATGCAATCTGGATCGCGACCACGATCTGGGTGCTCTACCGCCTGATCCGCGGCTATCTGCTGTTCAAGGACAGCCGGCCGGTGCCCGGAATGTGATTCACGTCTCGGCTTCGCCGGACGACGATCAGCGCGCGCTGCC
>DATJBM010000094.1:0-90364 GCA_035515295.1 Casimicrobiaceae bacterium | reverse complement strand
AAGATATTGCCCAGCAGCACCGGGAGGGTGAAGTCGAGCAGCATCGGCCCGACGCCGAGCTGGCCGCTCACGACGAGCAGAAACGCCTCGACGCTGCCGGCGACGATATGCGCGAATCCACCCGCGGCGATGAGGTACGTCAGAAGCCCCACGACCCAGAATTGCGCGCTCTCGGCGGCGGGCATGAGCCAGACCATCGCGGCGATCAGGAAGCCGGCCGCGACGGCCCTGAAGAACATGTCGATCCAGCCGTGTCTCATGAGCTGCCAGCTCACCTGCATCATGGCGTCGAGCAGCTCCGGCGAGATCACCGGGGCGAACGTGCAGAACAGCGCCGCCAACAGCGTGCCCACGGTGTTCGCGACCCAGACGATCGCCCACATCCTCGCCATGCGCCAGACATTGCCGCCGTTGAATTCGGCCATGACCGGCAGCACCGCGGTGACGGTCGTCTCGGTGAAGAGCTGCTGGCGGCCGAGGACCACCATCAGGAAGCCCACGGAATAGCCGATGCTCGACACCAGCACGCGCCAGGGCGCGGCGGGCAGATGGAGCTCGAGGATGCTCTGCGCGAGCAGCGAGAAGCTGATCGAAAGCCCCGCCGCGACGCCCGACCACCAGAGCGAGACGGCGGGCCGCGCCATCTCCTCGTCGCCGTCCCGGCGCACGATCTCGTAGATGAGCGGCGTGCGAAGCTCCGAGCGCTCCTCCACCACTTTCTGCGCCTGAGCCTGCTGCAGGGATTTGCGTGCCATGTCGGATGCGCGTGGCTAGGCGCGCATCTGACGGAGTTCTCCTACCGTTGCCCGCGCGCGGACGGCGTGGCGCCGCCCGCCACGCAGACTTGGAGATCGGGGTTGCGCATTTCGTTCACCGGCGCCGCCGGTCCGGCCGATGCGCCGCGAGGCTAGAGCGACGCATCGGCGCGATCGCGGCGAGCGTCGGCAGCGTGTGCCTGGATCGCGCAGGGCGCCGCGTCGACCGGCTGTTCGCGGCTCGGGGCGGCGACACCGCCCGGTCCGGCATCCTGCAAGGTCGCGACCACGGGGGCCCGCGCATAGGCGTCGGCATCCATCGTTGCCGGAATGATCACCAGGACGGCCAGCGCGGTCGCCGCCAGGGCGACGGCGGCGGTGCCGAGGGCCAGCCGGGGTGTTGCGAGCTCATAGCGTTGCATCGTCGTTTCTCCGTTCTCGACTGTGGTGTGCGTCGTGTGCATCGTCGTGCGTTGTCGTCGGGCGGCGTCCATCCTGCCGGTCCATGATCGCGGCTTCATCGCGTCCGCCGATCCAGCGGCCGGGAGGCGAGCTGCAGCCGCGATCGCTCCGCGTCGCCGATCCATTCCGCCGTGACGGAAGCGATCTCGCTGCGATCCAGGCCGATATCGTGCAGCGTGCGGTCATCGAGCTCGCGCAGCGCTTCGCGCGCCGCGGCGGCGCGCCGGTGTTCGCGATAGCGCACGATCCACCGGCGCGTCGCGGCGGCGATCTCATCGACCATCGCGGCGAGAATCTCGCCGAGCACGAACGCACGATGGCTGCGCGCGGCGAGGTAGAGCTCGTAGTCGGTCGGCCATTGGGTCGACACGACAGCCGCCGCCGGCGGAGGCTTGAGCGCGTGCCCACCTTCGGCAGCGGAGCTGCGCCGATCGTATCCGCGGAGCGCGGCGCGGTCCGGCGCGGGCAGTGAATCGTTGCCGGCCCGGGCGTGCCGTGCGACGTACGTCGGGGCATTGCCGGCAATGCCGGGCGCGGGAGCGGGCGCGGCACTTTTCATTTCGATGGATGAGTTCATGGTCGTATCCAGTCCTAGAGGCACCGCGAATCGATCGGCCGATCCGGTTTGCAGGTGCAGGCGTGGACGCGTCCGACCGACACTGCGATCTCTCCCTGCAGGCCGCCCGCCTCGAAAGCACTCGTACTGCGTTCACGGCTCGGCGTACCGCCAGCGACCGCCGCCGGCGCGTCGGGCGCCGCGACGGGCGCCACCAAGGCCGCCGCGTCGTGCCCCGTGATCAGCCGGATGATTCCGGCGGCGGCCAGATGCATGGCTGCGTACACGCAGAGCAGCATTGCCCCCATCCGGAGCGAGGTCTTGGTCCACCGCGGAGCGGCCTGCCGGTGTGCATCGATCATCGCGTCTGCTTTCCTTTGCATCGCGATTCGAAGTGTATTGGCGCGCTGCAGCAGAGCCATTTCAGAGCGGCGCGAATTTTGTTTCGTTTGTTTCAACGCGCTTCGGAGGCGCTTCCGCCGAACGGGAGTCGGTTTATCCTTGGTGCCCTCTCCAGCCGGCAGAGCGCGACATGAAGACATCGTCGTTGTACGATCTGCGGTCCCCTGCGCGGGAAGTGACCGTTCCGCTCGTCCCCTCTATGCCGAAGAGCTCGAAACCCGCCAGCGATCCGCGCGCCACGCTGCTCATCGTCGACGACGAGGCGGATGTGCGCGAGGTGCTGGCGGAGTACTTCCAGACCCACGGCTACGCGGCGATCGGCGCCGAGAACGCGGCCGCGGCCCGGGCGATCGCGGCCGAGCGCGCCGTCGACGTGGCGCTGCTCGACATCAACATGCCCGGCGAGGACGGGCTTTCGCTCGCGCGCTACCTCCGCGAGCGCTACGCCACGACCGCGATCATCATGCTCACCTCGGCCTCGACGGTGGTCGATCGGATCGTCGGCCTCGAAATGGGCGCCGACGACTACGTGCCGAAGCCCTTCGACCCGCGCGAGCTGATGGCGCGCGTGCGCAGCGTCCTGCGGCGCACGTCGCTCACCGGGCGGGCGGAGCTCGGCGCCGAGCGGGTGCGCGTCGGCCGCTGCGTGCTGGACATCGCCGCGCACCGACTCACCGACGAAAGCGGCGCGGAAGTGCCGATGTCGCCGCTCGAGTTCGATCTGTTGCGGGCGCTGGCGGAGAACCCCAATCGGGCGCTGTCGCGCGAGCGCATCCTCAACCTGCACCAGCAGCGCGACTGGGATCCCTCGGACCGCAGCGTCGACCTGCGCGTGATGCGGCTGCGCAAGAAGATCGAGCCCGATCCCGAGCAGCCGCGGTTCATCCGCACCATCCGCAACGAGGGCTACATCTTCGTCCCGGACGGCCAATGAACGGCCTGCCCCAGATCGCGTCACGTCGCGGGTGGATCTGCGCCGCCCTCTTCGCTCTGGCGCTCGCCGGATGCGTCCGGACGCCCGAGACGGCGCTGCGCATCGGCACCAACGTCTGGATCGGCAGCGAGCCGCTGTACCTCGCGCGCGAGCTGGGGCGCCTCGACCCCGCGACCGTGCAGCTCGTCGAGTATCCGTCGGCGAGCGAAGTGCTGCGCGCATTCCGCAACGAGGCGATCGACGGCATGGTGATCAGCCTCGACGAGCTGTTCGGCCTGGCCGCAGACGGGCTCCAGCCGCGCATCGTGCTCATCGTCGACGTCTCCAACGGCGCCGACGTAGTCGTCGGCCGCCGCGGCATGCGCACCATGCGCGATCTCAAGGGCCGCTCGGTGGCGGTGGAGAGCAGCGCGCTGGGCGCCTTCGTGCTCAGTCGCGCGCTCGCGCTCAACGCCATGCAGGCGAGCGACGTCAACGTCGTGCACCTGGAATCCAACGAGCAGCCCGAGGCATTCGAGAAGGGTCAGGTCGACGGCGCGGTCACCTTCGATCCCTATCGCGCGCAGTTCCTCAAGGCCGGCGCGCAGACGCTGTTCGACAGCCGCCAGATTCCCGGCGAGATCGTCGATCTCCTCGCCGTGCGCGCGAGCGTGATCGAACGGAGGCCCAAGGCCGTGCAGACGCTGCTCGCCGGCTGGTTCTCCGCGCTCGACTACATGCAGCGCGCTCCGGCCGACGCGTCGCGTCGCATGGGCATCCGCCAGCAGGCCTCCGGCGAGCAGTTCCTCGAGGGACTGCGCGGCCTTCACATCCCCTCGCGCGAGGAGAATCTCAAGATGCTCGCCGGCGCGCAGCCGCAGCTCGCGGTGACCGGGCGGCGGCTCCTGGGTCTGATGCTCGACGCGAAGCTGCTCTCCGCCGGTGTGGACATCGAGAAGGTGCTGGCGCCGGGCCCGCTGCAGAGCATGGAGCGATGAACATGCGCCCGGCGCTTCCCATTCCCGCGTCGCTCAAATTCACCGTTCCGCTCGTGCTGCTCGCCTTCGTGGCGGCGCTCTCGGCGGTGAGCCTGCTCCATCACGTGCCGGAGGCGGAGCGCGAGGCGGAGGACGACGGGCGAAGGCACCTCGCGCAGGAGATGTCGCGCCTGCAGAGCACGCTCGAGTATCTGCTGCTCAAGGGCGACTCCACCGGCGCCGAGCACGAGATCGCGGTTCTCGCGCACAACCACGACGTGACGCTGGCGGTGATGACCGACGATCAGAATGTCGTCATCGCGGCGACGCGCCGCGCCTGGCTCGGGCGGAAGATCGCCGACGTGCTGCCGCAGTTCGACCTTGACCGGGCCGCCGAGGACATCCGCCAGCGGCGCGCCGGGATCAGCATCGATTCCACCGGCAACGAGCTGCTCGGCCACGCCGGGATCCTCATGGGCGGCGATCGCGACGGGCTCAAGCCGTCGCGCACCGGCAGCGTGTTCCTCGCCTACGACCTCGCGCGTTACAAGGCCGAGGCCCGCGCCCAGGTCATTCAGCAGTCGCTGTACTGGGGCAGCTGGGTTACCGCGCTCGCGATCGGAATGTGGCTCGTCTTCCACTTCCTGCTCACGCGGCGCACCGCGCGCCTGGTGGAAGCCGCCGAGCAGCTCGCCGCGGGCAACCTCTCGGCACGCAGCGGGCTCTCAGGCACCGACGAGCTGGGACGGCTGAGCCGCGCCTTCGACGCCATGGCGCTGCAGGTCGCCGACAAAGAGATGCGACTGCGCCGCGACCTGGCGGAACGCGAGCGCGTGCAGCGCGAGCTCGAAGCGAGCGAGGCGCGGCAGCGGCAGATCCTGAACAACTCCACCGCGGTGGTGTTCGTCAAGGACCGGGAGGGCCGGTTCCTGTTCGCGAACCGCGAGTTCGCCCGGCTGTTCGGCCGCCGCCCCGAGGATTTCACGGGCAAGACCGAGGGCGAATGCCTCGGCAAAGCTTTCGCCGAGCCGTTTCGCGCCAACGACCTGCTCGTCCTCGAGCGCAACGCGACGATGGAGTTCGAGGAGACCGTGCCGCTCGAGGACGGCGCGCACACCTATATCTCGATCAAGTTTCCGCTGCACGACGCAAACGGTCTCGCCTATGCGGTGTGCGGCATCTCCACCGACATCACCGAGCGCAAGCGCTCGGCCGAGGCGCTGCGCGTGTCGCGGGAGAGCTACCGCGAGATCTTCGACGCTTCCGAGGACGCGATCTTCGTGCATGACATCGAGACCGGTGCGATCGTCGACGTGAACCTGAAGGCGTGCTCCACCTTCGGCTACACCCGGGAGGAGTTCCGGCGCATCGACGTCGGCACCCTCGGCAGCGGCGAACGTCCGTACACCCAGGCCGATGCGCTGGCGCTGATCCATCGCGCGTCCGCCGGCTCGGCGCTGACCATCGAATGGCACGGCAAGCGCAGGGATGGGAGCCTGTGCTGGCACGAGGTGTTCATCAAGCGGGTAACGATCGGCGGGCAGGACCGGGTGCTTGCGCTCGCCCGCGACATCACGGCGCGCAAGCAGGCGGAGGCGGCGGTACGCGCGAGCGAGGAGCAGTACCGCTCGATGTTCAACGCCTCGATCGACGGCCTGGCGCTGTGCAATGCCGACGGCGTCATCGTCGACACCAATCCGGCGCTGGCGCGCATCTACGGCTATGGCGACGGCGATCCGACGTCGCTGCCGCCAGGCGGCTGGACGCGCCAGTCGTTCGGTCCGGGTTCTCTGCGCGCGGTGGTCGGCGAGTCGATCTGCCAGGAAGTCTCCACGCGGCGCAAGGACGGCGCGCCGCTCGAGTTGGAGGTCCACGGCGTGCCGATGCAGTATCAGGGCAAGCCGCACGTGCTGACCATCACTCGCGACGTCACCGACAAGAAGCGGGCCGCGGCGGAGCTCGCGCGCCAGCGCGAATCGTCCTACCAGCGCGAGAAGCTCGCCGCGCTGGGATCGCTTCTCGCGGGCGTGGCCCACGAGCTCAACAATCCACTGTCGGTTGTGGTGGCCCGGGCCGTGCTGCTCGAGGAACAAGGCGACGCGGCGACGCGCGCGGCGGCGCAGAAGATCCGGACCGCCGCGGAGCGCTGCGCACGCATCGTGCGCATGTTCCTCGCCATGGCGCGGCAGCAGAGGCCCGAGCGCGGGCCCGTCGCGATCAACGACGTCGTTTCCGCAGCGCTGGACATCACCGCCTACGCGGTGTCGACGAGCAGCATCGAAGTCCAGCTCGACCTTGCGGCTGGGCTGCCGCTCATCCACGCCGACGCCGACCAGCTCCACCAGGTGCTGCTCAATCTGATCATCAACGCCCAGCAGTCGCTGCAGGACCATCCGGGCCCGCGACGCATCCGCGTGCAGACGTGCTTCGACCCCGCGGCGGACGCCATCCGGATCGCGGTCGCCGACAACGGGCCGGGCATCCCGTCCGCCTTGCGCGCGCGCATCTTCGAGCCGTACTTCACCACCAAACCGACGGGCATGGGCACCGGTGTGGGGCTGGCCGTGAGCCTGGGCGTCGTCGAAGCGCACGGCGGCACGCTCGGCGTCGAGTGCCCCGAACAGGGTGGCGCCGTGTTCACCGTGACGCTGCCCGTCACCTGCACCGAGGCGGCGCAGCCGCCGGCCGCGATGGGCTGGACCGCCGATCCGAGCCGCTTGAGCGTGCTCGTCGTCGACGACGAGGCGGAAATTCGCGACGCGCTGCACGAGATCCTGGCGGGCGCACGCCATCGCGTGGTGACGGCCAGCTCCGGGCGAGAGGCGCTCGAGCGCCTGGCCTCCGAGCGCTACGACGCCATTCTCACCGACATCCGCATGCCCGACATCGACGGCCGCACGCTCTATCAGGAGATCCAGCGCCGGTGGCCGGGCCAGGCCGGGCGCGTCGTGTTCGTGACCGGCGATACGCTTGCCTCGGCGCTGCGGGAGTTCGTCTCGCAGAGCGGCCGGCCCGTGATCGAGAAGCCGTTCCTGCCCAGCGAAGTGCGGCGCATCGTCGCCGAGCTGCCGGCCGGCTGACAGCGCCGGTCCGGGCCCCGCAGCCGCGGCTCCGGCGCAACAAACGAAACAAAAGAGCGCGTCCCGCGCAATCGAACCGACGCACTTCGCGCGTAGGCTCGGTCATGTCGTCGCGCGATGACCGCGGGGAAGCAAGAGACAGCGACCGCCGGCTCGATTCGATCGGCCGCGGGGCGGCCCGCGCTGCGACGCGGCTGCGGCGGGGTGCACCCCCTCCCCCTATGGCATCCCCGCCGCAGCGTTTTTTTGGCACATGACACTTGATGTCGAACGTCTCGGCGAGGCCGAGCGCCCTCTGCTCCTGGCCCATTTCCTCGCGCTGCCGGCGACGGATCGCGTGTTGCGCTTCGGCACCGCGCTCGGCGCCTGCGTGATCGCCGCCTATGTCGAGCGGATCGACTTCCGCCAGGACACGATTTTCGGCGTTCACGACCGGCGTCTCGCACTCGCCGGCGCGATGCACGTCGCGTTACGCGATCACGAGGCGGAGCTGGGCGTCTCGGTGCTGCCCGTGTACCGTCGCCGCGGCATCGCCGGAGCGCTGTTCCGGCGCGCCTTCGAGCACGCCCGCAACCGGTCCGTTCAACGCCTGTCGCTGCAATGGCTTTCGTCCAATGCCGCCATCGCCCGCATCGCCGCGCGCTTCGGCGTGGAGACCGTAGCCATGGGTGTGGAGACGCGCGCCTGCGTGGAGCTGCCCGGTCCGTCGCCGGCATCGATCGCCGGCGAATGGCTGAGAGACGCGCTCGGCGCGTACGGCGGCGCGCTCAAGGCGTTCGTCGCCGGCTGGCAGCATCGACGCGGCTGACCGCAGTCGAAGCGCCGCCTCAGAAGAACAGCACACTCAGCAGCGCGAAGAGCGGCAGGAGAATGATCCCCGACCACGCCATGTAGCCGAGGAAGCCCGGCATGCGCACGCCCCGCGCTTCGGCGATCGACTTGACCATGAAATTCGGCGCGTTGCCGATGTAGGTGTTGGCGCCCATGAACACCGCGCCGGCGGAGATGGCGGCGAGCGTGGTCCCGAGAGGCCCCATGAGCGTCTCGGGGTCGGCGCCCGCGAGATTGAAGAACACGAGGTACGTCGGCGCATTGTCGAGAAAGCTCGACAGCGCTCCAGTGACCCAGAAGTACAACGGGTCGCTGGGCTGCCCGGAGGGATTGGACACCACGGCGACGAGCGGCGCCATCACGCCCTCGTTGCCCGCGCGCAGGATGGCGATCGCCGGGATGATCGTCAGGAAGATCGCGGCGAAGAGCTTCGCCACTTCGACGATCGGGCCCCACTCGAAATGGTGAGCGCGGCGGACCTGCCGCGGCGTGAGCCTCCACGACGCCCACGCGATGCCGAGGAGCGCGGCGTCGCGCAACAGGCCGGGAAGCTGGCGCGTCGTGCCGTAGATGGTGATCTCGATATCGGGCTTCCACATCCCCGACGCCAGCACGCAGCCGAGGATGGCGAGGAGCAGCAGGAAATTGACCTTTCCTTCGATGGTGATCCGGTCCGGAGCCGTGTCCACCGGGCCCGGAAGCCCCTCGTCGCGCCGGGTGAAGTACCAGCGGTCAATGACGTAGAACAGCGCCAGGAGCACGACTGCCGCGGTCAGCGTCGGCCAGAACATCGCCTTGGTCGTCCAGAAGAAGTCGACTCCCTTGAGGAACCCGAGAAACAGCGGCGGGTCGCCCAGCGGCGTCAGCGCGCCGCCGATGTTGGCGACCAGGAAGATGAAGAAGATGACGGCGTGCGCCTTGTGCCGTCGGTGCTCGTTGGCGCGCAGCAGCGGCCGAATCAGCAGCATGGCGGCGCCGGTGGTTCCCATCAGGCTCGCGAGCACGGTGCCCGCGGCGAGAATGCCGGTGTTGAGTGCCGGCGTCCCGTGCAGGTGGCTGCGGATATGGATGCCGCCGGCGACGGTGTAAAGCGCGAGCAGCAGGATGATGAAGGGCAGGTACTCCGCCAGCAGGGTGTGCGCGACTTCGCGCAGCGCCAGCGCGGGACCGAACCGCGCCGCAAACGGAACCAGGAACACGAGCGCCCAGAAGGCCGCGGTTTTCCCGAAGTGGTGGTGCCAGAAGGCCGGCGCTGTCAGCGGCACCAGCGCGATCGAGAGCAGGATTCCGGCGAAGGGCAGCATCCACACCGGCGACAGCGCCGCGCCGTTGAGCGTGCCGTCGGCCGCAGCAGCTGCCGACGGCGCCAACGCGAGCAGCGCCGTGACCCCTGCGCGAGGCAAACGCATGGCGCGCCGCCCGTCAGCGAACGATGGTCACCGGACGGTGCGAGGCCCGCGCGAAATGGAAGCGGCGGCGCCCGATGGCCGGAAACCGCCGCGGCGCGGGGAGCAGCACCCGGTCGACGTCGTCGCGATTGACCGCTGCATCGATCAGTTCCTTCGGCCGACCGAGCGCGACGAACCCGCGGCACGGAACGCCCCGTGCGCGCAGTTGCGCACCGGCGCGATCGATCCAGGATTGCGCGGCGGCTCGGGCCAGCGAATCGGCACGGCGGCGGGTGAGATAGATCGGTACCTTGCCGGGGACGAGCGGCTCGACGATCGCCAGCAACTCGACTTCGAGCGCCGATCGGCGAGGCTCGTCGAGCAGCCGACGCACCGCGCGCTCGGCGCTTTCCGGATCGGTAAAGGGAATGAGCACGCGCACCATCGCATACCTCCGAAACGACTCGCGCGGCGGCCCGACCCTGCGGGCGCGCGCTGCCTTCCGGACGAGGGTACGGTCGGGTAAGCGTTGCGAAAATCCGGCAAGCGCCGTACGCGATGCCCGTACGGCAAAGTGCTGATCAGCGGGAATCCGCCGGGGCGATGACCTCGAGGTCGAGCGCGAGGCGGATCAGATCCGGGAGCCGCTCGACGTGGAGCTTGTCCATGAGCCGCGCCTTGTACACTTCCACGGTCCTCGGGCTGATGCCCAGCGTCGCGGCGATCTCGCGGTTGTGCTGGCCGCGAACGACCAGGTTCAGCACCTCGCGCTCGCGCTGCGTGAGGCGCGCGACGCGGGCGCGCAACGCGGCGCGCCGATCCGTCCGCGTGCGGGCGCGAGCCTCGGAGGCGAGCGCGGCATCGATCGTGGCGAGCATCGCCGAGTCGTCGACCGGCTTTTCGAGAAAGTCGAAGGCGCCGGCCTTGAGCGCCGCGCGCGCCGCGGGAACGTCGCCGTGCGCGGTCAGGATGATCACCGGCAGATGAATGCCGCGCGCCCCAAGCTCGGTCTGTACCCGCAGGCCGTCCATGCCGGTCAGGCGCAGATCGAGCAGGACGCAGCCCCTGGCATCCGGCGCGATGTCGGCCAGCAGCGCTTCGCCACTGTCGAAGCTTGCCGTCGCGTAACCCCGAAGCCCCAGCAACAGGGCGAGCGAATCCCGCACGGCGTGGTCGTCGTCGACGATGAATACGATGGGTGCCGCAGCCGCTTCCTTCATGGCCCGTCCTCGGTGGTCGGCAAGGTGAAGCTGAAGACGCTGCCCCTGCGAGCGGGCTCCGACCACATCCGACCGCCGCGCGCCTCGACGATCGAGCGGCTGATCGCCAGTCCGAGCCCCATCCCTTGCGGCTTGGTCGTCGCGAAGGGCTTGAACAGCCCCGCGAGCGCCTCCTCGGAAAGGCCGGGACCGTTGTCGGCGACGCTGATGCGCACGAAGTGCGCGCCGTCCAGGCGCGCCGAAAGCGTCAGCTCGCGGTCGTCTGCAGGCATCGTCTTCAGGGCGTCGATCGCATTGGATACGAGATTGTGCAGCACGGTCTGCACCTGGACACGATCGGCGAGCACGCGCGGCAGCGCCGGCGGGCAAGCGAGGCGCCAGCGTATGCGGTGCCGCTCGGAGCGCTGGGCCGCGGCATCGATCGCCTCCCGCAGCATGGGCTCCACCGCGATCGCGGCGATCTGGCCCGAGCCGGTACGGAAGAACTCGCGCAGGTGACGAACGACGTTGCCGGCGCGCGTGACCTCCGCGACGATGCGGTCCATGGTCTGCCGCAGCAGCTCGGAGCGGTTCGTCGGCTCGCCGAGCATGAGCTGGCAGGCGCGCACGTAGCTGCCGATCGCGGTGAGCGGCTGGTTGAGCTCGTGCGCGAGG
Organism: Casimicrobiaceae bacterium; assembly: GCA_035515295.1. Classification (GTDB taxonomy): domain Bacteria; phylum Pseudomonadota; class Gammaproteobacteria; order Burkholderiales; family Casimicrobiaceae; genus PALSA-1003. The sequence goes on along the minus strand of DATJBM010000094.1, from coordinate 79,126 downwards.
GCGGATGCCATCTCGCTCGCTCCCGCGAGCCGCAGGCTGCGGTCGAGCTCGAACTGCTTGTCGTGAAGCTGCCTCGCGATCGCGCGCCTCTCCGAGACGGTCATCCCGAGAAAGATCCCGGTGACCGCCACCGCCAGCAGCAGGAACTGCAGCTCCACAGCCGTCCCGGCGCGGTAGCCTTCGACGCGCATCGCGGTGATGATGCCGATCTGGATCGCCATGATCGCGATCGTCGTTAGCAGCGGTGTGGTCACCACGATGCCGATCAGGTCGCCGATCCAGAACTGGGCGGCGGCGCTCCTGGCGAGGAGCTCCGCGGGCAGCAGCCCGGCCAAGTACAGGAAGCCGACGTAGCCCGTCGCCACCCCTCCGGCCGCCGCCCCGACCGCCGCGACGAACACGGTCGCGTCGCGCAACGTCACGAAATCCGCCTGGAACTTGAGCGGCCCTCGCAACGCCGCGGCAAGTCCCGTGTAGACGAGCGCGGGCAGCGCGGCGGCCACGAAGACCAGCAGCGGCGGCTGCGGTCCGCGGACGATCAACTCGGCCGCCGCCGCGGCGACGAACAGCCACGGTCCGTTGGCGAGGCCGTAGCGCAAGAGCAGCACCAGGCTCAAGCCCGGCGGCGGATTCCAGGGCGTGATCCCGACCGCCGGCGAGAGCGGGTAGATGTAGCTCACCCAGTCGAGCGCTACATAACCGACCAGGTACGCGAGGATGACCCACGGATAGCGCCGCCGCCAGAACAAAGCGTTGGCGCGCAGCGTGCCATGGGGTTGCCGGCTCGACGCCGGCATCGACAGTGCCCGAAAGACCCGCCAGTTCATGTGTCTCGAACCGATCGCGGGAGCGATCAGCGCTTCGCCATTGTCGCGCAAAGCCGTGGCCAGCGTGGCGCCGGTGTGATATACGCCTGGACCGACCCGCCGCGGTCGCCTCGCTCGATGCCTCGCGGCGAAAGGCGGCCGCCGCCATCCCAAACGCGAAGCGCCTTGTCCGACACACTGCAAACCTGCTTCGAGCGCATCCGCGATCGCGGACTCAAGGTCGTCTTTCCCGAGGCGCAGGACGAGCGCATCGTCGCCGCCGTGCGGCACTTGCGCGAACAGCGCCTGGCGCAGCCCGTCCTCGTCGAAGCTCCGGAAGCGAGCCCGCGGCTCGACGCCTACGCCGCGCTCTACCTCGATGGCCGGCCCGACGCGAATCCCAAGGTCGCCCGGCGGCTCGCGGCGAAGCCGCTGTTCCACGCCGGCCTCATGCTCAAGGCCGGCGACGTAGACGCGATGGTGGCGGGCGCGGCGCATCCGACCGCGCGCGTGCTGGAAGCGGGGATGCTCACCGTCGGACTCGCGCCGGGCATCGCCACCCCGTCGAGCTTCTTCCTCATCGTCGCGGGCGACCGCGTGCTGATCTTCGCCGACTGCGCCGTCAACGCCGATCCCACGCCGGGTGAGATCGCCGATATCGCGCTCGCGTCCGCCGCGAGCTGCCGGCGCGTCCTCGGCGAGGAGCCGCGGGTCGCGCTGCTGTCATTCTCCACCAAGGGGAGCGCTAGGCACCCGCGCACCGACAAGATCCTCGAGGCGCTCGCGATCGCGCGCGAGCGCGCGCCAGCGCTCGCGATCGACGGCGAGCTGCAGGCCGACGCGGCGATCGTTCCGGCGATCGCGGCGCGCAAGCTCAAGGATGCGGGGCCGGTCGCGGGCCGGGCGAACGTGCTCGTGTTTCCCGATCTCGACGCGGGCAACATCGCCTACAAGCTGGTGCAGCACCTGGGCGGCGCGCAGGCGATCGGCCCCATCCTCCAGGGATTCGCGCGACCGCTGTCCGATCTCTCGCGCGGCGCAAGCGTGGACGACATCGTCGCCACCACCGCGATCCTGCTCGCGGGAGCCGTCGATCAGCGCTCCTCGATTGGAACGTAGGGACGCGGCGCCGGCCCGTCGTAGAGCGTGAGCGGGCGGATGAGGATGTTGTTCTCCATCTGCTCCATCACCTGCACCGCCCAGCCGGGCACGCGCCCGACGGCGAAGATGGGCACGAACAGGTCCTCGGCGATGCCGTTGAGGTAGTAGACCACGCCGGCGTAGAAATCCACGTTGACGTTCACGCCGTGGCGCGCGTAGGGCTTCATCGCGTCCACCAACGCGGCGAGGATCCGGTACCACTGCGGCTGGCCCAGCTCGCGCGAGAGCTGCTCGACGCCGGCGCGCATGTGCCGTGCGCGCGGATCTTCGGTGCGGTAGACGCGGTGGCCGAAGCCCATCACCGGCTCCTTCGCGGCGCGCTTGGCCCGGACGTATTGCGCCGCGCGCGACGCATCGCCCACTTCCTGCGCCATGCGCATCACGTTCTCGGCCGCGCCGCCGTGCGCGGGACCGGAGAGCGCGGCGATCGCCGCCGTGACCGCGGCGTGCAGGTTCGCTTCCGTCCCGGCAACCACGCGGGCGGTGAACGACGAGGCGTTCGAGCCGTGCTCGGCGTGCAGGATCATGTCGACGTCCATCAGCCGCGCGGCCGGCGCGCTCGGCTTCCGGCCCTTCAGCATGTAGAGGAAGTTGGCCGCGTGGGATAGCGCCGGATCGGGCGCGACCGGCTCGCGCCCCTGGCGGATCGCCTCGTGCGCCGCGACGATCATCGGCACCTGAGAGGTAAGGCGCACGGCCTTGCGGCGCACCGCCTCCGGCTCGTTGTCGGCGACGTCGGGATCGAACGCGGCGAGTGCGGACACGGTCGTGCGCAGGACGTCCATCGGATGCGCTCGAGCGATCGTGCGGATGATCTCGTAGGCGGCAGTCGGCAGCGTCCGCGCGGCCTTGAGCTCGGCATCGAGCGCGGAGAGCCGGGCGCGATCCGGCAGCTCGCCGTACAACAGCAGATAGCACGTTTCCTCGAACGTCGAGCGCTCGGCGAGATCGTGGATCGAATAGCCGCGATAGGCGAGCTCCCCCGCGCGGCCGTCGATGAAGCACACTCGCGAGCGGTCGAAATAGACGCCCTTGAGCCCGCGGTGGATCTCGATCTTCTCGATCTTCTCGGTCTTCTCGGTCTGCTCGCTCATCGTCTGTTCCCTCCCCGACGGACTTCCCGTCAGGAGCCCGGCAATCCGTGCACGTCCTCGAAGAACAGCTCCTTCCAGGACGCCGGCGCGCGCTTGATCTGCCCGTTGTCGTGCATGAACCGGGCGTACTTCTCGATCTGGCGCGGCGTGAGCGTGAACTCGATCGCCGGATCGGACAGGAGCTTGTAGACCTCGTCGACCGGTTCCTTGCTCTGGCTCTCCTCGACGTAGACCCGGGCCGCCGCGCGCTTGTCGGCGTTGATCATGTCGGTGGCCTCCTTGAGCGCGGCGACGAAGGCGCCGTAGAGAGCGCGATGATCTTTCTTGAAGCGGCTCGTGGTCCAGAGCACGGTGAAGGTGAGCGGCCCGCCCATGACCTCGTAGGAGTCGAGCACTCGATGCACGCGCGGGTCCTTGAGCTCCTCGTCCTGGAAGGGCGGCGCCGTGAAATGCGCGGTCACCGAGCCGTTGAGAAGCGCGACCATCCCGTCGGGATGGCTCATCGAGACGGTCAGCGCGTTGAGCGAATCGGCCTTGTCTCGCCCAAGCTCCTGCGCCGCCGCCATGGCGAGGATCGTCGCCTGATTGGACACCTTGACCGCGGGCAGCGCGATCTTGTCCTTGGCGGTGAAGTCCTTGAGCGACCGGACGGCGGGATTGGTCGCGTTGAGGTACAGCGGCGCCGAGGTCATCGCCGCGATCATCTTGACGTCGAGATTGCCGCGTGTCCTGTCCCAGAGCACGATCGGCGGCGCCACGCCGCCCGAGGCGATGTCGAGCGAGCCCGAGAGCAGCGCGTCGTTCATCACGTTGCCGGCGGCGAATTTGGTCCACGTGACCTTGATCTCGCCCAGGCCCGCCGCCTTAGCCTGCCGCTCGACCAGCCCGTACTTCTGCATGAACGTGAGCTGCAGATAGCTGAAGCCGTATTGCTGCGCGATGCGCAGCTCCTCCGCCGCATGGGCAATCCCGGCGGCCACGAGCAGTACCGCCGCCAGCAACGAGCGCATCCTTGCCATCGTCTTCCTCCGTTCCAACGGGACGCCTCGGAGCCTTATGTTAACCTGACAGACTTCGTTCCGGGCCAATCGAAGCGTGAGAAACGCGCTCATCATCGGCATCAGCAAGACCGCGACCACGATCGTCGCCTCGGTGATCCGGCAGTCGATTCCCGCGGCGTTCCAGATGCTGCGCGAGCGGCGTGGCGAGGCCGCGCTCGGCCGAGAGCGGTGAGATTCGACGGAGCGGTCCGCTGGCGCTGCCGAGCTTCTATACGATCGGCCATTCGAATCGCCCCCTGGCCGAATTCCTCGCGCTGCTCGAGACGCCGCGCATCGAGCTCATCGTCGACGTCCGCACGGTGCCGCGCTCGCGCAGCAATCCGCAATACGACGGGGAGGCTCTGGCGCGGAGCCTCGCCGCATCGGGCGTCGGGTACGAGCGGATCGCGAGCCTCGGCGGCCTGCGCGGCAAGCAGCGCGGCATCGCTGCGGACGTCAACGCCTACTGGGAGAACGAAAGCTTTCACCATTACGCCGACTACGCCATGACGGCGGCGTTCCGGGACGGGCTCGCGAGCTTGCGCGCGCACGGGTCCGAGCGCCGCTGCGCCATCATGTGCGCGGAAGCGGTGTGGTGGCGCTGCCACCGGCGCATCATCGCCGACTACCTGCTGCAGGACGGATTCCCGGTGTTTCACATCGTGGCGCGAGAGCGCATCGAGCCCGCGCAGCTGACCGCGGCGGCGCGCCCCGGGCCGCCGGGCTCGCTGGTCTATCCCGCCGCGGGCACCGACCCGGCGGCGTCGAGCGGCAATTTGACCGGGCCGCCGGTTCGGTGATATTCCATCGTTGTTTAAGCCATCGAGCGCACTTCGATCGAGGGCGAAACGACCCGAGGAGAACGAGCGATGAAACCGAACTGGAGCGGCGTCTTTCCGGCGGTGACGACACAGTTTCGCGAGGACTTCTCGCTCGATATCGAGGCCACCGCCCGCGTCATGGAAGGCCTGATCCGCGACGGCGTGTCGGGGCTCATCATCTGCGGCACGGTGGGCGAGAACACCTCGCTCGCCAGGCACGAGAAGGTCGCGGTGATGGAAGCGGCGAAGTCGGCGGCGCGCGGCCGCGTGCCCGTGCTCTGCGGCATCGCCGAGTTCACCCCCGCCTTCGCGATCGACATGGCCAAGGAGGCCGCCCGCGTCGGCCTGGACGGCGTCATGGTGATGCCGGCGCTGGTCTACTCTTCCAAGCCGCACGAGACCGCGGCGCACTTCCGCAGCGTCGCCAAGGCGACCGACCTGCCGGTCATGGTCTACAACAACCCGCCCATCTACAAGAACGACGTCACGCCGGAGATCCTCGCCTCGCTCGCCGACTGCGAGACCATCGTGTGCTTCAAGGAATCCTCGGGCGACACGCGCCGGTTCACGGATTTGCGCAACCTCGTCGGAGACCGCTTCATCCTCTTCGCGGGGCTCGACGACGTCTTGGTCGAGAGCGTGATGGTCGGGGCCGTGGGCTGGGTCTCGGGCATGTCGAACGCATTCCCGCGCGAAGGCGAGACGCTGTTCCGCCTCGCCCGCGCGGGCCGGTTCGCCGAGGCAATGGAGCTCTATCGCTGGTTCATGCCGCTCCTGCATCTCGACGCGCGTCCCGATCTGGTCCAGTGCATCAAGCTCTGCGAGCACGCCATGGGCCGCGGGACCCATCGCACCCGTCCGCCGCGGCTTCCGCTCGAAGCAAGGGAAGCGGCGGAGATCGAAGCGATGGTGAAGCGTGCGGTGGCGACGCGGCCGCGTCTGCCCGACGTCGGACTCAAGCAGGCGGCATGAGCGGGTAGCGGCGACGCAAATCGGCCCGCGCCTCCCCCGACGAGCCGCGCACCGACGCCGCCTACACCTGCCCGCGGCGCATCGCCAGCAGCCGCTCGAACACCGCGGGGCTCGTCCGCAAACCGCTCTGCTCGTACTCGTTGGTGAGCCACACCTCCATGCCGGCGATCCCCGCGGCCGTCGCTTCCGAAAGCGCGCGCGGCACGTACATGTCTTCGGCGTAGATCGCGGCGACGCACGGCACCGTGTTGCGCGCGAGCTGCGCCGGATCGTACAACGCCGGCCAGCGCTCCTCGCGAGCGAGCAAATCGGCCACGTCGCGCAGCGGCTGCAAGCCCACGTAGTCCTCGAACATCCACGGATCTGGTGCAGCCGTGGGTGCGCGACTACAAGTCCGGTGCGCTACGCGCTCTGGCGCTACGTGGACGTCGACACGGGCGGGCGCCCGCGCTAGCAGGTCGAGGCGGGGAGGCGTCGTGGCCGCAGCCGCGCCAGCGGTTCAGTGCGGGGCGGCGATCGCTTCCACGCCGGCGCGCCGCAGGAGTCTCGACCAGCCCTCGTCGACCTCGGCCTGCAGCGTGGCGATGTCCACCTCGCTCAGGTGCCGGTAGCGGCCTTGGAGCGCCAGATAGTCGCGCAGCGGGCGCCTCTTCGACGTGTGGTTCAGCGTGTACGTGCGTCCGTTCTCGACTTCGTAGAGCGGGAACGCACCGGACTCCACCGCGTAGCGCGCGGCGATGACGCCCGCATCGTCGGCCAGGCCCCACCCGTCGAGGCACGGGATGAGCAGCGTCACGATGCGCGTGCCGCGGATCGTCCTCGCCTTCTCCACCTTGCGCAGCAGATCGGGAAGGAAGCCAATGCTCGCGGTCGCCGCGTACGGCACCTCGTGCGCGGCCATGATCTCCGTGAGATTCTTCTTGCGCGAAGCCTTCCCGGCCGGCGTGGAGCCGGTGCTCGCGAGATGCGGCGTCGAGGACGACTTCTGCGCGCCGGTGTTCATGTAGCCCTCGTTGTCGAGGCAGAAGTAGATGAAGTCCTCGTTGCGCTCGGCGGCCGAGGACAGGCACTGGAAGCCGATGTCGTAGGTGCCGCCATCGCCGGCGAGCACGATGACCTGTGTGTCGCGCTTGCCCTGGGCGTCGAGCGCCCGGCGCAGCCCCGATGCGGCGGCGGCGCTCGCCTCCAGGGTCGGCTGATAGACGGGGATCTTGAGCGAGCTGTACGGCTGCGGGCCGGCGATGATCGCCATGCACGAGGGCGGCACGATCGCGATCGTGTTCGGCCCCATGGCCGCGAGCACGTGCCGCACAGAAAGCGCATCGACGCAGCCCGGACACGCGGCGTGGCCGGAGCACAGCAATTCGTCGGCACGAAGCTCGAGCTTCTTCATCGACTCACCTCGCCCAGACTGACTCCAACGCGGCTTCGCCCTCGCACGCCGCGCGGGCCCATGCAACAACTTTCCCCGGCGAGACGTTGACCCCGCCCACGCCGGCGAGATAGCCGTGGATCCGCGGCGGCTGCGCCATGCCGTAGAGCGCGGCGCGCAGTTCCTGGTGGAGCACGCCGCCGCAGCCCGGCGAGTAGTTGCGGTCCAGCACGAGCGCGTCGGACACGCCGGCCAGCGCCGCGCGCAGCGCCTGCGCGGGGAACGGCCGGAACAGCCGCACCTTGACCAGCCCCACCGGCAAACCCTCCTCGCGCAGGACGTCCACGGCGTCACGCACCGTCCCGCACATGCTGCCCATCGTCACGATCGCCAGCCGCGCGCTTTCGCAGCGGTAGCGCTCGACGACGCCGTAGCCGCGGCCGGTCGCCGCGCGCCACGCCTGGTCCGTTGCGAGAGCCGCGGCCGGGACTTGCGCCATCGCCTCGTCCAGCGCTCGGCGGTGGCGATAGAACATGTCCTGCGTCACCACGTTGCCCCACGACTCGACCTTGCCTGTGTCGAGGCGATGCTCGGGCGCGTACGGCGGCAGGAAGGCATCGACGGTCTCCTGCGCCGGCATGCGCACGGGCTCGAGCGCGTGCGAGACGTAGAAGGCGTCGAGATTGACCATCGTCGGAAGGAGCAGCGCTTCGGCAACGCGGAACGCCTGGATCACGGTGTCGAGCGATTCCTGCGCCGACTCCGCGTAGTACTGGATCCATCCGGTGTCGCGCTGCGCCAGGCTGTCCGTCTCGTCGGGCCAGAACGCCCAAGGGGAGGCGAGCGTCCGGTTGACGTTGGCCATCACGATCGGCGCGCGGGCACCGCTCGCGTAGTGCAGCAGCTCGTGCATGAGGAGCAATCCCTGCGACGCGGTCGCGGTGAACACCCGAACGCCGGCGAGCGAGGCGGGGATGCATGCCGCCATCACCGAATGCTCGGACTCGGGCGTGATCACCTCGGCGTCGAACGCCCCGTCGGCCTGGAATTCCGTGATCTTCTCCAGGATTGGCGTCTGCGGCGTGATCGGATAGACCGGAACCACCTTCGGCCGCGCCAGCCGCGCCGCCCAGGCGACCGCGTGGTTGCCGGTGAGCAGCATCCTCTCGCCCGCGGCCGGTCCGTCGCGCGCGCTCATCGCTTCTCCTCCGTCATCTTCATCGAGCCGGTCGGGCATTCCTTCACGCACAGGCCGCAGCCCTTGCAGTAGTCGGTCAGCACGACGTAGCCGCCGCCCTCGCGCTTCACCGCGAGATCCGGGCAGTATTGGACGCAGTTGTCGCACTGGATGCAGGTGCCGCAGGAGAAGCAGCGCTGCGCCTCGGCGAGCGCCTGCTCGAGATTTAGTCCGAGCTGGACCTCGCCGTTGTCGGCGAGACGCTGCGCCGCCGAGCGCCGCCGCTCGGTTGCCCGACCCAGCGGGGCGTAATAGAACGTGTTGATCGAGGAGAGCCCGACGACCTTCTCCTCGCCGATGGCGCCCGGCTCGCCGCCCCGCAACGCGCGGTCGATCTCCCGCGCGGCGCGCTTGCCCATGCCGATCGCCTCGGTGACGAAGCGCGCCATGCTCGCGACGTCGCCGCCGGCGTACACCCGCTCGACGCTCGTAGCCTGACGCTCGTCCGCGGCGAGCAGCGTACCGTCGGCGGCGAGCGCGGAAAGCGGCGCGAGGTCGGGGTCCTGGCCGATCGCGGGAACGACGGCGTCGGCCTGAAGCGCGAATTCGCTCCCGCAGACCGGCGTCACCGTGAATTGGCCGCGCGTGGCTCGCGCCTCGAAATGCACGCGCACGCAGTGGAGCGCAAGACCGCTGCGGCCGTGGTCGACCGCCCGCGTCAACATGGCGCCGTCGACGAGCCGGACGCCTTCTTCGAGCGCTTCCCAGACTTCCTCGCGCTGCGCCGGCATCTGCGGCCGGCTTTCCAGCGCGACGATCGTGACCTCGTGCCCGGCACGGCGTGCGCAGCGCGCGACGTCGATCGCCGCACTGCCACCACCGATCACGACCAGGCGGCGACCGAGCGCAGGCGATTCCCCGGCGTTCGCGCGCGCCAGGTAGTCGGCGCCTTCCATGACCCAGGGCCGCGCATAGTCGAGCCGCGGCAGCCTCTTCTGACAGCGCGCGCCGATCGCGAGATACACCGCGTCGAAACCGTTCCTGAGGCGCTCGAAGTCGTGGGTCGAATCCATCGACTCGCCGCAGCGAACCTCGACGCCCAGCGCGACGATCCGCGCGATCTCGCCATCGAGCACGGGGCGCGGCAGGCGATACGAGGGGATGCCGTAGCGCATGAGTCCGCCGAGCTCCGGTCGCGACTCGAACAGCGTGACGGCGTAACCGCGCCGCCGCAGATGGAACGCGGCGCCCAGCCCCGAAGGCCCGCCGCCCACGACCGCGATCCGCTCCGGGCGCGCGGTTTGGACCGGCGGGAAGGTCCAGCCTTCGGCGAGCGCCCAATCGCCGACGAACCGCTCCAGCCGGCAGATCGCGAGCGACTCGTCGTAACCGGCGCGATTGCACGCAGGCTCGCAGGGATGATGGCAGACGCGCCCCGACACCGCAGGGAAAGGATTGTGCCGCGTGAGGACCTCCCACGCGCCGCGGAAGTCCCGCGCGTGGGCCCGTCCGATCCACTCGGCGATGTCGCCGTTCACGGGACAGGCGGCGTGGCACGGCGATGGCGCGTGAATGTGCTTCGGCAGGGCCGCGCGCCACGTGCCGGTCTTGAATACTTCGGTGCTTCCGGTCGTCCAGGCGGTGGGTATGTCGCGCGGAGCGCTCATGCCGCCGCCCTTCGCAGCTCTTCGTCGACGCGGCGGAAGCCCTCTTCGCAGGCCGCTGCGTTCTCGTCGTGGAGCTTCGGCGCCTCGACGACGATCGTCCGGATCAGCACGTCGAGGCTCGGTGCCTCGATCGCGCGAGCCAGCGCGCCGAGCAGCGCCGAATTGACGATCCGTCCCAGCCCGTGCCGGCGCGCGATGGCGATGCCGTCGACGGGGATCACCCGATGGCGCGGCAGCTTCCTCGCGAACTCCTCGCCGGTGCGGCTCGAGTTGACGACGATCTGCGTGCCGGCGTGCGCGGCGGCGAGCAACGGGCCCTCGAGAAGGCTCGCGTCGAAGCACAGGATCGCGTCCGCTCGCTCGATGTCGCAGCGGACGCGGATCGGCCGCTCGTCGACGCGGATGAACGCGCTCACCGGCGTGCCGCGCCGCGCGCCGCCGTAGCTCGCGAAGGACTGCACCTCGCGCCCCGCGGCGAAGAACGCGGTGGCGAGCAAGCTACCGGCGGTCTGCGCGCCCTGCCCTCCGCGGCCCTGGATGATGATCTGCAGCAAGCCCGTGTCCCCCGGCTCAATCATGCCGCGCGTCGTCAGTCGGTGTAGCGCGCCGGATCCGGGTCCTCGGCCCAGCCCGGGCCCGGCTTCGGCGTCTTCCTGAGCCACGCCTTCACGAGCGCGATGTGCTCCAGCTCCTCGGCCTGCATCTCGAGCGCCGCCTTTCGCACCGATGGCACGACGCTGACCCGGGCGAGCTGGCCGAAGAAGCGCTCGGCACGCTCCTCGTTGGCGAGCGCGAGCTCGAGGGCATGGTAGGGCTGCATCAGGTAGTGGACCTCGTCGCCGGCGGTCGTCTCCGGCGCTTCGAATCCGATCCAGGGACGCTTCGCCGACGTCGGGGTCGGCGGCTGCTTCCACGCCATCGCCGCCATGATCTGCGCCGCGTGCTTGCTCTCGATCTCGGAGAGCTTGCGGAAGAGCGCCGCCACGGCGCGGTTGTTGTGGGTGTCCATCGCGTCGGCCAGATCGGCATAGCGTTGCGCGGCTTCCATCTCCATCTCCAATGCGAGAGACATCAGCTCGCCGAGCGTGCGCGGCCCGCTCGGCGCCGGCTCGCTCACGCTTCGTTGCGGCTCCACGTCGCGAGGCGGCGCTACCGTCGCAGCGGTCGGCGCGCGAGCGCGGGGCTTTGCCTCCGCGCATTGTCTCGGCGGAGCCGTCCGACCCCGCGTTGGATTCCTGGCGCTCATACCTCGAACTGTGCCTCCAGCTCCGACGGCGGCCGCGCGGGCACCCCGGCGCGCAACGGATAGCCCGGACGATTGCCGGCGTAGAGCACGCCGATGTTCAAGCCGTCGTCGGTCATGATGCGCCGCGCGGCGCGAGCCGGATCGTCGGTGGCCGCGACCGGCGCTGGATGCACCTGCTGCTTCCATTCGCGCTGCTCGGGCCGGAAAGTCACGCACGGGCTCAGGATTTCGACGAACGAAAACCCGGGGTGCCGGATCGCCTGCGCCAGGACTTCCGCCGTGCCGTTCGGATCGCCGGAAAAACACCGGGCGACGAAGTTCGCGCCCGCGGCGAGCGCGATCACCAGCGGATGGAACACCCTCAGGCCCGTCCCTCCAGGCGAGAGCTTCGAATCCCAATCGGGCTCGGTCGTCGGCGACGGCTGCCCCTTGGTCATGCCGTAGACGTGGTTGTCCATCACGATGTAGGTCAAGTCGACGTTGCGCCGGCAGGCGTGCAGGAAATGGTTGCCGCCGATGGAGTAGCCGTCGCCGTCGCCACCGGCGACCAGCACCGTCAAATTCGGGCGCGCGACCTTCAGGCCCGTCGCGGCCGCGAGCGAGCGGCCATGCACGCCGTGAAACCCGTAGCACGAGGTATAGGCCGGGATGCGCGACGAGCAGCCGATGCCCGACACGACCACGACCTCCTCCGGCGCCGCGCCTACCATCGCCAGCGCCTTGGTGATCGAGGAGAGCACCGCGTAGTCGCCGCAGCCGGGGCACCAAATCGGCTTGTAGCTCGACTTGTAGCCCTGCGCGGTGCGCGGAGTGTTCGTCGCGACGTCGTTCATGGGTGCATCCAGTGCGCGATCGCCTCCGCGAGCTCGCCCGGCCGCAGCGGCAGCGGTCCGGGGCGGTGGAAGCTGCCGGCGATTTCCGGAAGGTCGAAGACCGAACGCAGGTAGCGGTAGAACTGGGCGCCGTGATTCTGTTCGACGACGAGCACGCGCTTGACGCCTTCGAGCGCGAGCGCGAGCCGTTCGGTCTGCGCCGGCGCGATCAGCCGCAGCGCGATGAGCTTCAGGCGGATGCCGCGCTCCGCTGCGCGCGCCACCGCCTCGCGCGCCGCGGCGGTCGTGGAGCCGAACGTGATCACCGCCGCCTCGCCCTCGCCTTCGACATCGGCCCACGCTTCGCCATAGTCGTAGAGCGCGAGCTTGCGCGCGCGCTTGTCAAGCTGCAGGCGATGGTCGCGCGCTTGGCTGCTCGGGATGCCCGCTTCCGTATGCTCGAGGCCATCGGCCGTATAGACCACACCCGGCGTTCCCGGAATGGCCATCGGCGAGACGCCGGAGTCCGTGTCGCGATAGCGCTTGTAGTCCGCAGTGTTCGCCGCGGCGACGAGACGCCTCGCGACCGCGCTCGATTCCGCGGGCCGATCGATGATCGCCCGCGACTGGCCCATGAACTGGTCGGAGAGCACGATTGCCGGGGCCTGAAGAGCTTCCGCGAGCTCGACCGCCCACTGCGTGGTCGCGAGACAGTCGGTGATCGACGTCGGCGCGAGCACGAGCCGCGGCGCATCGCCCACGAGCCCCGCGACCGCGAAGGCCAGGTCGCTCTGCTCGCTCTTCGCCGGGATGCCTGTCGAGGGCCCGCCGCGCATCACATCCACGATCACGACCGGCACCTCCGCGCTCACGGCGAGTCCGATACCCTCGGTCATGAGCGCGAGCCCGGGTCCGGCGGTCGCGGTGAGCGACGGCACGCCGCCGTAGGAGGCACCGATGATCATGTTGATCGAGGCGAGCTCGTCCTCGGCCTGCAGCAGCGTGCCGCCCACTGTGGAGAGTGCCGGCGCCATCCATTCGAGAAGCTCGGTCGCCGGCGTGATCGGATACGCCGCCACGAAGCGCACCCCGCCGCGGATCGCGCCGTAGCCGGCCGCCTCGTTGCCGCTGATGAGCCAGCGGGTCCGAGAAGGCGAGCGGCGGAGAACGAGCTTCGGCAGCCCTTCGATGCCGGACGCCGCGACGAACCCCGCCTTGAGCGCCGCGATGTTCGGTTGCAGCGCCGCGTCGCTTTTCTTCCACGAATCGCGTAGCGCGCGCTCGAGCGCCTCCGCGGGGATGCCGGCGAGCGCCCCCGCGAGGCCGAGCGCGGCCATGTTCGGCCAGCTTCCGGAAATCGCCTTGGTCATCTTCTTGAGCGCGAGCGGCACGTAGCGCGCGCCGGATTGACGGAAGGCGTCCGGCGCTTCGCCCTCGTCGGGATCGCCGATCATGACGCTCGCCTCTGCGAGCGGAATCTCGTCGGCGAACCGGCTCACGTTCTGCCAGTCGATCGCGATCAGGAGGTCGAAGCGGTCGCCCAGCGACTCCAGCGGGTCGGCGGCAAGGCGCAGCAGCGCCGCCGCCTCGCCACCGCGGATCTGCGGTCCACTGGTGCGCACCATGAGGCCGTAGAGACCTGCCTTGGCGGCCGCCTCGAGCAGCAGCGTTCCGGCAGTCATGACGCCGCTGCCGCCGCTGCCGGCAAGCACGATCGAGAGGCTGGAATCGGCGCGCGCCGATCGAACGTGTCCGGCCGGCCGTGCTTCCGTCGCGGCTGCGGTCAACACGTCGACGACTCCTGGTTTTCCATTCCGGCAAGTAAAGCGGTTGCGCAGCGGACGCGATTTGATGCAGATCAAGGCGTTCGTCATCGCCATGCTGCACGATGCACGCATAAATCAGTATTATGGTACTGTAATACCAGAATAGCCGGGGACGGCGCCGAAGGCAAGATCGCCCGCCCTGCCCGGCATCGGAGCGGGGAAGCCAAGGCATGCCGCGACAAACAGGAGCGAGTCCGATGACCATCGAAGCCCACCGCTGGCTGATGACCGCCGCCAATACGCCTCTCGAGCGCGCGCGGTTCAGTCCCGAGCCGGGCCTCGGCGAGGTCGTCGTGAGCGTGGCCGGATGCGGCGTGTGCCACACCGACCTCGGGTACTTCTACGACGGCGTGCGGACCAAGCTGCCGCCGCCGCTCGCGCTGGGCCACGAGGTGAGCGGTCGGGTCGTCGCCGCGGGCCCCGGCGCGGATGCCTGGATCGGCAAGGCGGTGATCGTCCCGGCGGTGCTGCCCTGCGGCGACTGCGACTTGTGCCGCCGCGGGCTATCCACGATCTGCCGCGCGCAGAAGATGCCCGGCAACGACATCCAGGGCGGCTTCGCCACCCACATCGTCGTTCCGAGTCGCGGGCTCTGCCCGGTCGACGAGAAACGCCTCCCGGCCGCTAGCCTCACGCTGGCCGACGTGTCGATCGTCGCCGACGCCTTGACCACTCCCTATCAGGCCGTGCTGCGTGCCGGCGTGAAGCCGGGCAGCCTCGCCGTCGTGGTCGGCGCGGGCGGCGTGGGTGGCTACTGCGTGCAGGTCGCGCGCGCCTTCGGCGCGAAAGTGGTCGCCGTCGACGTCGACGAGGCGAAGCTCGAGGCCATCGCCCGGCACGGCGCGGCGCTCACGCTGAATGCGCGGGCTCTCGACGGCAAGGCGATCAAGGCCGCGATCGGGGAGTTCGCGAAGACGAACGGGCTTCGCGCCACCGAGTGGTTCATCTTCGAGTGCTCGGGCACGGCAGCCGGTCAGCTCACGGCGTACGCGCTGCTGGTCCACGGCGCGACGCTCTCCGTGGTTGGTTTCACGATGGACAAGGTCGAGCTGAGGCTTTCAAACTTGATGGCCTTCGACGCCCGCGCCATCGGCAACTGGGGCTGCCCGCCGGAGCACTATGCGGCGGCGCTCGACCTCGTGCTCGACGGCAAGGTCGCGATCAAGCCGTTTGTCGAAGCGCATCCGCTGGAAGAAATCAATCGCGTGTTCGCGGCTGTTCACAACCGCGAGATTAAGAAGCGCGCCGTGCTCGTGCCGGCGCAACCGTAAGGAGGTTTGCCCCGATGAACGCTCCGGACAGCCGGATTCCGCTCCGCGAATTCAAGAATCACGATCTCGTCGACGACATCGCCAAGCCCGGCGTGCGCTGCGAGAAACGGCCGGCGAAAACGCCCGACGGCGCCATCGTGCCGGGGCTGTTCAACGCCTGGATCACGCTCGACAACCCGGCGCAGTACAACTCCTACACCACCGAGATGGTCAAGGGCGTCATCCTCGCCTTCCGCGCCGCCTCGAACGCGCGCGACGTCAACTGCGTGGTGTTTACGGGGACCGGCGACAAGGCGTTCTGCACCGGCGGCAACACCAAGGAGTACGCCGAGTACTACGCCGGACACCCGCAGGAGTACCGGCAGTACATTCGGCTCTTCAACGACATGGTGTCGTCCATCCTGGCCTGCGACAAGCCGGTGATCTGCCGCGTCAACGGCATGCGCATCGGCGGCGGGCAGGAGATCGGCATGGCCTGCGACTTCTCGGTCGCGCAGGATCTCGCGCGCTTCGGGCAGGCGGGCCCGAAGCACGGATCGGCGCCGATCGGCGGCGCCACCGACTTTCTGCCGCCGATCATCGGCACCGAGCGCGCGATCGTCGCGGGCGTGCTGTGCGAGCCGTTCTCCGCGCACAAGGCGTACTACTGGGGGATGCTCGCCGACATCGTCCCGGCGCTGAAGGTCGACGGCAAGTTCATCGCCAATCCCCTCGTGGAAACCCAGCGCGTCGTCGACGATTTCGGACGGCTCGTGTTCGGCGAGCCCAAAACCGGCGAATCGGCCAAGGAAGGAAAGGCGCAACTTGCGCGCGCGGCGGTCGACCTCTCGCTCCTGGATGCCAGGGTCGAGGAGCTCTGCTCCAAGCTGCTGCTTACTTTCCCCGATTGCACGACCAAGACGCTCGAGGAGCTGCGCAAGCCCAAGCTCGAAGCGTGGAACCGCAACAAGGAGGATTCGCGCGCCTGGCTCGCGCTCAACATGATGACCGAGGCGCGCGCGGGCTTCCGCGCCTTCAACGAGGGCACGAAGGAATCGCGCGAAGTCGATTTCGTCGCTCTGCGCCAAGCGCTCGCGCGCGGCCAGGGCTGGAACGAAGCGTTCACCGACAGCCTGATGCCGGGGAAACGCGGATGACCGGCGCGGAGGCCATGGTCGAGACTGCGCCGGCGAAACACTGGCTTGAGCGCGACGGCGCGCTCTTGCGGCTGCGCCTCGCTCGGCCCAAGGCCAATCTGGTCGACCAAGGCATGATCGCGGCACTGCAGGAGGCGCTCCAGAGCCATCGCGAGCGGCGTGGATTGCGCGGTATCCTGCTCGACGCCGAAGGCCCGCACTTCAGCTTCGGCGCGAGCGTCGAGGAGCACCTTCCCGAGCGCTGCGCGACGATGCTTTCGTCGTTGCACGCACTCATCATCGCCATGCTGGAGTTCCCCGCGCCGATCCTGGTGGCGGTGCGCGGCCAGTGCTTGGGCGGCGGACTGGAGCTCGCCCTCGCCGGGAGCGCCATCTTCGCCGCCCCCGACGCGCAGCTCGGACAGCCGGAGATGAGGCTCGGCGTGTTTGCGCCGGCGGCCTCGTGCCTGTTGGCGTATCGCGTGAGCCAGCCGGTCGCGGAAGATCTGCTCTTTTCCGGCCGGTCGGTGAGCGGCGAGGAAGCGAAGGCTCTGGGTCTCGTGCAGATCGTCGCTACGGATCCGGACGCGGCCGCTCTCGCCTATTTCGACAGCCATCTCGCGCCGAAAAGCGCGGCGGCGCTGGCGTGCGCGTTGGCGGCCGCGCGCGGAACGCTCGTTCCGGAGGTTCGGCAGCGCCTCGCCGCGGTCGAGCGCCTCTACCTCGACACGCTGATGAAGACCCGCGACGCGAACGAAGGGCTCGCGGCGTTTATCGCCAAGCGCGCGCCACACTGGGAGCACCGCTGATGACCACGATTGCTCGCGTCGTCCAGATCGTCCAGCGCTGCGAGGCGCTGTTCGAGGATCTCGAGCTCGGCGCCGTCAAGCAATGGAAGGCGGCCGCGCCCGGCCGCAAGGCGATCGGCTATCTGCCGATCTACGTCCCGCGCGAGCTCGTGCACGCGGCGGGCATGCTGCCGGTGGGCATCCTCGGCGGCGGCGATCAGATCGAGGTGATCCAGGGCGATGCGTACTATCAGAGCTACATCTGCCGCATCCCGCGCTCGACCCTCGAGCTGGGTCTGACCGGTCGCCTCGACTGCCTCGACGGGATGCTCTTCCCCTCGATCTGCGACGTGATTCGCAACCTCTCCGGCATGTGGCAGATCCTGTTCAAGGACAAGTACGTGCGCTACTTCGACGTCCCGCAGAACTACCAGGACGCGGTGGGCGGCACGTTCTACGTGAACGAGCTTCAGGCGCTGCGCGACGACCTCGCAAAGCTCCGCGGCACGCCGATCACCGACGCCGAGCTCAATGCGTCCATCGCCGTCTACAACGAAAACCGGCGCGCGGTGCGCGATCTCTACGCCTACCGGGCGGCAACCCCCTGGCAGGCGCCGACCTCGGAAGTCTATCTGGTGCTGCGCGCAGGGATGGTGCTCCCGCCCGAGGAGCACACGCAGCTCGTGCGCGACTATCTCGCGGCGGCGGAAGCCTTCCCGCGGCCGAAGCGCGACAACGCGCGAATCGTCCTCACCGGCTCGTTCTGCGAGCAGCCGCCGCTCGGACTCATCAAGTCGATCGAGATGGCGGGCTGCTACGTGGTCGACGACGACTTCATGCTCGTGACGCGCTGGCTGCTCGACGACGTGCCCACGAACGCCAACCCGCTCGAGGAGCTCGCGAAGGCGTTCCTGCATCGCTCCGCGTCCACGGCGGCCAAGTACGATGTCAAGCGCGAGGACAAGGGCGTGTTCCTGCTGAAGCAGATCAAGACCCGCGCCGCCGAGGGCGTCATCTTCGCGGCGCCATCGTTCTGCGACCCGGCGCTGCTGGAGCGCCCGATGCTGCAGGACGTGCTCGCGAAGCACGGGGTGCCGCACACCGCATTCAAGTACGCCGAGAACACCGGCCAGATGGCGCCGATCCGCGAGCAGGCCGGGACGTTCGCCGACTCGATCAAGCTGTGGAGCGCGGCTTAGCCGCCCCCCGACACAAGGAAGCCCGCTAATGACCGCCGCCGCGATGCCCGCAAGCACCAAGAAGCCCGCCGTCCAGAAGGAGGACGCGATGTGGCTGCAGAAGGAGATGATCAACCGCAACTACCACGATCTCGCGATTGCCCACGAGCACGGGCGGAAGATCGCGGCGACCTTCGTTCCGGGGAACCTCAACGAGCTCCTCATGTGCTTCGACTTCGCCCGCAGCCTCCCCGAGACCAATGCACTGCAGAACGGGCTGCGCAAGAAGTCGGGGAAGATGATCATGGACGCCGAGCGCGACGGGCAATCGGAGGACGTCTGCACCTACGTCAAGACCGACCTTGGCATGATGCTCGGCGGCGAGATCGGCCCCACGGGCGAGGCGCTGCCGCGGCCGGACATCCTGCTGCTCTCCTACACCGGCTGCTTCACCTTCATGAAGTGGTTCGAGCTGATCCGCCACAAGTACGGCTGCGAGAGCGTGATGCTGCACGTGCCGTACCAGGGAGAAGGCCACGTCAACCCGAACATGCGCGATTACGTGGTGAAGCAGCTCAGGGAGACGGTCATTCCTGCGCTCGAGCGCGTCTCAGGCGTCAAGTTCGACATCGACCGGCTGCGCCACTACATGAAGGAGTCGGTGAAGGCAGAGGAGGACCTCGTGGCCGTGCTGCAATCGGCCAAGCACAAGCCGTCTCCGATCGACGGCTACTTCGGCGCCGTGTACTACATCGGCCCGATCTTCACCGCGTTCCGCGGCGCGCCCGAGGCGACCGAGTACTACCGCGTGCTGCGCCAGGAGATCGAGCAGCGCATGCGCGAAAACAAGGGCCCGATCACGCCTGAGGGCGAGCTCGCGGAGGAGAAATACCGGCTCATCGTCGAGGGCCCGCCGAACTGGACGAGCTTCCGCGACTTCTGGAAGATGTTCTACGACGAGGGCGCGGTGGTGGTCGCCTCGACTTACGCCAAGGTCGGCGGCGTCTACGACTTCGGCTTCCGGCACGACCCCGAGCGCCCGCTGGAGTCGCTCGCGGAGTACTGCCTCGGCTGCTACACCAACTTGAACCTGCCCTCGCGCATCGACATGATCTGCCGCTACATCGACGAGTATCAGGCGGACGGGCTGTTGATCAACTCGATCAAGAGCTGCAACAGCTTCTCGGCCGGACAGCTCCTCATCCTACGCGAAGTCGAGAAGCGCACCGGCAAGCCGGCCGCGTTCATCGAAAGCGACTTGGTCGACCCGCGCTACTTCTCGGCGGCTAACATCAAGAACCGTCTGGAGAGCTACTTCCAGATGGTGAGGCAGAAGCGCGCCACCGCGGCCGCTGTGCACTGAAGGAGGACGAACGGATGCGCTGCTTCATCGGCATCGACCTCGGCTCCACCACCACCAAGGCGGTGGTCATCGACGAGAGCCAGACCGTGCTCGGACGCGGCATCACCAACTCGCGCTCGAACTACGACATCGCCGCGGCGATTGCCAAGCAGGAGGCGCTGGTCAACGGCCGCTTCTACCTCTTTCGCGAGGCGCTCGCCCGCACCGCGGCGCTCAACGGCGCGCTCGATCGCTTCCTCGCCCAACTGGAGCGCGACTTCCGCCTCGAGCAGTACCTCGAGCAGCTCACGGATCTCGAGGCGACGTGTCAGCGCAACGTCGGCAACGCCCGCTTCGGCGATGCCGCCGCGGCGGTCGGCGAGGCGCTTGCCGAGGTCTTCCGGCGCCTGTCCGTGGAGGCGGCCGCGCTGTTCGCGCCCGGTGCGAAGCGCAAGTCGGACTTCTTCCGCGACATCGCCGGCAGCCAGTATCTTGCCAGCGGCGAGGCGGTCGCGAAGGACTCGGGCATCCGATACGACTTCCTGCTGAACGTCTTCGACCGCTCGATCATCGAGGTCGAGAACCGCATTTACGGCGACTCGATCCGGCCGCACCTGCTCGCCGCGCTGGAGCGCACCTTCGCGGCGCTGCCGGAGACGGCCGGCCGCAGGCCCGACGTCGAGGCGCCGATCCGCGGCATCCTCGATACGCCGCTCGAAGAGACGTATATCGTCGGCACCGGGTACGGGCGGGCGCGGCTACCCTTTTCGAAGGAGCACGTGCGCTCCGAGATCCTCTGCCACGGGCTGGGCGCGCACGTGATGTATCCCGGCACCGCCACGGTGCTCGACATCGGCGGCCAGGACACCAAGGCGATCCAGGTCGATCCGAACGGCATCGTCGAGAGCTTCCAGATGAACGACCGCTGCGCCGCCGGTTGCGGCCGCTACCTGGGCTACATCGCCGATGAGATGAACATGGGCCTGCACGAGCTGGGGCCGCTGGCGATGAAGTCCACCAAGACGATCCGCATCAACTCCACCTGCACGGTGTTCGCCGGCGCGGAACTGCGCGACCGGCTCTCGCTCGGCGACAAGCGCGAGGACATCATGGCCGGACTCCACCGCGCGATCGTGCTGCGCGCGATGTCGATCCTGGCGCGCTCGGGCGGCATCCGCAACGAGTTCACCTTCACGGGCGGCGTGGCGAAGAACGAGGCCGCGGTCAAGGCGCTCAAGGACCTCGTGCGCGAGAACTACGGCGAGCTCACGCTCAACATCAATCCCGACTCGATCTACACCGGCGCGCTGGGCGGCGCGACGTTCGCGTGGCGCGCGGTGGTCGAGGAAGGGAAGACCGCGGAGGCGCGCGCATGAGCCATACCATCGGCATCGACATCGGCTCGGGCGCGGTGAAGAGCGTCCTGTTCAGGCTCGAAGGCGACCGGCCGGAATGGCGCGCCAAGCGCTGCGAGCGCATCCGGCGGCGCGACCCCATGCAGCTCGCGCGCGAGGGCTACGAGGGAGTGCTCGCCGACGCCGGGATGAAAGCCGACGCGATCGACTACGTCGCCACGACCGGCGAAGGCGAGAACGTCAAGTTTGCCACCGGCCACTTCTACTCGATGACCACGCACGCCCGCGGCGGCGTGTACCTCTGTCCGGGGATCGGCGCCGTGGTCGACGTCGGGGCGCTCAACGGCCGGGCAATCCACGTCGATCCGCGCGGCAAGGTGCTCGCCTACAAGATGACCAGCCAGTGCGCCTCCGGATCGGGCCAGTTCCTGGAGAACATCGCGCGCTACCTTGGCGTGGCCGTCGAGGAAATCGGCGCGCTGTCGCAGACCTCCAAGAATCCGGAGAAGGTCAGCTCGATCTGCGCCGTGCTCGCCGAGACCGACGTCATCAACATGGTCTCACGCGGCATCGCCACGCCCGACATTCTCAAGGGCATTCACCTGTCGATGGCCTCGCGCATCGTGAAGCTCCTGAAGGTGACGGGCATCAAGCAGGGCAGCGCGCTGCTGACCGGAGGGCTCGCCCTGGACAGCGGGCTGCTCGCCGCGATCCAGGAGGAGATGACGACCGAGAAGCTGGACGTGCGGGCGGTCGCCCACCCCGACTCCATCTACGCCGGCGCGATCGGCGCAGCGCTCTGGGGCGGCTTCCGGCACGCCAAGCTGCGAGAGCTCGAGCATCGGGCCGCAGCATGAATTCCAGGTAGGAGACAAGCATGTCCTTGCTCATCAACGACAACTGCACCGCCTGCGACGCCTGCAAGCCGGTGTGTCCCAACGAGGCGATCAGCGTCGGCGACCCGATCTACGTGATCGATCCGCTGCGCTGCACCGAGTGCGTCGGGGCGGAGGACGAGCCGCAGTGCAAGCTGGTCTGCCCCGCCGACTGCATCGTGCCGCATCCCGATTTCCGGGAAGCTCGCGAACAACTGCTGGCAAAATACGAGTCCCTGCACGAGTGACCGCGACCAGGTCACGCGATCCCCGCCACGCCCGACGATGCGGCGCGTGCCAGGCGCGGTTTGCTGCGGATAGCCTCTAGGCTAAACGGATGAACATCGACTCGTTCATGGAAGGCTACAAGCGCGCCTGGGAGACCAGCGACGAAAATCTCCTTGCTTCCCTTTTTGCACAGGATGGCACGTATCGTAGTACACCGTTTGTCGAGCAACGCGGTCATGAAGCGATCAAGGTCTATTGGCAACGAACCAAGCTACAGCGCGACATTCATCTCGCGTACGAAGTCCTGTACCGCCACGAGCGCGGCGGCGTCGCGCACTGGCGCACTACCTATCAGGTAACGTCGGAGGAGCTGTTCCGCCTCTGGGCGGCAGCTTCCGGCACGAATCTGCTTGCACGAAAGGAAGGCGACCCGCTGCCGCGGCTCGTGCTCGATGGGCTGGCCATCGTGGAGTTCGATGCAGACGGGTTATGCCGCGACTTCCGGATCTGGTGGCACAGCCGGATCGCCAAGGATTGAATCGGCTGTCGAGGGCTGACCGGCGAGCGGTTGCTCGCGGACCCATACCGGCTGTTCGTTGCTGCCGAAGGCTGCCCTTTCGACTATCTTCGCCAGCGCCGCCGGCGGCTGTCCGATTGAGCCGAGGGGTCGGGCATCATGCCTCGCAATACGCCGCCGGACTTCGGCGGGAAGAATTGGCGCAGTGTGGTTAAGTGACAAGAAGTACTAAACGTATCGAGGTGTGGCATTTTGCGCTGCAGTACCTCGGTGGCCATCGTATCTCAGTGATCTGATATGCAAGCGTCCATCCGTACCCAGCAGTTTCTTTTGACCATTTTTCGTCTCCGAAGTCATGTGTATGACGCCTAACCGGCTGAACGGCGGGTTGGGTTCGAGCAACACCACGCCATCCGCACTGCACAGCGGTAGGGCCCGGTTGCACATCCAGTTGCAAGTCGAGGGAAGAAACGCCGTCTGAAATCCCGCCCGGCGAAGCACGACGTTGAGCGTGGTCTGCTCGGCGAAGAAAAATGGCTCACGCATTGTCTGAAGGGATTTCCCCAACGATTGTGACCACGCATCCCAATGCGGCGCATCCGCGCGGGCCGCGAACACGCCACAATTCACCATCGGGAATGGCGCCAATTGCTCCGCGAGTTCCTCATCAAAGCATTTGCGGAAGCAACTGTAGCGCCAGCTAATTACCGAGCTATCTCTATAGTAGGGGTCGTAGCTGCGATCAACTTCCGGAGTCGCAGCGAAGCCCGAGCGCTGCGCAGCGTCGATATACAGTTCGAGCGCTGCCCAATCCTGTACCCAGGTGTCGGCATCAAGCCATAAGTACAGATCGTACCCGGGGAAGTATCGGCGCAAATGCGGGCGCGCTGTCATGGCCTTGAAAAAGTCGGGCGGTTTCGAGCGGAACAGTTCCAGGGAATAGTCCCAATCCGGAGCAGTCACGGTCACGCCGCGCTGTTCGAGACTCGTCCGTAGCGCTCGCTCCACCCCCAGGTCGAGTATGCCGATATCGATATTGGCATCGCGGGCTTGAGCTTCGATCGAAGCCAACAGGCCCGCCAGCAAGTCCGCATAACCGTTGTCTGCTCCAGAAATGATGATGGTTCTAGTCATTCATCGTCCGTCCGTTCAAGAGCTGCATGGCGGAATTCGCTCCGTGCACTCCCTGCAACGACAGATAGGAATTCCAACGCCACGACGCGCCGAACGGGAGCACCATAGCACGTCTTGACGTGCCCGGAGGGACGGGGAGCCCGTCGCGGTTGGTCGCCTCATCAATGGTGGCTTGCCGAATGATTTCGCGGCGACGGCGAACGGCCCAGAAGCGGACCGATTGCAGCCAGACAATGGGCGTCGCCGTCACTGGGAATCATCCAGTTCGCAGGCACCGTTTCCAGCCAGAGAACCGCAGTGAGAATCTTCGAGGCGTTGCCGGTCACACGGCGCGCGTTGTCGGGCGCTCAGCGCGCACCGCGGCGATCACCATGCTGACGATGAACGCCGCGAGCGCGAGGCCGTTGAGCAAGCCCCCGACGCGGACCCAGGCGACTGATCCACGGGCGTCGCCGGCGACTCGCACCAACAGCGAAAGGTGCAGGAGCGCGAGCGGCAGGTAGAACGCGGGGTGATACGGCATGCGGACGCGAAGCACTGCCGGCGCGATGATCGGCGCGTGTCCGAATACCATCGAGAAGACGAAGCCCAAGCCTAGCGCGTGCAGCGCCGCGTCGTACGAAGGCGTGCCGGCGCTCAAGCCACCGGAGGCCAGCATGACGCTGCCGGCCACTGCAAGCCAAGCATAGCCGGCCAGCAGACACACGGCGATGAAGCGCGTCAGGCCCTGCTTCGTCACCGTGCGTCGCGCGATGTCCTGTTTGGCGAGCCACGCGGCGAGCGCCACGAGGCCGGCGGCGCAAACCTGCATACCCCAAGGCCGTGCCGCGAGAGCGAGGCCTGCTCCGATGACGGCGACGATCGCGGCGAAGACGCCCTTCGCGAGCGCCGACGGCATCAGGAAGCGCGAGAGCTCCAGCCGCTCGCCGGCGATGGTCAGGACCAGGAATGCGAACCACCACGGCACGGCTTCCGCCGGGCTCCCAGCCACCGCCCACAATGCATTGCCGACCGTCCAGCACGCCGCGCCGAGCGCGATCGTCACCGTGAACAGCGCCTTCTGACGGCGAACGATATCGGCTGAGGCGATGACCAGCACCACACTGCCGGCGACGAACAGCCAGCCCGCGGCGCGGGCCTCGCCGGCGACGGCGGCGATCGTGCCGGCGCCGGCAGCGAGCGGAGCCGCGTACGCCCAGGCGCGCCCGATCGCGACGGCGCGCTCGAGCGCAATGACGACGCCGAAGAAGCCGCAGAGCATGAGCGGACCGTGCAGCGCGGCGTCGGACGCGACGTTGGCCGGTACCGTCCAGGCAAGCCGCGCGAGGCCGGCGCCCATGCCCACCAGGAGTCCGGCGAAGCCGGGAATCAGCAAGGCCGCGCGAAAGCGCGGCGGCACGTCGCCGGACGAAGCCGGGCCGGGAGCGTTGCGAGCCGGCGCAGTGCTCGCGGGATCCGACTCCTGCGGGGTGCCGAGCACCGGCCGGTCATCCTTCACGGGCCCGGCCCTCAGAACGTCCAGCCGAAATGCTCCCTGGCGATCCCGCTCATCCTGTCGGGCGTCCACGGCGGGTCCCAGACGAGCCGAACGCTTACGGCGGTTCCCTCCGGCGCGCTGCGCTCGATGACGCTGCGCACTTGGTCGGTCAGCATCTCCGCCATCGGGCACGCCGCGGTGGTCATCGTCATCTCCACGTTCACGAAGTCCGCGCCGACGTCGATCGTATAGACGAGCCCGAGATCCATGATGTTCATGCCCGCTTCGGGATCCTCGACCTGTCGCAGCGCTTCTCGGAGCGCATCGTCGCTGGGCATCGACGCGGAGACCATAGTGAGGATGAGGCGCGGGACGAACGCTCTACGCGAGCCGGCGCACGAACGCGAGCCGCTGCGAAGGGCCGAATCCGACGTCGTACAGAAAGCCCAGCAGCGCAAGATCGCCCGGCGCCACCGAGGTCTCCACCCGCTCGACGCGCAACGCGCCCAGGTTGACGAAGAGCTGCGAGAGGAGCGCGTGGCCGACGCCGCGATGCGCGTATTGGGCGTCCACGCCTATCGTGTCGAGTACCGCCACGGGGTCGGTGCGCCCGAAATCGCCCAGATCCACGCGGGCCATGACGAAGCCGACGATCATGTCCTCGAGGCGGGCGATCAGC
The DNA here is from genome assembly GCA_035515295.1 of Casimicrobiaceae bacterium. Taxonomy (GTDB): domain Bacteria; phylum Pseudomonadota; class Gammaproteobacteria; order Burkholderiales; family Casimicrobiaceae; genus PALSA-1003. Next base: position 53,173 of record DATJBM010000094.1, on the reverse strand, counting down.
GACACCCGGATCGCCGAGCCATGAATCGCCTCGACGAGCTTCTGCTGCATGTAGTCGCTGCGGTCGCGGCCGGTGATGCTGCGGTCGATGCGAACGATAGCGCCGAGGTCGGCCGGGTCCATCGCCCGCACGTCGGCGATGTCGCGCGCGAGGCGCTCGAAATCACCTCCCGCCGGAGCGCCGTAGTTGACTTCGTGCGCCGATTCCTCGCCCTCGGCCGAGCCGGGGGCTTCGTCGCGCTGGCGCGCATACCCGCCGCCGTCGACCGCGCAGTCGACCACGTGGTTGGGCGCCAGCGTGAAGCCCATCACATCGAGCCAGCGCAGGATCCCGTGGTGATTCCACGCTGCGGTTGTGCGCACTTCCGCGATGCCGTGCCGGCGGGCGTAATCGCAGAGCGCATCGAACAGCGACGCGCCGACATGCTGCCCTCGCGCGTCGCGTCTCACGCCGACGACCTCGAGGCGCAGCGCGGGCGCGATCCGCCCGAACTCGCCGGTGAACACGCGCGCGAGGATATAGCCCATGAGGCCCTGGCCGTCGGTGGCGGCGAATTGCGCATGCAGCTTCGGAGTGTTGAGCGCTGCGACGAGCCTGCGCTCGAAGTATGCGCGGCGGGTCACGCCTTCGCTCTCGGCGTCGATCGCGACGACCGCGCCGAGATCTTCCCTCAGCAACGGGCGAATCGTGACGTCCTGAAGGGTGACGGCGTGCATGAAGGCTCCGTCGCGGTGCGCGCCTCTAGGCCTCCGCGTAGCCGAGCGCAAGCCCGCGGTCGGTGTCCTCGTCGAGCATGCTATCGATCTCCGGCAGCAGCGCCATCGTCTCCTTGTCGATATGCGCGCGCAGCCGCTCGGCCATCTCGAGGGCGCAGCGCTTCAATGCACCGGCTTGCCCGCGATCGAGGGGTCCGGTCGACGCCGCGCGCGCGAGGGGCAAGAGCTCGCCGGTCACTTCTCGGATGGCACGATGCTCTTCCATGAGGAGCTCGACGAGATCGCCGGTTCCGGCCTCCTCCAGACGCGGGAAGAGCTCCCGCTCCTCGAAATCGAAATGGCGACCGATGTCGCGCTCGATATGCGCGGCCAACGATGCGGCGAGTCGCGCGAGATCTTCGCCGGTTGGCGCGGGCACACGTACGAAGGTCTGCTCGACCCGACCGAGGAGCTCGAGCGTGGCCCGATGCTCGTTGTCGAGCGCCTGGTTCACCTGGCTGCGAGAGTTCATCGCTCGTCCGGGAGCTTGAGTACTCCGACGATAGCCCAAGCCAAGCGAAGCGGCCCTTGATCCCGATCAACTCGCCGGCGGTTTAGGCGCGCTCCGTTCGGAGTCCTGCGCGGCCTCCAATACCCGCGATGCGATCACGACTTTCAGCACCTCGCTCGCGCCTTCGTAGATGCGAAGTGCTCGTACATCGCGGTAGAGCCGCTCCACCATCATGCCGCGCACCACGCCCAGACCGCCGAAGATCTGCACGGCGGCGTCGACGACCTGCTGCGCCGATTCGGTCGCGTAGAGCTTCGCGACGGAAGCCTCGCGCGTGACCCGCCCGCCGACGACGTCGCGCGTCCACCCGGCCCGGTAGACGAGCAGCGCCGCAGCGTCGACCGCGACCGCCATGTCCGCGAGCTTGGCCTGCGTGAGCTGAAAATCGGACAGGGCCCGACCGAAGAGCCGCCGCTTGAGCGCGTACCGCGTCGCCTCCTCCAGGGCGCGCCGCGCGAACCCGAGCGCCGCGGCGCCGACCGTGGCACGAAACACATCGAGGGTGGCCATGGCAACCTTGAAGCCTTCGCCGGGACGGCCCAGGAGCCGATCGGCGGGCACGCGGCAATCGGCGAAGCGCAGCGTGCCCAGAGGATGCGGCGCGATGACCTCGATGCGCTGCGAGGCGTCGAGACCCGGCGTGTTGGCGTCGACGACGAACGCGGAGAGGCCCTTCGAGCCCTCGCCTTCGCCGCTCCGAGCGAAAACGACGTAGTGGTGCGCGAGGCCCGCATTGGAGATCCACGTCTTGACGCCGTCGAGGCGCCAGCCGTCGCCCTCGCGCACCGCCCGCGCTGTGACGGCGCCCGCGTCCGAGCCGGCCTCTGGCTCCGAAAGCGCGAACGCGGCGATGCGCTCTCCAGACGCCACGCCCGGGAGGATCGCCCGCTTCTGCTCCTCGTTGCCGAACAGCGTGATCGGAACGCTGCCCAATCCCTGCATGGCGAAGGCGAAATCGGCGAGGCCGGAAGCGGCCGCTAGGATCTCGCGCGCGAGGCAGAGGCTGCGCACATCGACTCGCTCGCGCGCGCCGCCGTAAGCTGCGGGAACGCAGGCGCGCAACAGCCCCGCCCGGCCGAGCGCGCCCACCAGCCGGGCTGAGCACGCATAGACCTCATCGAGGCTTCCGTCCACGCCCTCGAGAAGCTCTGGCAGCCTCGCCCCGGCCCAGCGCTCGTACGCGCATGCCTGGTCGCGATGAGTCGGGTCGAAGAACGGCCACGCGAGGTGGTCCGGCGGGCCCATCAGTTGCCCTCGAACACCGGCTTCTGCTTGGCGACGAACGCGTGGTAGGCGCGCTCGAAGTCATTCGTCTGCATGCAGATCGCTTGCGCCTGCGCTTCGGCTTCGATGCACTCGCCCAGTCCCGAGCTCCATTCCTGCCACAGCATCGTCTTGGTCATCGCATGCCCGAAGGTCGGGCCGTCGGCGAGGCTCGCCGCCATCGCGGTCGCTTCCTCGAGGAGCTTCTCCGGCTCGACCAGCCGGTTGTAGAAGCCGAAGCGCTCCGCCTCCTCGCCGCCGACCACGCGGCCCGTGTAGAGCAGGTCCGCCGCGCGGGAGAGCCCGATGAGGCGCGGCAGCAGCGTGCACGCGCCCATGTCGGCGGCGGCGAGGCCGACCCGAACGAACAGGAATGCGAGCTTGGCTCTCGCCGTGGCGAAGCGCAAGTCGGAGGCGCAGGCGATGAGCGCGCCGGCGCCGGTGCACACGCCGTCGATGGCGGCGACGATCGGCTGCGGACATCCCCGCATCGCCTTGACGAGGTCGCCGGTCATGCGGGTGAACGCGAGGAGCTCGGGCATCTCCATCTTGACCAGCTTGCCGATGATGTCGTGCACGTCGCCGCCGGAGCAGAAGTTGCCGCCTTCGCCGGTGAACACGACCGCCTTGACGTCGGTCGCGTAGACCATCTCGCGGAAGAGGTCGCGGAGCTCGCCGTAGGACTCGAGCGTGAGAGGGTTCTTGCGCTCGGGCCGGTTGAGCGCGACGGTGGCAACCTTGCCTTTCACTTCGTAGCCGAAGTGCTCGGCCCGGTAGCCCGCGAGTTGGATGCGTTTCATCGTGGTGTTCCTTCCGTTAGACAACCTCAGACCATCGTCAGGCCGCCACTCACGCTCAGGACCTGCCCGGTGATGTAGCTCGCACGGTCGCTCGCGAAGAACACCACGGCATCCGCGATCTCGGATGGCTTGCCGAAGCGGCGGAACGGGATCGCTTTCTTGAGCAGCTCCAGGTGCTTCTCGGGCACCGCGAAGAGCAGTGGCGTCTCGGTGGGGCCGGGGCAGACGCAGTTGACGTTGATGTTGTAGCGCGCCGTCTCGCGGGCCAGCGACTTGGTGAAGGCGATCAAGCCTCCCTTGGCGCCCGAGTAGACCGTCTCCCCGAGGCTCCCGACCCGCCCCGCATCGCTCGCGATGTTCACGATCTTGCCGCTGCCGTGCTCCAGCATCTTCGGCAGCAGCGCCTTCACGAGTCTCATGGGTCCTACGAAGTTGAGCGCGATCAGCTTCTGCCACAGCTCGGGCGTGTTCTCCCAGAACGGCTGCGTGCGGCCCCAGCCGGCGCCGTTGATGAGAATGTCGACGGCACCGACTCTGGCCTGAACCTCTTCGGCAAAGGCGCTGATCGACGCCTCGTCGGTGAGATCGACGGCGTGGAACTGCGCCTTGCGGCCCTTGCCGCGAATGGCCGCGGCGGCCGCCTCGCCGTTCCCGCGGTCGATGTCGGCGCAGATAACGGTTGCTCCCTCCTCGGCCAGCGCCTCGGCCGTGGCCTTGCCGATGCCCGAGGCGGCGCCGGTCACCACCGCGATCTTGTTCTCGAAGCTCATCGAAATCTCCTTCCGGTAACGTCACGTCGTGCGCTTGGCGAGAAACGCCGAAACCCTGCGACGCGTCTCGGGATCGTCGTAAAGCGCCCGGGTCGCCGCGATCTCCTCCGCAAAGCCGTCGCGAGTCGAATCGCGCTGCGCGCCGATGCAGCGCTTGGCTGAGGCGAGCGCGAACTTAGGCAGTTCGGCGATTCGTGCCGCCAGCGCGCGCGTCCAGGCGGCGACTTCGTTGCGTGGCCGCGCCCACTGGACCAGGCCCAGGCGCAGCGCTTCCGCGCCGTCGATCGCTGCCGCGCCGAGGATCAGGCGCTTGGCAGTGGCTTCGCCGCACAGCCGGGCGAGCCGCTGCGTGCCGCCGGCGGCCGGCAGCAGGCCCAGGCCCGCTTCCGGCAGCCCGAGCTTGGCCTCGACCGCCGCGACGCGCAGATCGCAGGCGAGCGCCAGCTCCAACCCTCCTCCCATCGCCGCGCCCCCGATCTCGGCGAGCGTCACGACAGGGGCGTCCTCCACTCGCGTGAACAGACGCTGCATGCGCTCGACCACGCGAATCATCGTCTCGCGTCCCTCGGCCGTGTCGAGCGCGGAGCGCATCAACGCCAGGTCCGCCCCGGCGCAGAACGCGCGCTGGTCGCTGCGCAAGTGCAGGACCGTCGTCGCCTCGTCCGCGAGCGCTGCGTCGAGCGCGGCCTCGAGTTGCTCCAGGAGCGCCCCATCCAGCGCGTTGACCGGTGGCCGGGAAAGGGTCGCCACGCGCACTTGACCGAGTCGTTGCAGGTCGAGCATGGCAGCGTTTCACCTCAGGCGAGCGCGACCCATCGGTCCAGCATGGCGGGAGCGGCAAGCACGTCCGCGCTCGCCGCCTGGTGGACGACCCGGCCGCGGTCGAGAACGATCGCCTGCTTGGTGAGCGAGAGCGCAACGCGAACGTGCTGCTCGACGATGATCACCGCGAACTCGCCCGAGCGGACGAGGCCCTGCACGACCTTGACCACACCGGCGACCACGATCGGCGCGAGACCTTCCAGCGGCTCGTCGAGCAGCAGTACGCTCGGATTGGTGCTGAGCGCCCGCGCGATCGCCAGCATCTGCTGCTCGCCGCCCGACAACTGGTTGCCCAGATTGCGCCGGCGCTGCTTCAGTCCGGGAAACGCCTGATAGATTCGCGCGTGGTCCCACGGACCAGGACGCGCCACGGCGTGAAGGTGCTCGTCGACGGTGAGCGACGGGAAGCACAGCCGCTCCTGCGGCACCCAGCCAAGGCCGAGTCGTGCGCGCAGATAAGTCGGCGTGCGCGAAATGTCCTTGCCTCGCATGAGGAGCCGTCCGCGCTTGAGCCGCGTGAGTCCCATCAGCGTGAGCAGCAGCGTCGTCTTGCCCACGCCGTTGCGGCCGACCAGCGCGAGGCTTCCGCCCTGCTCGAGCGCGAAGGAGATACCCTCCAGCACCGTCGAATCGCCGTAGCCGGCATACAGTCCTTCCGCCACGAGAAGATCCGCCACGGCGGCCCGAGCTCAATGAACCTGCCGCTCCACCGTCGCGGATGCCGCATCTCGCTCGACGGTCGCGGGTGGCGCGTCTTCGTCGTGCGCGGCCAGCCTGCGGTGCAGATCCTGGAGCTTGCGGCGAAGGAGCTTCCCGGTCGCGGTGCGCGGCAGCGCATCGAGCGCTCGCAGCCAGCGCGGCCGCTGGTGCGGCGGGAGAGCATCGACACAGCTGCGCAATCCCGCGTCGCTATGGATCGGCGCGCCGCCCTTGGGCACGTAGAACAGCGCGACGGCGGCCACTCCGTCGGCGTCGGTGGCGGATACGGCCGCGGCTTCGGCGATGTTCGGACACGACGCGGCGAGGCGCTGCTCGAGCTCGATCAGATTCACCCAGCGTCCGGCGATCTTGACCAGCGAGTCCTCGCGTCCTGAGAAGCGCCATGAGCCGCCGCTGCCGCGCTCGAACAGATCCGCCGGGCAGAATGCTCCGTCGCGAAAGTTCTCCGCATCCGCATCCGGGCGGTTCCAGTAGCCGAGCGCGAGCCCCGGCGTGTGGATGCGCACGCGCATCGGCGGTGCCCCGTGCGGATCGAGTGCCTGCACGGCGACGCCGGGCGCCGGCAGCAGACCCGCGCCGGTTCCCATGTCCACCAGGGCGAGGCTCAGGGTCTCCGAGGCGCCGTAACCGTCGACGATGGTGATGCCGGTCTCCTTGCGCCAGGCATCGCGCAAGCTCGGCGGCAGCGCCTCGCCGGCGGAGACGCAGCGACGCAGCCCCTGCCTCGCAAACTTCGCCGCGAAACCGTCCTTCAGCAGGTTGCGATACAGCGAAGGGACGCTGAAGAGCACGCTGGGCCGCTGCTCGGCCATCGTCGCGGCCACGCTCCCGGCGCTCGGCCACTGCGGGTCCAGGACGACCGTGGCGCCGAGCTTGAGCCCCGTGAACAGGCTGTTGCCCAGCGGGTAGGCGAAGAAGAGCTTCGAGCTCGCGAACAGGCGGTCGTCCCCGGTCACGCCGAAGAGCTCGGCTCCGACGCGCTCCACGTGCAGCGCGAAGCGGTGCGCGTGCACCACCGCCTTCGGCTTGCCGCTCGTCCCCGAAGAATGGGTCCAGAAAGCCGGCGACTCCTCGTGCATGGGCTGCGGCGGCATCGGCACCGCGTCGCGTGCGGCGCCGAGCCATTCGCCGAGCGCGACCACGCGATGGCGGAAGTCCGGCGCCGTGTCGTCGCCGGCGTCGGCGAGGATGAAGCGAAAGCCGCCCTCGCCGACGATGTAGCGCCAGTCGTCCGCCGGGAGGCGCGGATTGACGGCAACGGCCACCGCGCCCGCCCACATCGCGCCCAGATAGGCGCCGACCCAGGCGCAGCCATCGGCGAGCTTGATCGCGACGCGGTCGCCGTGGGAAACGCCGCGCTCCAACCAGGCCGCGGCGGCGCGGGCGACGGCGTCGCGCAGCGCACCGTAAGTCACGCGCTCGGCGCCGCACGCGAGCGCGATGCGCTCCGGCTGGCCCGACTCGAGCAGGACGGCCGCCGCGTTCATGGTCATGATGGGTCCTCCTCCATCCGGTTGTCTCCGGCAGCCGCCGCCTGCACGTCAGCCGGGCGGCTCGCCGCCGCCCGCGGTGCGCGCGAGATCGCGCACGAGCCGCTGCGCCAGCACCGCGGCGACCTGGCGGCGATAGTTGGATTGGGCCACGGTCGTGCGCATCGGGCTCACCTGCTTCTGCACGAGCTTGCCGAGCGCGGAAAGCGTGTCCGCGCCGACCGATCGGTCCAGCAGCGCGTCGGTGCCGGCGAGCACGAAGGGCTGCGAATTGGTGCCGGTGATCGCGACGCGGAGCCGTGCGAGCACGCCGTCACGCACGAGAAGCGCGCACGCGACGCCGGCCAGGGGAAAGTCGATCGCCCCGCGCACGGTCGCCTTGCGATAGCCCGATACGAGAGCCGCAGGTGGCGCTGGCACCACCACGCGCGCCAGCACTTCGTCGGCGCTCAGCGTGAGGTGCGCGGCGCCGTCCTCGCGATACAGCGCCGAGAGCGTGATGCGGCGCATGCCGCGGCTCGCGACGAGCTCGACCTCGGCGTCGAGCACGAGCAGCGCCGGGGCGAGATCGCCGGAGAACGCCGCGTGGCAACGCCGGCCTTGCGGCGCGACGTGGCAGGTGTCGCCGCCGCGCTTCAGGCAATAGCGATTCGCCGCGCGCCACCAAGCGCTCTGGTTGTAGAACACGCAGCGCGTGTCGAGGCAGAGATTGCCGCCGAGCGTGGCTACGCTGCGATGCGCCGGCCCGGCGACCGTGCGTGCCGCCTCGGCGATCGCGGTATAGGTCGGCGCGAGCCGAGCGTCGGCGGCGAGCCGCGCCAGCGTCACCCCCGCGCCGAGCGACAGTCCGTCCTCGTTCAGCCCGGTCGCGCCGAAGTCGCGCACCGCGCTCAAGTCGACCAGCACCGTGGGGCGTTCGATCCCGCGCCGCAGATTGGGCAGCAGGCCGGTCCCCCCACCGAGGAGACGTGCGCCGGATCCGGACGCGAGCAGCGCCGCGGCCTCGGCGAGGCTCGTCGGGCGCCTGACAGCGAACGCAGCCATGGACTCCATCTCACGCTCCCGCGGGGACCGACTGCGCCACTGCGCCGGCCGCCCGCAACCGCTGCGTGCGACGCCGCGCCTGGATCGCTTCGAGCACGCGATCGGGCGAGGCCGGCAGCTCCGTGAGCCGGATGCCGATCGCGTCGCAGATGGCGTTGGTGAGCGCGGGCGCGAAGCTGTGCAGCGAGCCTTCGCTCGCCTCCTTCGCGCCGAAGGGACCGAGCGGATCGCGGCTCTCCACGAGCTTCACCTCGATCGGCGGCGATTCGACGATCGTCGGGATGCGATAGTCGAGCATGCTGGCTCGGAGGTGGAGCCCCTCGTGGTACTGCGTCTCTTCTGAAAGCGCCTGTCCCATGCCCATCCATACCGCGCCCTGCACCTGGCCCTCGACCGCGAGCGGATTGATCGCGAAGCCGCAGTCGTGCGCGACCCAGACGCGCTCGACCGACACCACGCCGGTGTCCTCGTCGACGCTGACCTCCACCACCTGTGCCGAATAGGAAAATCCCGCGGTCGAGCCCACGGCGGCGCCGCGGAACTTGCCGCCCTGCGTCTCGGGCGGCGCCGACCACGTTCCCTTCACGGTCAGCGTCCCGGTGTCCTTGAGCGCCGCCTCGACCGCTCCGGCGAAGTCGACCTCCCGGTCCGTACCGGCGACGCGCGCGCGCTCGCCTTCCCATTCGACATCCTCGGCCGCGACCTCGAGCCGGCGCGCCGCGGCGGCGATCAGCACGCGCTTCAGCTCCTGCGCGGCGCACAAGGCGGCGTTGCCGACCATGAACGACACACGCGAGGAATACGAGCCGTTGTCCTTGGGCGTGAGGGCGCTGTCGGCGGCGATGACCCGGATGCGCGCGAGCGGCAACGCCAGCACCTCGGCCACGATCTGGGTGAGCAGCGTCGAAGAACCCTGACCGATGTCCGCGGCGCCGGTGAGGATGGTGATCGAGCCGTCGAAGTCGAGCTTCAGATTCACCACGGCATGCGGCTCGCCGCTCCAGTGCACGGGCTTCGCCGAGCCGGAGACGTAGTGCGAGCAGGCGACCCCGAGTCCGCGCCCGCGCGGCAGCTTGCCGTGGCGCGCCTTCCAGCCGGACGCCTCTTCCACCCAGTCGAGGCACGCGGGAATGCCGTAGGAGTTGACCTGCAGATCGTTGATCGTGCGGTACGGCGGCGCAATCAGGTTGGCGCGCCGCACGGCGAACGGGTCCAATCCCAGCTCGCCCGCCATGCTGTCGAGCAGCGACTCGAAGGCGTGGCGGGCGTCGACGGCGCCGTGGCCGCGCATCGCCCCGCAGGGCGGCGTGTTGGTGTACACGCGATAGCCGCGGTACCTCACCGCCGGCACGAGATAGAGCGCGTGCAGCAGCGCGCCGGCGTAGAGGATCGTCACCAGGCCGTAGCCGCCGTAGGCGCCGCCGCGCTGCACGATCTCGCCGTCGACCGCGGTGATCTCGCCGGTCCTCTTAAGCCCGATCTTCAGGCGGACGTCGGTCTCGGGCCGGCCGCGGTGGGTGAGAAAGCATTCCTCGCGCGAGAGCTCCATCTTGACCGTCCCGCCGGCCGCGCGAGCCAGCAACGCCGTCACCATCTCGAAGTTGAGCGGCTCGACGCGATGGCCGAAGCCGCCGCCGACGAAGGGCTTCACGACCCGCACCCGCGACGGATCCATCCCGAGACACTGCGCGACTGTGAGATGCAGGTAGTACGGCACCTGCGTCACGGAATGGACGGTGAGCCGATCGTGCTCGGGCTCGTAGGCGGCGACCGTCGCGTTGAGCTCGATCTGCCCGTGCGCGACTTCGGCGTAGTGAAACGTCTGCTCGCGCACCAGAGCGGCGGCCGCGAAGCCGCTCTCCACGTCGCCGAACGCCTGGTCGACCTCGCGCTCGATGTTGCCGGCCTTCTTCTCGTGCAGCAGCACCGCGTCCGCGGGCCGCGCCTCGGCGGCGTGGAAGTACGCGGGCAAGGGCTCGATGTCGAGCGCGATGGCGGCGAGCGCCGCTTCTGCGGTCGCCTCGTCGATCGCCGCCACGGCCGCCACCGGCTCGCCGCGGTAGCGGACCTTGTTGCGGGCGAGCGGCCACTCGTTCTGCGCGATCGGGATCACCCCGTAAGGCGCAACGAAGTCCACGCCGGTCACCACGGCGCGCACGCCGGGCATGGCCCGCGCCGCCGCCGTGTCGATGCCGCGGATCACGCCGTGCGCGACCGGGCTGCGCAGGATGCGGCCCACGAGCGTCTGGCCGAACGGCAGGTCGGCGGTGTAGCGCGCGCGCCCAGTGACCTTCTCGACGCCGTCGATGAGCGGCGTTCGCTCGCCGACCCGGCCCTCCGGCGATTCCACCGGTGCCCTGGATAGGCCGCCATCGGTGCGGACATCGTTCATCGCCCGGAGCCTTCGGCGGCCGCGCGGACCGACTCGACGATCTTGACGTAGCCCGTGCAGCGGCAGAGGTTGCCGGCGAGCGCCGCGCGGATCTCGGCTTCGCTTGGATTCGGCCGGCGCCGCAGCAGCGCCTCGGCGGCCATGATCATGCCTGGGGTGCAGAATCCGCACTGCGTCCCGAGCTTCTCGTGGAACGCCTGCTGCAGCCGGCTCATTCGGCCGTCGACCGCGAGCCCCTCGATGGTCTCGACGTGGCCGCCCTCGCAGCTCGCCGCCAGCGTGATGCACGCGAGGCGCGGCTCGTCGTCGACGAGCACGGTGCAGGCACCGCATTCCCCCCCGTCGCATCCCTGCTTCGTTCCCGTCAGACCGACCGTGTCGCGCAGATAGTCGACCAGCAGCACGTGATCGGCGACCGCGTCTTCGCGCGGACGTCCGTTAACCGTGAGCGAGACGAGACGCTTGGGCATCGCTTCAGTTCTTCGGCCGCATGTCGCGCACGCGCACGGCCTTGCCTTGCGAGCGCGGGATCTCGCCGGGCTTTTTCACCGCCACGTCCGCGGTGATGCCGATCAGCGACTTGATGTGGTGCGCGGCCCGACGCGCCGCGGCTTCGTAGGCGCCCGGCTCGACGCCGGGCAGCGCCTCGGTCTCGACCGTGAGGTGGTCGAGGCTCGCGCGACGCTCGACAACGAGCTGGTAGTGCGGCGCGATGTCGGGCAGCCCGATGAGCACCGCCTCCACCTGCGAGGGATAGACGTTGACCCCGCGGATGATGAGCATGTCGTCGTTCCGGCCCGTGATGCGCAGGATCCTCAAGTGGGTGCGCCCGCACGCGCACGGTGCGGTGGTGACGCGCGTGATGTCGCGGGTGCGGTAGCGCAGCATCGGCAGCGCTTCCTTGGTGAGCGTGGTGATGACGAGCTCGCCCGCCTGGCCTTCGGGCACCGCGCGGCCGGTCTCCGGATCGATCACCTCGAACAGGAAGTGATCCTCCCAGCCGTGCAGCCCCGACTGGAGCTCGCACTCGCACGCCACGCCGGGACCCATGATCTCGGAGAGCCCGTAGATGTCGATCGCCTTCAATCCCAGCCGGGCCTCGATCTCGCGCCGCATCGCGTCGCTCCACGGCTCGGCACCGAAGAGACCCACTTCGAGCGTGCCGTCGGCGAGCGCCTGGCCGTGCTGCTCGGCGAGCTCGGCGATCGCCAGCGCGTACGAGGGGGTCGCGCACAGCACGCGCGCGCGGAAATCCTTGATGAGCGCGACCTGGCGCTCGGTCGAGCCGCCCGACATCGGCACGACCGTGGCGCCAAGGCGCTCGGCGCCGTAGTGCGCACCCAGGCCGCCGGTGAACAGCCCGTAGCCGTAGGCGTTGTGGACGAGGTCTCCCGGGCGCGCGCCGGCGCAGGCGAAGCACCGCGCCATGAGATCGGCCCAGCGGTCGATGTCGCCTTCGGTGTAGCCAACCACGGTGGGTTTGCCGGTCGTTCCGGACGAGGCATGCAGGCGCGCGAGCGCTTCGCGCGGCCGGGCGAACAGCCCGAATGGATAGTGGTCGCGCAGGTCGGACTTGAGCGTGAAGGGCAGCCGCTCGACGTCGGCGAGGCTCGCGATGTCGCGCGGCGAGATGCCGGCCGCGTCGAGCCGGGCGCGGTGCATCGGCACGTGCTCGTAGGCGTTCGCGACCGTTGCGCGCAGCCGCTCGAGCTGCAGCGCCGCCAGCTGCTCGCGCCGCAGCGTCTCGACGTCGCGCTGGAAGTAGTAGTTCGACGGAGCATGCGTTCTCAGTCCCACCTCCGCCATCGTCGTTGCGCCCATAGCAACTGCTCCCGTTCGCAAGTCGATCAAGAGCGCGCGCCGCGCACCGGAAGGTGCGCGAGAGCGAAGCCCTGGTTGAATCCCGCGCGGGTCACGAGCACGAGCTTCGTCCAGGCGCCCGCCAGCGCGGCCAGCAACCCGCCCAGCGCCGCGAGCGGCCAAGCGGGCGGACCCGCAAGCGCCGCAGCGCCGATCAACGCGAGCGGGGCGAACGTGCCCGCGAAGAGCAGGACGCGCCCTGCGCCGTCCAGGGCCGCGCGGGTCTGCGGGACGACGCTCACGTGCAACCGCCCCCGATACGCGATCCACACCGCGTAGCGCGCGACGATCGCCGCCACGAAGAGCGACACGGCGAGCGTCGTCGCCGCGCCGTGCAGCGGCGCGGTCAGCACGAACACGCCGCCGCCTTCGGCGAGCCCCGTCGTCACGATCAGCGGCCGCAGCAGCGGCTCGCGCCACGCGGGTATTCCCTTCGCCGCCTGCAGCAGGCGCGCCTGGCAATAGACGAACGCGAGCGCGAGCAGCGCCGCGATCCACGCCGCGACCGCGACGCCCGTGGCAGCGATGAGGCCGACCGGAAAGAGCATCGTCGCCGTCCACGCCTCCCGCGCCATCCAGGAGGTGCGCGGATTGGTGAGCACGCGCAGCGCGCGCAGCGGCCGTCCCAGCTCGAGCGCCACGCAGACCAGTCCCGCGGCGACGAGCGCGAGCCCCGCGAGCACCAGCGCGGTGAGCGCGCGCCCGCTCGCGCCCGACAGCGCCGCGAACACGATCAGGCTTCCGCCCATGCCGCCGCCGATGAAGTTCCCGGCCGCGCGCGCATCCCAGCTCGTCTGTTGCCACGGCGCTGGGCCGTAACCGCCGTAGCCCTTGGCGCTCGCCTTCATTCCGCCGCCTCCGCGTTGCCGTCCCACAGGTAGTAGAACCCCGGGCCCGTGCCCAGCTCCTCGTGCATGCGGAAGTGCGCGTTGCTCGCGATGAGCTGCGACACGTTGCTCTGCGGGTCGTCGAGGTCGCCGAACGCGAGCGCCTGCGCGATGCACGAATTCACGCACGCCGGGGTGGCTTGCCAGTCCGCGCCCGGCTTCAGGCCGTGGGCGAGCCCGGCGTCGACGCGATCGACGCAGAACGTGCACTTGGTCGCCACGCCGAGACGCGAATCGTCGCGGCGTTTCGCCTCGTTCTCCATCTCGACCCCGTAGGCGAACTTGGGTCGCGTAGTCTTGGAGCGCGCCTGGTACGGGCAGGCCACGGCGCAATACGCGCAGCCAATGCACACGTCGTAGTCGATGGTGACGATGCCGTCGGCGCGCTTGCGGGTGGCCTTGGTCGGGCAGACCTCCAGGCACGGCGGGTCGTCGCAGTGCTGGCAGCCGACCGGCACGAAGCTGCGCGTGACGTCCGGATACTCGCCTTGCTCGATGTCGAGCACGCGGCGCCACTGCACGCCCGGCGGCGTCGCGTTGGCGTGACGACAGGCCGCGGTGCAGGTCTGGCAGCCCACGCAGCGGCGAAGATCGGCCACCATCGCCCAGCGCGTCATGCCGTCGCTCCCTGGACCGCGGGCGCGCGCACCGGCGCGATCGCCACGCGCACGATGTCGGCGCCGGAACCCGTGGCGTCGGTGAGATCGAGCGCCATGGTGGCGAGCGCGTTCATGCTCGGCACCCCGAAGTCCTTGGTGAACGGCGTCTCCCAGTGATCGAACTGGCCGAGCAGCAGCAGCGTGTCGGGTCGGATGCCCTGGCGGAGCACGGCGCGGCCGCGAACGCGCCGGTGCGGCGTCGTGATTTCCACCGGATCCCCGTCGGCGATGCCCAACCGCTCGGCGGTCCGGGTGTTGATGATCACCCCCTTGTGGCCCGCGACGTTGTCGGCGACTTCCTTGATGAGCTGCATGCCGACGTTCGCGCCCCAGGCATACTGCATGCTGCGCGCGGTGAGCAGCCAGAACGGGTAATCCCCCGGCGTGCCACCCGCCTTGGCGAGCGCCGCGATCCATGGCGACGTGAAATCCTTGCACGCCGGCAGCGCCTGGTATTCCTGCAGTTGCACGTCCCACCAGCGCATGTCGTGCTCGTGCAGCCGCCGGCCCAGCTCGATGCCGACGCGGGCGAGCCGCTCTTGGTAGGGAAGCTCGAAGCGCAGCCCCTGCCGGACGAGCTCGGGAAAGAGATACCAGTTCACGCGCGGATACGGCTTGGTCGCCAGTCCGTTCTCGCGCCACCAGTCGAGCCCGTGCCGCTCGCGGCCGTCGGTCACTTCCGCGCTGGCGGCGCGGCAGACGGCGTCCCAGATCTTCTGCGGAGCGTGGGCCTCGCCCGTCGGCAGCGAGAAGTCCCAGCTCGCGCCCTTGAGCGGGAGGCCCGCGGCGCCGCGGTTGATCGCCGCGTTGTACTTGTCGAGCAGTCCCAACCGTTGGGCGAGCTCGGTAGCGATCGCGGTGAAGTCGCGCGCCTCGCCGCGCGGCGCAACGGCGGGCTGCCGCAGCGCGAAGCCCTGCCGCTCCCAGAACTGCTCGACGAACTTCGAGCCGCCGATGCGGATCAACTGCAGGCTCTCCAGATCGGTTGCCTCCGGCAGGAGCAGGTCGGCGAAATGATTGGTCTCGTCACGGGTGTAGGCGAACGCCACCATGAACGGGAAGCGGCCCATCTTCTCCGCCACGCTCGCGGTGTCCCAGAACGAGATCGCGGGGTTGGTGCGATAGACGAACCACACGTCGGGCAGCGTGACGCGGGGTAGACCCTTCGGCGTCTCGTCCAGGAACATCCAAGAGAAGTGCGTGGGACCGAGCGCCTGGCTCCACGGGCCGTTGCCGGCGAGCGGCACCATCGTGCGGTAGGCGTTGCGGATGTTCG
Organism: Casimicrobiaceae bacterium; assembly: GCA_035515295.1. Taxonomy (GTDB): domain Bacteria; phylum Pseudomonadota; class Gammaproteobacteria; order Burkholderiales; family Casimicrobiaceae; genus PALSA-1003. The sequence goes on along the minus strand of DATJBM010000094.1, from coordinate 37,924 downwards.
GCTGCGGCGACCAGTGTGCCTTGTCGGTCGGATTGAGCGGGTACGCCATGAACCCGTCGGGTCCGGGCTGGACACTTTCGATGCGCGCGGTCACCTGGCGGTTGAGTCGCACCGTCGTGCCGAGCGTGCCGCCGGGCACTTCCAGCGCGCCGACGAGCGCGGCGAGCAGCGTGCGCGCCCAGACGCATTCGTAACCGCCCCAGCCGTTGTTGACCGTCTTGCCCAGGCTCACCGCCACGGGCCGATAGGGGAGCTTCACGCCGTCGATGGCGATCGTCTCGCCGACGCGCGCGTGGGCGACGAATTCCTGCGCCACGCGGCGCATCGTCGCGGCCGGGACGTCGCAGACGTCCTGCGCCCACTCGGGCGTATACGGCGCCAGATGCGCGACGAGCTTGGTGAAGGCCGTCTCGCCGGCGAGCCGGCCTTCGGCGAGCACCTCGTCGTCGGCGCCGATCTCCATCGCGTCAACCTCGAAGCGGCCTTCGAGCGCTTCGACGGGCGATCGCGCGTCGAAGGGCGCGGCTGCGTTGCGGCTCGCGTCCCAGACCAGCGGCTTGCGGGTAGCGCGGTCGCGCAGGTAATAGCCGTTCGGGCCGACGAGATACGGCGAGGCGGTGTGCCGACGGAGGAACGCAACGTCGAGCTTGTCGCGCGGAGTCTCGTGCAGCAGAACGTGCAGCAGCGCGTAGAGGAACGCGGCGTCGGTCTTGGGGCGGATCGGCACCCATTCCGCCGAGCAGGCGCCGGTCACCGACAGATGCGGCTCGACCTGCACCCGCTTCATTCCCCGCACGCGGGCGTTGGCGTGGCGCCATACGCCCACGACTCCGCCCGAGGCCTCGACGTTGGCGCCGCAGGAGATCAGGTATTCGGTGAGCGGCGTGTCGGGCGAGACGGTGAACGCGCGGTGCCAGAATTCGCCGTAGAGATGCTCGGAGTGGTAGCACTTCACGCCCTGTCCCGAGCCGAAGCCCATGTCGATCGGTCCCCAAGAGGCGAGGAGCGCCGGGAAGGTGCCCATGTACGACTGCGGCGTGCCCCCGCCGCCGAAGCTCGCGGCCACCCGGGGGTAGCCCGAGTCGTCGGTCAGGCCCTTCTCGCGCACGCGCCGCAGCCGCTCGACGATGAGCGCGAAGGCTTCGTCCCAGCCGATCGGCACAAAGCCCGGATCCTCGTCGCGGCCCTTGCGCGGATTGGTGCGCTTCATGGGCGTCAGCACGCGATGCGGGTTGTAGGTCTTCTGCACCAGTCCGTACGCCTTGACGCATACCTTGCCGCCGCCCGGATGCACTTCGGCCGCGCAGAAGTTGGGCTCGACCTCGCTCGCCACGCCGTCGACGACCTTGACGGTGAGCAGATCCGGCCCCGCGACGCACTGGTAGCAGTACGTCGGAATGCGCCGGACGCCGTCGCGCGCGGCGCTCATGCGCCCTCCGTGCCTCGGCAACGGGCCGTCATGCGATGCCCGCCTTCGCCGCCTTGGCCGCGAGGCGCGCCTCGGTGGTCTTCAGGTCCACGACGAACCGGTTGTGCCGTCCGCGACAGATCTGATCGACACTGTCGCGACCCTCGATGTCCAGCACGACCGCGCGACCCTTGACCTCGGCGACGGTGACCTTCAACTCGACCGGCATGCCGATCAGCGTCGCCGCGAGATGGTCGAGCTCGATGCGGGTGCCGACCGAATCCTCGCCCGGATCGAGATGCGGAAGCAGCAACTCGCGCGACGCCATCTCGATGTCGCGCACCAGCATGGGTGTCGCGTACACGCGGGCCTTCTCGCCCATGAAGTCGATCGTCCGTGAGCGGTCGACGGTGAGCTTCGAGGTCGCGGTCGCGCCGGGTGCAAGGGAAGGCTTCATCGCTGTCTCCAGGTCGTTGAGGGTCGTCCACCGGTCATGGGCGGCTCACAAACCGAGGTAGGCCTGCTGCACGTTCGGATTGCCGAGCAGCTCGCCGCCGCTCCCCGAGAGCGCCACGCGTCCGAGCTCGAGCACGTACGCCCGGTCGGCGATCGACAGCGCCGCGCGAGCGTTCTGATCGACCAGCAGGATGGCGGTGGCCGCGTTCTTGAGCGAACGGACGATCGCGTAGATCTCGGTCACGATCCGCGGCGCGAGGCCCATGCTGGGCTCGTCGAGCAGCAGCAGCTTCGGCCGGGTCATCAGGGCGCGGCCGATCGCTAGCATCTGCTGCTGTCCGCCGGAGAGTGTGCCCGCCGTCTCGCGACGCTTGGTCGCGAGGACCGGAAACAAGGCGAACACGCGCTCGAGCGCCGCGGCGATCTCGCGCGCGGGCCTCACGAACGCGCCGAGGCGTAGGTTGTCCTCGACGCAAAGAGGACCGAACACCTGCCGCCCTTCGGGAACCTGCACGATGCCCCGCGTCACCCGCTCCCGCGGCGAGGCGCGCGTGACGTCGGAGCCGTCGAAGCGCACGTGCCCGGAGGACGCCGGCTGGACGCCCGAGATCACGCGCAGCAAGGTCGTCTTGCCCGCGCCGTTGGCGCCCACGAGCGCGACGAGCTCGCCTTGCTTCACGCGCACATCGACGCGGCTGAGCGCGGGGATGCGCCCGTAGCGGCTGCACAAGGCGACGACGTCAAGCATGGCCGGCCACCGCGGCTTCCGCCGCACCGAGATACGCCTCGACCACGCGCGGATCGGCCGCAACCTCGGCCGCCGTGCCCTCGGCCAGCCGGCGTCCGTAGTCGAGCACCAGGATGTGATCCGACACCCCCATGACGAGGCGCATGTTGTGCTCGACCAGCACGAGCGTCGTCCCGCCGGCGGCGAGCTGCTTGAGCAGCGCATCGATCTCCCGCGCCTCGGTGGGATTCAAGCCCGCCGCCGGCTCGTCGAGCAGGAGCACGCTGGGCTCGGCGGCGAGAGCCCGCGCGATCTCGAGCCGCTTGAGCGCGCCGTAGGGCATGCTGGCCGCCGCCATCGGCGCATAGCGCTCGAGCCCGAGGAAGCGCAACCAGTGCATCGCCCGCGCGCGGCATTCGCCCTCGGCGCGCGCCAGGCGGGGCGTGTGAAGCAGCGCCGAGACGAGACCGCAGGGCTCGCGCAGGTGCGCACCCGTCATGACGTTGTCGAGCGCGGTCATGTTGAAGAAGATCTGCAGGTTCTGGAACGTCCGACCGACGCCGGCGGCGGCGAACGTGTGCGGCGGCGCGCCGCTCAAGTCGCGGCCGTCGCAGACGATGCGGCCCGCGCTCGGCGCATAGACCCCGGTGAGCAGGTTCAGCAGCGTCGTCTTGCCCGCGCCGTTCGGGCCGATGATCGAATGGATCGTCCCGCGGCGCACCTCCCACGTGAGCTCGTGGATCGCCCGGACGCCGCCGAAGTCCTTCGACAGCCGTTCGACGCGCAGCGCCGTCATCGTGCCCCCCGGCGAAGGGCGTCGGCGAGCGTCGGCACGACGCCGCGCGGCAGGAAGATCATGGTCGCCATCAGCAGCGCACCGAATACCACCATCTCGTAATCCTTGAGCAGCGTGAGCGCCTGGGGCAGCACGGTGAGAGCCGCCGCGCCCACCACCGCGCCGAAGGTCGACGCCATGCCGCCGAAGACCACCATGGTCACGAGCTCGATCGAATGCAGGAACGACGCCTTGGCGGGCGTGATGAATCCCGCGTAGTAGGCGGTAAGCCCTCCCGCCACGGCGGCGAACACGGCGGAGAGGACGAACACCATCAGCTTGTGCCGAGCGCTGTCGATGCCGATGACTTCCGCGGCGATCTCCGAGGTGTGCAGTGCCCGAAGCGCCCGGCCCACCGGCGATTCGACCAGGTTCTGCGCGAGCCACACCGCGACAAGCAGGCACGCGCCAACCACCCAATACCAGGTGCGCTCGCCCTGAACGATGAATCCGAACACCGCCATCGGCGGGACTGCCATGCCGTCGGGGCCGCCGGTGATCCGGTCCTCGGCGGAGATGACGATCGACACGATGATGCCCAGGCCGAGGGTGGCCATCGCGAGGTAATGGCCCTGGAGGCTCAGGATCGGGCGGCCGACGACGAAGGCGACCAGCGCGACACCCGCCGTCGCGGCGGCGAGCGCGGCGAGCGGAGGAAAGCCGTAGCGCGCAGCGAGCAGCGCCGAGCCATAGGCGCCGAGCCCGAAGAAGCCGGCGTGGCCGAGGCTGATCTGCCCGGCATAGCCGATGAGCAGGTTGAGGCCCACGCAGACGATCGCGTTCAGCCCGACCAGGATCGCGACGTCGTAGAAATAGTTGTTGGCGATCACGAGCGGCGCGAGCGCAATGACGAGCGCGAGCGCGGCGATACCGCCGGTGCGCGGGCCCGCCCAGCGGCGCGTCGGCGCGCGTCGACGCTCAGACGCGAATGCCTTGGAGTGTGCCAAGGATTCCACGCGGTCGGAGGAACAGGACGGCCAGCATGACGACGAATGCCACGACGTCCTTGTAGGCGGAGGAAACGTAGCCCGCCGACAGGCTCTCGAGCAGGCCCAGGGCGAGGCCGCCGACGATCGCTCCGGCGAAGCTGCCGAGGCCGCCCAGCATCGCGGCGGCGAAGCCCTTCAGTCCGAGCATGACCCCGACCTCGTACGACGTGAAGGTGATCGGGGCGACGAGCACGCCGGCGATCGCGCCCAGCGCCCCCGCGAGACCGAAGCTCGCGAACAGCACCCGGCCGACGTCGATGCCGACGAGTTGCGCGGCGAGCCGATTGTGCGAGGTGGCAAGCATCGCCTTGCCAGTGAGCGTCCGGCCGAAGAACCACGACAGCGCGGCGACGATCGCCACGGTCGCTCCCAGCACCCAAAGGCTCTGCGGCACCACCGTCGCGCCGAGGATGGCCAGCGGCCGATCGCCCGAGAACGGCGGAAGCGCGTGGATCTTCTTGTCCCAGACGAGCTGAGCGAGGCCGCGCAGGAAGATCGATGCGCCGATCGTGATGATGATGAGCGTCACGACATCGGCGCGGCGCGCGCGCGCGACCGCGAGCTTTTCCAGCAGCAGCGCAACGACGGCCGCGATCAGGACGGCTCCGGCCACCGCCAGCGGCAGCGGCATGCCGGTCGCCACGAGCGACACCGCGCTCATGCCCCCGATCATGACGAACTCGCCCTGGGCGAAATTGATCACCCGGCTCGCGTTGAAGATGATGGAGTACCCCAGCGCGACCAGCGCATAGACCGAGCCGGCGGTGAGACCGCCGGCGACGAACTGGGCCCACTGGCCGGCCATCGGCGAGCGCTCCCTCGCCTTACATGCTGCTTCCGTTGACCAGCGCCCAGTCGCCTTTGCGCACCTCCAGCATGCGGAACGCGCTCAGGTCGAGCCCCATGTGGTCGGTCGCCGACATGTTCACTACGCCGCCGGTGCCGACGTAGCCGTGCGTCGCCTCGATCGCGTCGCGCACCTTCGCCTTATCGGTGCTGCCCGCGCGCTTGATCGCGTCCACGGCGATCATGAGCCCGTCGTAGGCGTGGCCGCCGAAGGTCGACACGTCGGAGTTGTACCTGGCTTCGTAGTCGTGCTTGTAGGCGACGACCACCGGCTTCTGCGCGTCCTTGTCGGGAAGGATGTCGGCCACGAGCAGCGCGGCCGCAGGCAGGCGCACGCCTTCCGCCGCGTCGCCCGAGAGCTTGACGTACTCCTTCGACGCCACCCCGTGCGACTGGTAGAGCGGGAAGCGCAAGGCCAGCTGCCTGTAGTTCTTGGTCACGATGGCCGGCCCCTGCCCGAAGCCGCAATTGAGCACCGCCTGGACGCCGGGCGTGGCCTTGATCTTGGTGAGCTGGGCCGTCATGTCGGTGTCCGCGGCGCCGTAGCTTTCGTCGGCCACGATCTCGACGCCGTAGTTGCCCGCGACCTTGAGGCATTCGGCGCGCATCGACTTGTCGAACCCGCCGGTGCCGGAGATGAGCGCGAGCTTGGTAAGCTTGCGCCCGCGCATGTCGGCGAAGATCTTCTCGCAGGCCATCCGGTCGGTGTGCGGCGTCTTGAACACCCATTTCTTGACGGGCTCGACGATGACCACCGCTCCGGCGAGCGAGATGAACGGCACCTGCGCCTGCTCGGCGAGCGGCACCGCGGCCATCGTGGTACCGGTCGTCGAGCCGCCGACGATGACGTCGACCTTGTCTTGCTCGATCAGCCGCTTGGTGAAGGTGCGCGCCTTGTCCGCGTCGCCACCGTCGTCGTAGGCCACCAGCTCGAGCTTGCGGCCCAGCACGCCGCCCCCGGCATTGATGCGCTCGATGTACATCTCGAGCGTCTTCTGCTCCGGATCGCCGAGGAATGCGGCGGGCCCGGTGACCGAGAGAAACGCTCCGATCCGAATCGGCTCCTGCCCGGCCGCGGGTCCGGCGATGAGGGCACCGATGAGCGCGACCCCGGCAACACGCAATACGGCGCGGGCCTTGCAGATGGCTGCCATGGCAATCTCCTCCTCCAGTGGGGGTCCGGATGATGTATTCTGGTACCGGAATGCGCATATTTAATTTGATCTGCATCATCCTTTGAGTCCGTCGCGAGCACCCAGACGAAGGCATCCGGCCGCGGCGCGGGGGAATGGCGCGCGCGCGGCCGGCTCGGAGGCGCTCGTGGTGCGGCCGGCGCGGAGCGAGGACCTCGCCCAGGTCATCGCCATCGACGCCACGGTGACGGGGCTCGAGAAGCGCGACTACTGGCGGTCGATCTACCGGCGGTATGGCGATTCCGACCACGCCGGGCGCCAATTCCTGGTGGCGGAGCGCGACGGGCGCGTGGTCGGCTTCATCATTGGCGAAGTGCGCGATTGGGAGTTCGGCTCGCCACCCTGCGGCTGGGTCTTCGCGATCGACGTCAAGCCCGAGGCCCGGCAGGCTGGCGTTGGAGCACGGTTGCTGGCGGCGATCTGCGACGGGTTCCGGCGCGCCGGCGTGCACAAGGTCCGCACGATGCTCGGACGAGACAACACGCTGATCCTGTCGTTCTTCCGCAGCCAGGGCATGATGGCCGGGCCCTTCATCGCGCTCGAGATGGGACTCGAAGGCTGATGCTCCCGGTCGCTCCGCCGGGCGTAAGGCGATGAAGCTGCAGAAGAACACATCGCTCGCGCTGTACAGCGTGCTGGAGTTCGCGGCGGCACCCGACCGGCACATCGCCGCGGCGGAGATCGCGAGCAAGTACGCCGTGTCCCCGCACCACCTTGCGAAGGTGCTCTCGGAACTGGCCCGTGCCGGGTTGGTCGAATCCGTCCGCGGCGTGGGCGGCGGCTATCGATTTGCCGGCAATGCGCGCCGGCTGACGCTGATGGACATCATCCGCACCTTCGAAGACTTGTCCCCGGCGGCCGGCGACCGGCACGAGCCGGGCGAGCTAACCCCGGTGGGAAGCGCGCTCCGCGCGGTGCTCTCGGAAATCGACGAGATCGCCAAGGCCACCTTCGGTTCGATCACGTTGGCGACGATGCTGCGCCTGATCGAGCGGCAGCAGCACAACGCGGCCGCGCCGCGAGCGGCGACCGGCGGCGGCCCGGCCGGGGACGCTCGACCCAGAGCGAAGTCCGGCTCGCGGGTCTGATCCGGGCTTTCTTGGCCCTTACAAGGAGGGAAACGATGCAGCTTGCCGGCCGAGCGGCCATTGTGACCGGCGCTGCGCAGGGCATCGGCGCCGCCGTGGCCCGCGCGTTCGCGCGCGAGGGTGCCCGGGTATGCGTCGCCGACGTTGCGGCGGACCGCGCCGAAACCGTGGCGAGCGCGCTGCGCGCCGACGGCGCGGAGGCCATCGCGATCGCCTGCGACGTCGCACGCCGGGATCAGGTCGACGCCACGGTCGCCGCGGCGCGCGAGCGCTTCGGCCGCGTCGACATCCTCGTCAGCAATGCCGGCATCGTCCGTCCGGCAATGCTGCACAAGATGACGCAGGCGCAATGGGATGAGGTGATCGCCGTGCATCTCAAGGGAAGCTTCAACTGCCTGCAGTCGGTGGCGTCGGTGATGATGGAGCAGCGCTACGGTCGCATCGTCAACGTGACGTCGACCGCGGGCGTGCTCGGCACGATCGGCCAGGTCAACTACAGCGCCGCCAAGGCCGGCATCGTCGGTCTCACGCTCTCGGCGGCCCGGGAGCTCGCGAAGTTCGGCATCACGGTGAACGCCGTCGCGCCCGCTGCAGCGACGCCCATGACCGAGACGATCCGCACCGACGAGCGGTTCAAGTCCAAATATCTGGAGCGCATTCCCATGGGTCGCTGGGCGGAGCCGGAGGAAATCGCTCCGGTATTCGTATTCCTCGCGTCCGATGGAGCGAGCTACGTCACCGGGCAAGTGCTGGCCGCCGACGGTGGGTTGACGATCCGCTAGACTTCGATATGCCGTCGGGAAGGCAACCCTGCGACCACGCCCGGGAGATCCAGCCTGTGATGGCGCGAACCCGAGGCTGCGAAGAGTGTCTCGCGCTCGGGTCCCCGTGGAACGAGCTTCGCGTCTGCCTGACCTGCGGCCACGTCGGTTGCTGCGAGGATTCGGCGCACGCTCACGCCCTTCAGCACTACCAGGCCACCGGGCACCCGCTCATCGCATCGCTGGAGCGCGGAGAGACTTGGGGCTGGTGCTACATCGATCGCCGGTATTTCGACCTGCCGCCGAACTCGCGCCCGCGCCGGCGCTCCGTGACGGCGCTCGCCCTGGCGCGTCTGCTGCGTCGCGCTTGAGGCGATGCCCGTCGCGAAAGGCGGCCGGCGACGGGGGGACGGCCTCGATCAGCCCGGGAGCGCAGCCAGCATCTTCGCTCGCAATGCCGCGTCCGGGTAGCGGCCGAAGCCGGCGCGCACGTTGTCCTTCATGTGCTCCGGCCGGCCCGTCCCGGGAATGACGCATGTCACCGCGGGATGGGCGAGCACGAACTTCAACAGCACTTGCGCCCAGCTATCGCCGCCGATGTCGGCAGCCCACGCGGGCAGCGGCTTCGCCAGCAGCGATTGCAGCAGGCCGCCGCCGCCGAACGGGCGATTGACGATCACTGCCACACCGAGATCCGAGGCGAGCGGCAGGAGCCTCTCCTCCGCGGCGCGGTCGGCGAGCGAATAGTCGAGCTGCACGAAATCGGGCTTCTCCGTCCGCATCACCGATTCGAGCTCCGGATAGGCGCTGGGCGTGTAGTGGGTGATGCCGATGTAGCGGAAGACGCCGTCCTTCTTCCGCGCGCGCAGCGTCGCGAGCTGTATGCGCCAGTCGACGAGGTTGTGGACCTGCATCAGGTCGATCCGGTTCGTGCGCAAGAGCGCCATCGAGCGGCGCATCTGCGCGATGCCTTCCTCGCGTCCTCTCGTCCACACCTTGGTCGCGATGAACGCCTTGCCGCGCGCGTTCATCGCCGCCAGCAGGTCGCCTACGACGGATTCCGCCGGGCCGTACATCGGCGAGGAGTCGATGACCGCGCCTCCGCTGTCGAACAGAATCTGCAGCACTTCGCGCAGTCGTCCGCGCTCCTCGGTGCCCTGTCCGACGTCGAAGGTGCGCCACGTTCCGCAGCCGACGACGGGCAACGGCTCGCGCGTTGAAGGTATCGGGCGCGTGTGCATCGCTTCCTTCGCTGCCGGGCTGGCGCCGAGGATCGGCGATGCGGCCAACACCGACGTCTCAGCCGCCACAAGGCGGAGGAATTCGCTCCGGGTCATCGCCATGACAACGGGAAAATCAAACCCGCAGACTGCTCAGTCAAAACAGCCTATCACGGCTCTGGCCACCAGGGTGACGCCACATCGGGCAATGCGCGAGGGCTCTAGCCTTACGGAGTACCGGGTCGGCATTGGAAAGCGCCGACGATCGGTCACCGGCCGCGTCAGACGCCCAGATGCCGGCGCAGCAGCTCCGGCTGCGCGCGCAGCGCATCGCTTGGCAGATCGGCGACCATCTCGCCCTTCACGAGCAGCGCGCAGCGGTCGGCGTGCGCGAGCACCGCGCCGGCGTTGCGATCGACCACGACCGTCGCCACGCCGCTCGCCTTCAGCGTCGCCACGACTCGCCAGATCTCGCGCGCCACCTGCGGCGCGAGCCCTTCGGTGGCCTCGTCGAGCAGGAGCAGATCGGGATTGGTGAGCAGCGCGCGCCCGATGGAAAGCATTTGCTGCTCGCCCCCCGAAAGCTGGCCGCCGCCGTGGTCGAGCCTCGGGCCGAGGCGCGGAAAGAGCTCGAGCACCCGCGCCAAGGTCCAGGCGCGCTCGCCGCTCACGCTCGCGCGCGCGGCCATGACCAGGTTCTCGCGCACGGTCAAGTTCGGAAAGATGCCGCGGCCCTCGGGAACGTAAGCCACTCCCCGGCGAACGATCTTCTCGGGAGCCACGCCGGTCACGTCGATTCCGCGAAGACGCACCTCTCCTCGTAGTGCCGACACGTGGCCGAGGAGCGTGCGCAGCAGCGTCGTCTTGCCCATGCCGTTGCGGCCGAGCAGGCCCACGGTCTCGCCGCGCGCGACGCGAAAATCCACGCCGCGCAGCACGTGGCTCGTACCGTAGTACGCGTGTATGGCGCGAGCCTCGATCAGCGCTTCCATCGTGCGGCGGCTCAGAGGGCGTCGCCCAGGTACGCTTCGCGCACGGAGGGATCGGCGCGTACGGCTTCGGGCAAGCCGGCGGCGAGCACGGCCCCGTCGGCCATGACGGTGATCACGTCGGCGATCGCGAACACCGCGTCCATGTCGTGCTCGACCAGCAGGATCGCGCGCTCGGGCTTGAGCTCGCGCAACAATGCCAGGACCCGCTGCGACTCCTCGGCGCCCATGCCGGCGAGCGGCTCGTCGAGCAGCAGCACCTTGGGCTCGGTGGCGAGGCACATCGCGATCTCGAGCTCGCGCCGCTCGCCGTGCGACAGCAGTCCCGCGAGCACGTCGCTGCGCCGGCTCAAGCCCACCGCGGCCAGCGCGCGCCTTGCCGCCTCGCCGCTCGTAGGACAGCGGAGGGCCTTTTCGTGCACCGCCCACGGCCGCGCATTTCGTGCCTGCGCGGCGAGCCGGCAGTTCTCGAACGCCGTGAAGTCCGGAAAGACGTTGCTGCGCTGAAACGTGCGGCCGACACCGAGGCTCGCCAGCCGGTGCGGCGGCGCGCCCGTCAGCGCATGCCCCGAGAGGGAAACCTCGCCGGATGTCGGGGCGAGCTCCCCGGCGAGCAGATTGATCAGCGTGGACTTGCCGGCGCCGTTGGTGCCGATGACGGCATGGATCTCTCCCGGGCGAAGGTCGATCGAAACATGGTCGACCGCGAGCACTCCGCCGAAGTGGCGGGTCAGGCCGTGGGCGGAAAGCAGCGGCTCAGCCATGCCGCCGGCCGAAGCGCCAGAAGCGCCAAGTTTCCGTCGCACGGGTGAGGCCTCCGGGCAGAAGCATCACCGCGAGGATTACGAAGCCGCCCATAAGAAGCGGCCAATGCTTGGTGAGCGAGGAGAAGAGGTCCTGCAGCAGGACGAAGGCGAAGGCGCCGACGATGGCGCCGCCGAGATTGCCCATGCCGCCGAGGATGACCATCAGCAAGACGTTCGCCGACTGGTGCCAGGCGAGCATCTCCGGGTTGACGAAGCCGAACTGCACCGCGGCGAAGTATCCGGCGAGCCCGGCGATCGCGCCGGCGATCGTGAACGCGGCGAGCTTGTAGCAATAGGTGTTGAAGCCCAGCGCGCGCATGCGCTGCTCGTTGCTGCGGATGCCGCGCAGGGCGTGGCCGAAGCGCGACGCGAGCAGCATGCGCAGGAAAACGAAGACCAGCACCAGCAGCGCGAGCATCGCGTAGTAGAAATGCGCGCCGCTGTTCAGATCGAACGGCGACCACCCCCCCACGCTGGCGCTGGGCTTGACGTAGATGTAGGCTCCGTCGCTGCCGCCGGCGATCTTGGTGTCGTGGAACACGAAGTAGCCCATCTGCGAGAACGCCAGCGTGACCATGATGAAGTAGACGCCGCGCGTGCGCAGCGCGAGCGCGCCGATCGCGAGCGCGGCGAGCGCGCACGCGCCGACGGCTAGAGGCAGCGAGGTCCACAGGCTCACCGCGGTGTACGGATCGGGCGCGACGAGCACCAGGACGTAGCTCGCCAGGCCGAAAAACGCCGCATGGCCGAGGCTGACCAGCCCCGTCACGCCGACCAGCAGGTCGAGGCTCATCGCGAACACTGCCATGATCATAACCTTCGCGATAAGGTCGACGTAGAACTTCCCCGCCACGAGCGGCAGCGCGAGGAGCGCCAGCAGCGCGAGCGTCGCCAGGGTGCGGCGCGCGAGCGTCAAGCCCTGCTCTCCCGGAACAGCCCCTCGGGTCTCCACACCAGGACGACCGCCATGAGCAGGTACACCAGGATGCCCGCGTAGTCGGGTAGGAAGACCTTCCCGAAAGTGTCAACGAAGCCGATCATGAGCGCGGCGACCAGCGCTCCGGTCACCGAGCCGATGCCGCCGATGACGACGACGACGAAGCAGATGATCAACACCTGGTTGCCCATGCCCGGATAGACCGACGAAGCGGGGGCGTTGACCATTCCCGCGAAGGCGGCGAGCGCCACCCCGAGCGCGAAGACGACGCGGAACAGCAAGTTGATATCCACGCCGAGCGAGCGAACCATCTCGCGGTTCGACGCCCCGGCGCGGATCATCATCCCGAGGCGGGTGCGCTGCAGGAGGACGAACAGCAGCACGGCGACGACGAGGCACACGCCGGAGATGAACAGGTTGAAGACCGGATAGGTCATGGTCGAGCCGAGCGCGACCGAGCGGGCAAGCGTCGCCGGCACGGACACGCCGTGCACGTCGTCACCCACGGCGAGGCTGCGCAGCTCCTCGAACACCAGGATCAGCCCGTAGGTCAGCAGCACCTGCTGCAGGTGGTCGCGCCTGTAGAGGAAGCTGAAGAAAATCCATTCCAGGAGATAGCCGAACGCGACCGCGAGCGGCACGCCCAGCGCGATCGCCCAGAACAGGCTCCCCGTCAGCCCGGAGAGCACGAAGGCGGCGTAAGCGCCGAGCATGTAGAAGCTGCCATGCGCGAGGTTGATCACCCCCATGATGCCGAAAATCAGCGTCAGGCCGCTCGCGATCAGGAACAGCAGCAGGCCGTATTGCACGCTGTTGAGCGTCTGGATCAGGAAGATCGGGAGGTCCATCGCAACGCGGGCAACACAATCGCCGCGTCAGCCAGCGCCGAAGGCAGCGGGGCCGACGCGGCGAGAGAGCGACAGCACGCTTCGGGTGCGACGCGCTCAGCCCATCGAACAGCCGCGGCCGGGGTCGGCCAGCGACTTCGCCGCCAGCCCGATCGCATTGTTCTGGCCGTTCTGGACCTGGCGCAGGTAGAAGTCCTGCACCACGTTGTGCGAACGCGACAGCGTGATCTTGCCGCGCGGGCTGTCGATCTCGGCGGAGGCCATGGCCCCGATCAGTAGGGGCCGCTGAGCGATGTCGCCTGCGACGGCCCGCAAGCCGATCCCGAGCAGCTGCGCCGAATCGTACCCTTGAACGGCATAGACGTCCGCCTTGCTGTCGTAGGCCTTGGCGTAGGCGAGCCGGAAGGCGTTGTTGCGCGGCGTGCTCAGGTTGTCGGCGTAATGCAGCGTGGTGAGCAGTCCCTCGGCGGCGGCGCCCTGCGCGTCGAGCGTCCCGTCGGTGAGAAAGCCGGCGCCGAGCAGCGGTATCTTGTCTTTGAGGCCGGCCGCGGCGTAGTCCTTGACGAACTTCACCGCGCCGCCTCCGGCGAAGAAGGTGTAGACGCAGCTCGGCTTGATCGACGCGATCTCTGTCAGGAGCGCCTGAAACTCGACGTTCGGGAATGGCACGTAGAGCTCCTTGAGCACCTTGCCGCCGCCTTTCTGGAAGGTCTCCTTGAAGCCGCCGATCGACTGCTCGCCGGCCGCGTACTTCCAGGTGATCGTCACCGCCGTCGTGTATCCCTTCAGGGCCGCGACGAGACCCATCGCGAGCCCGGGCTGCGAGTTGGAGAACGACACGCGGAAGATGTTGGGCGCGCACAGCGGCCCGGTCGCCTCGTCGACGCCCGCGTTGGGGATGATCAGCAAGGTATTGTTGTCGCGGGCCGCCTTGACGATCGCCATCTGCACGCCCGAGTGCACCGTGCCCACGATCACGTCGACGTTGTCGCGCTTGATCAGCTTGTTCACGTTGTCGGGGGCCTTGGCAGGCTCGGACTCGTCGTCGACGGTGAAGTATTCGATCTCGCGGCTGCCGAGCTTGCCTCGCTGCTCCTTGACGTAGAGCTTGAACCCGTTCTCGATGGCGCGCCCCAGCGCGGCGTAGGTCCCTGTGTACGGCAGCATGAAGCCGACCTTCAGCTTGCTTGCCTGCGCGAGCGCCGCGACGGGCGCTCCCAGCGCGCCGAGCGCGCCTGCCGCCCCGAGCGCCTTGATCACGCGGCGGCGCTGTTTCCGCCCCTCGATGCTGGTCATTTCTGTCTCCTCTCCTGACACCATCTGTTGTCCCTGCCCGCCGCACGCGCTCCGCCGCTTCGCGAGCCGCGCCATCCTACACGAATGCCCGAGCGCGGAGCGCGGGCGGCGGGCTCTACGGCGCCGCGCGCAGCTTGTAGCGCTGGATCTTTCCCGTGGCCGTCTTGGGCAGCTCGGGAATGAACTCCACCCAGCGCGGATACTTGTAGTGTGCGAGATGCTGCTTCACGTGCTCCTGGATTCCGGCGGCGAGCGCCGCATCGCCTTCCTGGCCCTGGCGTAAAACGACGAACGCCTTGGGCTTCACCAGGTGCTCGTCGTCCTCCTGGCCGACGACGGCGGCCTCGAGCACGGCCGGGTGCGTGATGATCGCCGCTTCGACCTCCGTGGGCGAAACCCAGATGCCGCCGACCTTGAGCATGTCGTCGTTGCGCCCGCAGTAGACGTAGTAGCCCTGCTCGTCGCGTCGATACTTGTCGCCGCTGCGCGTCCATTCGCCCATGAACGTGGCTCGCGATTTCGGCCGATTGTTCCAGTAGGTCAGCGCCGCCGTGGGTCCCTTGATCAGAAGCTCGCCCGGCTCGCCTTGAGGCACGTCGTGTCCGTGCTCGTCGACGATGCGCAGCTCGTAGCCCGGCACGGGAAGCCCGGTCGTGCCGTAGCGAACGCCGTCGGCGCGGTTCGACAGAAAGATGTGCAGCATCTCGGTCGAGCCGATGCCGTCGAGGATGTCCACGCCCGCGCGCTCCCGGAAGCGGCGTCCGAGGTCCGCCGGCAGCGGCTCGCCCGCCGACGTGCATACCCGCAGGCCTAGCGCGGAGCGCGCGGGAAAGTCGGGCGCGGCGAGCATCGCCGCGAAGAGCGTGGGCACCCCGCAGAAGATCGTCGGCCGGTGCTCCGTGAGCCGCTTGAACACGGCCGCCGGGGTGGGGCGCTCCGCCATGAGGATGGTCGTCGCGCCGACCGAAAGCGGGAAGGAGAGCGCGTTGCCCAGGCCGTAGGCGAAGAAGAGCTTCGCCGCCGAGAACACGACATCGTCCTCGCCGATGCCGAGGATCGGACGCGCGTAGAGCTCGGCGGTCTCGATCATGCTGGATTGAGCATGCACCGTGCCCTTGGGCGCGCCGGTCGAGCCCGACGAGTAGAGCCAGAAGCAGGCGTCGTCGGCGGTCGTCGGTGCGGGCTCGAGCGCCTCGCTCGCCGCCTCGAGCAATGCATCGAGCCTGCGGTACGGCGGCTTCTCCTCGCCCGCGACCACGATCTCGCGCAGATGCGCCCGGCCACCCTCCGCGATCGCCTGCTCGAACGCCGGAACGAGCGGCGGAGACACGCACAGCGCGCTCGCGCGGCTGTCCTCGAGGATGTAACGGTAGTCCTTGGCGGTGAGCAGCGTGTTCACCGCGATCGGGACGATGCCGGCCTTGATCGCGCCGAGGAACAGCGACGGAAAATCGATCGAGTCGTGCAGCGCGAGGATCACGCGCTGCTCGGGCACGAGCCCGAGGCCACGCAGCGCGTTGCCCGCGCGGTTGACGCGCGCGGCGAGCTCCGCGTAGGTGAAACGGCCGCGATCGTCGACATAGGCGAGCTTGCCGCTGCGGCCCGAGCGCAGGTTGCGCTCGACCAAGTCGTGGGCCGCGTTGTAGGGGCGCGGGAACGTCAGGCGCGGCGGGCTCACGGTCTGATCGGCCGTGCTCAATCCGGCCATGGCTTCCCTCCTCCTCTGGGTGCCTGATCCGGTGTCAGGCCCCGCTGCATTCGATGCCGCCCTGAGGCAGCAGGTAGAGCACCAGCGCCGTGCCGCCCGTCACCGTCGGAAAGTGCGCGCTTGCCGGTCCGTAGACGAGCCACCCCGCGCCGCGGGCGTCGAAAGTCGCCGCGCCGCTTTCCGGCAGGATCAAGTCGATCTCGCCGCTGGGATGACAATGATGCGGACCCACGCGCTTCTCCATCGCCACCACGTCGACGCTGAAACCCCGGGCCGCCGCGCGTCATCACGACCCGGCCACACTTTATTCCGCCGGCCTCGCGATTGCACATCCATCCCGCCGCGATCCCGGCGTGGCACGCTTCGAGCACGGAGAGAAACAGCGGGCCGCCTGCCGGGATAGGGCGGTTGAGATCGGTGTCCGGCGCAGCATCGAGCGGGCGATCACCGATCCATTGGGCGATCGGCGCAAGCAGGGCGGCGAACGCCTGCGGCGTCATCGCGAGCCTCGTCTTTCGGGGGTTGCACTTTAGATCATGCCGCAACCGATTGTCAAGCAAAATAAAGCCTACTGGATCCGAGCCGACCGCACGCCTATCCTCTGCGATCCGTTGGGACCAAAGCTGTCTCCCTATGAGGCTTGATTCGGCTTGACCGGCTCACGGTCAGGCACTATATTTCGCGATCCTCACCTGGATTGCATTCCGATGATGATGGCCAAACTCGCCGAGGCGCCGTCCGCGCGCGTGTCCTCGAACGACCGCGAGGGCGAAGGCGAATGGCTCGCCGGCATCGGCCGACGCGTGCGCGAGACGCGAGAGCGTCGAGGGATCGCGCGCAAGACGCTCTCCCGGCAGTCCACCGTGTCCGAACGATACCTGGCTCATCTCGAAGCGGGCGAGGCCAACGTATCGGTGCTGCTGCTGCGCAACGTGGCGCGGGCGCTGGACGTGCCGTTGACCGAGCTGATCGATGCGCAGGAGGCCTCCGTCGAGCATCGGCTGATCCGCCGTTTCCTCGACCATCTTCCGGAGCGCCAGCTCGAAGACGTCGTTTTCCGCCTCATGCGCGACTTCGGCCCCGAGGCCACCGCGCGCAAGCGGCGGCTCGCGCTCGTGGGCTTGCGCGGCGCCGGCAAGACCACGCTCGGCGGTGCGCTGGCCGACGCGTTGGGGTTGCCCTTCGTCGAGCTGGACCGCGAGATCGAGCGCGACGCGGGCATCAGCTTGAGCGAAGTGTTCTCGCTCTACGGCCAGCTCGGCTACAGGCGCATCGAGCGCCGTTGCCTGGAGCGGATCATCGCCAGCGACCGGCCGGTCGTCATGGCCGTCGGCGGCGGCATCGTTTCTGAGCCGGAAACCTACAATCTGCTGCTCGCGAGCTGCTTCACCGTCTGGATCAAGGCACCGCCCGCCGAGCACATGGCGCGCGTCGTCGCCCAGGGCGACTTCCGCCCGATGCAGGGCAACGCCGAAGCGATGGAGGACTTGAAGCGCATCCTCGGCGCGCGCGAGCCGCTCTACCGCAAAGCCGACGTGACGCTGGACACCGCGGGCGAGCGCCCCGAGCAGAGCCTCGCGCGATTGCGCCAGGCCGTGTCCGCCTGACGCCGACCGGAGAATCAGGAGAACCCCATGCTGCAGGCTTCCGCATCGCCGGAATCGCCATCCGCGCTCCCGGACCGTCCCTTCGTCACCTACGACACTCGTCCCGAGCGCTACGTCCACTGGAAGCTTGCGGTCACCGATGCCGTCGCCACGCTCACGCTCGACGTCGACGAGGATCGCGGCATCCGTCCCGGGTACAAGCTCAAGCTCAACTCGTACGATCTCGGGGTCGACATCGAGCTCGCCGACGCGCTGCAGCGCATCCGCTTTGAGCACCCGCAAGTGCGCTGCGTAGTCATCGGCAGCGGCAAGGAACGCGTTTTCTGCTCCGGGGCCAACATCTTCATGCTGGGGAGCTCGAGCCACGCCTGGAAGGTTAATTTCTGCAAGTTCACCAACGAGACGCGCAACGGCATCGAGGATTCGAGCCGGCACTCGGGACTCAAGTTCATCGCCGCCTGCAACGGCACCACGGCCGGCGGCGGCTACGAGCTCGCGCTCGCCTGCGACGAGATCCTGCTCATCGACGACCGCTCCTCCGCGGTCAGCCTGCCCGAGGTGCCGCTGCTCGGCGTGCTGCCGGGGACCGGCGGCCTCACCCGCCTCACCGACAAGCGCAAGGTGCGCCGCGACAACGCGGACGTCTTCTGCACGCTGGTCGAAGGCGTGCGCGCCGCGCGCGCGAAGGAGTGGCGGCTCATCGACGAAGCGGCGAAGCCCCAGCAGTTCCAGGAAACGGTGCGGCGGCGCGCGCGGGAGCTCGCCGCCAAGAGCGATCGGCCGGCGAACGCGAAGGGCGTCGCGCTGACGCCGCTCGAGCGTCGGATCGACGAAACCGGCTTCCACTACGGACACGTCGACGTGCGGATCGAGCGCAAGGCGGGCCACGCGACTCTGACCGTGTCCGCCCCGAGCGCTCGCGAGCCTTCGGAGCCCGACGCGATCCTCGCGGCGGGCGCGCGCTGGTGGCCGCTTGCCATGGCGCGCGAGCTCGACGACGCGATCCTGCTCCTGCGCACCAACGAGCCCGAGCTCGGCACGTGGCTCCTGAAGACCGCGGGCGACGCCGCGCGGGTCGTCGAGCTCGACGCGGCGCTCGAGCGCCACGCATCGCACTGGTTCCTGCGCGAGACGATCGGCATGCTGCGCCGGACGCTCGCGCGGCTGGAGGTGACCTCGCGCACGCTCTACGCGCTCGTCGAGCCGGGCTCGTGCTTCGCCGGCACGCTCGCCGAGCTCGCGTTCGCGGCGGACCGCGCGTACATGCTGGCGCTGCCGGAAAGCGCGTCCCGTGCGCCGCGCCTGGCTCTCTCGGCGATGAACTTCGGTGCCTATCCGACCGTGAAGGGCCTGTCGCGGCTCGCGGCGCGCTTCTACGGCGAGGAGGCCGCGATCGCACGCGCGAGACAAGCGATCGGCCGCGCGATTCCGGTGGCCGAGGCGCTCGAACTGGGACTCGTGACCGCGGCGCCCGACGAGCTCGACTGGGACGACGAGATCCGGGTCGCGCTCGAAGAGCGCGCGAGTCTATCGCCCGACGCGCTGACCGGCATGGAGGCGAATCTTCGCTTCGGCGGCGCCGAGACCATGGAGACGCGGATCTTCGGGCGACTCTCCGCGTGGCAGAACTGGATCTTTACCCGCCCGAACGCCGTCGGCGAATCCGGCGCGCTGAGGGTCTTCGGCACGGGAAACAAGGCGAGATTCAACCGGGAGCGGGTTTAACGGTCATCCCGCGCGGGAGCGGCGATCTGTAGGGCCGGATTCATCCGGCCAGAGCGCTGCGCGAATGAATTTGGGCCTGCATCCCGGTGCAGGAATGACGATCCACGGAGCAATCCATGACCATCGACTACGCCGAGAAGATCCCCAACAACGTGGAGCTCGCGAGCAACCGCACGCTGCAGCGCGCGCTCGAGCACTGGCAGCCGGAATTCCGGCACTGGTGGGCCGACATGGGGCCCGAGGGAACGAGCAGCGCGGCCGTCTACCTCCGCACCGCGATCAGCGTCGAGCCCAAGGGCTGGGCGCATTTCGACTACGTGAAGATGCCGGACTACCGCTGGGGGATCTTTCTCGCGCCGGCGGAGGCCGGTCGCAAGGTCAACTTCGGCGCGCACAAGGGCGAGCCCGCGTGGCAGGAGGTTCCGGGCGAATACCGCTCCAACCTGCGGCGGCTGATCGTCACCCAGGGCGACACCGAGCCCGCCTCCGTCGAGCAGCAGCGTCACCTTGGCCTCACCTGTCCGTCGCTCTACGACCTGCGCAACCTCTTCCAGGTCAACGTGGAGGAAGGCCGGCACCTGTGGGCGATGGTGTATCTGCTGCACGCGTACTTCGGCCGCGACGGCCGCGAGGAGGCCGAGGCGCTGCTGGAGCGGCGCTCGGGCGACGCCGACAACCCGCGCATCCTAGGCGCGTTCAACGAGAAGACGCCCGACTGGCTCGCCTTCTTCATGTTCACCTACTTCACCGATCGCGACGGCAAGTACCAGCTCTGCTCGCTCGCCGAGTCGGGGTTCGATCCGCTCGCCCGCACCTGCCGCTTCATGCTCACCGAGGAAGCGCACCACATGTTCGTCGGCGAGTCGGGCGTTGGCCGGATCATCCAGCGCACCTGCGAGGCGATGGTGCAGCACAGGGTCGACGACCCGGACAAGGTCCGCGCGCTGGGACTGATCGACCTGCCGACGATCCAGCGCTACTTGAACTTCCACTTCAGCGTGACGATGGATCTGTTTGGCGCCGACGTCTCGTCCAACGCCGCGACGTTCTACGCCACCGGGCTCAAGGGGCGCTTCGACGAGACGAAGATCGACGACGATCACGTGCTCACCGGAGCGACGTACCCGGTGCTCGAGGTGCGCGATGGAAGGCTCGTGACCACGCAGGCGCCCGCCCTCAACGCGCTCAACGAGAAGCTGCGCGACGACTACGTGAGGGATGCACTCGCGGGCATCGAGCGCTGGAACAAGGTGATCGAGAAGGGCGGCGTGGCCTCTCGGCTCAAGGCGCCGCACAAGGCGTTCAACCGCCGGATCGGTCCGCTGTCCTCGACGCGGATCGATCCCGACGGCAATGTCCTGAGCGAGTCCGACTGGACGCACCGGCACCTGCAGTGGCTGCCGTCGGAGGCCGACCGAGCCTTCGTCGCCTCGCTCATGGGCCGAGTGACCGAGCCCGGACGCTTCGCCAACTGGATCGCTCCGCCGGCGCGCGGCATCAACAACCAGCCGCTCGACTTCGAATACGTGCGCTTCAACTAGCGCATCGCCCGAACCCGATGAGCGCAAGCCAGGCGGCCGTCGAGGTGCTGCGTCAGCACCTTATCGACCCGGAGATCTGCATCCGCTGCAACACCTGCGAGGAGACCTGCCCCTCGCACGCGATTTCGCACGACGCGCGCAACTACGTCGTCGATTCCGCGAAGTGCAATTTCTGCAACGATTGCATCTCGCCCTGCCCGACTGGAGCAATCGACAGCTGGCGGCAGGTCGACAGGTCCAAGCCCTACACCATCGCGGAGCAGCTCGGCTGGGACAGCCTCCCCGTCCAGGCCGAGGTCGTTGCGGGCGCGGAGGACGTGCCGGCGGACGTCGCTCGAATCCGGTCGGTCGCCACCGCGGGCGAAGGCGGCCAGGCCTTTCCTCCCTGGTCGGCCGCGCACCCGTACGTCAACCTCTATGCACCCGAGAAGCCGGCGATCGCGACGGTCAGCGGGAATTTCCGCCTCACCGCCGACGAGGCGAGCAGCGACATCCGGCACATCGTGCTCGAGTTCGGCGGCGCGGCGTTCCCCGTGCTCGAAGGCCAGACGATCGGCATCCTGCCTCCGGGGGTCGACGCGTCGGGCAAGCCGCATCACGTGCGGCTGTATTCGGTCGCGAGCCCGCGCGACGGCGAGCGGCCGCGCTACAACAACCTCTCCCTCACGGTCAAGCGCGTGCGGGAAGATCACGAAGGCAATCCGGTCATCGGCGTAGCCTCCAACTATCTGTGCGATCTCGCCAAGGGCGACGAGGTGCGCGTCGTTGGGCCGTACGGCGCGACGTTCCTGATGCCCAACCACGCCGGGTCGAGCCTGCTCATGGTGTGCACGGGAACGGGCTCGGCGCCGATGCGGGCGATGACCGAGCGGCGGCGCCGGCGCATCGTGCTCAAGGAAGGCGGCAGGCTCATGCTGTTCTTCGGCGCGAGGAACGCCGCCGAGCTTCCCTACTTCGGGCCGCTCATGAAGCTGCCGAAGGACTGCAGCGACATCAACTTCGCCTTCTCCCGCGTTCCCGGACAGCCGAAGCGCTACGTCCAGGAGCGGATCCGCGAGCGCGCCGCCGATGTCGCGCACTGGCTCGCGGACGAGCATTGCTACGTCTACATCTGCGGGCTGAAGGGCATGGAGCAGGGCGTCGATGACGCGTTCCGCGATGCCTGCCGCGCGCACGGCCTCGACTGGGAGCGGCAGCGGGCCGAACTGCGCCGACAGGGCCGCTACCACGTCGAGACCTACTGATCGGCGTCCGGAATCACGGCGGTCGCCTCGACCTCGACCTTCGCTCCGTCTTCGACCAGCGCTGCCACTTGCACCGCCGTCATCGCGGGGTAGTGGCGCCCGATGATCTCGCGATAGGCTGCGCCGAGCGCATGCGAGCTTGCGAGGTATTCGTCCTTGTCGACGACGTACCAGGTCATGCGCGCGATGTGCTCCGGCCGGCCGCCGGCTTCCGCCAGCACGGCGACGACGTTGGCGAGCGCCTGGCGCGCCTGGCCGACGAACTCGCTCGTCTCGAATTCGCCGCTGGTGTTCCAGCCGACCTGTCCCGCGACGAATACGATCGTTCCGCGCGCCGCGACGCCGTTGGCGTAGCCTCGCGGCTTGGTCCATGTCGGCGGCTGCAGGATCCGCATTCCGTCTCGCATCGCGCGGGCTCGAGCGCTTATCGCCGGCCCATCCCTATCCCACCATGACCTCGCCGCCGGACACCGAAATAGCCTGTCCATTGATGGCCGCGGCTTCCGGCAGACACAGCCACGCGACCGCGCCCCCGACTTCGTCTGCGGTCACGAGGCGCCGCTGCGGATTGTGTGCGGCCAGGGCGGCGCGGGCATCCGCCTCGCTCCGTCCCGTCCCGGCGACGATATCGGCCACGGTCTGCCGCGTCATGTCGGTGTCGGCATAACCCGGACACACGGCGTTGAAGGTCACGCCGCGAAGCGCATACTCGGCCGCCAGCGCGCGCGTGAGGCCGATCACGCCGTGCTTCGCGGCGCAATACGCGCTCCCGTAGGCACAGCCAGCGAGTCCGGCCGTGCTCGCGACGTTCACGACGCGTCCGCCGCCCGCGGCCACGATCCTCGGCAGCCCCGCCCGGATGCAGTGATAGACGCCGCTCAAGTTGACGCGCAGCATCTCCTCCCAGATCGACGCATCGGTCTCGGCGAACTTGGCGCCCTTGGCCACGCCCGCGTTGTTGACGAGGATGCGCAAGACATGCCCGCGCTCGTCGAGCATTTCAAATCCGCGGCGGACGGCGTCGGGGTCGCCGACGTCGACCTGCGAGACGTCGCAGAGCGTCTTCGCCTCGAGCGCCGCCGCGGCCGCCCCGAGACGATCGACGGAGCGACCCAGGAGCGTCAGGCTGGCGCCGAGATCGGCCAGCCGGCGTGCGACCGCGAAGCCGATACCGCTCCCTCCTCCCGTGACGACCGCATGCTGCCCAACGAGCGGTTTCTCGATCATCGGCTCGCCTCGCGCGGTCGCCCACCGGTGGAGAGACAGTTCGTCAAGATTTCACCCCTCGTCGGCATGCGCCGCGAGCGCGCATCGCACTCTGTTCGCGTCTCGTCAATCGTACCTCGGAGTCCCCGCGCCGACCAATGTTCGCCCTGCTCGCCGCGCCCTGTGGCCGCTTCGACCCAGCTTCAGCGCGCGCGGATGATCCGGCCGATGCCGACGAGCCGCTCGATCAGCGCCACGAGGCCGATGATCAGCGCGATCTGCAGCGTCGACGCCGCCGCGATCACCAGCTGGCTGCCCTGGAACTGCAGGTAGCTGAAGATCTCGATGGGCAGCGTCGTGACTCCCGGGCCGGTGAGGAAGAGCGCCGCATTGAGCTCGCCGAAGGAAACGATGAAGGCGAACAGCCACCCCGACAGCACGCCTGGCCAGACCAGCGGCAACGTGAGCAGGAGGAGCGTGGCGAGCGGGCCCGCCCCGAGGCTCTGCCCGGCCTCCTCGAGCGCCGGATCGAGCGCTTGCGCGCTCGCGAGCACCGTGCGGAAGCCGTACGGCATGCCGATCACGCAGTGGGCGAGCAGCAGCCCCGGAAACACCGGCATGCCGACCGTCTTGTACAGGAGCAGCAGCGCCACCCCGAGCACGATCGTCGGAAAGACCAGCGGCGCCAGAAACAGCGCCTGCAACAGCGTGGCGAGAGGACCGCGCCGGCGGACGAGGAACAGCGCGCCGAGCGTTCCCAGTACCGTGGCCAGCGTCGCGGCGGCGAGCGCCAGCTCGACGCTCAGGGCGAAGGCGCCGCGCATGTTCTCGAGGCGGAAGAACTCGACGAACCAGCGCCACGAAAGGCCCGACGGCGGGAAGTCGAAGTAGTCCTTGGGCGAGAACGCGGCGACCACCACGATCACGATCGGAACCAGGATCAGGACGAAGGCGATCGCCGCGGCGGTGCCGCGGATCGCGCGACCGGCGGTGCGCCGCCTGCTCATCGCCCAGTCCCCTGCACGCGCGCCGGTCGCAGGACGCCGAGGATGACTCCCGTCAGCACGAGCGCCAGCGCCAGCAGGATGAACGACAGCGCCGCCGCGTGCGGCCACTGGAACGCGGTCACGCCGTCGTAGATCATGCTCACCAGCAGCTTCGAGCGCGGCCCGCCGAGCAGCGTGATGGTCACGTAGGCGCTCAAGGTGAGGAGCAGCACCAGCAGCGTACCCGAGGCCACGCCCGGCATCGACAAAGGCAGCGTGACGTGCAGGAAGGTGCGCAGCGGTCCGGCGCCAAGCGCCTGCGCCGCCTCCTCGTAGCGCCGGTCGAGCGCGGCGAGCGTGTTGGCGATCGAGATCACCATGTACGGCAGCAGGATGGTCATCAGTCCCACCACCACCGCGGGCGTGGTGTAGAGCAGCTCCAGCGGCGCAGCGATCACGCCCAGCCCTTCGAGCCCGGCGTTGATCACGCCCCGCCGCGCGAGCAGGGCGATCCAGCCGTAGGCGCGCACGACGTTGCTCACCATCAGCGGAAAGAGCAACAGCAGCGTGACCAGCATGCGGCGGCGCGCCGGCAGCAGCGCGACAAAATACGCCACCGGGTAGCCGACCAGCAGGCACAGAGCGAGGATCGCCGCCGCGACGCCCAGCGTGCGCCGGGTGATCTCCAGGTAGAACGAATCGCCCAGGATCCCGGCGTAGTTGCCGAGCGTGAGCGCCGCGCCGTAGAGCTCGCTCTGCGACGGCTGATGCAGGCTCACCCAGAACAGGTACGCAACCGGCACGACGAAGAAGGCGAGCGCGATGGCGAGCGGCGGCGCCGCGAGCACCAAGGCCCAGCGAGTCTTCATGCCCGGCCGTCGGAGAGCACGACCGCGCTCGCCGGATCCCAGGCGCAGCGCACCTCGTCGCCGACCGACCACGCGCCGGCATCGGCGGCCTGCTGGTGGCAGACCAGCGCCCCGGCGGCGCTGTCGAGATAGAAGTGCGTCACCGGGCCGCGATAGACGATGTCGCGGATGCGCGCCGGAAGACCCGCCGCGCCATCGCGCCGCATGCGCACGCGCTCGGGCCGGACCGCGACGCGCACACGCGCACCGACCGGCGCATCGGCCCCAAGCCGGATCGGCCCCGCCGCCGTCTCGACGATCGCGGTCGCGCCTTCGCGCGCCGCGACCGTGCCGTCGAGAAAATTGCTCGCGCCCAGGAACCCCGCGACGAACTCGGTGCACGGCCGGTCGTAGATCTCGCGCGGCGGGCCGACCTGCTCGATGACGCCGTTGCGCATCACGGCCACGCGGTCGGAGAGCGTGAGCGCCTCCTCCTGGTCGTGGGTCACGAATACCGCCGTGATGCCAAGCCGCTGCTGCAGGCTTCGAAGCTCGATCTGCATCTCCTCGCGCAGCATCTTGTCGAGCGCGCCGAGCGGCTCGTCCAGGAGCAGCACCGCCGGCTTGATCACCAGCGCGCGGGCGAGCGCCACGCGCTGCTGCTGGCCGCCGGAGAGCTGGCGCGGATAGCGCTCGGCGAGCGCGCCCAGCTTCACCAGGTCGAGCGCTTCGGTCACGGCGCGCGAGCGCTCGGCGCGGGGCGTCTTACGCATGCGCAGCCCGAAGGCGACGTTCTCCGCCACGCTGAGATGCGGAAACAGAGCATAGCTCTGGAACACCATGCTGAAGTTGCGCTTGTACGGCGGCAGCGCCGTGACGCGGTCCCCGCGGATGTAAACCTCGCCCGCGTCCGGCTGCTCGAAGCCGGCGATCAGGCGCAGCGTGGTGGTCTTGCCGCAGCCCGAGGGCCCCAGCAGCGAGAAGATCGAGCCGCGCGGAATCTCGATATCGACGTCATGGACCGCGAGCACCGGGCCGAAGCTCTTGCGCACCGTGGTGAGCCGGACGTCGATCTCGCCTGCGGACGACCCCAGCGCGCTCATGGCGCCAGCGCCCGGTCGAACGTAGCGGCTTGGAGCCAGCACTCGAGCAGCGCCACGCCAAGGTCGAGCTCCATCGCCTGCTGCGCTAGGCTCGAATAGACGGCGTCGTTCCAGCGCTCGGCCGCGGTGGCGCAGAGATGGCGCAGCGCCGGCTCGAGCGCCGGTGCGCTCGCCACCGCCGGAATGCGCACTTCCGCATCACCGAGGCGGGCCGCGATGCCCGAGACGACGTCGCGCACGAGCTCGCCCTCCTCGTCCGCTTCGAACGACCCCAGCCGGGCAAGCGCGCCGCGACAGAGCGCGGCGAGCGCCGCGGGAGGGGTGTCACGCGTGGACGGTGCGCTGGCGCGCGGGAACTCGCGGGCGCCGGTCAGCAACGCATCGAGCGCGTTCTGGACCAGGCGGAAGCTCGGCGCGTCGGCTACCCGGTAATGGCGCAGCGTGTCGCGCATGGTGCCGAAGCCGCGGATCGGCAGATAGCGGCGCACGTAGCCGTCGAGCGAAATGTACTTGCGCACGAGATCGCCCATCTCGGGATGCGGCGAGAAGAGCACGGCGCGTCCGCGCCGACCTGTCGCGGTGAGGATCGCCGGCCTGCCCGCGAGGTCGCGCTCGAAGCTCTCGCGGTCGAGCGGATTGTCGATCGCCAGCCGGCCGGAAAGCGCGAGCAACTGGAACGTCGCTGCCACCTCGAGGCCCTCGCCCAGGGCGTCGTAGATCGGTCCGTGGTAGTACGGCACTTCCATCGTCGGCGGGCAGCCGAAGCCGAGCGGTCCCGGCTCGATCGCGATGCTCACGATGCCCACGCCGCTCTGCAGGTACTCGTGCGTGTAGCGCGGCTTGGCCGGCGCCGTGCCGGTCCATCCCGGGCGGCCCGCGGAGAGGTAGTAGGCGCCGCCGCACGAGCCGATCGCGCTCCCGCCGCGGGCGAGAAAATCGCGCACCGCCTGGTCGGCGCCGGCCGCGTGCTCCGCGGCGTCGATGCCCCAGGTCGCGAAGCCTCCA
This sequence comes from Casimicrobiaceae bacterium, assembly GCA_035515295.1. GTDB lineage: Bacteria > Pseudomonadota > Gammaproteobacteria > Burkholderiales > Casimicrobiaceae > PALSA-1003. Next base: position 10,552 of record DATJBM010000094.1, on the reverse strand, counting down.
GGGAGGATGAGAACATTGGCCTCGTCCAGCGCGCCGCCCGCGAGCGCATCGCCGTCGCAGGGGACGTAGTCGATCCCGAGCCGCAGCAGGCAGAGCGCGTAGTAGGCGAAGTACGGGAACTTCGAGGCCGTGCCGGCGAAGAGCCTAACGGCCGGCCGCGCCAACGCCAGCGCGTCGCCGGGAACCTCCGCCCTCCACGGCTCGACCGCGACGCCTAGGCGAGCGAGCGCCGCAAGCTGCCCTGGCCCGAGCTCGACCAGATAGTCGCCGGCCTCCGTAGGTCCACCCGCTCGCTGCAGCCACCACACCCGCGCGCCGGCGGCGCGCAGCCGATTGACGGCGAGCGCCGTGTCAAAGCCGTCGCCATTGGCGCGCCAACCGAGGTGAACGATCTCGTGCGGACCGCTCGCCTCGGGCATCTACGGTCCCGTCACGCAGGAGCCTACTTCCGGCAATGAAGGAGCGAGCGGCTTTGCGGAAGGGAACACTAGCCGGCCACGACGCGGTTCCAGCGCTCGACCCACGCCGCACGCTTGTCGGTCATCATCCCGAGGTCGAGCTTGATCAGGCGATCGAGCTGGTCCTGCGGGAACTTCACCCGCGCCTGCAATTCGGGCGAGAGCTTCGAGAGCGTGTCCTTGTTCGTGCCGCCGTAGTTGTAGATCTTCGCGGCGAAGGTCTGCACGTTCGGGTCCATGGTCGTGTTGATGTACTGCTCCGCCGCCTCGAGATTCTTGGTGCCCTTGGCGATGCACGTTCCCGAGGTGTAGGCGATGCCGCCCTCCTTCGGGTAGACCCACTCCACCGGCGCGCCGTAGCCCTTCACGGTGTAGGTCTGCGACTTGTACAGGATGCCGATCATCGCATCCTCGGTGCGCATCGAGTTCATCATCGTGTCGGTGTCTTTCGCCCATATCGGACGCAGGTCCGCCATCTTCTTGAGCATGGCAAAGCCGGTCTCCTCGTCGCTTGGCGGCTTGCCCGCCGCGACTGCGCCGATCGGGATGATGTAGGAGCCGATCGAGTGCGAGATCTCGGGCAGGACGATGCGGCCCTTGAACTCCGGACGCCACAGGTCTTCCCAGCCCATCGGCGCATTCTTAACCAGCTTGGTGTTGTAGATGATGCCGATCACCGAGAAGATCTGCGGCGCCCAGTAGTCGTTCCAGAAGGTCGGGATCATGTTGCGCAGGTTCGGCATCCGCGGCGAGTTGCGGTCGAGCTTCTCCGCCACGCCCTGCTTGATCGCCAGCGGCACCAGGCCGTCGGCGAGCTGGAAGCAGTCGGCCGGTGGGTTGGGCAGACTGACCTTGATCTTGGTGATCCGGTCCACCGGACTCGCGCCGCGCTCCTGCACGACCTTGATGCCGGTCGCTTTCTCGTACGCCGCGTCGACGTTGTCGCGCATGGCGTCGCCCCACTGGCCGCCCCACGTCATCACGACGATGTGGTCGGTCTTCGCCAGCGCATCGAGCGGCCGCAGCAGCGGCGCCAGCAGTGGAGCGGCGAGCGCCGCGCCGCCCGCCTTGATCAGTTGCCTTCTGCGCATGCTGTCCTCCTACGGTTGAAATGCGGACCGACCCGGAACCGGCTTATTGTATGCTTGCGCGGGAACGACGGTGGTCGGATCCGCCTTGCCTAGCTCGAGCCTCCCCACGGGATCGCGACGATGCCCCACGCAAGACGCCCCCTCACGCTCGCCGACCTCGCGGCGCTCGCCGGCCGGCTTGCCACGGAACGCGAGCCGGCGCGGCTCTACGTCGCCATCGAGGCGCTCGTGGAGGAGGTGATCGGCCACAAGCTCTTCACCCTGATGCGGGTGCACGAGGCGGAAGCACAGGTCGAGCGCATCTACAGCAGCAACCCGGCAGCCTATCCCGTCGGCGGGCGCAAGGAGAAGCGCGCCACGCCCTGGAGCCGGGTCGTGCTCGATCGCGGCGAGGTGTTCGTCGCCCGCAATCCGGACGAGGTGCGCGCCGCCTTCGCCGATCACGAGCTCATCTTCAGTCTCGGCATCGGCGCGATCATGAACGTGCCGCTCGCGCACGGCGGCAGGCGGCTCGGGACGATGAACATCTCTCACGAGGCGGACTGGTTCACCGACGAGGACGCCGCGGCGGGGCTGCTCATCGCGCCTTTCATCGTTCCTTCGCTCATCGAGTGACCGGCGAGGCGCGCGATTCATCGCGGAACGATGACCGAGCCGCTCCTCGAAGTGCGCGACCTCGCGCGCAGCTTCTACGGGGTGCAGGCGCTCGCCGGAGTGCGTCTCGCCGTCGAGCCGCGCCGGATCACGGGACTGATCGGTCCCAACGGTGCGGGCAAGACGACGCTGTTCAACTGCATCTCGGGCGTCGTCCCGCCGGACGCCGGCAGCGTGCGCTTCGCCGGCCGCGACATCACCGGCTGGCGCCCCGACCGGATCGCCAACGCCGGGCTCGTGCGCACCTTCCAGATCGCGCGCGGCTTCCCGCGGCTCTCCGTCTACGAGAATCTGCTGCTCTATGGCGATCGCCAGCCCGGGGAACGCGTGCTCCCCGCCCTGCGACGCTCCGCCGCGGCGCGCCGCCGCGAAACGGAGCTGCTCGAGGCGGCGCGCGCCGTGGCCGCCCGCCTCGATCTCACGCGCCTGCTCAACGAGCCGGCGTCGAGCCTCTCGGGCGGACAGAAGAAGCTGCTCGAGATCGGCCGGGTGCTGATGGCGCGACCCCAGATCATCCTGCTCGACGAGCCCGTGGCCGGCGTCAACCCGGTGCTCGCTCGCGAGATCGCGCGCCACCTGCGCGCGCTCGCCGACGACGGCCTCACGATCCTGCTGATCGAGCATCACATGGACACGATCGCAGCGCTATGCGACCACGTCGTCGTTCTCGCCGAAGGCCGCAACCTCGCGGAAGGAACGTTCGCCGAGCTCCTCGCCGATCCGGCCGTGCAGGAAGCCTACATGGGCCGCCGGCGATGACGCTGCTTTCGGTCGACGACGTCGTCGCGGGCTACAGCGCCGCCGACGAAGTGCTCAAGGGCGTGAACTTCGCCGTCGGCGAAGGCGAGATCGTCGGCGTCATCGGCCCGAACGGCGCCGGCAAATCGACGCTGCTCAAGACGGTGGCGGGGCTCCTCAGGCCGGGCCGCGGCCGGATCACGTTCGATGGCGCGGCGATCGACGGCCACGCGCCGCGCGAGATCGCACGCCGCGGCATCGCCTACGTGCCGCAGGAACAGAACGTCTTTCCCAGCATGACCGTGCGCGAGAACCTCGAGATGGGCGGCTACCTCGATCCGAAGGGAAGCCCGCGCCGGGTCGAGCGCGCGTTCGAGCGCTTTCCCGCCCTCGCCCGCCGCCGGCGCGTGCCGGCGCGCTCGCTCTCGGGCGGAGAGCGCCAGGTGCTGGCGATGGCCATGGCGCTGATGGTCGAGCCGAAGCTCCTGCTGCTCGACGAACCGTCCGCGGGCCTGTCGCCGCTGGCGGCGGAGCGGCTGTTCGAGGACATCGCGGCCATCCATCGCGGCGGCGTGGCGATCGCGATGGTCGAGCAGAACGCGCGCGAGGCCTTGACCATCGCCGAGCGGGCGTACATCCTCGTCGACGGGCGCAACCATCGACACGGGAAGGCGGCCGCGCTCGCCGCCGATCCCGACATCCAGCGCGTTTTCCTGGGCGCGTGAGCCGACGCGCCGATCCGACCATCGATTCGACAACGGAGGAAGCCATGCCGCAACCCAACGGACCGCGTCGCCGTTTCCTGCAGGCTACGGGCGCCCTCGCGCTGACCGGCCTCGCCCCCGTGATCGCCCGCGGCCAGGGCGAGCCGCTGCAGCTCGGCGTGCTCACGCCTCTGACCGGCGCCGGCGGCTTCGACGGGCCGCGCATGGCGAAGGCGATGCAGGCGGTGATCGACGAGGTCAACGCCGCGGGCGGCCTGCTGGGACGCAAGGTCCTGCTCGTGGTCCAGGACACCCAGACCAATCCCGAGGCCGCCGTGCGCGCCGCGCGCCAGCTGATCGACGTAACCAAGGTGCCGGCGATCATGGGCACGTGGGCGTCGGCCGTGACCTCGGCGGTGGCGCCGCTGTGCTGGGAGAGCAGGACCTTCCTCACCACGGTGTCGGGGGCGGATTCGATCACCAAGCTGCCGCACCAGGGCTATCTCGTCCGCACTCAGCCCAACAACCATCTGCAGGCGGGCAAGCACGCGGAGTTCATCGCCTCGATGGGCGTCAAGCGCTGCTTCATGATGTCGATCCAGGCTCCCTTCGCCGAGCCCACGCAGACCCGCGCCACCGAGGTGCTCAAGGAGAAGGGCTCGCAGATGGTCGGCACGCTCATCTACGACAAGGACAAGACGACCTACCGCTCGGAGATCGACCAGGCGCTCAAGACCAACCCCGATCTCATCTACCTCAACGGCTACGCTCCCGACGTGACCATCCTTCTGCGCGAGCTCTACCGTGCAAGCTACTCGGGCGCGCGCTTCGCGCAGTCGTACGCCGTCACCACCAAGGTGCTCGAGTCGCTGCCCAAGGAAGTGACCGAGGGCGTGATCACCGTGCAGCCGTCGGCGGACGTTAGCTCGCCCGCCTACGAGCTGGCGAAAAAGCGCCTCGGTATCGCCGAGCCCGATTCCTACGAGACGCAGGCCACCGACTGGGCGAGCCTGGTGACGCTCTCGATCGCCAAGGCGAAGCTCGCCACCGGCACCGGCATCCGCGACAACGTGCGCAAGATCTGCCAGGGCGGCGGCACCAAGGTCTACAGCGCGGTGGAGGGACTCAAGCTTCTCGCGCAGGGGCGCGACATCAACTACGAGGGCGCGAGCGGTCCCTGCGACTTCACCGACATCGGCGACATCATCGACTGCAAGTTCCGCTACAACAAGGTGGCCGACGGCAAGTTCGTGCTGCTCAAGGTTGCGTAAAGCCTTTCGATGCCGGCGCTCGCCGACGTCGGTCAGCTGGTGGTGAACGGCATCATGGCCGGTACGATCCTCGCCGTTCCGGCCATCGGGCTCACGGCGATCTACGCCGTCCTGCGGTTTCCCAATTTCGCGGTGGCATCGCACGCGACCATCGGCGCCTTCGCCGGCTTTGTGGCCAACGCGAGGCTCGACCTGCCGCTGCTTCCCTCCGTGGCCATCGCCTTTGCCGTCGCCGGCCTGGTCGGCGTGGCCACCGACGAAGCGGTGCTCAAGCGCTTCCGCCCCGCCGGCTACATCACCACCGCCATCGCCTCGATCGCGCTCACCATCGCGCTCGAGAACGTCGTGCGCTTCATCTTCGGCAACGAGCTGCGCGGCTATGACCTGCCGATCCGCCGCGACTGGCGCCTGGGCGCGATCCGCGTCGGTCCGCAGCAGGTCGAGAACCTCGCCATCGCGGTCGTTACCATGGCGGCGCTGTTCGCCTTCCTCGCCTTCACGCGCACCGGCAAGGCGATGCGCGCGGTCGCCGACAATCCCATGCTCGCCGCCATCAAGGGCATCAACGCGGAAGCCGTCGGCCGGATCGTGAGCTTCGTCGGCATGGGGCTCGCGGGCCTCGGCGGCATGCTGATCGGCCTCGACACGACCATCGATCCGCTCACCGGCTTCCGCTCGATCCTGTCGGTGTTCGCCGCCGCGGTGGTGGGCGGGCTGGGCAGCATTCCGGGCGCGGTGGTGGGCGCGCTCACCGTCGGCGTGGGCGAGGAGCTGTGCCTGCTGTTCCTCTCGCCCGACTACCGCAGCGCGGTGGGCTTCGTCGCCATCCTGCTCGTGCTCACGCTGCGGCCGCGCGGCATCCTCGGGCAGCGCGCGTACTGAGGGCCACTTGGAAAACTACCTCATCGCGATGGCGGTCTCGGGTGGCATCTACGCGCTGATGGCGCTCGGCGTGAACGTGATGTGGGGGTTCGCGGGAATGGTCAACCTCGGCCTCGTCGGCTTCTTCGCGGTCGGCGCGTACGCCAGTGCGCTGCTGACGCTCAAGGCCGGATGGTCCATCGCGGGCGGGATGGCCGCTGCCGCCGTGGTCGCGGCGCTCGTCGGCGCCGGCGTGTCGCTCGTCACCGTGCGACTGCGCGGCGACTACCTGGCGATCGTGACGCTCGGCTTCGCGGAGACCATCCGCATCGTCGCCAGCAACGCTATCCCGCTCACCAACGGCACCGACGGGCTGTCCGGCATTCCCGGCCCGTACCGCGGCGCGCTCTCGCCGGAGGGCTTCAACCTGCTCTACCTCGCGATCGTGGCGATGATCGTCACGGTGACGTACCTCGCGACGGAACGATTGCGGGCCTCGCCGTTCGGGCGCGTGCTGCGGGCGATCCGCGACGACGAGCAGGTCGCCGCAGTGGCGGGGAAGCACGTGCTCATGTTCAAAGTGAAGGCCTTCGCGCTGGGCTCCGCCGCGCTCGGGCTCGCAGGCGCGCTCTACGGGCACTACACCTCGTACATCGCACCGGACATCTTCGTGCCGCTGTTCACGCTCTACATCAAGCTCGCGCTGCTTCTCGGGGGCCTGGGCAACAACCGCGGCGCGATCGTCGGAGGCTTCGCGGTGGTGTTCCTGCTCGAGGCGACGCGCTTCGCGATTCCCTACGTTCCAGGGATCAGCATCGTGCAGGGCGCGGCGGTGCGCGAATTTCTCGTGGCGGCGCTCCTGCTCGTGATCCTGCGCTACCGGCCCGCGGGGATCATCCCCGAGCGGCTGCCGCGGCTGCCCGTGCCGCCCGAGCCGGATCGTTACCAGCCGACCGCGTAGCAGGGCCGGCGCGGATCGGCGCCGGCGGCGATCACGCCGCTCGCCGAATCGCGGCGCTGCACGCACACCGCGCCCGCGCGCCAGACGAACGCGGGCCAGTCCGCGACCTCGTGCCCGCGCGCGGCCAGCCCGTCGCGCACCGATTGCGGCACGCGGTCTTCCACGTAGAGGAGCCCGGGCGAATAAGCGTGCGGCTCGAACGAATCGGGAAAGCTGTAGGAGGCGAACCGCGGCGCTTCCACCGCCTGTTGCGGATCCATGCCGAACACGGTCATGTTGAGCAGCACCTGGAGGATGGCCTGCGCCTGGACATCGCCACCCGGCGTACCGATCGGCATCGGGCTGCCGTCGGGCAGGAGCGCGAGCGCCGCCATCGGTGTCAGGCGCGGGCGCTTCCCCGGCGCGACACACGAGGCGTGCGCGGGATCGGCCCAGCTCTGCGAGCCGCGCGAGGAGGGACACAGGCCCGTGCCGGGAATGACCGGCGTGTCGAACGAGGGATCGCTCGGTGTGGCGGCGAAAACGTTGCCTTCGCGGTCGATCACGCTGACGTGCGACGTGTCGGCGCCGGCCGGCGCGCGCTCCGCGCTCGGTCTGGGCAGCGGACGCTGCGGATGGCCCGGAATTTCTCCCGCAGGCGGCAGGCCGGGCCAGGCGCGATCCGCGCGCAGCCGCGAGCGGCGCTGCGCGGCGAAGTCCGCGGACAGGAGCCGATCGATCGGCACGTCGACGAAGCGCGGATCGCCGAGATAGCGCTCGCGATCGGCGAAACCGAGCTTGATCGCCTCGGTCAGCGCGTGGGCGTAATCGACGGAGTTGTGGCCCAGCGCCGCGAGATCGATGCCGGCGAGGATATTGAGCATCTCGAGCAGCGCCGGTCCCTGGCACCACGGGCCGCAGGCGTACAGTTCGAGCGTTCCGAAGTGCGCCCGCACCGGCGGCTCGACCGCCACTCGGAAGCCTGCCAGGTCCTCCGCCGTCAGCAGGCCGCCCTGCTCGCCGTGGTAAGCGACGATCGCCTGCGCGACGTCGCCACGGTAGAACGCATCGCGTGCGGCCTGCAAACCCGCCGCGCGTCCCTTCGCGGCTGCGGCCTTCTCCTCGTCGGCGAGGTACCGCAGCGTGCGCCCGAGATCGCGCTGCACGAAGAGCTCCCCCTGCCGCGGTGGACATCCTCCCGGGAGGTAGATCGCCGCGCTCGACGGCCAGCGGCGGTAATCGTCGGCGTGGAGGGCGATCAGCTCCGCCATCAGCGGATACATCGGGAAGCCGTCGGTCGCGAAGCGGATCGCGGCGGCCGCGCAATCGCCGAAGCTCATCGTGCCGTAGCGCTCGAGCGCGGTGATCCACGCGTCGGGCGCTGCGGGTACGACGGTGCGCAGCACGCCGTCCGGAATCCTGCCGCCGTGGCGCTGCGCGAAGAGATTCGTGGTCACTGCGCGCGGCCAGGTTCCGAGCCCGCTGATGGTGACGACTTCGCGCGTCTTCGCGAGGTAGACGATGATCGGCGCGACGCCCGCGACGTTGACGAGGTCGCTCTGCAGCACGCCGAGCGCGATCCCGGCCGCCACGCCCGCATCCACCGCGTTGCCTCCACCCTCGAGGACTGCGAACGCCGCGTGCGCGGCGCCGTAGTGCCCCGCCACCGCCATGTGCCGCGTGCCCATGAGGAGCGGTCGCAGCGTCGGCACGGCCTGGGCGGCGGAGACTTGCGAGATGGAATCGGTCATGGACGCATCCTGGTTGCGGCGGGACGCGTGCGTCAGGCGGCCCGCTCGAGTCGACGATACCCCTCCCCGTAGCGATCCGGGGAAAGCGCCTCGATCGCGATCGACGGCGGCTCGCCCGAGACGATCTCGGCCATCAGCGTGCCCGTGATGGGCGCGAGGCTCAGGCCCATCATCGCATGGCCGGTGGCCGCCGACAGGTTGTCGAAGGAGGCGAAGCGGCCGATGTACGGCAGTCCATCGGGCGAGCAGGGACGAAGCCCCGCGCGCACCGCGGCGGTCGCGAAGCGCGACGGCGTGAAGTCGGGCAAGTAGGCGCCGACCGAGCGCACGATGCCGTCGATGCGCACCGGGTTGACGCTCTCGTCGATGCCCGCGATCTCCATCGTGCCGCCGAAACGAAGCGCCCCGCCCATCGGCGTCATCGCGACGCGCGCCTCGCTCAGGATCGCGCAGGTGCGCGGCCGCGCCGGAGGATCGTCCAGCGTGAGGCTGTAGCCCTTGCCGGCCTGCATCGGAAGGCGCAGCCCGAGATCCCGTGCGAGGCTCGTCGACCAGATCCCGCCGCAGAGCACGAACTCGTCGGCCGCGACGGCACTCGATCCGGTGTCCGCGGCGTCGATCCGCCGTCCGCTCGCGCGCCAGCCGCGTACTTCCGAGTGATGGCGAAGCTCGACCCCGAGGCGCGCGCATTCGCGCCGCAGCGCCGCCATGAGCTTCCCCGGTGTGAGATGCGCGTCGAGCGGAAAATGCACGCCGCCCGCGACCGTCATCCGTAACGCCGGCTCGATCGACGCGACCTCGCTCGGGGTGAGAACCTCGGCGGCGATGCCGAGCCGGCGCGCGCGCTCCGCCGCCGCCGCTTCCTCTGCGAGACCACGATCGGTGCGGCAGAGCATGAGGAGCCCCTTCTCGACCAGCTCGAAGGCGTTGTCCCACTGCGCGGCCCAGGTCCGGTACCGCTCGCGGCTCGCGAGATGGAGGTCGCGCAGCACCGGCGCGGCGCGCTCCACGTGCTCCGCCGTGGCCGCGCGCCACAGCTTCCAGCCCCAGTCGATGAGATCGCCCGAGAGCCGCGGCTTGACGTGGAAAGGGCTGGCCGGGTTCCACATCCAGCGCAAGCCCTGCTCGACCACGCCCGGGCTCGCCAGCGGAACGATGTGGCTCGGCACGATCATGCCGGCGTTGGCGAACGAGCAGCCGTCGCGCTCCGGCGCGCCGCGCTCGGCGACGACGACGCGATGTCCTTTCTGCGCGCAGGCGCAAGCGACGCACAGGCCGACCACGCCGCCGCCGACGACGACGACGCGGCTCATCCGCGCACGCCAATGCCCCAGCGCAGCGGATCGGCGTCGTCGAAGAGGAGCGTCGCCTCGGCGGTGACGTAGGCGCTGCCGGTGATGCGCGGCAGAACGCGCGTGCGGTCGCGCTCATCGGCGACGAACGAAGCCTCGAACACGGTGCCGATCACGCTTTCCTGGCGCCACGTTTCTCCAGCCGCGAGCGCGCCGTCGGCGTGCAGGCACGCGAGCTTGGCGCTGGTTCCCGTGCCGCACGGCGAGCGATCGTAGGCGTCCCCGGGACAGAGCACGAAGTTGCGCGCGCCTTTCGCGGCGGCGAGCGGCTCGAACACCTCGACGTGGTCGATCATCGCGCCGCCGTCGCCGCGCACGCCACGCGTGTTCAGGCTCCGGCGCACTTCGCACGCGAAGGCGCTCAAGCGGTCGATGTTGTCGGACCGGATCGCAATCCCGGGCGAGGCGACGATGTAGAACCAGTTTCCACCCCACGCGACGTCCCCCGCGACCTCACCGTAGCCGGCCACCGCGACGCGGACGTCCGCGGCGCTCCGGTAGCTCGGGATGTTTTGCACCGTTACGCGATCGCGATCGTGGAGCTCGACGGAAACGACGCCGACGGGCGTCTCGAAGCGATGCCGGCCAGGGGCGATGCGCCCGAGGTGCGCGAGCGTGACCGCGAGCCCGATCGTGCCGTGGCCGCACATGCCGATCGTGCCGACGTTGTTGAAGAAGATGACGCCAGCGGCGCAGCTCGAATCGACCGGCTCGCACAGCAGCGCACCGACG
>DATJBM010000093.1:0-60466 GCA_035515295.1 Casimicrobiaceae bacterium | reverse complement strand
GAAGCGCCCGCTGCTGGAAGCGATCAGTTGCGCCGATCCGCCGGTGCTCCTGATCGACGAGATCGACCGCGCCGACGAGGCGTTCGAGGCGTACCTGCTGGAGCTGCTGTCGGACTTCCAGATGTCGATCCCCGAGCTCGGTACGGTGCGGGCGGTGTCGCGTCCGCTGGTGGTCATCACCTGCAACGGCACGCGCGAGCTCTCCGACGCGCTGCGCCGCCGCTGTCTGTATCAGTACATCGACTACCCGACCCTCGAAAAAGAGCTCGCGATCGTCGAGATCCGCACGCCGGAGGCCACAGGAAAGCTCGCCCGCCAGCTCGTCGAGTTCGTGCAGAGCGTGCGGCGCATGGATCTCAAGAAGAAGCCCGGCATCGCGGAGACGCTCGACTGGGCCGCGGCGCTGCTGCGGCTCGGCATTGCGGCGCTCGACGAGGGCGGGGCCGAGCGCATCGTCGAGACGCTCGCCGCGCTCATCAAGACCCGCGACGATCGGGCCGGCTTTACGCGGGAAGTCGTCGCGCGCATCGCTGCGGCATGCTGACGCTCGCCTCTTCGGCGGCGCCGGCGGCCGCCTTGCACGCACGCCTGGCGGGCTTCGCGGGCTTTTTGCGGGCCAACGGGTTCGGCGTGGGCGCCGACGACTCGGCCGGCGTGGTCGAGACGGCGGCCGGGATCGGCGTGTTCGATGGCGACATCCTGCGCTGGAGCCTCAAGGCGCTCCTGTGCGCGCGCGGCGACGAATGGCGGCGCTTCGACGCGCTGTTCGACGCCTATTTCCTGCCGCCGAACCGCAGCGCGTTCGTTCGCCACCGCGATGCCGGGCCGGGAGCGTCGCACGGCGCCGGATCGCCGGAGGACGCCGCTCTGGAGCTGCACGTCGCCTCGGCCGCCGAGCACGCAGGCGCCGAGGACGATGGCCCTGGGGAGCGGCACGGCGCGAGCCTCGAGGAGTCGCTCGCGTCCACGGATTTCCGCGATCTTCATCGCTCCGAGGAGCTTCGCCGGATCGAGGCGCTGACGCGCCGCTTCGCGCGGCGGATGAAGCACCTCCGACTGCGCCGCGAAGCACGCTTCCATCGGGGGCGACGCATGGATCTGCAAGGAACCATCCGCAGGAGCGTCGCGAGCGGCGGTACGCCGTTCCGGGTGGCCTGGAAGGATCGCCGACGCGTTCGGCCGCGCCTTGTACTGCTGCTCGACGCGAGCCGGTCGATGAGCCCGTACAGCTTCTTCTATCTGCGCCTGGCCCGTGCGCTGTGCTTGGAGCTCGCCGACATCCATTGCTTCATCTTTCACACGCGTCTGACCGCGATCGACGAAGCGCTGCGCGATGCCGACCCGTTCCGCTCGCAGGAGCGTCTTCACCTCCTCGCATCGGGTTGGGGCGGCGGCACCCGAATCGGCGAATGCCTGCAGGCGTTCAATCGCCGGCACGCGCCGCGGCTGGTGCATTCGCGCACGGCCATCATCGTGGTGAGCGACGGCTACGATACGGGCGAGCCCGCTGCGCTGGGTGCGGCGCTGGGCGAGCTCGAGCGCCGGGCGCGACGCATCGTCTGGCTCAACCCCTTGCTGGGCCGGCCCGATTTCACTCCGGAGAGCCGCGGCATGCAGGCGGCGCTGCCTCACCTCGACCTGTTCGCGCCGGGCGCCGACCTCGCGAGCGTCGAGCGTGTGCTACCTTCTCTCATCGAGGCGCTGCGATGACCAACGACGACATTCTCGAGATGGCGCGCGAGCTCAACCGCCGCCGCGAGCCTTATGCGCTCGTCACGGTTGTGCGCGCCATCGCGCCTACCTCGGCGTATCTGGGCGCGCAGGCGATCGTGCTGGCGGACGGCACGCTGCACGGGTGGATCGGCGGCGGCTGCGCGAAGGATCGGGTGATCGACGCCGCGCGCGGCGCGATCGCGAGTGGAGAGCCCAAGCTCGTCCGCATCTCCAACGACAGGATCCAGCCGGAAGACGACGTCGATCAGTACGCGATGTCCTGCGCGAGCAACGGCACGATCGAGATCTTCGTCCAGCCCTACAGCTCGCGCAGCGCGCTGTGCGTCATGGGCGATACGCCGGCCGCCGCCGAAGCCCGCTTCCTCGCGGATCGACTGAGGATTCGGCTCGCCGATGAGCCCGACGAGGCGCCTATCGTCCTGGTGGCCACGCAAGGGCAAGGCGACGAAGACGCGCTGGAGCGCGCCTTGCGGAGCGGCGCGACGCACGTGTTGATGATCGCCAGCCGCCGCAAGGCGGAGCGACTGCGCGAGCGGATGCGGGTACGGGGTGTGGACGAAGCCAGGATCGCGCGGCTCGTTGCTCCCGCGGGGCCCGATGCGGGCGCCAAGACCCCCGGCGAGATCGCGTTCGTGGCCGTCGCGGGCGCTCTGGCCCTGCTGCGTGGCCGCCAAGGCGTCACGTCGCACCCGGCGGAGGGGCTGCACGCTGCGGCGCTCCAGCATTCGGCGGCGCCGCACTCCGCCTCCGTGGCCGCGCCGACCAAATTCGTGAATCCGGTTTGCGGAATGGCCGTCGATACGAAGGCACCGAAGCACGTCGAGCACTTCGAAGGGGTTGCATACTATTTCTGCTGCGACGGCTGCCTCGCCGCCTTCCGGCAGGCGCCCGCGAAATACGCGGCCATCCATCGAGCCGCCGTTTCCGCTGCGGCAGCGGTCTAACGGCAGCGGGGCTGAACCAGCCGCTCGCCGCATCAGCTGCGCAGCGGCAGCGCGATCCCGATCGCCGCGAACAGCCCACCGCAGGCCTGATTGAAGCGTCGCCCGACGCGCCTGAGCCACGGACTGATGCGATGCGCCATGCTGGCGATGAAGACCTCGGTCGCGATCTCGGTCGCGGCGAACGTCCCGGCCATGATGGCGAACTGGGGCAGGAGACTTCGCGCCGGATCGATGAACTGGGGCAGAAAGGCGGCAAAGAATAGGAGGCCTTTGGGATTGGTGAGCGCCGAGAGCGCGCCCTGCCGGAACAGCGAGCCGCCGCGTCGCGCCGGCGCGGAACGGGGAAGGTCGACGCCGATCGGCGGGGAGCGCCAGACGACGACGCCGAGCCAGACGAGATAGGCGCCACCCGCCCATTTGAGCACGGTGAGCCAGCCGAGCGATGCCTTGAGCAGCGCGCCGATCCCGAACATCGACGCCGCGATCAGCGCCACGAAACCGAACGCGCCTCCGAAGATGGTGTACAGGGCCTTGCGCCGGCCGTGCAGCGCGCCGTGGGTCAGAGCGAGCAGTCCGTTCGGTCCCGGCGAGAGCGACAAGCCGCTCGCCGCCACGAGATAGATGAGCCAGGTATGGAAGTCCATGCCTCCATGCTCGCGGCGCCCGGCCCTTCGCGTCAAGCGTCGGCGACCGCACGTCGCCTTGGACACGTCCGCCGGGAAAGGGTAGTGTTGGCGCCGCCCCGGCCGGCGGCCCCGGCGCCGGCACAGGGGGCGACTGCCATTTCGCACCGCACGTCCGCATGACCAACGAACCCACGGCCGCGCCCATGCGCGGCGAGCTCACGCGCACCGTGCTCGCGGTGCTGCTGATCGCGATGCTCATCGGCGCGTCGTTCTGGGTCTTGCGCCCGTTCCTGCTGCCGATCGTCTGGGCGTCGATGATCGTCGTCGCGACTTGGCCCCTCATGCTCAGGGTCCAGGCCGCGGTGCAGCGGCGGGCGCTGGCGGTGATCGTGATGACCGCCGCGATGCTGCTCGTCTTCGTCGTGCCGCTGGTGCTCGCGATCCAGGCGCTGGTCGACAACATGGATACGATCACGCAATGGGTGCGCGATCTTCCCAATGCCACCATTCCCCTGCCGCCGGAGTGGGTCGGCAAGATCCCCCTGTTCGGCGCGAGGCTCGCTGAAACGTGGACGGCGATCGCGGCGGCCGGCATCGCCGAACTGCTTGCGCGGCTCGATCCGTTCATGCGCGAGGCCGCGAAATGGCTGCCCGGAGCCTTCGGGAGCGTGGGCCTGCTGGGCATCGAATTCCTGCTCACCGTGCTGATCGCCGGCATCATGTTCGCAAAGGGCGAAACCGCACGCGAAGCGATGATCCGTTTCGGCCGCCGCCTCGCGGGAGATCGCGGCCGCGAGGTCGTGCTGCTCGCCGGGCAGGCGATCCGGGCGGTGGCGCTCGGCGTGGTGGTCACCGCGCTCGTGCAGACCATTCTTGCCGGCATCGGACTCGCGCTGGCGGGCATCCCATTCGCCGCGGTTCTCACCGCGGTGATCCTCATCCTTTGCATCGCCCAGATCGGCCCGCTGATCGTGCTGCTCCCCGCGACGATCTGGCTGTTCTGGCAAGGCCACACCGGCTGGGGCGTGGCGCTGCTCGTTTGGAGCGTCGTCGTGGGCATGCTCGACAACATCCTGCGCCCGATGCTCATCCGCAAGGGTGCCGACCTTCCGCTGCTGCTCATTTTCGGCGGCGTGATCGGCGGCCTGATCGCCTTCGGCATCATCGGACTCTTCGTCGGCCCCGTCGTGCTGGCGGTCACCTACACGCTGCTCAACGAGTGGGTGGCCGATCAGGATCGGCGATGATCGGGGAACACGGCGGCCGCTCGACCGCTCGAAGGTCGCATCGCCTGGAACAGCGAGGAGCGTGGATGAAGTCGTTGATCCTGTGGATGGCGGCGTGCGCCGTCGCTCTTGCCTCCGGTGCGGCCGCAGCGGGTCCGCTGGAAGACGGCATGGCCGCTTATCACGACCAGGAATTCGCCAAGGCCGCCGAGCTGTGGCGCCCGCTCGCGGAATCCGGTAATGCGACCGCGCAGTATTCTCTCGGCACCTTGTACGCCGAGGGCAAGGGCGTCGCCCAGAACGACGCGACCGCGTTCGGCTGGTTCCAGAAGGCCGCGGAGCAGGGCAACGCCGTCGCGCAATACAACGTCGGCTCGAGCTACGCTTCGGGCACCGGCGTCGCTCAGAGCTACGCCGACGCTGCGAAATGGTTCCGTCGCGCCGCCGATCAGGGCATGGCCTTCGCGCAGCTCAACCTGGGCCTGCTCTACGCCGCGGGCAACGGCGTTCCTCAGGACAACATCGAGGCGCTCAAGTGGCTCGAGATCGCCTTTCAGGGCCTGCCCGCGGGTGGGCCGGCGATGGACGTCGCGCACGCGATCCAGGACGTGGCCAGCAGGATGAACCGCGACCAGATCGACGAGGCGAGGCTGCGCGAGCGCGACTGGAAGGCGGGGCGCAAGTGACTCGGGCGGGTTTTGCGTTCGCTCAACCGCTGGCGGTCGAGCCCTGCCGGCGTGCGGCGTGCAGCAGGTTGCGCGTGCGCCGCGAGGCGAACAGCACGAGATAGTCGCTGACTCGCGCAAGCGCCCTTAGGCGCGCGAATTCGTCCTCGTAGATGCGCTTCACGATCGGGATCGGATAGTGCATCTCCTGCGCAATGCTGCTGATGATGGCTTCATGATCGACGTCGCCAGTTAAGCTGCGTCGCTCGGACATCGGAACCCCCAGGTACGGACCTCGGAAGATCGGACGCGGCGGGAAACGCGTCGCGGTTTTGCGCCCACATCGGGCACACCCCACGAACATTATGCAACGCGCGGCGGTCGATGGCGCAAGGCGCGTGAAAAAAATGTTTCGACACGATGCACAAAAGTCGAGCGCTCTAGGAAAATTATCGACGCCGCGTTAAGGGTTTAGAGGCGACTATTGCGCGGCTTCGTCAGCATCCTCGCGCAAGACCAGTGCTCGCCGCGTTGTCACAAATCTGTAATGGATCGCGGCTTGATCTTCAACACATCCTGTGCCGCCTGCTCGTAGACGCGCGCGAGCCCGAGCACGCCCGCGTCGTCGCGCGGCCGCCCGATGAGCTGCAGGCCCATTGGCAATCCGGCGCCGCCGAAGCCCGCGGGCACGCTGATGCACGGCAGTCCGGCGAAGGTGGCGTAGATCGTGACCTCCATCCAGCGGTGATAGGTGTCCATCGCGCGGCCCGCGATCGACGAGGGCCAGCGCAGCGCGGCGTCGAAGGGCCAAACCTGCGCCGAGGGCAGCGCCAGAAAATCCGCGCGCTCGAGCAGCGCGAGCATGCGCTGATAGAACGCGCTGCGCTGCGCGCTGGCGCGATAGGTCTCCACGCCGCTCAGATGCGCCGCCTGATCGTGTTCCCACAGCGCCTCGGGCTTGATCAGCGCACGGTTCGCCGGATCGGAAAGATGCGGCGCGATGCGCGCCGCGACCAGCCAGCGGCGCCACACGAGCCATGCTTCCCACACTTCTTCTGGAGCGAAGCCGGCCTCGGCGGGCTCGATGGCGCAACCGCACCCCGCGAGACGGCGCAAGGCCTGCGTGCAGCATTCGAGAACGCCGTCCTCCACCGCGAGATAGCCGCCGAGGTCGCCCAGCCAGCCGATCCGAACGCCCTTCGCGTCGAAGCGCGCGAGCGAGTCCGCGAATCGCTCGCTTTCCTTCGCCAACGACAGCGGCGCGCGGGCGTCGTAGCCGGCCTGCACGTCGAGCAGCAACGCGACGTCGCGCACGGTGCGGCCCATCGGACCCTCGGTGGAAAGCTGCGTCACCCACACGTCCTCGGCGGGCCAAGTCGGAACCCGGCCACGGCTGGGCCGGAAGCCGAACACGTTGTTCCAGCCGGCGGGATTGCGCAGGCTCCCCATGAAGTCGCTGCCGTCGGCCACCGACAGCATTCGCGTCGCGACCGCGACGGCGGCGCCGCCGCTGCTGCCACCGGCGGAACGGCTGGGATCGTAGGCGTTGCCGGTGACGCCGAACACCTCGTTGAAGGTGTGCGACCCGAGGCCGAACTCGGGCACGTTGGTCTTGCCGATGACGATGCACCCGGCGGCCTTCATTCGCTGCACCAGCAGCCCGTCCTGCGCGGGAACGAAGTTGCGCAGCACGCGCGAGCCGAGCGTCGTTCGCAGCCCGGCGGTGTGCGCCGTATCCTTGATCGCCTGGGGCAGGCCGTGCAGCCAGCCGATCGACTCGGACCGCGTCGCACCGCGTTCGAGCTGGGTATCGCGCGCGTCGGCCTCCCGCAGCAGCGCGTCAGGCTCGCGCAGGCTGACGATCGCGTTGTGTCGCGGGTTCACCGCGGCGATGCGCTCCAGCGTGGCCCGCATCAGCTCGCGGCACGAGAGCTCGCGCCTGCGGATCGCTTCGGAGAGCGCGTGCGCCGGCTGATCTAGAAGGTCCATGCGCGTGCGGACGGCCGCCCCATGCCGGGCCGGCATGAGCCGGAACGAGCGGGCCCACGGTGCCTCATCGTCCGCCTTTGCGCCGTGAACGGGTCGTCGCTGCGCGGGGCGCATGTTTCGCTTTCCCGGCCGCGTTGCCAGCCGGCGCGCGCGCAGGCAGCCGGTGAGGCGCGCCGGCGCGAGCGAGCGAGGCGTTGAGCGCGGTGGCGAGCGCCGCGTCGCCGCTGACGAGATCGGCCCAGCGCAGCTCCTGGCCTTTGCGCCGGCCCTTGGGAGCGAGATGCAGTCCATCGGCCGAGATCGTGAGCGTGTAGGTCTGGCCCAGGATCCGGAGCTCGCGCTTGAGCGGAGCATCGAGTTTGGTGATCACGATCGGCTCCTGTCGTAGGACTAGCGTCGCAGCACGAGCACCAGGCCCGAGACGATCGCGAAGCCCAGCACGAAAACCCGGAACAGCCGCGCGTCGATGCGATGGTGCACGTAGCGGCTGATTATCGCGCCGAGCGCGAGCGCCGGCACGAGCCATAGCGCCACGGCGAGCTGACCCGCGCTGGCGCGGCCCACGACGGCGAGCACGGCCAGGGAGATGAGCTGGCCGACCAGAAAGCACGCGGCCAGCGTCGATCGGAGCACCGCCGCCGCGTGGTGCTGGTAGACGAGCGCGAGCGGTGGTCCGCCGATGCCCGTCGCCGTCTCCGTGACGCCGGTGACCAGCCCGGCGGCGACGAACGATCGCCTGCCGGGACGAAATGGAGGCAGAACGATCGTTGCCAGCGCGACCGCGATCGTCGCCGCGCCGACCAGCGTGGCGAGGCGCTGCGGCGGGGCCGCGACCAGGATCCACAGCCCGCCGAACGTGCCTACGAAGCGCCCGACGGTGATCCAGGCTGCGCCGGAACGGTCGAGCGCGGCACGCTCCCTCCAGGCGATGTAGACGTTGAGCGGCAGCATGAGCAGCAGCAGGCACGCGGGGAGCAGGTGGGGCGCGAGCAGCGCGATGACCGGCGCGACGATGAGCGCGAAGCCCAGGCCGAGCGTCCCCTGGACGAAAGCAGCCAGGGCGACCGCGGCGGCGATGATCACGAGCGCAGGCGTATCGACGGCGGGCATTCACGGGCCGATTGCGATGAACCAAGCGTCAGCGGGCCAATCCTACCGTTGTGCGCGCGCGGCCCCAAGCGGCCCGACTTGGGCGCGGCGCCAGGATTGTGGATCTCCGGGAGGCCGTTCGATGCAGAAGATCGCCCCGTTCCTGTGGTACGTCCGGGAGGCCGAGGAGGCCGCCGCCTTCTACGCCTCCATCTTTCCCGACTCGCGCGTCGTCCGCGTCAGCGCCTTGCCGAGCGAATCGCCGAGCGGGCCGCCCGGCTCGGTGAAGATCGTCGAATTCGAGCTTTTCGGGCAGAGCTTCGTCGCGATGAGCGCGGGACCGCACGATCCGTTCAATCACGCGATCTCGTTCGCCGTGCGCTGCGACGATCAGGCCGAGCTGGACCGGTACTGGAACGCGCTGCTCCGCGGCGGCGCCGCCGAGGCGTGCGGCTGGCTCAGGGACCGCTACGGCGTCTCGTGGCAGCTTGTCCCCACGGTCCTCATGCGCATGATGGCGGACCCGGACCGGGCCAAGGCCAGGCGCGCCGCCGACGCCATGCTCAAGATGGTGAAGCTCGACATCGCGGCGCTCCAGGCCGCATTCGACGGGTCCGCGGGGTAGCGCCGATGGCACGCGGGTCCGCCGCCGGCATGCGCAAGGGCGCGCTTTCCGCTCTGGCCGCGCTCGCGCTTCTCTGGCACGGCTCCGCACGCGCCGACACGGAGGTGTACCTGCTGCGCGGCTGGTTCAACGTCTTCTCGACCGGCATGGACACCATCGCCGGGGAGCTGCGCAGCAAGGGTATCCGGGCCGAGGCGATGGGTCACCTCTCGTGGCGCTCGGCGGTGGAGAAGATCGTGGACGAGCACGCCTCGGGCGCGACGAGCCGGCTGGTGCTCGTCGGCCATTCGCAAGGCGCCAACAATGCGATCGACATGGCCAGAGAGCTCGAGAAGCACGACATCGCGGTCGACCTCCTGATCACACTGGTGCCGTTCATGCAGGATCCCGTCCCGGCGAACGTGGTGCGGGCGATCGACTACTATCAGTCTCCGGGGTGGGGCTCGCCACTCACCGCGGACCCCGGCTTCAAAGGCGAAATCACGAACATCAACATCGCCCGCGATTGGGAGATCCTGCACATCACCATCGACAAGAGCACCAAGGTGCAGGCGGCGGTGGTGGCCGCGATCGCCGGCCTGCCGCAATAGCCGACCTGCCGCCGCAATAGCCGCGGTGTGCAGCACGAGTTGTGCCGTGTAACGGCCGGGCGGTCTGTCGAAGGCTCTTACAACGGCTCCCGGGTCGCGATGCCGAAGGCGCGCCAACCCTCTGAAACGGCTTCGATTTGCCCCGAGGGAACGCATCTTGCTGTTGAGGTACGCGATGACAGATTGGTGCGGCACAGCCGACGGGAGGCCCATGAAGTCGATCCATTCGCCGTCGACGGATCTTCGGCGATTGACCGCCGCGGAATTCGCGCGCATGAGCAAGTCGCTGCAACTCACGCTGCTGGTGATCCGCCGCGCCCAGCTCGCGAGCCGCCAGGTTCTCGCGGTGACCCCCAGGTGGAGCGAGCGCTACGGCGCGCGAGTGGGGGAGCCTATTCCTCCGCGAAGAACCTGATGCACACCGGCGTCGGCGCCCACGTCGTTTCGCCACTCGATCGAAGCACCCCGGTATCGGGGTCGATGCGGAACGGCACGAGCGAATCGGTGTCCTGATTCGCGACGATGAGGAAGCGACCCGTCGGATCGATCGCGAAGCTGCGCGGCGTCTTGCCCCGCGTCGATTCGTGCCGGACCACGGACAGAGCTCCCGAGGTCGGGTCCACGCGATAGGCCGCGATACTGTCGTGGCCGCGGTTCGAAGCGTAAACGAAGCGTCCCGAGGGATGGACATGGATGTCCGCGCACGTGCTCGCAGCCGGCGGCGCGACGGGCAGCGTACTGACGGTTTGCACGTGCCGGAGACTTCCGGCTTCGCCGACATACGCGAGAGCCTCCACGGTGGAGTCGAGCTCGTTGACCAGATAGGCGAACCGCCCGTTGGGATGGAATGCGAGGTGACGCGGCCCGGAGCCGGGCTTCGCTGCGAGCGATGGCTGGGCGTTCGGATCGAGCTTCCCGCGGTTCGGATCGAACCGGTAGATCATGACCTGGTCGAGACCAAGATCCGGCACCAGCGCGATCCGGTCCGACGCATCGAGCGTCACGGAGTGCGCGTGCGGGCCTGCTTGCCGTCGGGGATCGACGCTGGAGCCGTGATGCTGGACGAGGTCGCACGCTTCGGAGAGCGAGCCGTCCCGGCGAACCGGGAGCACGCACACGCTGCCGCTCATGAAGTTCGCGACGAAGACATGCGTGCGCGCGTGATTCACAGCGACGTGGCAAGGGTCCGTTCCGTGGGTCGCCTGTCGATTGAGAAAGCGAAGTCGGCCCGTTGCAGCGTCGACGCGGAAGGCGCTGACCGTGCCGGTCGGCTCACCCGCGTAGCTCTTGAGCTCGTTCACGGCATAGAGAAAGCTCAGCGACGCGTCGAGCGCCAGGTACGACGGATTGGCGACGCCGCTGGCCGTCGCGAGCGGGCGAAGCGCGCCGGTGAGCTCGTCGAACCAATAGGCATGGATTCCCTCGCCTTTGCCCTGCAGGACCTGCCCGGTCCCGAAGGTGATGGGCTCGGTGTAGGTGCCGACGAAGACAAGCATGCTGTGGCTCGCCTGTCTAGTCGCGGGAAAGCCAGATGCGGCCCGACGAATGGCCGGATTCCAGGCGCGCGCTCGCCTCGGCAATTGCGGCGAGCGGGTACGAGTCCCCGAGAACCGGCGTGATGCGCCCTCGGCGGACCAGCTCGACCACGTCGATCAGATCCTGCTTCGTGCTGCCGCGGCAGCCGATCAACTCGTGCTCGTGCTTGAAGAATGGCAGCGAGGGAACCTCGAACGTCTCGTCGCTGTAGGCGACGACCAGAAGCTTGCCGCCCGGACGCAGGTTGGCGAGCCCCTGGCGTACGCTCTCCCGAGTGCCGATGTTGTCGACCGCCACGTCCACGCCCTCGCCATCGGTCATCTCGGCCACGGCCGCCGCGATCGAACCGGACGCAGTATCGATGGCGGTCGCGCCGTAGCGCTCGGCGAGCGCGCGTCTTTGCGGTCGACGGCTGGTCGCAAGCACGTCTGCGCCGGCCGTCCTGGCGATCTGAACGCCGTGAATGCCCAGCCCGCCGGTCCCCAAGATGAGGACTGTCTGGCCGAGGCCGACACGTCCCTGGTGGATCAGGCTGTGATACATGCATGCTACTGCATCGGGCAGGATCGCCGCCGCTTCGTACGAGATTTCGTCGGGCAATGCGACCAGATTCGCTGCCGGCACCACGACATAGTCGGCGTGACCGCCATCGCGCTCGAAACCGATGCGTTCCATGCTGCGGCAGCGCTGCGTGGCGCCCGCGAGGCAATGCCGGCAGCGCCCGCAGGTTACGTCGATGGCTGCCGTGACTCGATCACCAAGCCGCCACCGCCGCACGTCCCGACCGATCTGCACGATTTCGCCGGCAAGCTCGTGCCCCACGATGCGCGGCAATGCTCCCAGCGGCTGCCGGCCGGAGACGAGGTGCAGATCGGTGCTGCACAGGCCGCTCGCGCGCACGCGCACCAGCGCTTCGCTCGGCCCCGGCCGGGGAATGGGCCGTGTCGCCGCCTCGAGCGTGGCGCCGTAGCGTGAAACGACGACGGCCCGCATCGTCCCGGGCATCGGTCTATTCCTTGAGTCCGGTGGCCGCGATCCCCTGGATGAAGGCGCGCTGCAGGAAGAAGAACAGCAGGATCATCGGCAGCGTGCCGAGCACCGCGATCGCCATGAGCTGATCCCAGGAGGTGCCGTAGCTGCTCATGAAGAGCGAAATGCCGAGCGGCAGTGTGCGGAGCGAATCCTTGGTGATGATGATCAACGGCCAGATGTACATGTCCCAGGCCTCGCGAAAGGTGAACACGGCTAGCGCCACGAGCGCGGGCTTGCACAGCGGCAGAATGATCATCCAGAAGATCCGGAACTCCGACGCGCCGTCGATGCGCGCCGAATCGATCAGGTCCTTTGGAATGCTCATCATGTACTGCCGCATCAGAAAGACGCCGAAGCCGTCGACCAGGAACGGAACGATGAGTCCCTGATAGCTGTTGGCCCAGTCGAGCCGCTTGATGATGAGGAACAGCGGCACCATGGTGACTTCCAGCGGCAGCATCATGGTGCTCAGGATCGCGAGGAACATCGCGCCGCGTCCGCGGTAGTGGAACTTGGTCAGGCTGTAGCCGGCGAGCGAGCACAGGAGCAGGTTCGAAAGCGTGATGGCGACGGCTACGAGCCCGCTGTTCAGGAAGTAACGGGTGAAGTCCTGCGCCTGCCACGCCAGCGCGTACGCCTGCCAGTTCGGCGGCCAGGGCAGCCACTGGATCGGCAGCCTGAACATGTTCTCCATCGTCCGCAGCGACGAGGAGAGCATCCAGTAGAAGGGCAGCAGCGTGACGCACGCGACCGCCGTCAGGACGGCTGAGACGACGATTGCTCCGCGGCGACGCATCCATCCCCGCCCAGGCGCTTTCCGGCGCGCCGGCGGCGCGGTTCTCGCGAAGGCTGAGAGGCTCATCGCGACTCGGCTCCGCGGGTGAACAGCCGCACTTGCACGAAGGAAAACACCATGACCGCAACGAATAGGAACACGCTCATCGCGGCGGCGCGACCCATGTCGAAGAACTCGAAGGCGGTCTGGTAGATGAACAGCGGCAGGACACGCGTCGAATCGGCGGGGCCGCCGCCGGTCATGATCATGGGCACCGCGAACACCTTCATCGCGACGATCACGTTCATCACGATAACCAGCAGCATCGTCGGCTTGAGCAGGGGCAGCGTGATATACCGGAAAGTGCCCCAGCGACCCGCGCCGTCGATCTTTGCCGCGTCGTAGTAGTCGGCAGGAATGGCCTGCAGGCCGGCGAGGAAGATGACCATGTAGTATGGCGTGGCGCGCCAGATGCCGATCAGGATCACTGCCCAGAGCGCTGTGGCGCTGCTGCGCAGCCACGGGACCGGGTCGATGCCGAGGAAGCCGAGGAGGGTGTTCACCACCCCGTCCTGCTGGTACATGAACGTCCACACCACTGCCATGACCACTGCCGGCATGACGACCGGCATGAATATCGCCGAGCGCAGCACGTTCTTGATGAACACGCTCTGGTTGAACAGGACGGCGAGGCCGAGCGAAAGGGGAAGCACGGGCACGACGCTGCAAACGACGTAGGTGATCGACACGCGCGCCGACTTGAGGAACAGCGGATCGTGCAGCAGGCTCGCGAAGTTCGCCCAGCCGACGAAGCGGGGCGGATGGACGAGATCGTAAGCAGTTACGCTAAGGTACAGTGCCTGCACCATCGGCAGGAAGCGGAAGACCGCGAGCACCGCCAGCGTCGGCAGGATGATCGCGACGCCGAAGGCAGCCTGCCTCCTTGCGAGGCTCCAGTGAGGCCTGCGCACGATCGAGCGCGGGGGCCGAACCGCGGGAGGCGTCCAGGGGTTCGCTGCGGGCGCTTGGGAGCTCATCGGGCTTGGGGATGCGAACCGCTAAACGCGGCTCGCATCGCCTCCATGCTCAGCGCTAGTACTTCAGGATCTTGTCGATCTCGGCTTGCGCCTGGTCGAGCGAAGCCTTCGGATCGACGCCGTCGTAGACGGTGCGCTCGATCGCCCGGCCGATGGCCTGACCGATTTCATTGGTGTATTCCGAGCGGATGTACCACGACGCTGTGGCGACATCTCTCATGTGCACGTCGAAGAACGGAAAGCTCTTGGCAACCGCCGTCTCGTTCACGCCCTTGACCGGTTGCACGAACGCGACCTTCGACAGCCACTCGTCAGGCTTCGAGAGCACGAAGCGGATGAAGTCCCAGGCGACCACCTTCTGCGCCGCCGGCTTGGCCTTGTTCACGCCCCACATCCAGCCGTACACGATCGTGTGCGGCTTGGCGGGATTGACCTGCGGGTAGGACACGACGGTGAAGCCATCCTTGATCGCCGATTGGCGGATCTGCGAGGTTGCCCAGGGGCCAGTGACCCACATGGCGGTGCGGCCGTCGATGAAGTCCTGGTTCGGATTGCTCGGGGTATTGAGCGTGGTCTTCGGATCGCCCGTCGCCTTGGTCACGTCTCGCCACAACGTCAGCGCCTTCACGGCTTCGGGACTGTTGAGATAGACCGTCTTGCCGTCATCGGAGAGGAGCTTGCCCCCGAACTGCTCGACCAGCGGCTGGAACATCTGCACTTCCCAACGCGGGCTGTGGTACGGGAAGTCGAAGGCCTTCTGCACCGTGCGCGTGCCCTGCACGATCTTGAGTTTCGGCCCGAGCGCCTTCATGTCCTCCCACGTTTTGGGCGCGTCCTTGACGGGATCCAGTCCAGCGGCGGCGAACGCCTTGTTGTTGATGAAAAGGCTCATCGAATTGCCCTGATAGGGCAGCGCATAGACCTTCCCGCCAAAGGTGCCGGCGGCGATGCCGCCCGGGGTATAGCGCGCGACGATCTCGTCGTAGCTCTTAGCGCCGAAGACATCGAGATTGAGCGGCTCGAGCACGCCTTTGGCGTAGTACAGCTCGTAGAAGGACGCGTCCTGGTCCATGATGTCCGGCCCGGTGCCGGTCGCGAGCGCTACGGTGAGCTTCTGGTTGATGTCGCCCGACGAAGTGATGACCGGATTGACCGTAACGTTCGGCCGAACGGTCTTGTAGGCCTCGATCAGCTCCTTCATATACGTCGTGAACGGGCCGTACTCGTGCCACCAGATCTCGATGGTGACCTTGTCCTTGGGGAAGCCGGGCGGCGTGTCGGCGGCGGCCGCCGGTGCCCCGGCCATCAGCGTCAGCATCGCGGCCGCCGCAAGCGACGACAGCCCGCGTTTGGTGCTCCACGTTTTCATATCAACCTCCAGTTGTCGAACATCTGGTTTACGACTCAATGCACGACCCTGCCGGTCGCCGAGTCGAACACATGGACGAGCTCGATCTTGGGTTGCAGCCAGATCGTCTCGCCCGGCTTGAATGCGAGCCGTTCGCCGAACACTGCGCAGACCTGCGATCCGCACGCGTCGCAGTACAGATGCGTCCCTGCGCCGGTCGGCTCGACGACCAGGATCGTCGCGGCGATTCCCTTTCCGGTCGCGCCCAGAGCGAGATGCTCGGGGCGAAAGCTGTAGACGACTTCCTGGCCGTCGTGCCCACCGTGGTCGGCGCCGTTGGGCAGCACGGTGCCATCGGCTGCGTCGATTTCCAGAGCGCCGTCACGGCGACGGACGCGGCCGCGGATGAAGTTCATCGCGGGCGAGCCGATGAAGCCCGCGACGAAGAGATTCGCCGGATGGTCGTAGAGTTCCAGCGGCGTCCCGATCTGCTCGACGCGGCCTTGCTGCAGAACGACGATCCGGTCCGCCATCGTCATTGCCTCGATCTGGTCGTGCGTGACGTAAACGGACGTGGCATGGATGCGCTGGTGAAGCGACTTGATCTCCACCCGCATCTGCACTCGCAGCTTGGCATCAAGGTTCGAGAGCGGCTCGTCGAAGAGGAATACCCTGGGATCGCGCACGATCGCCCGGCCCATCGCCACGCGCTGTCTCTGGCCGCCCGAGAGCTGCCGCGGGTAGCGATCCAGGAAGGACGAGATATCGAGCGTTCCGGCCGCATCGGCCACCCTCCTAGCGGCGAGCGCCTTGTCAGCCTTGCGCATGCGCAGCGAGAAGGCCATGTTCTCGCTCACCGTCATGTGCGGGTACAGCGCGTAGTTCTGGAACACCATCGCGATGTCGCGGTCCTTCGGCGGGAGGTCGTTCACGACGCGCCCGCCGATGACGATCTCGCCCTCGGATACCTCCTCGAGACCCGCTATCAGGCGGAGCAAGGTCGATTTACCGCAACCAGAGGGTCCGACCAGAACCAGAAACTCGCCATCCGCGACCTCGAGATTGACGTCGTGCAGCACTTGCGTCGTGCCGAACCACTTGTCGACGCCGCGGATTTCGATGGATGCCATAGGCGGCCCGATGGGGCTAGTGCGCTACCTCCGCGCCGTTGGGTTCCACGACGACCTTGATGGCGCCGTCGCGGCGATGGACGAACGTGTCGAGCGCGTCGGCGAAGCGCTCGAGCGGGAAGGTGTGCGTGACGAGATCCTTCACGACCACGTGACCTGAAGCCAGCATCTGGATGATCTTGCGCGAAACGTTCGGGTTGGCTCGCGATCCGAAAATGGCGATCTCGTTGTGCACGATGTATTTGAACGGGAGCTCCTCCCGGACTTGATCGGGCGGCACCCCGAGAAGCCCGACCTTGCCGCCTTTGCGCACCATGCCTACCGCTTGCGCGAAAGTACCCGCGGCGCCGGAGCACTCGAACGCCTCGTCGACGCCGAGGCCGCCCGCGAGCTCGCGCACTGCCTTCACCGGGTCGGTTTTCTCAAAGTCGATCACCGTGTCGGCGCCTTTGGCGGCTGCGGCTCCCAGGCGCGCGCCGCGGCCCACGACGACGGCGCGGGCCGCCCCGAGAGCCTTCGCGAAGCGCATCGCAATGAGGCCGATGGGTCCCGGCCCGATGATCGCGACCGTGCCACCCGGTGTGATACCCGTCAGTTCCATCGCGTGCAACGCGACTCCGGCGGTGTCCACGAGCGCCCCCTCTCGAAACGAGATCCCTGGCGGCAGGCGATTGATGCTGCGCACCGAGTACGTGTTGAACTGGGCGTAGGCGCCTTGTGAGACGAAGCCGTAATGGCGGTGGCCAGTCTCGGCGTGCCCGTAATGCTCGCAGAGGTTGTAGCGTCCTGCGAGACAGTTGCGGCAGTAGCCGCAGCCCTTGTGCGCCTCTCCGGCCACGGCGTCGCCGGGCTTGAAGTCGAGAACACCGTCGCCCACGGCGACGACTTCGCCCGACCACTCGTGTCCCGGGATGAATGGATAGGATGGCGGCCACGTTCCAGCCAGACCACCCCGGATAATCTCCGGATCGCTACCGCAGATCGCGACTCCGCGGATGCGGCACAGCACCTCGTGAGCTGCCGGCTTCGGAACCGGCACGTCCTGAATGGCGAACGCTCCCGGAGAGGTGAGGACCAGCGCCTTCATTGTTTTCGGCTCGACGTTGGGTCAGCGTCGCCGAACGCCGGCGCTCGGGTCACGACGTCGCGACGCAGGCGCCACCCCGGCGCATTGCCGGAAGCCTTCGGCCTTCAGCGACGGTACGCTGCGGTACGCCCGATCGGTTTGCGCGAGATCAACAAAGAACGGTCCGTGGCTGCACGCAAAATTCTCAAGACTAAATCTTCGCCATAGCCAGCGCCTTGATGCGGATCAAGATTGCTCGTCCCGAGTCGCCAGCGCGCAGGCCTCGCGCCGCGGGTTGCGGCGCGCGACCGAAAAATCGCTCGCGCAGCTTACCTTGACGAGCACTTTGTGCGATGCTGCCGGCCGCGACCCGATCCGATCTCGAGTCGGAGCTGTGCCTGTCTCTATCGCCGCCATGAACGTGCTTCTCGTCTATCCGCGCAATCCCGACACCTTCTGGAGCTTCAAGCACGTGTTGAAGTTCGTGTCCAAGAAGTGCGCGTTTCCGCCGCTCGGCCTGCTCACCGTCGCGGCGATGCTGCCACGCGACTGGAATCTGCGCCTCGCCGACCTCAACGTCGAAGCGCTTTCCGACGCCGAGCTGCAGGCCGCGGATTACGTGCTCATGAGCGGCATGATCGTGCACCGCGAGTCGGCTCACGAGCTAGCCGCGCGCTGTGCCGCGCTGGGCAAGACGGTCGTGGCGGGCGGTCCGCTGTTCACCACCGGCTACCGGGAATTTACCGAGATTCGGCATTTCGTCCTTGGCGAAGCGGAAGGCGTGATCGCGGAGCTGGTCGCGGACATGGAGCGCGGAAGCCTGCGGCCGATCTACCGCGCCAGCGCCTGGCCCGACGTGCGCACGACCCCGGTGCCACGCTGGGATCTCGTCGACCTCGGCGCCTACGTCACCATGCCGGTGCAGTTCTCCCGCGGCTGCCCGTTCGACTGCGAGTTCTGCGACATCGTGGTCATGAACGGCCGCGTGCCCCGCACCAAGGAGCCGGAGCAGGTGGTGCGCGAGCTGGAGGCGCTGCGGCGCGCGGGATGGAAGGAAAAGGTGTTCATCGTCGACGACAACTTCATTGGCCATCGCAAGCGCGCGCGCGAGCTCCTCCAGGCGCTCGTCGCCTGGCGCGAAAGCGTTCGCACGACGATGGGTTTCCTCACCGAGGCTTCGGTGAACCTCGCGGACTATCCGGATCTTTGCGATCTCATGGTGCGGGCCGGATTCAAGAAGGTCTTTCTCGGCATCGAGACGCCGGCCGTGGAAAGCCTGCGGGAGTGCAACAAGTCCCAGAACCACAAGCGCGACCTTGCCGAAGTGGTCACCAGGCTGCAGCGCGCAGGCCTCGAGGTGATGGGCGGATTCATCATCGGCTTCGATTCCGATCCGCGCGACATCTTCAGCCGGCAGTTCGAGTTCATCCAGCGCACGGGCGTGGTGACGGCCATGGTCGGGCTGCTCACCGCATTGCCGGAGACCGCTCTCTACAAGCGACTTTCGCGGGAGGGCAGGATCCTCGCCGAAACCTGCGGCAACAACACCGACGCCGTGCTCAACTTCGTGACCCGCCTGGACCGGGAAGTCCTGATCCGCGGATATCGCGACCTGATGTGCCGCCTGTACGCGCCTGCCAACTATTACGGGCGCATTCGCGCTTTTCTGCGCTCCTTCGAGCCCCGCGGACCGAGGCTTCGAGTCTCGGCGGCGGACCTCAAAGCGTTCTTCAGGTCGCTGTGGCTGCTCGGGGTCTGGCATCGCGGCCGCGGCCGCTACTGGCTGCTTCTCGCCTCGACGCTGCTCGCGAGCCCGCGCAAGCTTCCGGCGGCCATCGAGCTTTCCATTCTCGGCTACCACTTCCGCAAGGTCGCGCGCGGCCTCTAAGCGCTCGAGCCGCGAGGGTCCCGGGCGCGGCACGCGAGCAACCGGTGCGATTCAGTCGGCGTGCGCCGGCGTCGCGGTCTCCGCGCTCCGCGTCGCGTCGCGGCGCAGCCTTGCCTGCGCCGCCGCGAGGCGGGCGACCGGCACGCGGGGTGCCGAGCAGGACACGTAGTCGAGGCCCGCCTCCTGGCAGAGCGCGATCGACTCGGGGTGGCCGCCGTGCTCGCCGCAGATGCCGATCACCAGATCGGCGCGCGCCGCGCGGCCTTCCTCAACGGCCAGCTTCATCAGCCGCCCGACACCCTTCGCATCGAGCGACTCGAACGGATTGTCGGCGAGGATCCCCTGGTCGATGTACTGCGGCAGAAACTTGTTCTCCGCGTCCTCGCGCGAGAACGAGAACGTAGCCTGGGTGAGATCGTTGGTGCCGAAGGAGAAGAACTGGGCGACGCGCGCGAGGTCGGCCGCGGTGAGACACGCGCGCACGACCTCGATCATGCTGCCGAACTTGAACCGCAAGGTCACGCCGTAGCGCTCCTCGACCTCGGCGCGCACCCGGTCGACCAGCACCTTGACGCGCTCGAGCTCGGTGGCGTCGCACACCTGCGGCACCATGATCTCCGGATGCGCCTCCACGCCATCCCGCCGGCATTCCGCGGCAGCTTCCAGAATCGCGCGGATCTGCATCTCGTAGATCTCGGGATAGGTGATGCCGAGCCGCACGCCGCGATGCCCCAGCATCGGGTTGACTTCGCCCAGCAGCCGGACTTTCCTGAGCATCGCCTCCCGGCTTGCCACGAGCGTGTCGTCGCGATGCGCCGCCTGATAGCGGTCGAGGCTGTCGCGCAGCTTGCCGAGACTCTCGACGTACTCGCGCGGCAGCTCCGGATCGAGCAGACGCAGCGTATCGGGCAGCTCGGTGACCGAGCGCGTCATGCGCTTCAACCGATGCAGGTGCTCGATCTCGAATTCGAGCTGCGACGGGGCGGGCAGAAACTCGTGCATAGGAGGATCGAGCAGACGCACGGTCACCGGCAACCCGGCCATCGTCTCGAACAGCGCCCGGAAGTCGGCGCGCTGGATGGGCAGCAGCTTGTCCAGCGCCGCACGGCGGGCAGCGGCGTCGTCGGCGAGGATCATTTCCTGCACGATCGGCAGGCGCTGCGGGTCGTTGAACATGCGCTCGGTGCGGCATAGTCCGATGCCCGCGGCGCCGTACTCGCGCGCGCGCGCCGCGTCGCGCGGCGTGTCGGCGTTGGCTAGCACCCGCAGCGTCGCGGCCTCGTCGGCCCAGGCGAGCAGCGTGGCCAGCTCGCCGAAAAACTCGGCGTCGACGGTCGGGATCTCGCCGGCGTAGACGTTGCCGGTCGTGCCGTCGATGGTCAGGAAGTCGCCTTCGCGGAAGGTCGTCCCGCCGACCTCCGCGCGCCGCTCGCGAACGTCGATGCGGATCGCATCGCAGCCGGACACGCATGGCTTGCCCATGCCACGCGCAACGACCGCGGCGTGCGACGTCTTGCCGCCGCGCGCGGTGAGGATGCCCTGTGCGGCGAAGAAGCCGTGGATGTCCTCGGGTTTCGTTTCCTCGCGCACGAGGATCACTTTCGCGCCGGCGCGTCCCAGACGCTCCGCCGTGTCGGCGTCGAACACGGCGCGGCCCGAGGCCGCTCCCGGGGAAGCGGCGAGGCCGCGGGCGAGGCAGGGCGCGCGATGCGCGGGGTCAAGCGTGGGCACGAGCAGCTGATCGAGCATCGTCGGCGGGATGCGGGCGAGCGCTCGCGAGCGCGAGATCAGTTTCTCGGCTTCCATCTCCACCGAGGTGACCACCATGGCGCGCGCGTTCATCTTGCCGTTGCGCGTCTGCAGGCAATAGAGGCGCCCTTTTTCGATCGTGAACTCGAAGTCCTGAACTTCCTTGTAGTGCGCTTCCAGCCGATCGCGCAACGCAACGAGCTGACGGTGCATCTCAGGCATCTCCTGCGCGAGCGCGGCGATCGGCTTCGGCGTGCGGATCCCCGCGACCACGTCCTCGCCCTGCGCGTTGACGAGGTACTCGCCGTAGAGGACGTCCTCGCCCGTGGCGGGGTTGCGGGTGAAGCCCACGCCGGTCGCCGAGTCCTCGCCCAGGTTGCCGAACACCATCGCGACGATGTTGACCGCGGTCCCGTTGGCCATCGCCCTGGTGATGCGGAACTGCCGGCGATAGTCCACCGCGCGCTTGCCGTTCCACGAGCGGAATACGGCGCCGATCGCGCGCTCGAGCTGCTCGTACGGATCGTCCGGGAACGCCTGCCCGGTCTCTTCGCGGCAGATCGAGAGAAAGCGCTCCGCCAGCTCGCGCAGCGCTCCGGTATCGAGGTCCACGTCGTGGATCGCGGCGTGCGCGCGCTTGACCTCGGCCATCGCGCGATCGAACGGCTCGTCCGGGACGCCGAGGGCGATCTTGCTGTAGAGCTGGATGAACCGCCGCCAGGCGTCGTAGCCGAAGCGGGTGTTGCCGGTGGACTCGATCAGCCCCTCGAGCGTGGATGGGTTGAGCCCGAGGTTGAGGATCGTGTCCATCATCCCGGGCATCGACATGGCGGAGCCGGAGCGCACGGAGACAAGAAGCGGGTTGCTGCGCCCGCCGAAGCGCTTGCCGGTCTTGCGCTCCAGCCGCGCGACCTGTTCGCGCACTTCGAGCATCAGGCCGTCCGGCAGCCGGCCGCCCTCGAGGTATCCGAGGCAGGCGGCGGCGGAGATCACGAATCCCGGCGGAACGTCGAGCCCGATCTGCGTCATCGCGCAGAGGTTTGCGCCCTTGCCGCCGAGGCTCATCTTGTCGTTCGGATCGCCCTCCTCGAAGGCGTAGACGAACCGCCGCGCGTCCATCACGACGCCTTCAATCGGAGCGCGAGACGGGCGAAGGGCGCCTCTCGCGTTCGCGCTGGCTGCCGTGCGCCGAGAGCTCGGCGAGCTCCGAAAGCTCCGCGACGAACCGCGGCAGCAAATCGTCGATGCTGACGATCCCCACGAGCACGCCCGACGCGTCGACAACCGGCACGCGGCGCACGCCCTTCGCGTTCATGAGTCGCAGCGTCGCGGCGTAGGTTTCGGACTCCGGAATCGTCACGAGGCTGCCCCAGGCCATGAGGTCGCCCAGTGTCACGCTCTCCGGATCGACGCCGAGCGCGACCACCTCCAGGACGATGTCGCGGTCGGTCACGATGCCGATCGGCATGCGGGCTTCGTCCGGACGGTCGATCACGACCACGTCGCCGACGTGGTGCTGGCGCATGAGCTTCGCCGCCGCGGCCACGGTCGTCTCGCGGGCGGCGAACACGACGTTGCGATTGCAGAGATCTCCGATCGGCATAACGACACCTTGGCCTTTCCGGCGCTGCGGCCACCGATGCGAGGCAAGGCAGCGAGCGCCCCACGCTTGGCAGTCTAACCACAGTGCCCTTGGGACGGCTTGATGCAGGTCAACGAGCCGGCGCACGCCGGGCCTCGACGCGTCGAGAGCATCGCGTCCGAGGCGTCGGACAAACGCCTATCGCTCTGCGCGAGCGCGCTTACGCGTGAATCAGATCGCTGCCGGCATACGGCGCCGCGGCGAGACTCCAAGATACGCAGGCCGCCGCGCGTCCGGAAGCGGGCGCTCGTCGCGGCATCGCCTGGCGAATCGGAATCGTTCGGACGGAATCGATCCGCGGAGGCGGCCGGACCACTTTCACGAGGGAAACATCATGGCCACACGCACACCCACCAGCTCGACCACGCCCGAGACCTCGGGCGGCGCATCGATCATCGGCGACCGCAGCAGCTCCGACGGCCCGGGCCCCGAAATCATGGATGCCGACACGCTTATCGGCGATTCGGTCGTCAACGCCAGCGACGAGGACCTCGGCAAGATCGAGGCGATCATGCTCGACGTGCAATCCGGCCGCATCGCCTACGCGGTGCTGTCGTTCGGCGGCTTCCTCGGCATGGGAACGAAATTGTTCGCGATTCCGTGGTCGGCGTTCACGCTCGACACCGAGCAGAAGCGCTTCATCCTCGACGTCCCCAAGGACAAGCTCGAGAACGCGCCCGGGTTCGACAAGGACCACTGGCCGTCGATGGCCGATCCGAGCTGGGCGCGCGATCTCCACGCCTACTACGACGTCACGCCGTACTGGGAAGACGAAACGCCGGATCCGCGGACGTCCGCCGGGTCGGCTAGAAGCACGTACTGACGAAAGCCGAAGCGTCGGATGCGGCCGGCCTCGTGCCGGCCGTTTCGTTTATCGCTACCGCGCGCGTTCGGGCGAGGGAACCGGCTGGGCGCCGCGGCGGCGCTCCAGTACGGCGTCGAGCTCCGCGCCCATCAGCACCACGATCGCGGAGATCCACATCCAGACCATGAAGCCGACGACGGCACCGA
This sequence comes from Casimicrobiaceae bacterium, assembly GCA_035515295.1. GTDB lineage: Bacteria > Pseudomonadota > Gammaproteobacteria > Burkholderiales > Casimicrobiaceae > PALSA-1003. The sequence continues at coordinate 36,764 of DATJBM010000093.1, read as the reverse complement.
GCGAGCCGTAGGTCCTGTTGAAGGAGCCGAAGTTCGCCGCATACCACGAAAATCCGAATGACGCGATGAGCCAGACGACCGAAGCCGATGCGCTTCCCCAGGTGATCCAGCGCCAGCGTGCGCGCTCGCGGTTGGGCGCGAACCGGTAGACGAGTGCCAGCACCAGCGCCACGACCACGAGGAGCGCCGGCCACCGGCCCACCGAGACGATGAGCTTTGTCTCCTCGCCCATGCCGACGTACTTGAGCGCGACCGGCAACGCCACGATGGCCGCGAGGGCGAGCAGCGCGGCGAGGATGCCGCAGATCACGAACAGAAGCGAGACGGCGTTGAGCCTGACGAGCCCCCGCCTGTCTTCCACGCCGTAGACGACGTTGAGCGCGTCGATCAGCGCCTTGACGCCTCCGTTTGCGCTCCACAGCGATGCGGCAATCCCGACGACCAGGGCGATGAGGGTGCCACCGGAATGCGACGAGATTCGCGTGATCTCGTCGCGGACCACCTGGATGGCGCCTCCCGGCAACACGCTTCCCATGCTGTCGATCTGACGCGCGATGGAGGCGGGATCGGCGACGAGTCCGTAGATGGCAACCACAGCGGCGATCGCCGGAAAGATCGAAAGCAGCGAGTAGAACGTCACGCCGGCCGCGATGGCGACGATGCGGCGCTCCGTCACGTCGACGCGGATGCTCCGGAAGACCGCCTTCCAGTCGCGACGGGACGGTGCGGCGCGCGACGGCGCATGCGGCCCTCCCGCAGCGCCGCTCGCAGCCGCATGCGCGCGCGAGCGAATTCCCAACGCGAATAGCACCGCCAGCGCCGCACCCATCCAAAGCGGGCCGCGTTGTGCTTCACCGCCTGCACCCGCCTGCATCCGTGGACCTGGCCGCGGAAGAGGTGCTAGCGCGGCTCGCGATTCCGGTCGCCCCGCGGCTCCGCCCACCCCTCGCCACCGCGCATCGCGGTCGGTTCGTCGATCGACGCGGACGGGCCGGCGGCCGCGCTGCGCTCAGGCTGTCGTTCCTCCTGCCCCTCGCCGCCGACGCTTCGGTGCGCTGGCTCGGTAGCGGAAGCGTCGGCCCCGCTCGCGTCGGTCTCGCTTCCGGACGCCGCCGTCTGCTTGATGTCCTCGTACGCATCGCGCGCGGTGTCCTTAACCCTTCCCGCGACGCGGCGCACACGCTCCTTCACGTCGTCGCTCGCCTCGCCCATGAGGCGATCCTCCGCCTCGGATGCCGGCAGCGCGGCACCGATCGCGGCTCCGACCGCGACGCCGAGCCCGGCCAGCACGAGCGGCTGCTCCCGGCAGAAATCCATGAATTGCTGACTGCCATTGCCGACGCTGCGGCCGAAGCCCGCGGTCGAGTCGCCGACCGCGGCGGCCGCGCGCCGGGTCGCCTCCGACGCGCCCTCGTAGGCGGACGAAGCCCGCGAACGGACGCGCTCGATCAACGAACCGGCCGCCTCGCCGGAGCGCGCTGCCGCCTGGCGGGCCGTGCTGGCCGAGTCCGCAACGCCTGAAACCGCCGATCTCATCCCCGAAACGACGGACTTCGCGCGCCCGAAGAGGCCGCTCGCCGTCGCGCTTGCCGAATCGGCAACGTCCCGAGCGCCGCTCGCGACCCGGTCCGCAGCTTCGCGCGCGCCGCTTCCAACCCGACCCGGGGTGTCGCGAAGCTCGGCCGAGCCGAGGCCGGCGCCACTCGCACGCAGGGCGCGGCCGTTGCTCAGCATCAACCAGGCGAGGCCCGCCCCGATCAGCACGACGGGCAGGGGTCGCTCGACCACCTGCTGCCCCAGATTTCGGACGAACGTTCCTCCGCCGCTGCGCCGGGCGTAGTCGATCATCTCGTCCGCCACCTGCCCCGGGGTCATCCGGGACCGCAGCTCGTCGATCGTCTCGCTGATGCGCGCGCGCCGATCTTCGGCTTCGCGCTCGAGTTGTTCGCTGGATTTCATGTCCGCCTCAATTGGTTTCGCGCCACCGACACGTCGCGCCGCAGGTGATCCATCGTCCGGCGGGGCGCGAGATTTCTGAGCCGCATCGAGCTCTTGCCTCCCAGCACCAGCGCGAGCCCGACGCTGAGGGCGGCGCCACCTACGATGAGCGCGGCCCAGTAGGGCTCGAGGCCGGCGGCCATGATCGCCGCGACCGCGGCTGCGAGCAGGATCACCAGCGCGGGAATCAAGAGCACCGCTCCCGCCACCATGAACGCCACGCCGCGCACCGTCTGATCGAGCTTCTCGCTCATCTCGGCGCGGGCGAGCTCGCCCTCGTTCCGCATCAGCTCGGTGATCTGCGCGAGCAGGTCGCGCAGGATGTCGGTTACGGGCCGCCCGTTGTTTGCCGTCGTCATCATCGCCTCGCTTGGTCGTCGCTAGCGTCTCGCGGAGGTTTTGAGGAAGCGCGAAAGCGCGAAGCCGGCCAGGACCGCGCCGCCGAAGAAGACGGCGGGCTGGGCCCGCGCGAACTCGCCCAGCTGCTTGGTGAGCTCCTCGAGGTTGCGCTCGCGCAGCGCGGACGACGCGCCGTCCAGCCGCGACGCGGCGCGGTGCACCGATCGTGCGACGCCGGGCATCTGCGCCTCGATCTCCTGCGCCGCGCGGTGCGCCGCGCGCGCCACGCCGTCGACCTGTTCGGCGCCCAGCGCCTTCTGCTGCTCGGCGTAGGAGCGCACGCTTTCCTGCAAGGGCCGCACCGCGTCGACGACGCTCTTGCCCGCCGCGTCCGCCATGGACGCAAGCTGCTCCTCGGCCCTCGCGCCCGGGCTACCACGGGTGTTGCGATCTTCGTTCACGTTGCTCTCCGCTTTCGCGACTCGAAGGCGCCGGCGAGAATCGCCCGCGCCGCTCGTGGCCGGCTTCCGGCCTCACGCGTCGACAATGCGCGCATCGAAACCGGTCGTAAATCAGCGGTGCTCTGATTCGCTTGTAGGAAGACGCCAGCGCGGGCGCTCACGCGCCGTCGAGGATCCGATGGATCTTGTTTGCGAGCTCCGAGAAGGAAAACGGTTTCGGCAGCAGCTCCACGCCCGGATCGAGCCTGCCGTGGTGAACGATGGCGTTGCGCGCGTAGCCCGTGGTGAACAGCACCGGCAGGTCGGGGCGCCGGCGCCGAAGCGCGTCGGCGAGCTGGCGGCCGTTCATGGCTCCCGGGAGGCCCACGTCGGTGAAGAGCAGGCTCGCGTCGGGTCGCGCCTCGAACAGCCGCAGCGCGTCCTCGCCGTCGTGCGCCTCGAGGATACCGTAGCCCAGCTCGCGCAGCATCATCACCGCGTGCGCGCGCACGTCCGCGTCGTCTTCAACGACCAGGATGAGATGGTCGCCGTGAGCACGCGGCACGCTTTCCGGCGTTTCCGCCGCCGTATCGACGCGCTCTGCCGCCGCCAGCCGCGGCAGGTAGAGCTTTACCGTCGTGCCCTTGCCCACCTCGCTGTAGATCTTCACGTGCCCGCCGGACTGCTTCACGAAACCGTAGACCTGCGACAGTCCAAGCCCGGACCCTTTGCCGATGTCCTTGGTGGTGAAGAACGGATCGAAAGCCTTCTGCACGACCTCCGGCGACATGCCGAAGCCGGTGTCGCTGACCGCGATCGCCACGTACTGGCCGGGCTTGACGTCGTGCTCGGCGGCGTAGGCCTCGTCGAGGTAGGCGTTGGCGGTCTCCAGGGTGAGCCTGCCGCCGCCGGGCATCGCGTCGCGCGCGTTCACGCACAGATTGAGCAACGCGCTTTCGAGCTGGTTCGCGTCGGTCTCCACGCGCCAGATGCCGCTGCCGAACACCGTCTCGATGGCGATCGACTCGCCGAGCGTCCGGTGGAGCAGCTCAGACATGCCGGCGACGAGACGGTTGACGTCGAGCGGCTTGGGATTCAGCGGCTGCAGGCGCGAGAAGGCGAGCAGGCGCTGCGTGAGCGCCGCGGCCCGCTGGGCGCCTCGCGCCGCGGTGGCGACGAGGCGAGCCGCCTCCTCGCCGTCCTTCAGATAGCGCCGCTGCAGCACCTCCAGGTTGCCGCTGATGACCTGGAGCAGGTTGTTGAAGTCGTGGGCGATCCCGCCGGTGAGCTGGCCGATCGATTCCATCTTCTGCGCCTGACGCAGGGCGTTCTCGGCCTTCTCGCGCCGCTCGATCTGGCTTAAGAGCTCCTCGTTGGTGCGCGCGAGGTCCGAGCGCTGCCGCTCCAGCTCGACGTAGCTGCGGGTGAGCACGGCCTGCGTGATGCCGAGCCCGACCAGGATCACGCAGCCCATGACGACCAGGAGCACGATCACGCCGTAGCGCTCGAGTCGGGCGGCCAGCGGCTCGATGGTCGTCTCCAGGTACACGGTCCCGATCTGCGAGCCGCCGTGCTGCACCGGCATCGTGACGAGCAACCGGTCGGCGGCCGGGACGTGTTTCGCCTGATCGAGGCCCACGGGCACCGGGTTGTCCGGCTCCCGCGTGTAGCCGGCGAAGAGCGAGCCGCGCGCGTCGTAGACCGCCGCTGTCTGGATCTGCGGGTCCACGTGCAGCGCGCCGACGTACTCCTGTGCCGCCGGGCGGTCGCCGAAGACGAGCGCCGCCTCCACCGTGGAGGCGAGGACCGCGGCCTGGGCGCGGATCTGCTCGTTCTTGGTCTGCCGGTACGATTCCTCGCTGTGCAGAACCATGACGCCCGCGGCCAGCAGCAGGAGCAGCACGCCGACGGCCGTCAGCCACACGGCGACCCGGCGCCGGTCTTGCGGCCATTTCCGGCGAGGTTGCGCTGTCGATTCGGACATGAACGTCACGCGGGCGGTCGGACACTCACCGCGAGGTTGAGCAGCTTGGAGCTGATGGCGAATCCGGCTTCGGCCGCCGCGGCCAGATCGATCTCGAAGCGCACGCGGTTGTCGCGGACGACGAAGTTGATGATGCCGCGCGTGCGGGCGTCGCGCGCGTCGTCGGTCACCGTGAGCACCGCGGAGCCGCGCAGCCGCTGCAGCGTCGCCGCGACGGGCGCCTCCGATCCCGGAGCGAGGTACGCGATGTGACACCCGGAGTCGGGGCCGATGCTCGGCAGACGACGCACGACCACCGGTCGCGGGGCAATCTTCGGATCCTGGGCGGCCTCCTCGACGAGGTGGCCCACGGCGTCGTTGCCGAGCACGCAGATGCGCAGCGGGCTCGACGGCGATTCGAAGCTGCCTTCGGGCCAGTTGACGAACGGCGCGAACTTGTACAGATAGGTCGCCTTGATCGCCGAGGCGAGCTCGCGGGTCTGCGCCTCGGCGCCTTCGGAGCCGAGCGCCAGCGCGATGCCGAGCCATGCCAGGCACCGTACGAGCATCGGCAGCGGGCGGACGGGCCGCGCCATCAAAAGCTCCAGCGCACGCCCAGGTATAAGCTGCGCGGGATCTCGTGCACCGGCGGCGCCGTCGTTTCCGCGTGGTAGGGATGAACCAGGTTCTGGCCGACGAGTGACAGCTCGAGCGCCGGCGTCGCGCGCCAGGCGAAGCGCACGTCGGCTTCGAAGTAGCTTCCGACCGAGATGTCGGGAAGGCTTCCGACCTGGCGCAGCGCCACGTACAGCTCGGTATCGTGGGGCAGATCCATCGTCGATTTGACGAAAACCTGATGTCCAGGGTCGTGCCCGAGCACGGTCTGCATGCCGGCAATATCGGCCTCGCCCGGCTTCAGGTGAAAGTCCTTGCGCAGCAGCTCGAATCCCGGGTCCAGCCGCCACCAGGCGAGCGGGCTGTAGCTCGCCCACACGTCGACGCCGTAGGTATGGCCCTCCAGGCCGTTGCCGAACGTCACGGGCAGGACGGTGGCGGGCGCGGGCGAGGTCGTCCGCAGATCGTCGTAGCGATTGTAGAACGCGGAGACCGAAACGCTCGCGTTCGGCAGCGGCTGCGCGCGCCAGCCGGCCTCGTAGGCGACGAGCTTTTCGGAGCGGAAATTCGGTGAGGTATCCACGATGCCCGGCGCGGTGAGATCGCGCTCGAGCCGCGACGGCGGCCGCACGGCGCGCGCTATCGCCGCCCAGAAAAAGTTTCGCGCGTCGGCGCGCCAGCCGATCCGTCCGCTCGGCATGAAGGCGAAGTGGCTGAAGCTGTTGTACTCCACCTTCGCACCGAAGGTGAGCTTGAGGTCGTCGCGCAGATCGACCGTATCCTGAGCAAAGAGGTTGCCGAGATGCAGCGTCTCCTTCGGCGGCATGAGGACGAAAGGGTTCGTGGTGTTGCGGAACTCGTCGTTCCACGTCCGATAGCCTCCACCCCACACGACTTGCTGACGCCCGCCGGCGGCGAAGCTGTGCTGGCCTTCGAAATCCAACGTCCGCACGTGATTGACCGCCGTGCCCCCGGCCATCCCCACATCGGAACGGTTTTGCTCGTCGTAGTAGGCCTGCAGCTCGACCGCGCCCTCGGCGCCGAGCGGCTTGCTCCATCGTCCCAGGACATTGCCGCCGCTGCGCCGGCCGTCCGGGGTGTCCACGACGTTCTCGTAGAGATCGCCCTGGACCGTGAGCGCGCCTTCGAACGCCGGCTGATCGGTGCGGAATCCGGCCTGCTTGCCATGCCACTTGTCCATCGCGCTGCCGTCGCCGGCTAGGTGCGTGTTGCCTTCGCGGAACCCGAGCGCGTAGGCGCGGTAGGTTCCGGAGCCGACTTCTCCGCCCCACCGCGCGGCGACCCGCTGCTCGAAATCGCCGGCCTTCGCGTCGACGAGGCCGCGCTGGGTATCGGCCGACTTGCGGGTGATGATGTTGACCACGCCGTTGACGGCGTTGCTGCCCCACAGCGTTCCGCCCGGTCCGCTGATGACCTCGATGCGCTCGATGTCGTCGAGCATCAGGGTCTGCTGGTCCCAGAACACGCTGGAGAAGAAAGGCGTATAGATGCTGCGGCCGTCGATCAGCACCAGCAGCTTGTTCGACGCGTTGACCGAATTGAGTCCGCGCGACGAGATGGCGTAGCTGCGCGAATCGACCCGTGCCACTTCCAGGTTGGGCGCGAGGCGCAGTGCCTCGGGAAGGCTCGTCACGCCGGAGCGGCGGATTTCGTCGCCCGAGATCACGTACACGGCGGCCGCCGCCTCGCTCAGCGGCTCGGCGCGCTTCGATACGGAAGTGATCTCGACATTCGCGAGCTCCTCGATGGACAGCCGGCCGAGCTCCTCGAGCGATTGCGCCGTCGCGGCGTGGCAAGGCAGGAAGGCGGCGACCAGCGCGACCAGCGCCCGCGAGGCGCCGGGGGCTCGCGGAGCGGCGATTGCCGGCTGCGAACCTGCGAACAAGGAACGGCATTTCACGCGAATTGCCCCCCGGCACGAACGGCGTGCGGACGATGCGTTTGGATTTCTGGCGCTCGATCGAGCGTCGCCCGTGCGGCCGTCGAGCGTGGGTCTATCGTAGTCGAGCACGGCGCGATCGTCGATGATCGCGATGCTGCCGAAGCGCAAGAACGCAGTCGATGTTGCGCAAGCGGCGCGTTGTAATTTTTACAAAGGAATCGCGGCGGGTCCGCGCGTTATTGCTCGGCGCGAGAGCCAGACACCGGGATGGCCGCGCCGTTGATCGGGCGGCCGTATTCCGAGGCGAGAAAGACGAACACCTTGGCGCAGTCCTCAGGGGCCACCCATCCCGAAGGATCGGCGTTCGGCATCGCCGCCCGATTCTCCGGCGTGTCGAGGATGGTGGGGAGCACGCAGTTCACGGTGATGCGCTGGGCGCGCAGCTCCGCCGCCATGGCCTCGGTCACTCGCAGCACCGCGCTCTTGGCCGCGCAATACGGCCCCATCCGCGCCACGCCCTTGAGCGCGGCATGGGCGCCCACGTTGACGATGCAGCCGCGTCCGCCGGCGATCATGGCGGGCACCGCCGCCCGCACGGCGTTGAGCACGGTGCGGACGTTTACCGCGAAGAGGAAGTCCCACTCGCCGTCGCTCGAGTCGTGCACGGCGGCCCCGGCGCGAAAGCCGCCGGCGATGTTGCACAGGACATCGATGCGACCGAAGCGCTCGATTGCCGCGCGCATCGCCGCGTCGACCTGCCTCGCGTCGAGCAGGTCCGCCGAGGCGAACAGGCGCGCAGCGCTTTCGCCGCCGTACGCCGCCACGAGCGCCTCGCGCCGATGGCCGACGAGCACGACGTTCGCCCCGCGCTGCTCGAACGCCGAGGCTACCGCGCGACCCAGATTTCCCGTTGCGCCAGTGACGACGACGGTCGAGCCGCCGAACGAGGTATCCATCGAGCGAGCATAACGCGAATCGTGCACGCCACGGCGGGAAAGCTTTTCGGACTTTACTTCGGCCGGGTGTCCGATCGACAATCGAGACATGCATCAGCTCGTCCTTCTTCGCCACGGCGAGAGCACCTGGAACCGGGAGAACCGCTTCACCGGCTGGACCGATGTCGATCTCACCGACCAGGGGATCGCGGAGGCGAAGCGCGCCGGACGCACGCTGAAGGAAAAGGGCTTCACGTTCGACGTCGCGTACACCTCGGTGCTCAAGCGCGCGATCCGCACGCTGTGGCTGGTGCAGGGCGAGATGGACCTGATGTGGATCCCGGTGCACCGGAGCTGGCGACTCAACGAGCGCCATTACGGCGCTCTCCAGGGACTCAACAAGGCCGAGACGGCGGCGAAGTTCGGCGAGCGGCAGGTGCTCGTCTGGCGACGCAGCTACGACGTTCCCCCTCCTGCGCTGGAGGCCTCGGATCCGCGGTTTCCTGGGGCAGACCCGCGCTACGCGCGATTGACTCCGGCCGAGCTCCCACGCACCGAGTGCCTCAAGGACACGGTGGCGCGCTTCCTGCCGTACTGGCGCGAGACGATCGCTCCAAGCGTCGCCGCGGGCGAGCGCGTGATCATCGTCGCGCACGGCAACTCGCTGCGCGCGCTGGTGAAATATCTCGACGCCATCGGCGACGCCGAGATCGTTGGCCTCAACATTCCCACCGGCATACCGCTCGTCTACGAGCTCGACGACGAGCTCAAACCGCTGCGTCACCACTATCTCGGCGACGCCGCCGAGGTAGACAAAGCCGTACAGTCCGTCGCCAATCAAGGGAAAGCGACGCGCTGACAGTATTGCCTGCTGGGCGCGTCTTGCAACGGCGTGGATTTTTCCGCCGAGTCCGCAAGGTCAGCGTTTCATCTGGAGGGGCCGGCGAATGTCAATTCCGATTGGAAAGGATTCGAGGGCGCTCGTGCCCTGCGCTGAAGGGCCGATATTGCCTGGGCTCGTCGGCTAACGCCTGTTAACGCTATGGGCGCAAACGCGAACGGCGCCGTGGGGCGCCAATCGCGACAGCCGACGAAGCCAAGACTGGCGGTCTTGGCGAGGAGAGCAAAAAAGGGTGGCGCCCCACGGCACCCGTGCCCTTCGGGTTGCTGCCGAAAACGCCCATCGCTGCGTTGCGAAGGCTCGCCGGGGCGCCCAACCCGCCTTCGCCTTCGCGCCCCCTGGGCGTTTTCAGCGACGCAACGCGTCCATGTTTATAGCGTTAATAGGCCATAGTTGGCGCTGCCTCGGCTGGACGAGGATCACAAGGGGTATGGAGACTGCATTTAAATCAATCACCTATGCTTACGAGCGGTGTGTGCTGCACTGCAGCGTGTTGCAGTGCCTTATGAGGGGATTGTGAATATTCACCTTCCCACACCTACTGATCTTGTCGGATACTCTGCCCGTCCTGGATCCGGAAAGGGGACCTTTCAATGACACGCAATAAACAAACGATACTGGTCGGGATCGCGGTATTCGCCGTTGCGGGGCTGGCTATCTATGCCGCTGACTTTAAACCAGACGTGTTGAAGAATGCGTTTGGTACGCAGGCTATGTCGGCAAATACAGCCGCAGCAGGTAACGCGGGGAATGCGGGCAATGCGGGCAACGCCGGTAACGCGGGGAATGCCGGCAATTCGGGCAACGCTGGCAACGCCGGCAACGCCGGTAACGCGGGCAACGCCGGTAAAGCGGGCAACGCGGGAAACGCCGGCAACGCCGGCAACGCCGGCAACGCCGGTAACGCCGGTAATGCGGGCAACGCGGGCAACGCTGGAAACGCCGGTAACGCGGGCAACGCCGGTAATGCGGGCAACGCGGGCAACGCCGGTAACGCGGGCAACGCTGGAAACGCCGGTAACGCGGGCAACGCTGGAAACGCCGGTAACGCGGGCAACGCCGGCAACTAAAGTACCAACGCGATAACGTTACTGGGCCCGCGCGCGAAAGCCACTCAGGGCCCGTCAAAAGCGGTAGTCGATCGACTACCGCTTTTGGTTTTTGTGCGCCGGCTCCTGATCGCATGCCGGCTTCTCGGAGGGGGAGCGTAATGCCTCACTATCAACCGCTCAGCTATTCGATCGTTGTGGCGAGCGTCATCCCGCTCGTCTTCCTGTTCATCGTCAAATGGCTCAATTTCTTCGAGACGCATCGTTTCAGGCTGATTCTGCTGGCATTGGCGTGGGGGGCCATCTCGCTGGAGCTTTCCTACCTGACGGCCCATCCGATGGCGCTCGTGCTGGGCCGGCCATTCGTGTCCACCCACATCTCGCCGTTTGTGGAGGAAGTGTTCAAGTCGCTCGTCCTGCTGTATCTCGTTCGCCGTGCGGATACGACGTTTTTCGTCGATGGTGCGGTCTACGGTTTCGCGTGCGGAATCGGGTTCGCCATCGCGGAGAACATGTTGTATCTGAGCCGGGTCGATGTGGATACCGGAGTGGTCGTAGGCACGGTCCGGGCCTTTATCTCTTCGGTGGGGCACGGCAGCTTTACCGCGATCGTTGGCATGGCGCTCGCCGGCTTCCCTCTCGGCCGCATAGCGCATCCACTCGCTCGCTGGCTAGCGGGGCTGGCGGTTTCGATCACGCTGCACACCTTCTACAACAATCGCGCATTCCACAATTTCGTCTTCGGCCACACGGGCCTGCTGGTTCTTGCGGCGATCAGCTTCGGCTCGTTCCTGTGCGTTGCGCTCGCCATCCTGTGGGGACTGAGCCGGGAGCGGCGCAAGCTGCGGCGGTCGCTGGGAACGAAGATGCGTGGCGCCTCGGGCGAGGCCCGGCTGGTACGGAATATCGATGACCTGAACGAGTTGCTCGCTCCGGTGGAGGAGCGATTCGGCGAACTGAAGCGCGAACAGGTCGAAAATGCTCTGCGTCTGAGCGCCGAATTGGCGATGAAGCAGGACCTGATACGCAAGACCCGAGACCCGGAAATCAGAGCGCAGCTGGCGCCGCAGATTACCGAATTGAAGCGCGAGCTCAAGCAGGCGCGTGGCGATGTCGGCATCTACATCATGTCTTATGTTCGGTCGATCGTACCCAAGGTAACGTGGTCGATCTGGGCACGCCTTGGCAAGACCTTGGAGAGCCTGGAAGCGGGCAAGACAAGCTTGTGGAAGACGCTCGGGGCCAGGCTTGTGGGGCATAATACGGGCGGCCAGGCGATGTATGCACGGCTCGAAGCCGCATTGCAGGTGCGCGCTCAATCGGCGACGCTGGCGATCGAAGCCGAGGAGGATTAAAGACGCTCGAAGACTGTGCAACAATGCAGGCGCCTGAAGAACCGCGAAACGAGCGCAAAGTTTTCCCTGGGAGGCCGCAGTGAAGTGTTTCTTCGACGATCATGAGGCTGTGGGGGTCTGCCGCTTTTGCGGAAGGGCCACGTGCAAGGAACACGCTGAACAACGTATGCCGTACATCGCGACGATCTTCGTCGGGGCGAACAGCACCCCCAAGGCGGTGGTGGTGGCGGACGCGCTGTGGTGCGGGCAATGCAAGCCCGAAGCGCAGCCCGTTCCGATGCCGGAGATCTATTAGGCTTTCCGTTCCGGGCGGTATATCACTCCCCAGTCCCCGGCGAAGCCGTGGTGCCAACGCGCATGGGCAAGCTGGACTGCAAACTTGCCAGTCGAGTCGGATTCGCTATCGCCGACGGCGCCTTGGCACGGGATCGCTGCTCGTGCCAAGCGCTTGACCCCGCTGCACGTGCGATCGAACATGGCGGCACAAGAGGAACTCTCAAGTTCGCCGCCTGGACATATTCTTTTTGTCGCGGCTGCCGCAACGCTTTTGGAGGCGACATGCCCTGGGATCTGTTGCGCCAAAGGGACTTCGCCGATGGATACGAATAGGTTCTTCTCTCACGAAAGCCGCGTTCTCGAAGACACCGGCCGCCAGGCGATGGCGGACGTAAACCGCTTCTTCTCCAAGGAACGCCTCGAGCAGACCGCGATGCACGACGAGCGCGTGCGGCTCGCTCGTGAGCTGCACGACGGCGTGCTGCAGTCGCTGTCCGCTGCGGCGCCGCAGCTCGGGGCGATGTCACGGCTGATCGACGTCGATCCCGGAGCGGCGCGGGACCGGCTGAAGGACATCGAGAAGCTGATCACCGAGGAGCAGCGCGAGCTGCGGCACTGGATTCGCAAGCTGCAGCCCGCCATGGCGCCGTCGATCGCGACTGGCGCGGACCTGGCGGCCGCGCTGGAGAAGCTGCGCCAGCGCGCGGAATGGCAATGGGGCGTGCGGGTCGAGCTTGTTGTGGACAGCCGCGGCGCCGTGCCGCGGCTCCTGGCCGACGAAATCTATCGCATCGTGCAGGAAGCTCTGACCAACGCCGGGCGGCACGCACGAGCCAGCAGGATCCGTGTTGTCGTGAAGCTCGGGATCGGCGGCGCGCCGGTAAGGATCGGCGTCGCCGACGACGGGTGCGGCTTTGCCTTGCGGGGCCGCTACGACCTCGCGCAAATGATGGAGAAGCAGATCGGTCCGCGCTCGCTGCGCGACCGGGTCGCGACGTTGCGCGGAGGGTTCGTTCTAAGCTCGGGGCTCTCTGGCTCCCAGCTCGACATCAGCCTGCCCACCGATCCGCTGTTTGCGACACGGATGCACGCGGCTTCGCCCAAAGCTGACCGGAAAGCGGCATGACGATACGGCTGGTTATCGTCGAGTGACGCGTGGGCCTGATGCGGTGTCTGCAGCGCCGCGGCCTCGCCTGAAGCGGCGCGGCTTGGTCAGCGCCGGCATTCTTCTCTTCCGCTCCCGGGGCGGGGCGCTCGAAGTATTTCTCGTGCATCCCGGCGGGCCGTACTGGCGCAACAAGGACGCCGGCGCGTGGTCCATTCCCAAGGGAGTGCTCGAGCCGGGAGACGACGCGCTCGCGGCCGCCAAGCGCGAGTTCCTGGAAGAGACGGGTGCGGTGCCGAGCGGCGAATTCATCGCACTCGTGCCCCTCAGGCAGCGCAGCGGCAAGATGGTGCACGCGTGGGCCGTCGAAGGCGATATCGACGCGGCGTCGATCACAAGCAATGAGTTTTCGATGGAGTGGCCGTCGCGTTCCGGAAAGATGCAGCGGTTTCCCGAAGTCGATCGCGGCGGCTGGTTCGCGCTGGACGAGGCTCGTGCGAAGATGCTCTCAGGCCAACGCGGATTTCTCGATCAGCTGCGGGCGATCGCGGCGAAGCGCGGCGAGTCGTGACGAGCGCGCGCGGAAACGAGGACCCGAGGGAGTGAATGATTCCGCGACGCGTGCCCGCCGGTGCCTGCGCCGTCTCGCCGTGCTGCTTGGCGTGGCCGCGGCGGCATGTGCCCCGCATATGCCGGTGGCAGGCGCGGGGTCCGATCCGTTGATCTGGGACGTCCGCTCGGCCCGTGCGATGAGCGAACACGAGCTGCTCGCGGCCCTCGCGAGCGCCCGCTATCGCCTGCTCGGCGAGATCCACGACAATCCACTGCACCATGCCGCTCGCGCGAGCCTCCTCGCACGGCTTGCTGCCAAGGGACTTCGGCCTGCGGTGGTCATGGAGCAGTTCGATCTCGATCACGACGCGGCGCTCCGCGCAGCCCAGCGGGCCGGCGCCGATGCCGAGCGCCTGGCCGACGCCGGAGCGCTCGACCGCAAAGGCTGGCTGTGGCCGATGCACAAGCCGATCATCGAAGCGGCGCTCGCCGCTCAGTTGTCCATCCGCGCTGGTAATCTGGCGCGCGACGCCTTGTACGGCGACGTGCAGGCGATGGCGAACGACGCAGGCGCCCCGTGGTATCCGCGCTTGCATGCGGCGCGCTGGACCGAAGCGCAAGCCGCCGAGCTGCGCGCCGACATCGTGCAGAGCCATTGCGGCAAAGTGCCGGAGTCGATCGTGCCGCGACTCGTGCTGGCGCAGCGGCTGCGCGACGCGGCGATGGCGCAGGCGCTAGTCGGCGCGGCAACGGCCGACGGCGCCATTCTCATCGCCGGCGACGGTCACGTGCGCGCCGATCTCGGCGTTCCGGTCTACCTCCACGCACCGGGGTTGCGCGACGCCGAGGCGCGCTCGGTGAGCGTCGGGTTCGTTGAAGCCACATCCGAAGAGGAACAGGCCGCCGATTTTCCGCGGCGGTTTGCCGCCGAGAATCCGGGATTCGATTACCTCTGGTTCACGCCGCCCGCCCAACGCGAGAATCCGTGCGCCGGAATGTAAGGGAACGCTTCCGTCGCGCGGCCCCAGCGAACCCTCCGGCATGAGCGCCGGGCTTCTGCGCGGGCGCCTTCCGCGTCAGAGCTTGATCGGCTTGCCGTAACCGGTGAGCTCGAGGTAGCCGCGTCCGATCGCTCGCCCGCGGTCGAGCGCGCGCACCGCGCCTTCCCAGTAGAGCACGCCCACGTCGGTCCTGGCGTCGAGCTCCTGATCGTCGAGCAGCGGTTCGAGCGAACAATCGAAATCGCCTGCCCGCACGCTCATCGCGAGGGGGTATTCCACGCCGGTCCTGGGCGAGCGCCAGCGGCGCGTCGCGACGAATTCGATGTCACTCGATTGGAACACGCGCACACGGCCGTCCGGCGAGCGCAGGGTCCCACCCGCCCAGAAGGTCGCGCCTGAGCGCTCGCGCATGCGGAACGCCATCAGCGCGCCGCCATCGTCGAGATTGATGCCGGTCCAGTCCCAGCCGGCGGCCTCGGGCGCCATGTACTCGCTGGACCACTCATGGTCGAGCCAGGCGATCCCGGCGACTTCGACGCGCGAACCTGCGCGCTCGACGCGTCCGGTCGCGGTCAGATGCGGCTCGCTGTAGTAATAGCTCGCCTGGCGCGGCAGGGGGCCCTTGCGCGAGACGCCCGCATCGCCTTCGAGGAGCACGGGCTGCGTCGGCGTGAACGTGAGATCGAAGGCGAAGTCGCGGGCGGCGATGCTCGCCCGATAGGCACCGGCGCGGCGGGCGAGCGACCAGTCACCGATCCACACATCCGTGTCGTTCTCGCGCGCCTGGGCGAGATCGAAGCCTTCGCGTGCGGCACGCTCGTTGTGACGCAGCCGCCCGAGCCGGGGATCGGCGAGCGCGGCGTGCGCGAACAGGAGCTCGCGCGGCGCGAAGCCGCTCTCGTTGTCCTCGGCCATGCCGGGACGGTTGCGGAAGAACGTGATCTGGAAGCCCATGTCCGGCGCGCCCGCGGTCCCGAGCCAGCCGGTGATGTACCACCATTCGTTGCGAAACGCCGGATGGCTGCCATAATCGCGCGGAAACTGGAGTGGATGACCGGCCTCGACTTCGGGAAAGACGGAGCCGCCGCGCGCAGGCGGCGCAAGCAGTAACAGAGGGGCGGCAAGGAAGGCGCGGCGCCTCATACGCTGCCGTCCCCGCGCAAGCGGGTACGTAGGCGCGACTTCATTCGCGCGCGCCGCTTGCCGGACGAGTTCGGTCCTGCGCGTTCGGGGGAATGACGCGCGTCCGTGTTCACCAATCGTCCTTCACGGCCCGCACTGCGCTCTCGCTCATCGCCCTGCGCCCGCTGGCCCACGCGGTGGCGGTCGCGAGCGCGAGAACGCCCAGCGAGGCGGCGGCGAGCCCGCGCCACGGCACGCTGATCGCCATGCCCCAGTGGAACGACTGCCGGTTCACGACCTGCACCAGCACCACGCTGATCGCGAAACCCAGAGCGAGGCCGACGGCGAGCCCGAGCGCGCTGACCGCGAGGCCTTCGGTCGCCAGCATCGTTCCGATCTGCCTCCGCGTCATTCCGAGGTGCCGCAGCACACCGAACTCGCGCCGGCGGGTGAGCACCAGCGCGCCGAACGACGAGGACAGCCCCAGGAGCCCGATCGCGACGGCGGCGAGCTCGAGCGCGTAGGTGACGGCGAAGGTGCGGTCGAAGATGCGCAGCGAGAAGTCGCGCACTTCGCCCGGCGTGGCGATGTCGAGCCGGTCCCCGCCGGCGATATCGTCGCGGATCGCTTGGGCCACGCCGTCGACGCTCGCTCCAGGCGCGAGCCACAGCGCGGCGCTGGTCGCCGCGCGGTCGCCGGTGAGCGCGATGTAGCGCTCTCGCTCGATGACGATCGCGCCTTGCGGCCGGGCGTAGTCGCGCCAGATGCCGGCGACGGTGAACTTAACTCGTTGTCCCGCGATCGGCAGCTCGACGACGCGGCCCAGCGCGAAGCCGTAGACGTCGGCCGTCGCCTCGTTGACCCAAATCGGCGGCGGGGCTCCTGCGCGGGGAACGATCGCGCTCGACACGAGCACGAGGCGATCCTGCGGTGCCGAGGCTTCGATCGTGCGTGCGAGCAGGAACACCCGCGGCTTAGCGGAGTCCAGCAGCAGCTGCTCCTCCCGCAGGAATTCCGCGCGCCGCACGCCGGGCAGCGCGGTCAGGCGCGCCTGATCGGCCGGCGAAAGATACGCGCTGTCGCCTCCGGCGCTCGATCGCACGTACAGATCGGCGGGCAGGATGCGCTCCAGCCACGCATCGAGCGCGTCGCGGAACGACACCACCATGATGGCCATCGAGATCATCAGGCTCATGCTGGCGACGATCGCCGCGAGGCTGACGGCGGCCTGTCCCGGCGCGCCGCGAAGCTGCAGCAGCGCGAGCCGCGGCGCCGCGGTGCGCGGCGGATGCAGTAGGGAGAAGGTGAGCGCGGTCAGCGCGGGCAGCAGCAGCAGCGTGCCGGCGAGCAGCAGCGCGATCGCCGCATAGCCGAACAGAGGAAGGTCGTCGATGGCGGGCAGGAACGCCACGACGGCGCCGGCCAGCAGCGCAACGACGCCAGGCCATACCGGGCGCAGCCGCGAGAGCGCACGCTCCTCGTCGCCGGCCTTGAGCGCCTGCGCGGGCGCGGCGTGCGCGGCTTCGAGCGCGGGCGCGACGCTGCCAAGCACGCCCGCGGCCACGCCGAGCGCGAAGCAGAGCGCGGCGGCCCACGGTGCGATGTCGAGCGCCGGCGCGGCGCCGCGGAAATAGCCCGAGCCCAGGTCCGGCCCGATGATGCGCACGGCGGCCTGCGCGAGCAGGTATCCGGCGGGAAGGCCCAGCGCAGCGCCGAGCGCGCCGAGTGTCGCGCCCTCCGCGACGAGCCAACCGACCATGCGTGCGCGCCGCATGCCGAGCACGCGCAGGAGCGCAAGCTGCGTGCGCCGGCGCACCACAGCCAGCGCCTGCGTCGAAAAGACGAGCAGAGCGCCGGTGAACAGCGCCACCAGCGCGAGCACGTTGAGGTTCACCCGATAGGAGCGCGACAGGCTCGCGCCGGCGGCGAGCGTCGCTTCCGGGCGCTCGACCACGACGCCGGCCGGAAGCTGCTTCTGCAGCCGCTCTCGGAACGCCGTCGCATCCACGCCGGGCTTGAGCTTGAGATCGATTCGGGTTAGCACGCCGAGGCGGCCGAACCGCGCCTGCGTGCCCGCGATATCCATCGCCGCGAAGCGCCGGCGCGCGCCCGAGGAGAGGCTCCCCGCGATGCGCAGGCGGACCTCGCGCAATCCCGCCTGGAGCGCGATCGCGGCTCCCCGCTCGACGGAGAGCCACTCCGCGGCGGAAGGTGAGAGGAACAACGTGTCGGAGCGCAGCAGTTCAAGCCGATCCTCAGCGTCCGCGACCAGCGCGGGCTCGACTTGCGCCGCCCGGAACGCATCGATTCCCACGATCGTGAGCGTGTCGTCGCGGCCGGCGAGCCGCGCCTCGACCTCCACCAGCGGGCTCGCCGCCGCGACCTCGGGCATCCGCGCGATGGCGGGATAGAGCTTCTCGTCGAACCCGCTGCGCGGACCGCGGACCTGCAGGTCCGCCTCGCCCGAGAGCGTGCGCACGCTTGCGGCCAGCTCGTTCACGGCGGCGTGGGTGATGAGCTGAATGGCATAGCCCAGGGCGACGCCGAGCGCGATCGCCAGCACGGCGAGCGCGCTGCGCGTCCGGTTCTGCGCGAGCGCTCCGGCGATCACCGCGCGCGCCTCCGCTGCGACGGCGCTCGCCATGCGCTACTCCGCGCCGCGGGCCCGCAGGCCGTTCGCGGTGAGCGTGAGCATGCGGTCGGCCGTGGCCGCCGCGACGCCGGAATGGGTGACCAGCATCCCGGCCGCGCCGTTCGCCTTGATCTGCGTGCGCAAAAGGCTCAGCACCGTGCGCGCGCTCTCGGCGTCCAGGTTGCCGGTGGGCTCGTCGGCGAGCACGAGACTTGGCCCGTGCACCAGCGCGCGGGCGATGGCCACGCGCTGCAGCTCCCCGCCGGAGAGCTCGCGCGGCGCGCTCGTCGCGCGATCGGCGAGTTGCACAGCGTCGAGCATGGCGTGCACACGCTCGCGGGCGGCCACGCCATCGATGCCGAGCAGCGCCAGCGGAAGCCCGACGTTCGCGGCCACGTCGAGATACGGCAGCACGTGAAACGCCTGGAACACGAAGCCCATGCGCGCGCGCCGCAGGAGCGTCAGCGCGTCATCGTCGAGCGTGGCGAGATCGGATCCGTCGAGCTCGACCGATCCGGCGTCCGGACGATCGAGGCCGGCGATCAGGTTGAGCAGCGTCGACTTGCCGCTGCCCGACTCGCCCATGACCGCGACGTAGTCGCCGGCGCCGAGCTCGAGGTCGACGCCCGCGAACACCGTTCGCGGCCGGGACTCGCCGTAGCGCTTGGTGAGGCCATGGACGCGGAGCATGAGATGACGTAAGTGTCCGGCAATGCTAACACCCGACCGGGCGTCGATTCCGGAGTACCGCGGATTTGATCCAGGGCAAACAACGCTCATCTAGACGCGCCGGCGCATCCCCCGCTTCGTAGAATGCCTCGACGGTCGTCGAATGGCGCGGCCGTTCGAGGCGGCGTTTACAAGCGTTCCGCCTCGCTGTGCCATCCGATGGGAGTTGGCGATGAGCAACGATTATCGCGAGATCACCCGGACGACTTCCGGGACTCTGTCTAAGTTCCGGAAGAACCAGCCGGAGGTCATGAAAAACTTCGACGCGCTCGCCGTCGCGAGCCTTCGCGACGGTGCGCTGAGCGAAAAGACCAAGGAGCTGATCGCGCTGGCACTGGGCGTCGCAGGGCATTGCGACGCCTGCATCGCCTATCACGTCCGCACGCTCGTGAGGCTGGGCGTCACTCGACCCGAGTTCGAGGAAGCGCTCGGGGTGTGCGTGTACATGGGCGGTGGCCCGTCGCTGATGTACGCGGCCGACGCGCTCGCCGCCTACGAGCAGTATTCGGCGGCGGCCCAGCCCGTTTCGACCTGACGTCGCCGCGGCGGCGGCGCCGTGACGTCATCCCGGCGCAGCCCGGGATCCAAGTTGGCCACCCACGATCAGCGGCTTGCCGGCACGCTCAGGCGCGCGAGCTCGGCCGCGTCGGCACTCTTCTCCAGCTTCCAGCAAGCGGCGATCAGCGCCTCGACGGCCGCGCGGTCGAGCGCGACGGCGGCAAGCTCGAGAAACTTCGCTTCCAGGTCGCGATCGCTCATCGGTCGCTCCCGGCTGCCGAGCGCGTGCCCGACCGTGCAATCGAGCGTGCGGCCGTCCTTCAGACGGATGCTCACCTGCGCCGCGTCCTCGGCCAGGGCAGGATCGATCTCCGCGCGCACGCGCTCGCGCAGCGCCACGATCGTCGGATCGGCGACGCGAGCGTCCGAGTACTGTCCCGGTCCGGCAGCGCCGTCGACGATCGCCACGGCGCAGCTGTGGTAGACGCTGAACTTGCCTTCGAGCCCGCTCGTCGGAGCTTGCTTGCCGGTGAGCTCGAGCACCAGCGGATGGACACTTAGCTCGATCGCCTCGATCGCCTCGGCAGTGAGGCGATGCTGCGCGCGGAGCTGCAGGCAGCCGTCGATCGCCGGATGCACCACTACACCGCAGGCGAACGGCTTGTAGCTGTTGGTTTCGAGCTCCCAGCTCTCGCCCAGGCCGACGGTGATGCACGACAGATCGCGCTCGGCCGCCAGCACGTGCGCGAAGCCGCGCCGGCCCTCGATCGGCTGCGCGCTGCTGGTGAAATCGGCTCGCGCCAGCAGCGCCGCGGCCAGGCCATTGCGCGCTGCCAGTCCCACGTGCAGCGGCTTGCACATCGAGCCGAACATCTCGCGCAGCCCCGAGGCTTGCGTCGCCGCGATGCCGAGCGCCCAGGCGAGCTGCTGCTCCGTCAAGCCGAGCACCCATCCGGCCGCCGCCGCGGCGCCGAACACGCCCGCGGTGCCGGTGATGTGCCAGCCGACGTCGTAGTGCGACGGATATACCGCGTTGCCGATCCGGCATTCGACCTCGGTGCCAAGCACGAACGCGTGGATGAACGCCTCTCCGGTCACCGGTCGGTGCTCCGCCAGCGCGAGCAGCGCCGAGGCCACCGGACCCGTGGGATGGATGATCGTCCTGAGATGGGTGTCGTCGAAGTCGAAGGTGTGCGACGACGTGCCGTTGAGCAGCGCGGCATGCAGCGCGTCGAAGCGCTCGTGCCGGCCGAGGACGGTCGCCTGAGGCGGACCCGAGAACGGCTGCAGGGCGGCGATGGCGCGCTCGAGCGTTTCGTGGCGCGACGCGCCGATCGCGCAGCCGAGCCAGTTCAGGAGCGCACGCCTGGCTTCGTGCCGCACCCGTTCGGGAAGCTCGCTGCCTTTCGATCGGGCGACGAAGCGAGCCAGGGCGAGGGTCGGTCCGGGTTGCACCGGGAAAGCGCGAATTTGCGCTGAACGGGGAGTCCGGCCTATTTTATACGCCTTCGCGCCGCGCCTGCAGCGCCACTCTCCCACAGGATAAACGAGTCCGGCATGACGCCGCCGCGGAGCCAGCGTTGACCGCGAAGAATCGCCCCGTGCGGGCCTTCGACGCGCAGCGTCTCGAGCGGCGTCTGCGCGACGCCTGCCGCGGCGAGGTTCTGTTCGACTCCGCATCGCGTGGGCGCTACGCGACCGACGCGTCGATCTATCAGCTGTTCCCGATCGGGGTGGTGGTGCCCGCCGACTCGGCGGACCTGCGCGTTGCGCTGGAGCTTGCGCGCGAAGAAGCCGTGCCGCTGCTGCCTCGCGGCGCCGGCTCCTCCCAGTGTGGCCAGACGGTCGGCGAAGCGCTAGTCGTCGATCACAGCAAGTCGCTCACCGCGATCGAGGCGCTCGACCGCGACGCCATGACCATCAGCGTCGAGCCGGGCGTGGTGCTCGATCGGCTGAACGCTGCGCTCGCGCCCCACGGCGTGTGGTTCCCCGTCGACGTGAGCACGTCGGCGCAGGCGACGATCGGCGGCATGGCGGGCAACAACTCCTGCGGCTCGCGCTCGATCGAGTACGGCAACATGGTGCACAACGTGCTCTCGATCGACGCCGTTCTCGCCGAAGGCAGCGAAGTAAGCTTCGGGCCGATGGAGGCGATGGCGACGACGGGCCGCTCGGGCGAGATCGTGCGAGCGCTCTCGGCCATCGGCGCCCGCGAGCACGACGAGATCGCGCAGACCTTTCCCTCGGTGCTGCGCCGGGTCGGCGGCTACAATCTCGACGTGTTCAACCCCCAGAGCGTGCGTGCGTACACGCGAGACGGCGCGGTGAATCTGGCGCAGCTGCTCGTGGGCTCGGAAGGCACGCTCGCGTTCTTCACCCGGCTCACGCTGAAGCTCGCGCCGCTGCCAGCGCACAAGTTGCTCGGGGTGGCGAGCTTCCCGACCTTCTATCGCGCCATGGAGGCCGCGCGCCACATCGTCGAGCTCGGGCCCACGGCGGTCGAGCTCGTGGATCGCACGATGATCGATCTCGCCCGCGCCAATCCGTCGTTCCGGTCGATTGTCGACCGCGCGCTTGTAGGGGAGCCCGAGGCGATCCTGCTGGTCGAGTTCGCCGGCGCCGATGCGGCCGCGCAGCGCGCGCGCCTCGACGCGCTCGGCGATCTGCTCGGCGACCTCGGCCTGCCCGGCACGGTGGTGAAGATCGTCGAGCCCGCCGCGCAGAGGTCGCTGTGGGAGGTGCGCAAGGCGGGGTTGAACATCATGATGTCGATGAAGGGCGACGGGAAGCCCGTGTCGTTCATCGAGGACTGCGCCGTTCCCCTCGAGCATCTCGCCGACTACACCGCGCGGCTGAGCCAGATCTTCGCCCGGCACGGCACGCAGGGCACGTGGTACGCGCACGCGAGCGTCGGCACGCTCCATGTGCGGCCCATCCTCGACATGCGCCGCGACGGGGCGGCGAAGATGCGCGCCATCGCCGAGGAGGCGGCGGCGATGGTGCGCGAGTACAAGGGCGCGTACTCGGGCGAGCACGGCGACGGGCTGTGCCGCGGCGAATGGGTGGCGTGGCAGTTCGGGCCGCGCATGGCCCGCGCCTTCGCCGAAGTGAAGGCGCTGTTCGATCCGGCCAACCGGATGAACCCCGGCAAGATCGTCTCGCCGCCGAAGATGGACGACGCGAGCCTGTTCCGTTTTTCGCCGGCGTACCGGCGCGTCGAGCTCGTGCCGCGCCTCGACTGGTCGGCATGGGACGTCGAGCGCGATCCGGTCTCGGGCGCCGAGACGCCGCCCGGCACCGGCGGCGATTCCACGCACGGGCTCGCGAAAGCGGCCGAGATGTGCAACAACAACGGCCACTGCCGCAAGTTCGACGCCGGGACGATGTGCCCAAGCTACAGGGCGACCCGCGACGAGCAGCACGTGACGCGCGGCCGGGCGAACACGTTGCGGCTCGCCCTCTCGGGCCAGCTCGGAGGTGATGACCTCGGCGGCGAGGCGGTGCATGCGGCGCTCGACTTGTGCGTGTCGTGCAAGGGCTGCAAGCGCGAGTGCCCCACCGGCGTGGACATGGCGCGCTTCAAGATCGAGGCGCTCGCAGCGTACCGCGCGCGCCATCGGCTGCCGCTGCGCGAGCGGCTGGTCGCGTACCTGCCCCGGTATGCGCCGCGCGTGGCGGCCGTTCGGGGCGTGATCAACCGTCTCGATCGCGTCCCGGCCATCCGTCGGGCTTCGGCGCGCTGGCTGGGATTCGCGGCCGGGCGCAGGCTTCCCCGCTGGGCCGGCGACTATCTGCGCCAGGCGGCGAGCGAGCCGCCGACCATCGCGAACGGCGGCCGCGAGGTCGTGCTCTTCGTGGACACGTTCACGAACTACTTCGCGCCGAAGACCGCGGGCGCGGCGCGGCGCGTGCTCGAGTCCGCCGGCTACCGCGTTCAGCTCAACGCGTTGCCCGGCGAGCGGCCGCTGTGCTGCGGGCGGACGTTCCTCGCCGCGGGGCTCGTCGAGGAGGCGAAGGCCGAGGCGCGCCGCACGCTCGACGCTCTCCTGCCGCACGTTCGCCGCGGCGCGGCCATCGTCGGTCTCGAGCCGTCGTGCCTGCTCGGGATGCGCGACGAGTTCCTCACCTATCGCTTCGGCGAGGACGCCGCGCTGCTCGCGAGCCGCGCGCTGCTGTTCGAGGAATTCCTGGTGCGCGAGCGCGAGGCCGGGCGGCTCCATCTCGGTCTCAAGCCGCTCGCTGCCGAAGCGCTGGTGCACACGCACTGCCACCAGAAGGCGTTCGGCGCGGCGTCAGCGGTCCAGACCGTGCTCGGCTGGATCCCGGAGCTCGCGCCGCGGGCGATCGAATCGAGCTGCTGCGGGATGGCGGGCGTCTTTGGCTACGAGGCGAAGCACTACGACGTTTCGATGCGAATGGCCGAAGCGGCACTCCTGCCCGCGGTGCGCGGCGCGCCGCCGGAGACGCTCATCGTCGCCGACGGCTTCTCCTGCCGCCACCAGATCATGGACGGCGCGCAGCGCACGGCGGTGCACGCCGCCGTCGCGCTCGAGCGCGCGCTCGCGTCGTAGCAAGATGCCGGATCACGCGCGCTAGCGGGCCCGCGCTTCGGCGAAGATGCGCTTGGCTCGAATCGCCGCGTCGCCCGGTGCGAGCGCCTCGGCGCGCGCGTAATGCGCCGCGCTGTCGGCGAAGCGTCCGAGGCGGAACGCGCACAGGCCCAGCGCCGCATAGGCGTTGGCGCCGAAGATGGAGACATCGTAGGCGATCCCCGCTGTATCGAGCCGGTCCGGATCGCTCGTGGCGAGGCGCGCGAAATACGGCATCGCAGCCGCGCACTGTCCGCTCTTGAGAAGGCGCTCTCCCGCGAGCCAGCCCAGCGCGTGATTGTCGGGAAACAGGCGCACGCCCTCATCGATGACATCGCCAGCATCGCGGCCGCGCTCGAGCAGCAAGCGACCGAGGCGAAGAAACGGCAGGCTTTCGACCGGCGTGCGCCGGGCGGCCGTCCGTGCCGCAGCGATGCCGCGGCGCCACGCGTCCTCGGCAGCCGCTTCGTCGTCCGAGGCAAGCAGCGCCGAGCCCAGGTGGGCCCAGCAGTACACGTGGCCGGGATCCTCCCGCAGGCGTGCGCGCAACAGCGGAATGTCGCGCGCCGGCTTGTGCGTCGCCTCGGGACCGTAGCCGTGATGGTCGATCGCCACCGCGCTCGCGCCCACGGCGAGGCCTTCGCGGGCCCGCAGCGCGTCGAGCGCAGGCATCAGGCTCTCGTGGATCAAGCCGCGGAAGCGCAGGTCGGGCCGGTTGCGGAACAGCCGGTGCTCGCGATAGCGCGTGTAGCCTTCGCCTGGACGAAACGCCACGGTGTGTGCGGCGCAGCGCGGATCGGCGAGTTCGCGCTCGACCGTACTTCGATCGAACGCGACGAGCGTCTCATCGGCATCGATGTAGAGGATCCAGGCGCCGTTCGCCGCCTCGATCGATGCATTGCGCGCAGCCGCGAAGTCGCCGGTCCACGCCCGCTCCAGGAGCGTCGCACCGAAGTCCCGCGCGATCTCGCGCGAGCGGTCGATCGAGCCCGTGTCGACGACGACGATCTCGTCGACGCGACCGCCAAGCGACGCGAGACAAGAGGGAAGGTGGCGCTCTTCGTCGCGGACGATCAGCGCCGCGGAGAGCAGGGGCCGCGACACGCGCGTTCGGGCCCGCCGCGCCGTCAGGAAGGAGAGAGCTACTTGCCGCGCCGCCGCCGGAGCGCGAACGCCGCCGCCGCGGACAGCGCGCCCGCGAGGGCCACCAGGCTCCAGCCCGAAGTGGCAGGAATCGCCGCCGGGGTCTGGTTCGGCACCTGCGCATTGGCCACTCCCTCGAGACTGTCCATCGAGTAGGAGGCGATCAGCGGCGCCGTGTACAGCGCGGCGCCGACGAGGAGCTTGCGCACCGCGTCGCGCCGGCTCGCATCGACGCGTTCGAGCAGGCGTTCGAAATCGGGTTGAGTGCTCATGAGCGAGGCCTCGCGGTTTCGCGGCGCCGCTATACTCGCACGGCGCCGTTCACGGGGCAAGGGGCGCGGCGTGGATGAGCAGTCCTTCAGCGAGGAGCTGGTCGAGGCAGGCCCCCACCTCCGCCGCCGGGGGAGCGGAGAGCCGATACGCAGCGGCGATGAGCTCCGGCAGCTCGCGCGCCTGCAGGCGGCCGTCGCAGAGCTCGAGCAGCATCATCGCGGTCGCATTCAGGAAGTGCAGCCGGTCGCGCCCCGCGTCGTAGGCGACGTAGCCGTCCGATACTTCGCGGATCTCGATGCCGGGCGCGCGTTCGGGGCGGAGGCTCCAGTCCATACGGTTCGAGCGAAGAGGGCGGTTCAGCGCGCAAGCAGCAGGCCCGCCTCGTGCGCCGCGAAGCGGAGGAGCGGCAGAAAGCGGCTCTCCATCTCCGCGATTGCGACGCGCGAGGAGTGCGTGCCCACGTTGATCGCAGCCACCACGCGGCTTTCGCCGTCCACGACGGGAACCGCGATGGAGCGCAGGCCAATCTCGAGCTCCTGGTCGACGATGGCGTAGCCGTTGCGCCGCACGGCCTTGAGCACGGGGGCGAGCGCCTCCTGCGTATCCACGGTTCGCGGCGTGCGCCGCGTCAGCTTCGCTCGGGAAAGATACACCCGCAACTCTGTCGGCGGCAGGCCGGCAAGCAGCACCCGGCCCATCGAGGTGCAATACGCGGGCAGCCGGCTGCCGATGCCGAGGTCGATCGACATTACCCGCGCGTTGGTGCTGGAGCGCGCGATGTACAGGATGTCGTCCCCTTCGAGAACCGCCATCGAGCTCGACTCGTGCAGCTCCCGAGTGATGCCGTCGAGCAGCGGCTGCACCGCGATGGCGAGCGGCGTGGAGGAGAGATATGCGTGCCCCAGCGTCAGAATGCTGGGGCGCAACGCGTACGCGCGGGCGTCGTCGCTCGCCACATAGCCGAGTCTGCCCAGTGTGTACAGGCAGCGCCGGACGGCGGCGCGAGGAATACCGGTCCGCTGGCTCAATTGGGCGATCGTGAGATGGCGGCGCTGCTCGCTGAAGGCCCGGATCACGGCCAGGCCACGGGCGAGCGAGGCCATGAAGTTGGGGTCGCCCGCGAACGCGCGCGTTTCGGACGCGGGAGCGATATCGCGTGCGTTCGGCGGGATCATCGCTGCGACTGCGCGCGGAGGCTGCACGCCGGGGCGGACGCGCGCGGATGCGGAGCGTGCGTTCGGCACGATGGCTGTCGATCCAGGACCTGGGCGATAACCGCACGATTTAACGATAATCGCCCTTGACGCGTCAATCCGCCGTTGCCTAGACTGGGTGCCTGTCCTCGAACGCCTCCTCCGATCGTCGCGCGACGCCCGAGATGCGGGTCGGGCGAGCAACCGGAACGGCAGCGCCGAGATGATCGACAAGATCGTTCCTTCCGCGGCGGCGGCCGTCGCCGGCGTCCCTAACGGAGCCACCGTCATGATCGGCGGGTTCGGCACGGCGGGGATGCCTTCCGAGCTGATCGACGCGCTGATCCAGCAGGGTGCCCGCGAGCTCACGATCGTCAGCAACAACGCCGGCAACGGCGAGACGGGACTCGCCGCGCTGCTCAAGGCCCGGCGCGTGCGCAAGATCATCTGCTCCTTCCCGCGCCAGGTCGACTCGTGGGTGTTCGACGGGCTCTTTCGCACCGGCGAGATCGAGCTGGAGCTCGTGCCTCAGGGCAACCTCGCCGAGCGCATCCGCGCCGCGGGCGCGGGCATCGGCGCCTTCTTCACGCCGACGGCCTACGGGACTCCGCTCGCCGAAGGCAAGGAGACGCGGCGCATCGGCGGCCGCGACTACGTGCTCGAATATCCCATTCACGCCGACTTCGCGCTCATCCGGGCGCTGCGCGCCGACCGCTGGGGCAATCTCGTGTATCGCAAGACGGCGCGCAACTTCGGGCCCATCATGGCGAGCGCGGCGAAGTGCACCGTCGCGCAGGTGCGCGAAGTGGTCAACCTGGGCGATCTCGATCCGGAAGCCGTGGTCACGCCGGGCATCTTCGTGCACCGCGTCGTGGAGCTGGCGGCGCCGGCGGGAGCGCTCGAGTCCGCCGGCGCCGCCGCCTGAAAGAGCACCGATGAAGCGCTTCACCCGTGAACAGATGGCCGCGCGCGTCGCTCGCGACATCCCCAACGGCGCCTACGTCAACCTGGGGATCGGGCTGCCGACGCTCGTGGCGAACCACCTGCCGAGGGACCGCGAGATCGTGCTTCACACCGAGAACGGGCTGCTCGGCATGGGGCCGGCGCCCGAGCCGGGCGAAGCGGACCCCGATCTCATCAACGCCGGCAAGCAGCCGGTGACCGCGCTTCCCGGTGCGTCGTTCTTCCACCATGCCGATTCGTTCGCGATGATGCGCGGCGGCCATCTCGACTTCTGCGTGCTCGGCGCGTTCCAGGTCTCCGCTCAAGGCGATCTCGCGAACTGGCACACCGGCGCGCCCGACGCGATTCCCGCGGTCGGCGGGGCGATGGATCTCGCGATCGGTGCCAAGCGCGTGTACGTCATGATGGAGCACCTGACCAGGGGAGGGCAGTCGAAGATCGTCGCGCGCTGCACCTATCCGCTGACCGGCGTGGCCTGCGTGAACCGCATCTTCACCGATCTCGCGGTGCTCGACGTCGCCGCGCACGGCCTGGTCGTGCTGGAGCGGGCCGAGGAGCTCTCCTTCGAGGAGCTCGCCGCCTTGACGGGCGTGCCGCTCACCGACGCGCTGGCGACGGTCGGATAATCGCCGACGGAAACCTGTCATGCCCGAAGCCTTCATCTGCGACGCGGTGCGCACGCCCTTCGGACGCTACGGCGGCGCGCTCGCCTCCGTGCGCACCGACGACCTCGCCGCGGCTCCGCTCAAAGCGCTCCTCGAGCGCAACCCGGGCGTCGACTGGCCGGCGGTCGACGACGTCGTCTACGGCTGCGCCAACCAGGCCGGCGAGGACAATCGCAACGTGGCGCGGATGGCGCTGCTGCTTGCCGGTCTTCCCGCGTCCGTTCCGGGCTCGACGATCAACCGGCTGTGCGGATCGAGCATGGATGCAGTAGCCATCGCCGCGCGGGCGATCAAGAGCGGCGAAGCGGAGCTGGTGATCGCCGGCGGCGTGGAGAGCATGTCGCGCGCGCCCTTCGTTCTCGGCAAGGCGGAGAGCGCGTTCTCGCGCAGCGCCAGGATCGAGGACACCACGATCGGCTGGCGCTTCGTCAACCCGCTGATGAAAGCGAAGTACGGGATCGACTCGATGCCCGAGACGGCGGAGAACGTCGCCGCCGAGTTCGGGATCGCGCGCGCCGACCAGGACGCCTTCGCCCTGCGCAGCCAGCAGCGCGCGGCGGCGGCCATCGCCGCGGGACGGCTCGCCGAGGAGATCGTCCCCGTGACGATCCCGCAGAAGAAAGGCGAGCCGATCGTCGTCGCGCGCGACGAGCATCCGCGCGAGACGAGCCTCGAGGCGCTCGCGAAGCTCAAGGGCGTGGTGAAGCCGGAGGGAACCGTCACGGCCGGCAACGCCTCGGGCGTGAACGACGGCGCCTGCGCCTTGCTTCTCGCCTCGCCGGCGGCGGCGAAGAAATACGGCCTCACGCCGAAGGCGGAGGTGCTCGCCACGGCGGTTGCGGGAGTCGCGCCTCGCATCATGGGCTTCGGGCCTGCGCCGGCGATGCGCAAGCTCTTCGCGCGGACGGGGCTCACGCTCGCCAACGTCGACCTGATCGAATTGAACGAGGCATTCGCCGCGCAGGTGCTCGCCGTGCTGCGCGATCACGGCATTCCCGACGACGCGCCGTTCGTCAATCCCAACGGCGGCGGAATCGCGCTCGGGCATCCGCTCGGCGCCTCGGGCGGCCGTCTGGTCACCACCGCGCTGTATCAGTTGCGTCGCAGCGGCGGCCGGCACGCCCTGTGCACCATGTGCATCGGCGTCGGGCAGGGCATCGCGACGATGCTCCGCCGCGTGTGACCACGCCGAGCTCCGTGCGACCGGATCCGCAACGTCTGACCGGTAGCTGCGAATTCATTCGCACGCCCGAATTCATCCGCACTCCATCGCGCCACTGAATATCGAGGAGCAACGCCCACATGAGCATCGTCACCGGTTATCGCCGGCCTTATTTCGAGACCCAGCCCGCGTACCTCTTCCCGCCCTATCGCTCGACGGTGAAGCGCAGCCCGAGCCGGCCGCTCGTCGTCGTGCCGCACACGCTTACCGAGGTGACCGGCCCGGTGTTCGGCTACGAAGACGTCCAGCCCACCGACAGCGACCTCACCCGCCAGCACGACGGCGAGCCGCTGGGCGAGCGCATCGTCGTCTCGGGGCGCGTGCTCGACGAGAACAGCCGTCCCGTCGCCCATGCGTTGATCGAGATGTGGCAGGCCAACGCCGCGGGGCGCTACCGGCACGCGGTCGACGATCACGACGCCCCGCTCGATCCGAACTTCAGCGGCGCGGGGCGCGTGCTCACCGACGCGGAAGGACGCTACAAGTTCATGACGATCAAGCCCGGCGCCTATCCGTGGCGGAACCACTACAACGCCTGGCGTCCGTCGCACCTCCATTTCTCGATCTTCGGTATCGGGGTCGCCCAGCGACTCGTAACGCAGATGTACTTTCCCGGCGATCCGCTGCTACCCTACGATCCGATGGTACGCAGCATCCCCGACGAGAGGGCGCGGCAGAGGCTGGTGTCGAGTTTCGACTGGGAGGCCACCGTTCCCGATTTCGCGCTCGCCTTCCGCTTCGACATCGTGCTGCGCGGGCGCGACGCGACGCCGATGGAGTCGACACGATCATGAGCCTGCTCACCACGTCTTCGCAGACCGCCGGGCCGTACCTGCGCATCGGCATGGCGCGCTTCGCGATCGAGGAGCTGGCTCCGCCGGGCGTGAGCGGCGAGCGGATCACGCTCACCGGCCGCTTCACCGATGGCGACGGCAAGCCCATCGACGACGCGGCGGTGGAGATCTGGCAGGCGAACGCGCAAGGCAAGTATGCGCACCCGGAAGATGGCCAGGACAAGCCGATCGACGCGCTGTTCCGCGGCTTCGGCCGCAGCCTGACCGATGCCGAGGGCCGCTACCGGTTCGCGACGATCAGGCCGGGGCGCGTGCCCGGCCCCGGCGGCGCGCTGCAGGCGCCGCACATCGCGGTCACGGTGTTGAGCCGCGGGCTCCTGAAGCACCTGTTCACGCGCGTGTACTTTGCGGACGATCCGGCGAATGCCGAGGATCCGGTGCTGCGCCTCGTTCCCGTGGAGCGCAGGACCACGCTCATTGCGGCGCGCACGGGCGGCGCGAAGGGCGCGTTCGAATGGAACATCCGGCTGCAGGGCGTCGACGAGACCGTGTTCTTCGACGTGTAGATGTGCAGCCGGGATTTGAGCAGGCTGACGGAAGCGAATCCCGGGATCGGCAATAATGGCGGAAAGCCTGGCGAAGGAGGAAGCGGCCGTGGATGCCCGCCGCTCGCGGGAACTGCTCGATCCGCTGTTCACGACCGAGAAGATGCGCGCCATCTTCTCCGATCACGGCCAGCTGCAGGCGATGCTGGACTTCGAGGCCGCGCTCGCTCGGGCCGCGGCGCGCGCCGGCGCGATTCCGCACGCCGCGGGCGCGGCGATCGCGGCGCACTGCCGGTCCGAGCGGTTCGACGTGCGCGGGCTCGCCGCCGCGGCCGCGCAATCGGGCAATACGGTGATCCCGCTGGTGAGAGCGCTGACCGCGCTCGTCGGGAAGAGCGACACCGAAGCGGCGCG
This sequence comes from Casimicrobiaceae bacterium, assembly GCA_035515295.1. Lineage (GTDB taxonomy): Bacteria > Pseudomonadota > Gammaproteobacteria > Burkholderiales > Casimicrobiaceae > PALSA-1003. The sequence continues at coordinate 5,550 of DATJBM010000093.1, read as the reverse complement.
CTATGTGCACTGGGGGGCGACCAGCCAGGACGCGATGGACACCGGAGTCGTGCTGCAGCTGCGCGAGGCGCTCGCGGTCTTCGACGGCGATCTCGGACGGCTCTCCTCAGGGCTTGCCGCGCTCGCCGAGCAGCACGCCGCCACACCGCTCGCCGGACGCACGTGGCTGCAGCAGGGCCCGCCGGTTACGCTCGGCCTCAAGGCGGCGGGCTTTCTCTCCGCCGTCGAGCGGCACCGCGTGCGCCTGGGCGAAGCGAGGAGCCGCGCGATCGTGCTCCAGTTCGGCGGCGCCGTGGGCACGCTCGCCGCGCTCGGCTCGCACGCCGCGGCGGTGGCGAACGCGCTCGGTGAAGAGCTCGAGTTGCCCGTTCCCGACGTGCCGTGGCACGCCCAGCGCGACCGCGTCGCCGAAATTGCGACAGCGCTCGGTCTCATGGTGGGCACGCTCGGCAAGCTCGCGCGCGACGTGTCGCTGCTCATGCAGACGGAGGTGGGTGAAGCGACAGAGGCCTCCGCGCCCGGACGCGGCGGGTCGTCGACCATGCCGCACAAGCGCAACCCCATCGGTTGCGCGGCGATCCTCGCCGCGGCGACGCGCGTGCCGGCGCTGGTGTCGGTGATGCTCGCGGCGATGGTGCAGGAGCACGAGCGGGGCTTGGGTGGCTGGCACGCGGAATGGGAGACGCTGCCCGAGATCTGCACGCTCGCCGCCGGGGCGCTGGCCCAGACCATCGCCGTCGTGGAAGGATTGCACGTCGACGCGCAACGGATGTCGACGAACCTCGACCTTACGCACGGCCTGATCCTGGCCGAGGCGGTGTCGATGGCGCTCGCCGCTAAGCTGGGCAAGCGGGAGGCCCACGCGGTCGTAGAGGAGGCTTCGGCGCGCGCGGCTTCGGAGCGCCGGTCGCTGCGCGACGCGCTCGCCGCGGATGCCCGCGTCACGGCGCAGCTCTCCGCCGCCGAGCTGGATCGGCTCCTCGACCCGCGTCACTATCTCGGCGAGTCGCAGCGCCTCGTCGCGCGCGCACTCGCCGCGCGCCGGGGCTGATGCCGATGTCGACGTCCGGGGCATCGGTCGGTATCGCCCGCGAGCGGTTCAACGTGCGCGTCGACGGCCCCGAGGGCCAGCCGACGCTCGTCTTCTCCAATTCTCTCGGCACGAAGGTCGCGATGTGGGAGCCGCAGCTCGCGGCGCTGAGCACGCATTTCCGCGTAGTCCGCTACGACACGCGGGGGCACGGCGGATCCTTCGTTTCCCCGGGCGAGTACGGCATCGATACGCTCGGCCGCGACGTGCTGCACATCGCCGATGCGCTCGGGATCGCGCGCTTCCATTTCTGCGGCCTGTCGATGGGCGGCGCGGTCGGCATGTGGCTGGCGCTGCACGCGCCCGATCGGGTAGACCGGCTCGTGCTCGCCAACACGGCGGCGAAGTTCGGCACCACGGAGCGGTGGAACGCGCGCATCGACGCCGTGACGCGAGGTGGCATGGCGGCGGTCGCCGACGGCGTGATCGAGAACTGGTTCACGCCCGGGTTCCGGGCCCGCGAGCCCGAGGCCGTGTCGAGGCTGCGCTCGATGCTGCTGGCCACGCCGGTCGAAGGCTATCTCGCCGCCTGCCGCGCGGTGCGCGATATCGACCTCACCGCCGCGGTCGAGCGTATCGCGCGGCCGACGCTGGTCATCGTGGGCATGCGCGACGTGCCGACGCCGCCGGCTCAAGGACGCGAGCTCGCGCGACGCATCGCTGGCGCGCGTCTCTTCGAGCTCGATGCCGCGCACATTTCCAACATCGAGGCCGCGGCGGCGTTCAACGCCGAGCTGTCGCGCTTCCTGACCGTGGAGAAGCCATGAATCCGTCGCTCGAGCCGCGTCCCGTAAACGTGCTGCGCCGTGCGAGGCTCGCGCTAGCCTGTCTCTTGCTCGGGTCGCTGATGGCGACCGCGGCGTGGGCAGCTTATCCCGACCGGCCGATCCGGATCATCGTGCCGTACACGCCGGGAACCGGAATCGACATCCTGGCGCGAGTCCTCGGGGAGAAGCTGGCGCAGAAGTTCAAGGTCGCCGTCGTGGTGGAGAACAAGCCCGGGGCGAGCGGCGACATCGGCACGCAGACCGTATCGCAGGCGGCGCCCGACGGCTACACGCTACTCATGCAGGCGAGCACGCACGTCACCAACCCGGCTCTGCGCGGGAGCGTCCCCTACGATCCGGTGAAAGGCTTCACGCCCATCGGGCCGACGGCGATCGGCAGCCTCGCGCTGGTCGTGAACCCGTCGGTGCCGGCGAAATCGGTGCAGGAGCTGGTCGCGCTCGCCAAGCGCGAGCCGGGCAAGCTCAACTACGCCTCCCCTGGCAGCGGCACGCCGCATCACCTGGCGATGGAGCTCTTCAAGCAGCATTTCGGCGTCGACATCGTCCACGTTCCGTACAAGGGCTCCGCCGGCGCGGTGAGCGATCTGCTCGGCGGCCAGGTGCAGCTCATGTTCCTCCCTGTCCACGTGGCGCTGCCGCACGTGAAGGCCGGGAAGCTGCGCATGCTCGCCGCCGGAGGGGCGCATCGCTCGCCGGTCACGCCGGACGTCCCGTCCCTCGCCGACGAGGGGCTCACGGACATCGACGTCGACATCTGGTACGCGCTGATGGGGCCGCCGGGACTCGCGAAGGACCAGGTCGCGCTGCTCAACCGAGAGGTCAACGCGCTGCTCGCCGAGCCCGACGTCCGCGATACGCTGATGAAGCAGGGGCTGACGCCCACGCCCGGCACGCCCGAGCAGCTCGCGCACACGATCGAGAGCGATCTCGAGCGCTGGACCCGGCTCATCCGCGCGGCAAGGATCAAGGCGGACTAGCGCGCGTGCCGAACGGGACAGGGCGGATCGCCGAATGAAGCTCGACATCTTCAATCACATCTTTCCCAAGCGCTATTACGAGCGCATGTGCGAGGTGCTGCCGAACGGCAAGGACATGCACAAGCGCGTGCGCGCAATCCCCAGCATCGTCGATCTCGACGCGCGCTTCCGGATCATGGACACCTTCGGCGATTACGCGCAGGTGATCTGCCTCGGCGCGCCGCCGATCGAAGCGTTCGGGCCGCCGCCGGCGTCCACGGAGCTGGCGCGGCTCGCCAACGACGGGATGGCCGAGCTGGTGGCGAAGCATCGGGACCGCTTTCCCGCCTTCGTCGCCTCGTTGCCGATGAACGATCCGCAAGGGCTTCTCCGCGAGGCCGAGCGCGCGGTGCGCGAGCTTCACGCCGTTGGCGTGCAGGTGTTCACCAACGTGCTGGGCGCGCCGCTGACCGCGCCCGAGACCCTGCCGCTGTTCGAGCTGATGGCGAAGCTCGACCTCCCCATTTGGCTGCATCCCGCGCGGGGCGCCGACTTTCCCGACTACCCGAAGGAGAAGAAGAGCCACTACGAGATCTGGTGGACGTTCGGCTGGCCGTACGAGACTTCGGTCGCGATGGCGCACATGGTGTTCGAGGGACTGTTCGATCGCTTCCCCGATCTCAAGGTGATCACCCATCACATGGGCGGGATGATTCCGTACTTCGAAGGCCGCGTGGGCCCCGGGTGGGACCAGCTCGGCGCGCGGACGTCCGACGTCGACTACACCGCTCTGCTGCGCACGCTGAAGCGCCGTCCGCTCGACTACTTCCGACTGTTCTACGCCGACACCGCGCTTTTCGGCGCGTGGGAGGCGACCAAGTGCGGGCTCAAATTCTTCGGCCCGCAGCGCGTGCTGTTCGCTTCCGACGCGCCGTTCGACCCTGAGAAGGGCTCGATGTACACGCGCACGACCATCGAGATCATCGACCGCCTCGACCTATCGCCCGACGAGCGCCACGCGATCTACGCGGGCAACGCGCGGCGGCTTCTGAAGCTTTGCTGAAACCGTACAAGGAGCCACACCATGGACGACCGCGAACATTTCGACCAGGGCATGACGGTGCGCCGCGCGGTGCTTGGGTCGGCGCACGTCGATCGGGCGATGTCGCGCAAGAACGCCTTCAATGGCGAATTCCAGGAGCTCATCACCCGCTACTGCTGGGGCGACATCTGGACCCGGCCGGGCCTGCCGCGGCACACGCGCAGCCTGCTCACGATCGCCATGCTGGTGGCGCTGAACCGGCCCGATGAATTCCGACTGCACGTGCGCGCCGCCTTCAACAATGGCGTCACGCGCGACGAGATCAAGGAGCTGCTCCTGCACGCCGCGATCTACTGCGGCGTGCCGGCGGCGAACGCCTCGTTCCACATGGCCGAGGAGGTGTTCGCCCAGATGGAAGCGAAGGCTTGAAGCGCTGGCAAACGGGGCCGCATGCCAAGGGGCGGCCCATCGATCGACGGCAATTCGTAAGGAGGACAGCTATGAAAGCAAGAACAGTCTTGGGCGCGCTGCTTGCCCTCGGAGTCGCCGCGTTTTGCGGTGCGGCGTTGGCGCAGGGGACGGTGAAGCTGGGGATGGTGGCGCCGTTTTCGGGTCCGTTCGCGGAGTACGGGCAGCAGATGCTGGGCGGGATGAAGGCGTACATGAAGGTGCACGGCGACACGGTGGCGGGGAAGAAGATCGAGATCGTGCAGCGCGATTCGACCGGTCCGGCCCCCGACGTCGCGAAGCGGCTCGCCCAGGAGCTCGTCACCCGTGACAACGTGGATCTGCTGGTGGGCTTCGGCTTCACGCCCAACGCCCTGGCGGCCGCGCCGGTGGCCACGGAGGCGAAGAAGGCGATGGTGATTCTGAACGCGGCGACCTCGATCATCACCACCAAGTCGGCGGAGATCGTGCGGGTGTCGATGACGCTGCCGCAGGTGACCGTGCCGATGGCGCAGTGGGCGGCGAAGAACGGGATCAGGAAGGTCTACACGGTGGTGGCCGACTACGGGCCGGGGATCGACGCGGAGAAGGCGTTCACCGAGGCGTTCAAGAAGGCGGGCGGGGAGATCGTGGGCAGTGTCCGGGTGCCGCTGCAGAACCCCGACTACGGCCCGTTCATCCAGCGGGTGAAGGACGCGAAGCCCGACGCGGCGTTCCTGTTCCTGCCGGCGGGCGCGCCGGGGGTGGCGTTCCTGAAGGGCTACGAGGAGCGGGGGCTCAAAGAGGCGGGGATCAAGCTCATCGCCACGGGGGATATCACCGACGACACGGTGCTCGACGCGATGGGGCCGCCGGCGGCGGGGCTCATTACCAGCTTCCACTACTCGGCCGACCATAAGAGCCCGGAGAACGCGGCGTTCAAGCAGGCCTACGTGGAGGCCAACGGCGCGAAGCTGCGGCCGAACTTCATGGCGGCGGCGGGCTACGACGGGATGGCGCTGATCTTCGAGGCGCTGAAGAAGACGGGCGGGTCGACCGACGGGGAGGCGCTGGTGGCGGCGATGAAGGGGGCGAAGTGGATGAGCCCGCGGGGGCCGGTGATGATCGACCCGCAGACGCGCGACATCGTGCAGACGGTGTACATCCGCAAGGTGGAGAAGGTGGGCAACGAGCTCTACAACGTGGAGTTCGACCAGTTCCCCGACCAGAAGGACCCGGGGAAGTAGG
>DATJBM010000092.1:0-4836 GCA_035515295.1 Casimicrobiaceae bacterium | reverse complement strand
CAGGAACTCGCGATCGCGCCGCTCAAGTCCTTCGCCGATTCGGGACGCGCGCTGATCGGCGCGCACCTGCACCCGTGGGTCTCGCCGCCGTACGTCGAGGAAGTCAATACGCGCAATTCCTATCCCTGCAACCTGCCCCGCGCGCTGGAGGCCGAGAAGCTGCAGCGGCTCACCGAGCAGATCGAGCACACCTTCGGTACCCGGCCGCGCACCTACCTCGCCGGTCGCTATGGCTTCGGCGCCAACACCGGGTCGATCCTCGAGGAGCTCGGCTACGAAGTCGATATCAGCCCGGCGGTGCCGATCGACTTCTCCAGTGACGGCGGCCCGGATTACTCCGGCTATTCGAGCCATCCGTACTGGTTCGGAGAGCGGCGCAAGCTCCTGGGTCTCCCCGGCACCGGAGGCTACGTCGGGTTGCTGCGCCGCGGCGGCACGCCGCTGTATCGGGCGGCTACGCGTCCAGCGATGCGGCGCTGCGGTGTGGCCGGCGCGTGCGCGCGGCTGCGCCTCATGGAGCGGATCCGCCTCTCGCCTGAGGATTACACCGAGCCGGAGATGCGCCGGCTCACCCACGCGCTGCTTCAGGACGGCGTGCGAGTGTTCGTGTTCAGCTTCCATTCGCCTTCGGTGATGCCGGGCGGCACGCCGTACGTGCGATCGGAGGAGGATCTCGAGCGCTTCCTCGACAAGTGCCGGCGCTATTTTGCCTTCTTCATGACCGAGCTCGACGGCGTCGCGATGACGCCGCTGGAGATTCGTATGGCTTTCCTGAACGGTACGGCGGCGGGCGGGACGGCGCCGGCACCGGGCGGATAGCCACATGTTCTACGAGCTGATCGACCGGATGCGTCGTCGGCGGTTCGCGCGCGCGTGCGAGGGAGTCCTGCGAGCGCCCCCGGCGAGCCTCGATCCGTCTTCCGACATGGTCGTGCTGACCCAGCTGCCGCACAAGGACGTGCTGCTCTTCCTGCTCGCCTTGAAGTCGTTCACGCGGCGCGTGCAGCCGCGGAGCGTCTACGTGCTCGACGACGGCAGCCTGACGGCGCCGGATCGGGAAGCGCTTCGAGACCATATTCCCGGAGTAACGTTCCTCGAGCGCACCGCGTTCGCGAGCAACGCGTGTCCATCCGGCGGCTGCTGGGAACGGCTGCTGGCGATCGCGGAGCTCGTGCGCGATCATTACGTGATACAGCTCGACAGCGATACGCTGACGCTCGGCGCTCTCGGCGAGGTGCGCGCCTGGGTGACGGAAGGACGAGCTTTCATTCTCGGCACGTGGGACAGGCAGGGCTTCGAGACCATGCAGGAGCGGGCGACAAGGGCCAAGAAGCTCAACCGCTCCCCGGAGGAGCACGTGCAACTGGTCGCCGAAGCGAACCTCGACCACCTCGAGGGCTACGAGACGCGGCGCTACGTCCGGGGCTGCGCCGGCTTCGCCGGTTATCCGCGACGATCGTTCGAAAGGTCCTTCGTCGAGACGACTTCGGAGCAAATGCGCGCAGCCATGGGCGAGAAGTGGTCCGAGTGGGGCAGCGAGCAGGTGATGTCGAACATCGTCGTCGCCAGCATCGAAAAGGCGAGCGTTCTGCCGCATCCTAAATATGCCGACTGCCACAAGATGCGGCCGGACGTGACCGAATTCGTCCATTTCATCGGCAGCTGCCGGTTCGACGGCGACCGGTACGCCCGTCTAGGAGCGCAGGTCATTGCGGCGCTCTGACGGCCAGCGCGGAGCGGCGAAGACGCCGTTCCTCATGATCAGCGAGCTCTTTCTGCCGACCAAGGGCGGGACGGCCGTATCGTTCGACGACGACTTCCGGCGTCTCGGGAGCAAGGAGATCCACGTCGTCACTGCCGCGGTGCCCGGCGATGCGGACTTCGACCGCGATCACCCGAATACCATTCACCGGATTCGCCTCAAGCGCATCCCATGGCTCAAGCCCGAGTCGCTGCTCATGTACGCCAAGCTGTTCGCGAAAGCGGCGGCCTTGGCGGCCTCCCGGCGCTTCATCGCGATCTTCGCCGGGCGCGTGCTCCCGGAGGGGCTCGTCGGCTGGGCGGTCGCGAGGCTGCGCGGGCTTCCCGTGCTCGTCTACGCGCACGGGGAGGAGCTGACCAACTGGGGCCGTGGCCGGAAGTTCGCGCTGATGTGCTTCGTCTTCCGCCACGCCGACGCCGTGCTTTCCAACAGCGACTTCACGCGCGACACGCTGGTCGACCTGCTCGGCGTCGATCCCGGGCGCATCGCCATCGTCTATCCGACCGTCGACGAGAATCGGTTCCATCCGCGGATCCCCGGCGACGCGCCGCGCGCGAGCCTCGGCCTCACACCGCGCCAGCGCCTGATTCTCTCGGTCGGACGGCTGCAGCAGCGCAAGGGCTTCGATAGCGTGATTCGAGCCTTGCCGATGCTGCGCGAGCGCGGCATCGACGCGCATTACGCCTTGATCGGCATCGGCGAGGACGAGGGCCGCCTCCGGGAGCTCGCGCGTGAAGAAGGCGTGGCCGAGCGGGTGCATCTGCTCGGCCACGTTGCCTACGAGGAGCTGCCGCGGTGGTACGCGGCCTGCAACGTATTCGCCATGCCCAACCGCGATATCGCCGGCGATACCGAGGGCTTCGGGCTCGTGTTTCTCGAAGCGGCTGCCGCGGGCAAGCCCGCGGTGTCGGGGACCGCTGGCGGGACAGGTTCCGCCATCGTCGACGGCGTCACGGGGCTTCGCGTCGATGGGGAACGGATCGAGGACATCGCTCGGGCGCTGGATCAGATACTGCGGGACCCGCAGACGGCGCAACGCATGGGGCTCGCGGGCAGGAGGCGGGTGCTCGAGAATTTCACGCACCAGCGGCGCGTCGACGAGTTGCGAGCGCTGGCCCTGCGCGGCCGCTACTCGGGAACGGGTGCGAAGGTGCGGGCGAGCCAGTCGCCGACGGCCTGAAGGCTCGCGAACTCCAGTGCATCGAGCGCGCGCGCCGCGGGGGGTTCGTGGAGCAGTTTCACATTGAATCCAATGCCGGCCGCGCGCCCCGCATCGATATCCGAGTCCTTGTCACCGATCATCACCGAGCGATACAGATCGAGGCCGAAGTCGTCTCTGGCGCGCAGGAGCATTCCTGGATTGGGTTTCCGGTCCGCTGATTCGCGCCGGTAGCGACCGATGCCGGCGGTGGGATGATCGGGACAGTGGTACACGCGACCGATGGACACGCCGCGGGCGCGAAACTCCGCGAGCATCCAGTCGGTGAGTGCACGGAAATCTTCTTCCGAGTACAGACCGCGGCCGATCCCGGCCTGGTTGGTCGCGACGATGGGAATGAAGCCGAGGGCCTGGGCCTTCAGGCACAGCTCGAAGATGCCGGGAAGGAACTCGAAATCGGCCACGCGGCCGACGTAGCCCTTGTCGACGTTGATGACGCCGTCGCGGTCGAGGAACAGCGCCCGCTTGCCCACGCGCCGGCTCGCTTCAGCGGATCGAATCGACTAGCCCGCGTTGAGCTTTTGCAGGTAGACCTCGCACCCCATTCCCATACCCTGCAAATCGAGCTTTTCGATCTTGCCCTCGAGGGAGGTCTGCGCCGTGAGACGACAATTGCCGAAGCGAAACCAGTCGTACGATCGCCAGTCGCCCTTGACCGACGTCGTATCATAGGGACCGATGGCCGCGATGAGCTCGGAGATATCACGCTTCTCCCAGCGCACAACGGTCGGCGATGATGGGGCAACCACTTGGGTAGCGCAGCCGGCAAGCAGCACGACCGTGACGACGGCAGCCTTCGAACCGCACATGGAGTTCTCCTCGAGCGTGTCGATGCCCAAGTTTACGCCCGCTTGGGTCGAACGGATGGCGCCGCATCGCTGGTACGCGATCTCCGGCGATGCGCCCGGACTCGGACTGCCGGCGACGCGCCGCGGAACGCGCTATCTCATCGATACCGACCCGGCGCGCGATCCCACAATCAATCCTGCGCGTACGGCCAAGGAGCGGCTGCGCCGCATGCTGGGCCGGGATCCCAAGTCGCCGTGGCACGGCGTCGCCGGGTTCAGCGCAATCACCGAATCGTGGAACGGCGCGGTCTTCGCGTCGCAATACGGACCGAGCGGCGCAATGATTCTGTTCGGCGGCGGCCACAACAATTATTTCGGGTCCGCCGTACACGCCTTTGACCTCGCGACCCGCGAGTGGCGCCGGATCTCGGACGGCTACGTGACTGGCCGAGCGGGAGAGTACGGGGAGGGAGCCGTCTATCCCGCCGCAATCTATCCGGACAACTCCCCGCTGCCGCCGCATAACTACGGCTATGTGCAATACGACCCGATCGGCAACGACTACATCCTGCTCAAAGGCCAGACCGAGCTCGGCCCGAAGGTCAAGGCCGTCGCCATACCGCATCTCTTCAACCTCGGGACGCTCGCCTGGCGGCACGGGCCTCGGCACCCCACCGCCATCCTGAACTCTGGAGGATGGACGACATGGGACGCGTCGCGGCGCATATTGTGGGGCCATTCCGGCGACGATGGCGACGGGAACGCGTTCATCGGATTCAGCCCCGATGGGGCGAACGCTGACGGCACCTTCGGACGCTGGACGGATCACTTCCCCAACAAGCTTCCTGGCATTGCCAATGAAAACGCGATGCAGATCGATCCAGTGCGAGACGTGATCGTCGTGGCGGTGCACGCCCGCAACCGGTTGTATGCGCTCGATCCCGCCGATCCCGGGGGCACGCTGCGAACGCTCGAGTCCTCCGGTTCGAAGCCGGTCCTCCAACGGTGCGCTTCCATGGCGTACGCGCCGAACCTCACGAGCGTCGTTTACTTCTCCCCCGTCGATC
>DATJBM010000091.1:0-16388 GCA_035515295.1 Casimicrobiaceae bacterium | reverse complement strand
GGCCCGAACGATGCTCTCGAGCCTGCAGGAACAACTGAAGCGCATCGATGAGATTCAGCGCGACATCGATCAGCTTGAGCGGCAGATCCGTGATTGGCAGAAACAGGAAGCCGCGTGCCGTGCGATCGCGCAAGTGCCTGGCATTGGCAGGCTCACGGCGACCGCGCTGGTCGCGACGATGGGCGATGTGAAGACGTTCAAGTCGGGACGCGAGTTTGCTTCGTTTCTCGGCCTGGTGCCCCGGCAAAGCGGTGCCGGCGGCAAGATTCGACTGGGGTCCATCTCCAAGCGCGGTGACCCGTACTTGCGCACGCTGCTGATTCACGGTGCGCGATCGCTGATGTATCACTCGAAGGCGCCGACGACATGGCAGAGAGCGATTCAAGCGCGACGGCCAGCCAACGTGGCCGCGGTGGCGTTGGCCAACAAGATAGCACGAACGGCGTGGGCGATTCTGGCTCACGGTCGGGCGTATCAGCAGAGCTACGTGAGCGTACAGCCTCAGTAGCTGACTACCTTGAACAGGATGTCGAGGAGCCGATAGGTTGCTGAGGTTGATTCCCGTGTGATGGCAAGACAGGTCGGACCGCAAGAACGCAAACCTGGACACAGCCGTGTGCCCCGAAAGCACGCGACCGAGATGAGGACGTTCTTGGCGAATTCCATCAGGGCCGGCAGGCTTCGGCCTGCACGACGAGGCCGGATATAAGACTGCAGCCAGTATCGCGTCGACGCGTCACATCAAAAATCACCTTGGCAAACCGGGCGGTGTCCATATAAGGCTATGTGAAAACGTGGGTCAATTTCGATTTGGGGGGTCATCTGACCCCTCCCCATCACGAAAGAATCGAATACAGCTCGATCTGAGCGCCCAACATTTGTGCACCCACGTCATTCCAGTGTTTTTACACAGCCTCGACCCAATCCAGTCATACCGATTGCCGAGAAGCAGTCGTTCGTATCGCGACTCGCAGCAGAATGGGCAACAAACGCGTATCGCGGGTTGCGCGCGGCTTTGACACCGCTACGCTTCGACGTAGGTCGGTATCCAGCCCCCCGGGCGGCGAGAGATCGACGGTGTCGGGATGACGGGAGCCCCGACCGGATAGAAGAACGGACTCGCCGCGGTAGGCCTAGACGCGGAGGTCGGCCCACAGAGACAAGCCCTCGCTCGCGTCCACGCACGACTTCGGCGCTCTTCGCTACGCAACGTAAGGATCGCCCTTCTTGCGGAGTCGACGCAGGCGCGTCCGGCCTACCTGCGCGGCCGTGAGGACGCCGCGGCTCGCGAACCCGCAGCACGGCTTGAAGAACCACTGCTCCCTTTCCCGCGCGAGCTCCTCGATGTTCTCGGGCGCCAATAGATGGGTCTCCGGCACGTGAACGCTCAGCAGGGCTCTCTCGTCAGGCCGAATGCCGAGCTCGACTTCACGAACCGGTCTCGACAGCGGCTCGAGCAAGCTCTTGTCGCTCCGCGTCGCGTAGGTGAACGGATTGGGCACTACGACCACACTGCCTTCCGCGTAGGCGGAGCGGAGTGCCGAGAAGGCTTCCTCCTCCCAGAAGAAGTTGGTCGAGCGGTTGATCACGAACGTGACGCGCTCGCCGCGGCAGAGCAGCTGTCCACCTTCCGAAGTGGTCTTCGGCCGGCGAGCCAGTCTCGGCGCGCCATCCGGCACGTCGACATACATCGCGCAAGAGCAGGTGCTCGTGCCTGAACTTGCCCTGGCTCAGGGAGTCCGCGTCGTCGAGGGTCACCACGAGACCCGGCAAAGGCTCCTCGCAGAAGCCTCGAGCTTCCGCTCGGATCATGCCGAGCACGCGCTGGCCAAAGGCCGAAACCGACGGCGGTGCCTCGAGCGCGCGACACTCGCCGACCCCGGAGAGCTCGTAATAGAGGCGATTGAGCCCGACTCCTCACGAACGTTGCTCGACGGCGGCTCATGGAGTTTACGGAATGAAACCGCCGAAGTTCGCCAACGTCCCGTTTTCGCAGCCGCCATGCGTGGCGCGGCAGGCGAACCTGCAGAGCTTACGCCGTTTCTCCCGACTGACGCGCGATGCCCGGGTGTCAACCGGTCAAGGCGGGATGGGCACCCTTCCGCCGAGGCTTCCCTCCGGCTGAAGAGCTCAATCGAGCTTGAGCGACATCGAGTAGCTCATGCGGTTGTGCGGAAAGATGGTCGAGGTCACCAGCACTGTCTTGCCGCTGCGCGCGGCGTAGCGGCGCACGATGGCGAAGCCGGTGTAGCCTCGCGCGACGCCGAGCGCCGCGGCCTCGCGGCCGACCAGCGGCTTGGCCGAGAACTCCTGCTCGACGGTGACGATCGGCTCGCCGATCTTGTCCTCGATGAATTCATGCAGGCCGACGCCACGCCGGTCGAGAATGTCCCGGAGAGCGCGATGGTCGCGATGCACGTACGCGACGACATACGCGACGGGCCGGCGCGCACCGCGAAGGTGCTTGAGCGCGATCAGCCGGTGCCAGGCCTCGCCGTGGCGGCACTTGAGCAGCCGCGCTTCCGCGGCGCCCGCCTCCATGTCGCGTCCGTCGAGGACTTCGAGTTGCGCGTTCTTGACGTAGGCCAGCAGGTCGGGGAGCGCGGAGATCTGCTGCGTGAAACCTCCGGAGCGCGTGCGGCGCAGCACGATCGTCCCGGCGCCGGGGCGGCGCACGATAAGCCCCATGCCGGTAAGCCGTCGGATCGCCTCGCGCACCGTATGGCGGCTGGCGCCGAAGGCTTTGCACAGCTCGAGCTCGGGCGGCAGGCGTGCGCCCACGGGGTAGCGGCCCCGGCGGATGTCGCGCGCGAGCGTCCGGAAGATCTCTGCGTAGCGGGTGTTGCGCGCCGGCAGGTCATCGGCGGGAAGAGGAATGACGGCACTGCTGTGTGGCACGGCTTGACAGGGGACGGCGCGAAGGGGCAGACTTTGTCCGGACAAATTAGCATGGCACGGCGGCGGCGGACTGGCAAGGGCTCCGCGGCCTGGCCCCGCGGTCCGGCCGCCCTCGCACCGCTTCGTCGCTCCTGGAGGAAGAATCGTGAGACTGTTCCGTTTCTGGATGCCGTGTGTCACCGTCGCGCTCGCCGCGGCGCTGGTGGGCGATCCGGCCGCTGCGCAGCAGAAGCTCGTCGTCGCGGCCTACGGAGGCTCCTATGAGGACATGATGCGCAAGGACATCATGCCCGCGTTCGAGAAGCGAACCGGCGCGAAGCTCCAATACGTCGCTGGCAACTCGACCGACAACATCGCGCGGCTGCAGGCCGAGCGCGCAAACCAGGAGATCGACGTCGCGATCGTCGACGACGGCCCGATGTACCAGGCAGTCGCGCTGGGCCTCTGCGCGGACCTCAGGGGTATCAGCTACGCCGAACTCTATCCTGTGGCCAACATGAACACCGGCAAGTCGGTGACGATCGGCGTCGTCGCCACCGGGCTCATGTACAACACGAAGTACTTCGCGGAGCACCAATGGCCGGCGCCAACTTCGTGGAACGATCTCAAGGATCCGAAGTACCGTGGCAAGCTCGTGATCCCGCCGATGAACAACACTTACGGGCTGCAGACCGTGATCATGATGGCGCGGCTCAGCGGCGGCGGCGAGAAGAACATCGACCCCGGCTTCAAGGTAATGAAGGAGCAGGTCGCGCCCAACGTGCTTGCCTTCGAGCCGCAGCCGGGCAAGATGACGGAGCTCTTCCAGAGTGGCCAGGCGGTGCTCGCGGTGTGGGGCAGCGGCCGCGTGAAGGCGTTCCAGGACACCGGCTTCCCGGTCGAGTTCGTCTACCCGAAGGAAGGCGCGATGGCGCTCGGCATCTCGGCCTGCCAGGTCGCGAAGCCCAACGCCTCGCCGCTCGCGCAGCAGTTCATCGCCTTTCTTCTCGAGCCGGAGACACAGGTGATGCTCGCCAAGGGCTCGGGGGCGGGCCCGGTAAATCGCAAGACGGTGCTGCCGGCCGATCTGCAGAAAGGGCTGCCTTACGGCGACGCGGTCGGAAAGCTGCTCACCGTCGATTGGGACACGGTGAACGCCAACCGCACCGCCTGGAACAACCGCTTCACCCGCGAGATCGAACGCTAGCGCCACCAGGCCGGATGAGCTTCCTGGTCCTCGAGCACCTCACCAAGCGCTACGGCGAGCACACCGCGGTCGACGAGCTCTCCCTCGCGGTGGACAAGGGCGAGTTCGTCTCTCTCCTGGGCCCCTCCGGCTGCGGCAAGACGACCACGCTGCAGATGATCGCCGGCTTCATCGAGCCCACGGCGGGCGCGGTGGCGCTGGAGGGCCGAGATCTGCTGGCGATACCGGCCGCGAAGCGCGGGCTCGGCATCGTATTCCAGAACTACGCCCTGTTTCCGCACATGACGGTGGCGCAGAACGTCGCTTTCGGGCTCGAGATGCGCGACGTCGCGAAGGCCGAACGCGCGCAGCGCGTGTCCGAGGCGCTCGCGCTCGTCGGCCTCACCGGATTCTGGGAGCGGCATCCGGCGCAGCTCTCCGGCGGCCAGCAGCAGCGCGTCGCGCTCGCACGGGCGCTGGTGATCCGACCTGGGCTGCTGTTGCTCGACGAGCCGTTATCGAACCTCGACGCCAAGCTGCGCGAGGACATGCAGATCGAGCTGCGCCGCATCCAGCGCAGGGTGGGCATTACTACGCTGATGGTCACGCACGATCAGGCGGAGGCGCTCGCGCTCTCCGACCGGGTCGTCGTGATGCACGCCGGCCGCATCGAACAGGAGGACAGCCCGCTCGCCGCCTACGAGCATCCGCGCACTGGCTTCGTCTGCGACTTCCTCGGCAAGGCGAATCTGTTCACGGTGGATCGCGTCGATGAGCGCGGGCTCACCATCGGCACGCTCGCACTGCCTCTGCCCGCCGGCGGCGGCGTGCGACTGCGCCCCGGCGATCGCATCCTCGTGCGGCCGGAGAAGATCGCCTTCGGCGCGCCGGGTCCGAGCGCGCTCGCCGCGCGGGTGGCGAGCCGCGTCTTCCAGGGCAACCACTGGCTCTACCAGCTCCAGACGCCGCTCGGTGACGCGCTCGTGATCCGCCAGAATGACGGCGCCGAATGCCCGGCCGAAGGGGACAAAGTCCATCTCGTTTGGCGCGCAGACGCGATGCGGGCCGTGCCCGCGGGCACGCCGCCGCGCGCCTGATCCTGCTGCGGGCGTCGGAGTGGCTCGGTCGCGTGCCGCACCGTACTGGCTGACAGCGCCGGCGCTCGCGGTATACGCGGCGTTCCTGGTCGTGCCGATCGCCTCCGTGGCGCTGTTGAGCTTCCACGGGTTCGAGTTCTACGGCGGCATCCAGCCGGGCCTCACGCTCAAGAATTTCCGCGATGTGTTCTCCGATAGCTACTACTGGGAGGTGTTCGGACGCACGTTCTTCGTCGCCGTCGTGGTGACGGCGATCTGCGCGGTGCTCGGCACGTTCGAGGCGATCGTGCTGCAGCGCATGGGCAATCCGTGGAAGAGCGTCTTCCTGCTCGTGGTGCTCGGACCGCTGCTGATCTCGGTGGTGGTCCGCACGCTAGGCTGGGCGCTTCTCTTCGGGTCGACTGGGCTCGTGAACAAGGCCCTGCTCGCGCTCCGCGTCGTGCGCGAGCCGGTCGCCTTCATGTACTCGGTCACCGGCGTCGTGATCGCGCTTACGCACGTGCTCGTGCCGTTCGTCGTGATCTCGGTCTGGGCCTCCCTCCAGCGGCTCGATCCGGCGGTCGAGCGCGCCGCCGTTTCGCTCGGCGCCACGCAGCCCACGGTACTGCGCCGCATCATCGTGCCGCTCGCCATGCCGGGAATTCTTTCGGGATCAGTCATCGTGTTCGCGCTCGCCGCGAGCGCCTTCGCCACGCCGGCGATCATCGGCGGGCGCAGGCTCAAGGTGATCGCAACCGCCGCTTACGACGAGTTCCTCAACACCCTCAATTGGCCGCTCGGCGCCTGCCTGGCGGTGCTGTTGCTCGTGGCCAATGTCGCGTTTCTCTACGCGTCGAACCGCATGATCGAGCGCCGTTGGCAGGCGGTGTTCCGGGAGAGCGCCGCATGAGGGTAAACGGCCCGCTTGCGCTCGCGTTCCACGCGCTTTTCATCGCGTTCATTCTCGCGCCCCTCGCCATCGTCTGTGTCGTTTCGTTCACCCCGCTCGGGTACATATCGCTGCCTACCGATGGCCTGTCGCTGCGCTGGTTCGGGGCGATCCTCGATAACCCGCGCTTCATCCGCGCCTTCTGGCTAAGCCTCACGCTGGGGCTCGTGTCGTCGCTCATCGCCTCCGCGCTGGCGATTCCCGCCGCGCTCGCGATCTCGCGCCACCGTTTCCCGGGCCGCGACGCAATCTCGGCGTTTCTGCTCTCGCCGCTGATGATCCCATCTATCGTGCTCGGGGTGGCGTTCCTGCGCTTCTTCTCGACGATCCGCGTCAACGGCACCTTCGGAGGGCTGGTCGTCGGGCATGTGATCATCATCCTGCCGTTCGCGCTGCGGCTGGTGCTCGCCGCCGCGACCGGGATGGACCCGGCGGTCGAGCGCGCCGCCGTGTCGCTCGGTGCGCGCCGCTGGACGGTATTCCGCCGCGTCACGCTGCCGCTCGTCCTTCCCGGCATCGTCAGCGGCTGGCTGCTCGCATTCATCACCAGCTTCGACGAGCTCACGATGAGCGTTTTCATCGCGAGCCCCAGCACCACCACGCTGCCGGTGCGCATGTTCCTGCACATCCAGGACACGATCGACCCGCTGGTGACAGCCGTGTCGGCGCTCCTGATCGGCGGGACCGCTGTGCTGATGTGGGCGCTCGACCGCCTGGTCGGGCTGGAAAGGTTGTTCGTCGGCGGGTCGAGGCATTCAGGATGACCCAGGACTTCGACGTCGCCGTGATCGGCGGCGGCCTAGTCGGCACCGCCATCGCCTACGGGCTCGCGCGGCTCGGGCGGCGGGTCGCGCTGCTCGATGAGGGTGATATCGCCTATCGCGCCGCGCGCGGTAATTTCGGCCTGGTCTGGGTGCAAGGCAAGGGACTCGGGCTCGCGCGCTACGGCAGTTGGACGCAGCTCTCGGCGCGCCGTTGGCCCGAGCTCGCTCGGGCGCTGCGCGATGACGCCGACACCGACGTCGCGCTCGAGCAGCCAGGGGGGTTCCACGTCTGCCTCTCCGAGCCCGAGCTCGAGCAGAGGAGCGCGATGCTTGGGAAGCTCATCGCGCAACCCGGATTCGAGCGCTACGACTTCGAGATCCTCGACCGTGCGGCGCTCGCGAGCCGCGTGCCCGGGATCGGTCCGGGCGTGGTCGGCGCGACCTACTGCCGCCTCGATGGCCATTGCAATCCGCTGCGCCTGTTGCGCGCACTGCACGCGGCGCTGGAGAAGCGTGACGGCGCCTATCTGCCGTTGCACAAGGTGGAGCGGATCGAGCGCAAGGACGGCCGCTTCGCGATCGAGACCGGCGGCGGCCGCACTGCGGCGCCGCGGGTCGTGCTCGCCGCCGGCCTCGGCAACGCCGCGCTCGCCGCGCAGGTCGGGCTCGCCGCGCCGGTGCGCCCCCAGCGCGGCCAGATCATCGCACTCGAGCGCGTGCGTCGCTTTCTCGCCTATCCGATGTCGACGGTCCGCCAGACCGACGAGGGCACGGTGCTTATCGGCGACTCGCAGGACGAGGCGGGCTTCGACGTCACCGTAGATACCGCGATCGCCGCGACCGAGGCGGCGCGCGCCGTGCGCATCTTCCCGGCGCTCGCCCACGCGCGTGTGACGCGCATGTGGGCGGCGCTGCGCGTGATGACGCCGGACGCCTTTCCGATCTACGAGCAATCGGCGAGTCAGCCCGGCGCGTTCGTCGCGACCTGCCACTCGGGCGTGACGCTCGCCGCCGCGCACGCATTCGAGCTTGCGCCGCGCATCGCGGCGGGCGAGCTCGGGCCGGACCTGCACCCCTTTTCCGCGGAGCGATTCCATGTTCGCAAGGCGGCCTGAAGCCGGCCCGAGCAACGTCGCGGTCACGATTGACGGTCAGCCCTCCATGGCCCGCGCCGGCGATTCCGTCGCGGCAGCGATGCTCGCGGCCGGCTTACTAGCCTGCCGCACCACGCCGGTCTCCGGCGCGGAGCGCGGACCCTTCTGCATGATGGGCGTCTGCTTCGATTGCCTGGTGACGATCGATGGGAATCCCAATCGTCAGGCCTGTCTCGTAGCGGTGCGCGCGGGAATGCGCATCGAGCGGCAGTCGGGTCCTGCCGCGATCCCGGTCGAGGGAGAGCCGTCCGCATGACCATCGACGAGCGCTACGATGTCGCCGTCGTCGGCGCCGGCGCGGCCGGACTTGCGGCGGCGAGCGAGTGCGCGCGCGCCGGCGTTGCGACACTACTCCTCGATGAGCAGCCCTCGCCCGGCGGGCAGATCTATCGCTCGATAACCACTACTCCGCTCGCCGATCGCCGCGTGCTCGGATCCGATTACTGGTACGGCGAGGCTCTCGTCCGGGAATTCGAGCGCGCCGGCGCCGCCTACGCCCCACGCTCGACCGTCTGGGCGGTGACGCCCGAAGGAGGCGGCTTCGAGGCAGGTGTGTCGTCTGATGGCGCGGCGCGGCTCGTGGCGGTGAAGCGCGTAATCCTCGCCACCGGTGCGCTCGAGCGGCCGTTTCCGATCCCGGGCTGGACGCTGCCCGGCGTGATGATGGCGGGCGCCGCGCAGATCCTCCTGAAATCGTCCGGGCTGCTGCCGCGAGGACGCATCGTGCTCGCCGGCAGCGGACCGCTGCTCTACCTGCTCGCTGCGCAGCTCGTCCGCACAGATACGCGCATCGAACGGCTTCTCGACACGACGCCGCCCGCGCGCTGGCGCGTGGCCGCTCGGCACGCGTTTGCGTTCGCCGTGTCGCCGTACTTAGCGAAGGGGCTCGGCCTCCTGCGCGAGGCGCGCCGCGCTGCTCGGATCGTCGAGCACGTCGAGCACCTCGAAGCGCTCGGCGACCGGCGCCTCTCTAGAGTGCGCTATATGGCCAAGGGCCGCAGCGAGGAGATCATCGCCGATCTGCTCCTTCTGCATCAGGGTGTGGTCCCGAACATCAACCTCGCCAGCGCGATCGGCTGTGCGCAGCGCTGGGACGCATCGCAGCTCGCGTTCATCCCGGTGGTCGACGAATGGGGCGCAAGCTCGGTCCCCGGGGTGAGCATCGCCGGCGATGGCGCGGGCATCGCCGGGGCGCGAGCGGCCGAGGCGCGCGGCCGGCTTGCCGGCTTGCACGCGGCTTGCGCACTCGGGCGTCTCGACCCGGCGGAGCGCGATCGACGGGCACGCACCTCGCGAAGCGAGCTTGCGCGGCAGGCGCGCGGGCGCGCTTTCATCGATACCCTGTACCGGCCTGCGGAGCCATTGCGTCTGCCGCAAGGCGACACGATCGTGTGCCGCTGTGAGGAGATCACGGCGCGGCAGATCCTCGACACGGTGAAGCTGGGCTGCATCGGACCCAATCAGATGAAGAGCTTCCTGCGCTGCGGCATGGGCCCGTGCCAGGGACGCTTCTGCGGGTTGACCGTCACCGAGCTGATCGCGAAAGCGCGCGGCGTGCCGCCGGCGGAAGTCGGGTACTACCGGCTGCGCTTTCCGGTGAAGCCTGTGACACTGGGCGAGATCGCCGCGCTGCCGCAGACGGAGGCGTCGGTGCAAGCGGTCGCGCGGCTCGCCAAGTCGGAAGACTGAGCGTGCTGGGCGCAGGAGGCGCTTGAGCGGTTTCGTTGCCACGGCGGACGCAATCGTCGTCGGCGGGGGTTTGCACGGCTGCTCCGCGGCACTGCATCTCGCGCGCGCCGGCGTGCGCGCCATCGTGCTCGAGAAGAACTACGTCGGCCGCCACGCCTCGGGCGTCAATGCCGGGGGCGTACGAACCCTGTCGCGCCACGAGGCCGAGGTGCCGCTCGCGCTCGCGGCTCTCGACATGTGGTACGCGATCGGCGAATTGGTAGACGACGACTGCGGCTTCGAGTCGAACGGCCAGGTTCGAATCGCCGAAGACGAGCGCGACGCGGCGGCGCTCAAGGCACGCGAGGCGCGCATGCGCGGGCTCGGCTACGCGCACGAGCGCTGGATCGACGCTGCCGAGCTTCTCGCGCGCGTGCCGGCGATTGCGCCCCATTGTTTGGGCGGCCTCCTCGCCGAGCGCGACGGCGCGGCGGACCCGTACCGGACGACGGCAGCATTTCGGCGCAAGGCCGAGGCGCTCGGGCAGCGTATTCATGAAGGCGTTCGGGTCGAGAGGGTGCAACGCGTGGGCAACGCGTGGAGCGTGGCGACGGACCAGGGCGCGTTCGGCGCACGCGCGCTTGTCAACTGCGCTGGTGCCTGGGCCGATCGCATCTGCGCGGCGCTCGGCGAGCCGGTGCCGCTCGAGCCGATCGCGCCGATGATGATGGTGACGCTGCGCCTGCCGCCCTTCCTTCAGCCGGTGGTGCTGGGGGCCGCCCGTCCGCTGTCGTTCAAGCAGACCGGCGCGGGCACTGTGCTCATCGGCGGCGGGCGGCGCGCGCGCGTCGACCGCGACGCCGAGACCACCAAGCTCGACTTTCGCGAGCTCGCCGCCTCGGCGCGGACGGTCTGTGACCTGTTTCCTATCATGAGGTCGGCCGTCGTCAACCGCGCCTGGGCGGGCATCGAGGCGCGCATGCCCGACGACATCCCGGTGATCAGCCGGAGCTCGACCACGCGCGACGCCTACCACGCATTCGGCTTTTCTGCGCACGGCTTCGAACTCGGACCGATCGTCGGCCGCATCGTTGCCGAACTGGTCACCACGGGCGGGACGCCGCTGCCAATCGCCCCGTTCGCGATTGAGCGATTCGGTCCGCGATAAACAGCCGCTTGATCGGCGCATCGTTTTGCGAATGCAGCGGCCGCGTGGCCGCCCTCATCACAGCACGCAGGCAAGAGCTTCGTGATGCCGTTGCCCTCGAACGCTTAGTCCGACGACAATCTGGTTGGAAATGTCGAGGCTCGTCGTGTAGCGACGGTCGGGCGCTCCATCGGCAGAATGCATCACTCGGCCGTGACAAGGCTGACGCAGAACGGCATCCGAATCATCATCCACGAACGCCGGCAGTCTGCGCCAGTAACAATCCACCCAGCGGGAAGTGTCGGTTTGGTGTGCGAAGACCCGGCCTTCGTCACCAACGGCGGTCGTCGTCTTCCAGTCTGGAATTGTCGAAACCTGCCGTTGGGCAGACGGATTGCGACACTTTGCGGTCGTTCAACTTTCTCGGAACCGGACATCGCTGCAAGCCTACCGTTTCCGGTACGGTAACTTTCGAGAGTCTGCGCGAACTAGGCTCGCGCCACGCTGAATTATGAGCCGAAGCCCTGACGCGGTGGTGGCGCGCACGCCGATCTGCACTGCCGCAGTTGGCACGCGCTTCTCCCTTTCATGACGTCGGCTTCGGCGTGTTCCCCGCGCCGAGGTCCCAATACAAGCCGGTCATCACCTTCAGCGCCTCGCGTAGCACTTCCGGCGGCAGGTGTTCGTTCGGCGCGTGCTGCGAACAACCCGGATAGGAGTGCGGCACCCACACGGTGCGCAACCCGAGCACGTCGGTGAAGATGTCGTTGGGCAACGCGCCGCCTAGGTTCGGCAGCAGCGCTGGTTTCTTACCGCTCGTGCGTGCGATCGAATCGATCGCCCACTGCACCCATGGATCTTCGGGATCGATGCGCGTTGCGTGGAACATCTCCTCGCGCGTGGCGGCGATCTGCACCATCGGGAAGCCCTGGCGATCGAGGTGGCGGCGCAGCGCGGGCAGGATCTGCTTCGGGTCGATACCAACGACGAAGCGCAGCTGGCAGCGCGCCCACGCACGTGGCGGAATCGCATTCACTGGCGTCTCGGGATTGCCGGTCTTGTATGCGAGCACCTCGAATGAGCACCAGCCGAACACGCGCTCGGCCGGCGACAGGCCTGGTTCTCCCCACCACAGCTCGATCGTCGGGCCATCGGCGCCGCCGTCGACTTCGCAGTCGGCGAGCGCACGGCGCACGGAAGTGGGCAGTTCGCTCGGTACCCATTCGGGCACACGGATCTGCCCCGTCGGCGAGACGATGCTCGCGATCGCGTGCGCGAGTTGGATGCCGGGGTTCGAGATCAGCCCGCCCCAGTTGCCCGAGTGCGCGCCGCCCTTGCGGGCATCGATGGTCAGGTCGAAGTTGAAGCTGCCGCGCGAGCCGAGGAATATCGTCGGCCGGTCCGCGCGCAGGCGCGGCCCGTCGGAGGCGATCAGCAGGTCGGATTTGAAGAGTTCCTTGTTCTGATCGCACACCTCGCGCAACCCCGGCGAGCCGTTCTCCTCGCCCATCTCGATCAGCACCTTCGCGTTGAAATCGAGGCGGCCGCGCTCAGCGAGCACGTTCGCCATCGCCTGCATGTTCACCGTGTGCTGACCCTTGTTGTCGGCGATGCCGCGGCCATACCAGCGGCCGTCACGCTCGGTCAGCTGCCAGGGCGACAGCCCGTCCAGCCACTCGCGATCGAGGCCGCGGATGACATCGCCGTGGCCGTAGCCGAACACCGTCGGCGCCCTCGGATCCTCGATGCGCTGCGCGAATAAGAAGGGCGCCTTGCCCTTCGGGTTCGGCAGCATTCTGCATTCGAAGCCCATCGCCTCGAACGCAGGCTGCAGCTCCTCGTGCAGGTACTGCGCGAGCGCTGGCGCGCGATCCGGATTCTGGCTCTCGGTCGGAACGGCGATGCGCCGCGCGAGAACGGCCTTGAATTCTCCCGAGTCGAACTGCTGTTCGGCGCGGGCGATGGCAGCAGCGCGGCTCATGGCGTTCTTCCTTTCGTGCGGTTTGTCTTCGTCATCGGGCGGCCTTTGCCTGGCCGGGTGGCGGATAGAGATGACAGGCCACCGCGCCGCCCGCTTCACGCGTCAGCACCGGCGTCACGGTGCTGCAATGGGATATGCGATGCGCGCACCGCGGATGGAACGAGCAGCCTGACGGCGGACTAAGTGGATCGGGAAACGCTAGGCCGAGTCCGAGGTCCGGCACGCCCAGCCCGGGCTCGGGTGTGAGCACTGACGCGAGCAGCGCCTGCGTGTACGGATGCCGCGGCGTGCGAAACAGCGTTTCGGTCTCGGCCTGCTCGACCACCTTGCCGAGGTATATCACCGCGACCTGTGTGGCGATGTGCTCGATCACCGCGAGGTTGTGGCTGATGAAGACGTACGTGAGATTAAACTCGCGCCGCAGGTCCATCAGCAGGTTGAGAATTTGCGCCTGCACCGACACGTCGAGTGCGGACGTCGGCTCGTCGCAGACGACGATTTCGGGTTGCATCACGAGCGCGCGTGCGATCGCGACACGCTGGCGCTGTCCGCCCGACAGCTGGCCCGGCTTGTTATCGGCATAGCGCGCCGGCAGCCCGACGCGCTCGAGCATCTCGATTGCCCTGGCGCGCCGCTCGGCCGCCGTGCCGATGCCGTGGACCTCGAGCGGCAGGGCGACTATCGACGCGATACCGCGGCGCGGGTTCAGCGACGAGTACGGGTCCTGGAAGACCGGCTGCACGCGCCGCGCGACCACTTTGCGGCCGATTATGGCGAGGTCCTGCCCATCGAGCACGATGCGGCCGCTAGTGGGTGCGAGTAGTCCGAGCAGCATGCGCGCGAGCGTCGACTTCCCACAACCCGATTCGCCGACAATGCCGAGCACGTCGCCGCGTTGAATCACCAGATCGACGCCGTTCACCGCGCGCAGCGCGCGCCCCTTGCGGAACAAGCTCCCACCCAGCGTGAAGGTGCGCGTCACTGCACGCGCTTCCAGCAGGGGGTTGGTCGTCGCGCACACTGGAATACACTCCGGCTCACGCCGGCAATTCCTTGTGGATACACCGCCAACGGTGCTCGCCGGCAATGCGCACCGGAGCTTCCGCAGCACATTCCGGCCGCGCATACGCGCACCGATCCCGGAAACTGCAGCCGCAGATGTCGCCGACCAGGTGCGGCACGACGCCTGCGATCGTGCCGAGGCGCTCGCCGCGCGCGGTATGCCCCGGTATCGGGATGCAGCTGATCAGGCCCCGTGTGTACGGATGCCGCGGCGACGCGAACACGCAATGTACGGTGCCCTCCTCGACGATCTCGCCCGCGTACATGACCGCCACGCGGTGCGCGATGCGGGCGACGACGCCGAGGTCGTGCGTGATCACTACCATCGCGATACCGAGGTCCTTCTGAAGGTCGGCGAGCAGCCGCAAGATCTGCGCCTGGATCGTTACGTCGAGCGCTGTGCTTGGCTCGTCGGCGATCAGCAACTCTGGATTGCACATTAGCGCCATTGCGATCATCACCCGCTGGCGTAAGCCGCCCGAAAGCTGGTGCGGATACTGCTCCAGTCGCTCGGCAGCGGACGCGATACCAACCTTGCTAAGCAGCTCGACGGCGCGCTCGCGTGCCTTCGCCATCCCGCCACTCCGATGAAACAGATATGCCTCCATCAATTGGTTGCCGATCGTGTACGCCGGGTTTAATGCAGTCATTGGCTCCTGGAAGATCATCGCCATTCGCTCGCCGCGCAGGGCATTGATGCGCTTGGGCGAGGTTCTCAGCAGGTCTTCGCCGAGCAGCGACAACTTCTTCGCGCGTCGCTTCGCCGCAGAGGGCAGGAGGCTCATGACCGCGAGCGACGTGATCGATTTGCCGCAGCCCGACTCGCCGACGATGCACAGTGTCTCGCTGCGCTCCACATGGAACGACGCGTCACGCACGGCGCGCAGTAGTCCCCACGGGGTAGCGATGTCGACGCTTAGGTCCTGCACCTCGAGGACGGCATCAGGGGGATTCGGCTTCGGAATAGCGCTCAAGCCCGACCCTCCGGCGCGAGCAGGTCGCGCAGGCCATCGCCGGCGAGGTTAATCGCGAAGATCAACAGCGCGAGCGCGGCGCCGGGGATCGCGATCAGCCAGAAGGAGAAAAACATGTATGACTTCGCCTCGGAGATCATCAGCCCCCACGCTGGCAGCGGAGGCTGCACGCCCAAGCCGAGGAAGGAAAGCGCGGCTTCGAGCAGAATCGCGCTCGCGGCTTCGAGCGTCGCGACGACGATCAGGTGCGGCAGGACGTTGGGCAGCACTTCGCCGAGCAGCACGCGCGTGGTCGATGCTCCGGCGGCATGCGCGGCGGCCACGTAATCGAGCGAGCGCACCTGTTGCGTAGCGCTGCGCATCACGACCGCGAAACGATCCCACTTCAGCAGGCCCAGCACCATGATCACGATCCACAACGAGCCGCCGACAAGCGCCACGGTGGCAAGCGCGACAAGAATCACCGGCATCGACAGCCGCGTAGTGACCAGGAAGCTCACGGCCATGTCGGATTTGCCGCCGAAGTAGCCGGCGACCATGCCCATCGCCGTGCCGATGAGTCCGGAGATGATCGCCACGGAAACGCCGATCAGCAGTGAGATGCGCGCGCCGTAGAACAGTCGCGACATGTAATCGCGCCCGAGCGGATCGGTGCCGAGCGGATGCGCCCAGTTGCCCACGCCGTACCAGAACGGCGGCACGTTGCGGTTCGTGAGGTCCTGCGCGTACGGGTCGTACGGTGCGATCCACGGCGCCAGTAGCGCGATCGCGACCATCAGCAGCAGTAGCCCGAAGCCGATCACCACGGCCTTGTTCTTCCACACGCGCCGCCAGAATCCGGGCGCGGCAACGACGGTGCCACCGGGCTCGACGGCGGCGACTGCGACGTCCAGAGTCGCCGACGACATCAGCTCACCCGGATGCGCGGATCGAGCCACGCGTTCGCGATATCGGAGGCGAGTGTCAGCACGACGTAGATCACCGACAGCAGCAGGACGATGTTCTGCATCACCGGGAAGTCCTTGAAGGTGATGCTCTGGTACGCGAGATAGCCGAGGCCGTCGAGCGCGAAGATCGTTTCGATAACGACGGATCCGCCGAGCAGAAACCCGAGTTGCACGGCGGCGAGCGCCACCACCGGCACCGCGGCATTGCGCAGCGCATGCTTGAAGATCACGGTGCTTGCGGGCAGGCCTTTGGCGCGCGCGGTGCGAATGTAGTCGGCCTCGAGGACCTCGATCATGCCGGCGCGGATCAGGCGCATGAACGCCGGCGCTGCGTAGTAGCCGAGCGCGATCGTGGGCATCACGAAATGCTGCCACGTGTCGCTGCCGGACACCGGCAGCCAGTGCAGCGTGATCGACAACAGCATGATCAGCAGCAGCGCGAAGAAGAAGTTCGGCAACGCCTGGCCCAGCACTGCGAGCGCGAGGCAGAGGCGATCGATCCAGCTGTTGCGGTAGACGGCGGCCAGCACGCCCAGCGGCACCGAGATCGCGAGCGCGAACAGGATCGACGATAGGCCGAGAAGCATCGTGACTTCGAGCTTC
>DATJBM010000090.1:0-48407 GCA_035515295.1 Casimicrobiaceae bacterium | reverse complement strand
GCCGACGGGGCCGCGCTGGATCGAATTTGCGCTGCCGAGCTTGGCGGACAATCGCTCGATCTCGTAGTCGACGACGCTTCGCACTTCAATCCAGAGACTCGAGCCATCTTCAGAGCGCTGCTTCCGCGCTTGCGAGCCGGCGGTCTGTACATCATTCGAAAACTGGGGTTGGGCGCACTGGCCCGGAGACTTGTGGCAGAAGGAGCGTGGTGGTCCGTATTTCCATCGCAAGGAGCCGCTCACCAATCTGCTGATCGAACTGGTCGCGCTTTGCGCCAGCTCGCCGGCGGTGGGGCCGCGAGTCATTGTCGAATGCGCGCAGATCTACGTTGAACGCGGTCCCACTGTGCTCGCGTCCGGTTTCGAGCTATCCGATCACTATTTCATCCGCGGCGACCCGATTCCGGCCTTCGGCGATCGAGCGTCCGGCCAAGCGGTTATCTACGCGAGCTCAACGTTCTCGACAAGGTGGACCGGCCGGCATCGACGAACGAATGGCGCGCCGAGTGCCGTTCGCTCCCTTCTCCGCTACTCGGTGCGCCGGCGCAGCATAAGGAAACCGAACGCCGCAACGCCGAGCACAAGGACGCCGACCGCCCATGCGCCCAAGGTCGGAGCCGGGATGGCGCTTGCTATCGGCGGCGGTAGAGGATCGTTGCTGACCGCCAGTGCAAAGTTGGCGATGCCGCAGATATTCTGGTGGCGGACCATGTAGATATACCCGGACGCGCCCCACGACGCACCGCGCGAGTTCTTGACGATCCAGTAGTCCGCGCCGCCGCTCGTTGCATAGCCGACGATCAGCACCGCCTGTGTCGGGTGGTTTCGGTTGCACGGCCCCGTGAAGATCCCTCCGTGGTAGCTGTCGAGTGCTGGAGTCTCGTCGATCAGTGCCAGCACCGGGCCGTTAGCGACGTAATTCTGCAGCGATACTTCGTCACCCGGCGGGACGCGTCCGGCACCGGGGATCGTCGCCACCGCGGTGCTCGCCTTGCACGATCCGGCGATGGCGGTGTAGGGGTAGGCGGCCTCCGTTGCGAGGCCGCCTCTGGCGATGACCGTTCGCAATGCGCCGATGGAGCTTCCGCCGCCGCACGACGACCCCGAACCGGTGCAGTCGAGCAGCTCCTGCTCGGAGAGGCTCTGGAGCGTACCCGTGCGAATGAGATGATCGCCTTCGACCAGCCCCGTCGCGGCGAAGGCCCAGCTCGCGTCACACGACCCCTCGTTCTTGACCGGCGTCACCGCTCCGTGCGCCCGCCAGTCCTGGTCGGAAGGGTTGCCTGCCAAGGCGGGCAGGACGGTAACCCGGTCGTAGTCGGTGGTGAAGACGACGGCGCCCGCGCTGACTGTCGCTACGGCAAGCAGTCCGGCGGCGACGAGCCGAAGAGCGATGCGCCGAACGCACGCCCCGGCGACGGATGTGCGACAGCGCATAGTCTTCGTCCTCCCTCAGCTCGCCGCGACCGGCGGCGCATCCTGCACGTTACGGAATCCGGCGCACGCCTTGCGAATGCCCAGCATCGCCGGCCAAGACCGCGCGACCAGCATCAACGACCTTGCGATCCGAGCGTGCATCGGGAGGCGCGGAGCTTCCGGCACCTCGCCAGCGTAACGCTCGAGATCGACGTAGAACGTCTCGGTGCTCCCGACGTCGTCGAGCTCCAGAGCGTGACTGGACGAGCGTTCGCGAATCGACGCGTCGGTGCGCTCGTGCACCGGTTCGGTCATCAGCATGTACTCGGGAATCGGCACGTCGTTCTTAAGCATGCGGTGGACGAGGATCACGTCGTACCCTGCCAGCTCGGTCATATTCTTGACCTTCTGCACCGCCGCTTCGCCGAAGTGACCGACCAGCTTGATCTTGAGGTTGCCCGCCTGCATGCAGCCGTCGCACTTGCAGAGGTTGTTGACCTTGAGATCGGAGACGCGCGCGTGGAACGCGCGATAGATCGCGGCCGCCTGTTCGCCGACGAAGTCGAGGCTCGGCTCCGATCCCGCAGGAAAGGCGGCGTAGAAAAATGCGGCGTCGCCCTCGAGCTTGGCCAGCGCCAGGCGCCTGCTCGTCGCGTTGATCACCGCCTCAAGCAGCTGCGCGATGATCTGCTGCGCGTGCGCAAGGCTCGCCCGATGGAATTTCATGAATCGCGTGTAGCCGGCGATGTCGG
This sequence comes from Casimicrobiaceae bacterium, assembly GCA_035515295.1. Lineage (GTDB taxonomy): Bacteria > Pseudomonadota > Gammaproteobacteria > Burkholderiales > Casimicrobiaceae > PALSA-1003. The sequence goes on along the minus strand of DATJBM010000090.1, from coordinate 46,239 downwards.
CGATGAGCATGAACGTCGGCTGGATGGTCATGGGTGTACAGGCGTGGTGGAGTTCAGGCGCTCGAGGCTGGCGGTGCAGCGGGTCGCGTCAGGTCGCGGCCAAGGTGCGCTGCGCTTGCACCCGCGAGACGAGGCGCTTGGAGAAGAGGCGGAAGAAGAAGAAAGACAGGCAGGCGGTGAGCAGGAATGAGGCGACCGCGATCACGTAGACGACGGGCGCTGGCGACGAGTCGGATGTTCTCAGAATCGCTGCGGTGCCCGCGCCGACGCCCGAGCTCACGACGCTGCTGCTGATGCTGACGCAAAGGAAGAACAGCAGCCAGGCGACAAAATAATCGCCTTCGGTCGGTCCCGCCACGAGCGTCTCCTGGGCGACCTTGGGTGCGGCCTGTTCCTGAGTGCCCGCAGGGATGCGCCTCCGCGCCAGCGACAGGAATTCGATTCTGACCTGCTGATCGGCAAACGCGCGGTCTCTGACGAGCAGCGAGCCGATGGGCCGGTAGATGCGCCGACGACCCAAGGAGAAAATGAGGACGAACACAACCACGACGATGCTGGCTGCGACGGCGCCGCGGATGGTCAAATCCCATGGTGTCGCTAAGAGCATGAGCAGCCCGACGAGAACCGCCGCGGCGAGGCTGTTCATGAGGCGCCAGCGATGAACCAGAGGCGAACGATTCACCGCTCGTCGTGCCACTTCGGCCAGGGTGAACTCGAACTGGACTTTCATGCCTTCTTCCCGAGACCACGAAAACCAGCGGCGCAAGAAAATGCCGCGAGATACCACCCGCCTGCTCTCCGGGCATGGATTAGACGCCTCCCCCTCTTCGACGGCAAGTGCGCCGGGCGGCGATCGGAAGGGCCCTGCTTGCGCGATGCGAAGCCGGTGGCTATTGTCCGGTCGAGTGGCGGCTGTCGCTGCCTTCAAACTCGAGGAACGAAATCGTGATCCACCCGCTTGCGAAACGCGCTGTCTTCGCCGCTCTGTTTGCATCGATGTATATCCTGACGACGCCGAGCGCGAGCGCCTTCGACCTGGTCGTGCATTCGTCCATGCTGCTCAAGGCTCTCAAGGCGCAGGTCTTCAAGGAACGCGGCCGCTATTACCTGCAGCGGCCCGACCGGTGCAGCGATCCGTACCTCGACAGTCCCAGCGTGTCGTTCAAGCAAGGCCGGGTCTATGTCGGCGCCCGCTTCGCCGGGAAAATCGGGGGACTCATCGGCGGCGTGTGCAAGTCGGCGACCGCGAAGCCGAGCGCAGTCATGCTCTCGGCCAGGCCGGTCCTCGACGGGCAGGATGCCGGGCTGGAAGACGTGCGTCTCGAAGCCGCGGACGACCCCATCGTAGCCGCGGCGTTGCAGGGCCTGGTCCGCGCCAACACCCTCTCGAAGCTGCACGTCGACCTTCTGCAGGCGGCGAAAGCCCTCACGGCGCCGGATAAGACGGCCCCCTATGCGATCGCCGTTCGCGCGCTGGAATTGAGCGACCTCGCGGTGCAGAACGAGGAGCTTCGCGTAGCAGTGAACGGCGTCGTCGAGATTCGCTAAAGCGCGCCTGACCGCCGGAGGCTTGGATTGCCTCGCGGATCGGCCCGGGCGCATCCATCGATCGATATCGGACAAGCGCGCGACAATTGTAAGACCCACTCCGACTTTGCTGCTGAACGCAACGCTCGTTGCGCCCCTCTAATCGGGGCAGTCGTGTATCCATCACGACAGGAGAATGACGATGAGACGTTCGTTGCTCAGTTTGGCGGTCGGGGCCGCGCTCGCGGCTTCGGCGAATCTCGTACAAGCCCAAGCGCAGGACAAGGGTGTAACCGTCGGTACGCTCGAGTGTCACGAGGCGAGCGGCAACACGCTGGTGTTCATGTCCAGCCACGACCTGAACTGCACCTTCAGCGGCCTGAACAAGAACGGCCCGGTTGCGCACTTCACGGGCAAGATCAACCGGTACGGCCTGGACATAGGCTTCACGCAAAACGGGGTGATACTTTGGGGCGTCGTTTCGACCAGCGACAGGTTCACTCCGGGTGATCTGGCAGGCAAGTACGGCGGTCTGACCGCACAGGCCGGATGGGCCGGCGGCCTTGGCGCTCACGTACTCTTCGGAGGCACTCACCGGGGCTTCGCGCTTCAGCCGGTCAGCATCGAAGGATTCAACGGAGTGAACCTCGCGGCTGGGATTGCGGAGATCGAGCTTCGCTCCGTGTCCTGACCGCGTGGCGTAAGCGACCGGCAGTTGTCCGCGCCGGGCAGATCGACCGCGCTCGGCTTCCTGCCGGGCGCTGTTGGTTTGCTAGTATTCGTGCTCCCATGAGAGCGCGTCCTCTCCCGGCCAGGGAGAAGCTCACCCTGTGTTTCGCCCATGTCGCCTATCGCCTGGGCGAACGCTTCGCCCGGCGCAACACCGGGCTCGACTGGTTCGAGGTGCGCAGCTTCGAGGACCTCAAGGCTCGCATCGGCGAGGTGGATGCGCTGCTGTGCTCCGGCTTGTGGCGCAACGAGCTGCTTCCCGCGGCGCACCGGCTCGCTTTCATCCAGTCGATCAGCGCCGGGACCGACCAGTATTCCCGCGAGGCGCTGCGCGAGGCCGGCGTCCGCTTGGCCAGCGCGCAGGGCGTGAACGAGCGCGCGGTCGCCGAGCATGCGATCGCCTTGATCCTCGCCTTGGCGCGGCAGATTCCGCAGGCGCGCGACAATCAGGCGGCGAGGAAGTGGCGCGGAATGATCGGAGACATCGCCAAGCGCGAAGACGAGCTCGGCGGCAAGACGCTGCTGATCGCCGGCCTGGGCCGCATCGGCTCGCGGCTGGCGACACTCGCCAAGGCCTTCGACATGCGCGTGATCGCCGTTCGCCGCGATCCATCCAAGGGCGCGGGCGCGGCTGATGAGGTCGTCGGGGACGACGGGCTCCGCTGCATGCTGCCGCAGGCCGATTTCGTCGCGCTCACCTGCCCGCTCACAGCAGAAACCGAGAACCTGATCGACGCGGAGGCGCTCGGGGCGATGAAGCCCTCGGCCTGCCTCGTCAACGTCGCTCGCGGCAGGGTGGTGGACGAGCCGGCGCTCGTCGCGGCGCTCGAGGAGAAACGCATCGCCGGCGCCGCGCTCGATTGCGTCCGGGAAGAGCCGCTGCCGGCATCATCGGCTCTGTGGGGCGTCCCCAATGTCCTCATCACGCCGCACACCGCGGGCGAGACCCGCCGCTACGAGGACAACCTCATCGATCTCCTGCTGGAAAACCTCGATCGGCTGTGGCGCGGCGAAGCCGTGCTGAAGAACCAGGTCTGATGTCGAACGTTCAAGTCGCCGCGTACTCCGGCAGCTCGAGGTCGTCGCGCAGCGAGCGGGCAACAAGTGGCTTCGCGACGAACGGAAGACCGAACGCATGCACGGCGAGGCTGCGCACGGCGAGACCGAGGGTCGTCTCCGGCGCGAAAAAGCCGCGAAACCACGCCGCGGAATCTTGTCTGGCGGTTACCAAGCGGCGCAATCGCCGTTCGTAGGCAGCAAAGGCACGGGGGGTGTCGCTGTTCGCGCGATGAAGCTCCCCGGCCAGGACGTACGCCTCGAGCATCGCCAGTCCCGTGCCCTCGCCGGCGAGAAGCGACGGACAGGCCACCGCGTCGCCGAGCAGAACCACGGTTCCGGCGCTCCAACGCGGCATGTGAATCTGGCTGACACGGTCGAAATAGAAATCGATGGCATGCTCCATGGCGCCGAGCAATTCCGGCGTCTCCCAACCCATGTCGCCGAAAGCGCGCCGAACAGCCGCGCGCTGTTCTTCGCCGCATCGCGGAGCATCGGCACCGGTGTCCTCGGGACGCCAGACGAACAGGACCAGCGTCTCGTCGTCGCGCAACGACACGCGTGCGACCTGCCGGCGCCGCATCGTGTGCGAAACATAGGTCAGCTCGTCGCGTTGCCGGTAGCCCCGGACGCGAAAGGCCGCGATGTAGCAGTCGAGGAAACGCTCGAACCGCGCTTCGGGGCCGAACGCCAGCGCCCGCACGTCGGAGTGTAATCCGTCGGCACCGACGATCACGTCGAAGTGCTCGCGAGTTCCATCGGAGAGCGCCGCGACCGATCCAGCCTCATGGCGCTCGATACCGGCGATCGAGACGCCGAATCGCGCCGGAATCCCGTCGCAGGCTTCAAACAGGGCGCGGGCGAAGTCGGATCGGGCGATGCTGATGAAGCGGCCGTGCAGCGCCTTGCGCACCGGCGAGAGGTCCACGCGCGCCTCTTCGCGGCCGTCACGGGCGACCATGCGCATCCACCGCATCTCGTAGCCTCGGGCGCGGAGGTTCGCGAGGATTCCCATGCGCTCGGCAACGGCGTAGCCGAGTCCCCAGAAGTCGATGAGATATCCGCCGCTGCGCAGAGCCGCGGCCTTCTCGAAAAGCACGGGTTCGTGACCGAACCGTCTAAGCCAGTAAGCTACCGTCGGTCCCGCGATGCCGATGCCGTTGATCGCGATCTTCACGATAAAGGTATGACCTCTCCCTGGCCCAAGAAATCCCATCGTTCGCCGAGGTCTCCGGCAAATCGCGTAGACTTGCCAGGCGACGAAGCGTCCGGTCGCGACGTCAAGATCGAGGTCGTCTCGTGGGACCTGTCATGCGCGCGTCCGTTTGGCATTGCCTCTGGATGTCCTTCGCCTGCTTCGGAGTCTCCGGAACCGCTCACGGCCAGCAGGCGGGCGGCCTGTCGACTTCGCAATCCGCGCCGCCGAAGCCGCAAGCCTACCTGCGCTTCGACGCGCCGCTGTACAAGCCGGGGGACTGCGCGCGGCTTTCGTTGACGATGCTCGAGGCGTCGGCGGTCGCAGGAGGCGCACCGCTAACCGTAGAGGTTGCGGTCACCGATCGAGGCCGCGCGACGGGTCGCATCTCGCTTTCCATGCGATCGGCGGGGCAACGACGCTACGCATCGACGGCATGCGTGCATCTGGTTGGAACGCAGCCCAGCGCGGGCTCCCGCAGCCTGCGCGTCCGGCCCGGATCGGTGCTCGGCGCGCTGGCTCGCGAGGCGCAGGGCGGTATTCTCGCCGCGGCGCTCGCGGTCGTGCCGGCGAAGAGCGCGGGCAAGATTCGCTTCTCGGTCGGGGCGCGACCCCCTCGCGTCACAAGGGTCGAAACCGCTCCGGTCGATGAGCTTGCGGATGCGCAGGGCAGAAGCATCCGGTTCGTTCGCGATCACGTGATCGTGCTGGAGCGCGATCGCTCGGAGCTCGCGCGCTTTCTCGCCCGCCGCCATGGCGAGATCGTCGCTTCGCTCGGCCGGCATCACCTCGTGAAGGTCGATCCGCGCACCGCGGACCCGGCGCACCTCGAACCGCTGGCCGAGCTCCTGGGCGGCACGCCCGGTCGCTATCGGTTCAGCTCCCCGACGGCGCTCCGGATGGGCGTACTCGTGCTCGAGGAGCTGGCCGGAGGACTCGCCATTTCCCTAAACGTGTTGACTCACGCCGACGTGCAGCCGCAGACCGCGGAGCAGGGCGGAAAGAGTCAGTTCGCGGCAACATGGTTCACTCCGAACAGCTCGAACGTGAACTTGGCCGAGGGGATGGCGCTCGCGAGCCTGTTCCTCGCCCCTTCGACGCCCGACATCACGGTCGCCTTCATCGATCGCGGCTTCGCGGGGCCGGACGATTTCTCGCCGCCGAAGCCTGGGGTCGTTAGGGACTATGGAGCCGATCCCTCGTCGTCGATGGCGGACATTCCCGATTGCAACGTTGGCCTGACCTCGACCCGCTGCAGCTGGATGACGCTGAAGGCTGAAGCGACGGGTCCCACATCGGAACTCGACGCGCCGTGGCACGGCGGGCAGGTCGCGAGCGTTGCACTATCCGCCTGGAACGACGGCCAGAGCGTAGGAGGCGTCGCGTTTCCGGTGGCGCGGCCGTACCTCATCCGGTCCGCCGACGACGACTTCAGCATGGCGAGCGCAATTGCGCGCAGCTTACCGGCCGTTAGCGGACCGACCACACGGATCATCAGCATGAGCATGGGCTCGGACTGTACGGTGGACCTCGGCTTGTTTTCGATCGACACCTGCGATGCGGTGCAGGACGGCCTCGCCTCGGGCGTCGCATGCTTCCTGCTGCAGATCATGTTTCCGCCCTTGAGCGCGATTCCCTGCGCCGATATCGCAGCGCTCATCACACTCGGCGAGGCATTGAATGCGGTCAGCGGTCCGGTAAAGGACGCCGAGGCGCGCGGAGTGCTGCTCGTGGCCACGGCGTCGGACGACACGAGCGCGGACGCGAACGACGCGAGGACGGTACCGTGCACGCTCCGGAATGTGATCTGCGTCGGCGGCATCGATACCGGTCTGAAGCGACTCGGCGCCAAGGGCAGCTCGATCTCCATCTACGCGCCCGCCATCGGCGTCAGGACCATGCAGCTGCCGAATCAGCCACCGGGGACGACGATCACGGGCGTCGGAACCAGCTTCGCTGCGCCGATCGTGAGCGGTGCGCTGGCCCTGGCGCTTTCGATCAATCCTCTGCTCACGACGGACGAAGCGCGAACGCTGCTGCGCGATTCGGCCTGCCGCTCGGCCAATCCGAGGCGGCAGGACGGCTCGATGTGCGCGCCCAGCACGGACGCGGAGGTGGACAAGGTCGGCTACATCGATCTGCTCGAACTGGTGCGCCTCGCGCGGCGCAGCGCCGGCAAGAATCCGCTGCTGGCATGCACGGGCGGCTGGGACGGCGAGGAGGCGAACGACGCGAGCGATGACTTCAAGTCCGCCATTTCGCTGCCGACACTGAAGCCGGCCATTCACGGCCTGAGCGAGTACAAATCCGTCAAGCCGGACTTGAGCATCCACAAGATTCGCACCACGCCGTCGGCGACCTCCGACGAAGACTGGTACAAGGTGAGCTTCGGGCCGACCGCGTCCGGATCGCCGGAAGGATTCGTTGCAAAGTTCGGCCTTCACGTGGACGATCCGTCGCTGGGGATTCTGTTCGTGGAATTGTGGCGCAGCAACGCCTGCGGCGGACCGCCGATCCGCGTCGTGCCTGCGGACGTGATGCAAGAGGCGAACTCGCAGTCAGGCGCCGGGGAAGCGTCGGTGACCGCTCGCGTTCGCAGCGATCTTTCCTACTTCATGCGCGTGTTCGGTGGCATCCAGGTATCGGGCCTGCGCGTCTACGGCGGCAATTGCTATAACAAGGTTCGCGCCGAAGTCATGGACATCGGAGCCGTTCCCCTTCTGCCTCCGCAGGAGGCGAATTGCCCCTAGACCAAGCGCTGGCCTGGTCTTCGCGCCTGGACGCGGTGCCTCCGAAGCCCGAGCGCTGCCAGGGCGGCAACCAACACCGCGAGCGTCGCCAACGCCCACTCCGAGAGCGCCGGGACGCTCGAGGGTGTGGTCGCAACGGGCGCGACGGAGATGTTGTCGATGTAGTAGGACACGTCCGTCGTGATGCCCGGGCCGCCCGGCGTGCGTGCGTCCAGCTCGCCCGCGAAGATGAGCGTCGCGGACGAGCTGGCGGCGACGAACGAAGTGGTCACCGTGTGCCAGGTGCCGTCGAGGAATTCGGTGAGCAGCAGCGGAGTGGCCGGCTCGTTGTTCAGGAAGATGCCGAAGCTCCTGCCGGTTCCGCCGCCGGAAAAATTGACGTGTAGATGAACGTCGACGTTGATGATATAGGTCGTCCCGACCACCAGGCCGTTGATCGTCTGCGACGCGGCCGGGTCGGAGTCCGGCTCGCCGCAGGCGTTCAGGCGGATGGAGCCGGGCGGATTGCCGTTGGCCCCGTCCCAGGCTTCGTCGCCGCAGCCGCCACCGAGGCTCCACCCGGAAGCGTCCGTATCCAGCGTACCGTTGGTGACCAGTTGCGCGTGAAGCGGCGCCGCGCACAGCACCAGCGCGGCCGCGGTTGCCAGCAGCGAGCATCGATGCATCGCGTTCCCCCTGGAATCGGACCGCCGGCACTATAGCGCAGCTTGCGGCATGCTGCCTATCGAGCCGGAGTCGCGGAGCGTTCGCTGCGCGTCCGCAACGAGCGCGATCCGGGTTAGTATCCGCCGCGATCGGGGGCGTCGAATCGGACATCGGCTGGAGGGGCGCGAACCCGGCATGAGCGCAATCGCGGGAGGAATATGATTCTCGAAGTCGCGGATTTCCGTATCAAGCCCGGTACGCAGGCTGCCTTCGATCGGGCGATCAGGGAAGGCGTCGAAACGGTCATCGCGAAGGCGAAAGGCTATCGCGGGCACAAGGTTCAGAAGGGGATCGATTCGCCCGAACGCTACCTGCTCATGATCTGGTGGGACACCGTCGAGAATCACACCGTCGACTTCAGGCAGTCGCCGGCGTTCCAGGAATGGAGAGCTTTCGTCAGCCCGTATTTCGCGGCGCCGCCGATCGCCGAGCACTTCGCCTTGCTGACCGAGTCCCTGACATAGGCTGCCGGACGCGATCGATCCCGGGCAGGTGGCTTTGGTCGTGCTTCAGGAAGGCAACATGACCCAATACCTGCTGGCGTTCGTGCTGTTTGTCCTCGCCTTGCCGACGCCGGCCCCTCCAAGCGCTCCGCCGAGTAATGATAACGACGGCTGGAATGCGAACGACGGAGGCGGGAACAGCCGCAAGCGCTGAGTCGGTTTCTTGGCAGGAGTGCCGGCGACTAGCCTTGCCGCGGCCGGCGCACGGCTCGCACCTTCCCGCTGGGCCCGCCTCCGCAGTAGAAACGCTCGCCGCCGTCGCAGTCGATGCCCGACAGCGGCGTTCCATGCGGCATCTCGAGAGCCTCGAGAACTTCGCCGGTCCGCGGATCGATTCGCCTCAGCTCGCTCTCGTCGCCTTCCCAGGTGCCGTGCCAGAGCTCGCCATCCACCCAGGTGACGCCGGTGACGAACCGGTTCGATTCGAGGGTGCGAAGAACACCCCCGGTCTGTGGATCGATCTGATGGATCCTGCGCTCGCGATACTGCCCGACCCAGAGCGAGCCTTCGGCCCACGCGAGGCCGGAATCGCCGCCGCCGCCGGGCGCCGGAATCGTCGAAAGCACGCGCCCGCTTCGCGGATCGATCTTCTGGATGCGGTCGCCGGCGATCTGGTACAGGCATTTGCCGTCAAACGCCGTTCCCGCATGCCCAGCGACGTCGAGCGAGCGCACCATGTTCCCGCTCGCCGGGTCGAAGGCGATGACCTTGTCTCCGGCGGCGAACCACACGTGCGCTCCGTCGTAGGTGAGCCCGCGCACGTGATCGACGCCGGGAAAGGGACACTCGCGGACGATTTCGGCTGGCGATCGCTTCATCGCGTCCATTCTAAACGCCCGGCACTGGCGAGGGGAGTAACAACGCCGTCGTGAATCCCGGGACGGGCGGCATCGTCCAGCGGCGCGCCCGCCCCAGGCCGAACCACTGCACCTTGCCCGCGACCGCGAGCGCGTCGAGCGCCCGCTGCACGGTGCGCTGGCTGGATCCCAGCGCGAGCGCCAGCGCGGAGGTCGACCACGATTCGCCATCGGCAAGCAGCGCGAGCACCGCTGCGTGCGGCTCTTCCGCGGGCCGCGTCAGCACGATCACTTCGCGGGCGTGCCGCGGCTCGAGCGCGAAGCCGCGCTTCGTCGCGGTGACCGACGCCACTGTCCGGAGCATCGCGCGCAGGCGGCCGATTTCGACCCGCAGCCGGGCGCGCTGCGACTCGTCGGCGCGCTTCGCCCGGAACGCCCGGGCGACCAACGCGTCCCTCGGCGCGTCTTCCGGCCAGGCTTCGGCCAGCGCGCGCACGAGCGCGAAGAGCACGGGGCGACGCCACAGGGAGACCATCGCGCGAGCGTCGCGCACCGCATGGCGGGACGCGTCGACGACGAGCGCCTTCGAAGCGAGCACCGCTTCGACCTCCTCCGGCAGAATGAGCCGTTCGCCGCCACGCGCGACAAGCCGCGCCGCCAGCGTGTCGAGCAAGCGGGAAGCGCTCTCGACCTCGGCGGTCAACGCCGGAATGCGCGCCTCGCGTGCGGCGCGCTCGGCACGGACGAGCGCAGCGCGCGCCGCCTTGATGCGAACCCGCCGGAGCGCGATCCCGGCGACGACCAGCTCGTGGATCGCGCTCAATGCGGGCGGGAGGCGAGCAGGATCGAGCTGAGCCAGCGCACGCTCCGCCTCACTGAGGTGCTACCGCGACGTCGTCGCTGAAACGGACGAGGCGCGCCGGGGTTGGCTGACGGCGCTGATCGGCTTGGGGTACTTCGCCGTCTGGACTGCGCTCGGGATCGTCGTGTTTCCGGTAGGCGTCGCACTGGCGGCGCTCGAGATGCAGCTGCCGGCGCTCGCCCGCGCCGTTCCGCTCGCGGTCGGCGCGGTGGTGCTCATCGCCGGCGTGTCGCAGTTCGGCGCCTGGAAGGCGCGAGAGCTTGCCTGCTGCCGCGAGGCACCCCGCCGCGGGCTGCCCGCGGACGCCGGCACGGCCTGGCGATACGGCCTGCGCCTCGGCGTCCACTGCTGCTCGTGCTGCGCCGGCCCGACGGCGATCCTTCTCGTCGTCGGCGTGATGGACCTGCGCGCGATGGCCGCGCTCGCCGGGGCGATCACTGCGGAGCGTTTCGCCGGGGAGCGGGTTGCACGCGCGGTCGGAGCGGTCGCGATCGGGGCCGGATTGCTGGTGATCGCGAAGGCCGCCGGACTCGATTAGCTCCGAGGCCGATGCCGCGCCATGCGTCGGCGCGCCGCGTCCGCATTGCGCGTCGACCACGCTCGACCTATAGTCGGCCGATGGATTGGGTGCGTGGCTCGATCGCCGCCGTCTTCGCTTGGCTCCTCGTGCCGCTCGCCGGGCCGGTTTGCGCCGACGAGGCGCAAGGGCCGAGCGCGATCCTCATCGTCGCCCGTGCGGAGCTGCCGGATCCGAACTTCAAGGACTCGGTCGTGCTGGTGATGAACAATGTCGCCCCCGTGCCGGCCGGTCTCATCGTCAACCGGCCCACGCGGATTCCGGTCTCTCGCCTGTTCCCAGACATCGAGCCTCTTGCGTCGCTGGAAGACAAGATCTATTTCGGCGGTCCGGTCGAGGTCGAATCCGTGTCGTTCCTCATCCGCGCCGACGCGCCGCCCGAGCACGCGACGCAGGTGCTCGACGGGGTGTACCTGAGCACCAGCGCGGAGCTGCTGCGTAAGCTGCTCGCGCGCGACAAGCCGATGGAGGGGCTGCGGATCTTCGCCGGCTACGCGGGCTGGGGGCCCGGACAGCTTCAGGCCGAGATCGAGCGCGGCGACTGGAAGCTCGCGCCGGCGGATGCCCGTTCGGTGTTCGAGGCGAAGCCCGAGCATCCTTGGCCCGACCCGTCGGCGCACGACGTCGGACCGCGCATCTGAAGCGTTGCTGCGCGGCAGGCCGCGGCCGGGAGCCACTGATGAACCAATCGAAAACGATACCTGTCGCGGGCATCGCCCATATCGGCATCCGGGTGCACGACCTGGAGCGCTCGGTGGCCTTCTATGCGCTGCTGGGGTTCAGGAAGACCGCGGGGCCGATCGGCCCCGAGCCGGTCGCGATCCTCGAGCACCCATCTGGGGTGGAGATCAACCTCGTGCTCAACGCGCCCGGGGAGAATGAACCGAACATCCTCATGGACGTCGCGGCGAAGCATCCCGGGATCACCCACGTCGCGCTGCTGTGCCCGGACATCCTCGCCGCGAAACGGACGCTGGAGGCCGCGGGCTTCCCGCTCAGCGGCGGACCGGTGCGGTTCGAGACGGGATCGCAGGCCATCTTCGTCCGCGATCCGGATCGCAACGTCATCGAGCTGCATCAGCGCGGCTGACGGCCGCGCTCGCGACGCAGGTACGGTGGGAACGTTCGGGTTCCCGGCTCGCCGGCACCCGCGGCTACCGCCGTCGCTGCCTCGCGTATTCGATCGCGATCGGCAACAGGGACAGCGCGATGATCGCCACAACGATCCAGGAGAAGTGCTCCTGCACCGCGGGGATGCTGCCGAAAAAGTAGCCGGCGGTGACGAGCAGTCCCACCCAGAGCAGCGCGCCCAGCACGCTGAAGGCGAGGAAGCGCAGATACGCCATCCGCCCGATGCCGGCGACGAAGGGCGCGAACGTGCGCACCAGCGGAACGAAGCGCGCGATGACGACGGTCTTGCCGCCGTGTCGGGCATAGAAGTCTTGCGTGCGCTCGAGCGCGCGCCGGTTCAGGAACCGGCTTCGGCTGTTCGCGATCCGGCGCCCGAACAGCCTGCCGATCCAGTAGTTGCAGTTGTCGCCGCACAAGGCGGCACTGATCAGCGTGAGGGCGAGCAGCTCGACCGGCATTCCGGCCGACGCCCACAGCGCGCCGGAGGCGAACAGCAGCGAATCGCCGGGCAGGAACGGCGTCACGACCAGCCCCGTTTCGCAGAACACGATCAGGAACAGGAGGAGATAGATCCAGGGTCCGAAGCGATCCAGCAGCGAGCCGAGCTCGCTGTCGAGGTGGGCGATGAACTGCCAGGCCGTCGCGAGGAGATCCATTCCGCCGTCGTGCCCGTCAGAGGGCGTCCAGTCCCTCGAGCTTCGCTTCATCCCAAGCGAGACCGACGCCCGGCCGGGCGCTTGGCGTGGCTGTGCCGTCGATCGCCGGAAGCGGCTCTTCGAGGATCGCGTCGCCCCAGTCGACGTACTCGAGCCAGTGCGCGGTCGGCGTCGCCGCGAGCAGGTGGACGCTCACCTCCGGCACAAGATGCGACGACATCTCGATGCCGTGCGCAGCCGCGATGCCCGCGGCCTGCATCCAGCCCGTGATGCCGCCGATCCGGCCGACGTCAGGCATGACGTAATCGCACGCGCCGGCGGCGAGCGCCTCGGCCATCGCTTCCGGTCCGTTGAAGTTCTCGCCGATCTGCAGCGGCACGTCGAGGGTGCGCGCGATCTTTGCGTTGCCGCGGTAGTCGTCGTGCCGGACCGGCTCCTCGAGCCAGGCGATGCCTTCGGCCTCGAGCGCGCGCCCGCGGCGAATCGCCTCCGCGGGGGTGAGAGCCTGGTTGTAATCGACCATCACTCCGATTTCGCCCGGAATAGCGCCGCGCACCGCGCGCAGCGCCGCGAGGTCCTCCCCCAGCGTGGGATGGCCGAGACGGAGCTTGATCGCCCTCATCGCGTCGGCGAGCAGAGCTTGGGCTTCGTCGGCGAGCAGAGCTTGGGCTTCGTCGGCGAGCGACTCCGGGCGCATCAGCCCGAGACCGCGGCTGTCGTAGGCGGGGATGGCGCGCCGGCGCGCGCCGAGCAACTCGGCGAGCGGCAGACCGGCAGCGATCGCGGCCGCATCCCACAGCGCGATGTCGAGCGCGGAGATCGCCATGCGCACCGGGCCCGTCACGCCGAGCAGCGCCAGGCGCCGGACCAGCGTACCGTAGATCGCCTGCGGTGTCGCGGGCTGCCCTTTGACCAGCTCGACCGCCTCAGTGAGCAGCAGCGCGACCGCTTTTGCGCCGGCGTTCGTGTAGGAAAAAAGGTACGCGCGGCCGACGATCCCTTCCTCGGTATGCACGTCGACAAGGAGCAGCGGAGCGGTCCGGATCACCGTGACGCTGGTGCCGAGCGCGAAGTTCAGCGGCGCCGCGAAGGCGCGGGTCGTGACGCCGCGTATGGTGAGCGGCTGCGGGGCGGACGATGCGACTCGGTTCATCGGACGTTTCCCGACAGGGCAACGACCCCCAGCGTAGTCGATCCGCCGCCGGCGTGCACGCCAAGGGTTCCGGACAACCTGCCTTGACCCTCGGAGCTCAACGGCGTAGCGTGCGCCGGACGCCCCTTGATGCGGAGCTTCAGCCATGAAAAGCATTGCCTCTGGAGCGCTCGCGGTCTTGCTCATTCCCGCCGCCTACGCTGCCTTGCCGGGCGACGTCGCCGAAGGACAACGCCTGCACCAAGCGAGCTGCACCGGCTGTCACGATGCGAGCGTCTACACGCGCTCGAACCGGATGATCCGATCGCTGGACGCGCTGAAGCATCAGGTCGAAGGCTGCGGCCACGCGGCGAAGAAGGACTTCTCGCCGGCCCAGCTCCAGGATCTCGTCAAGTACCTGAACGACCGCTACTATCATTTCCAGTAGCGAGCGCCATTGACGCGTCGACAACTGCTGGCCGCGCTGGCAGTCGCCCTGGTCCTACGGCCCTTACGCGGACGTGCGCAGCCGTCCGCGGGTGTCCCGCACATCGGCTACCTGTCGCTGGGATCGCCACGCAGCAACGGCGCGTTTCTCGACGCCTTCAAGGATGGCTTGCGCGAGCTCGGGTACGCCGACGGACGGAACATCGTCATCGATGTGCGCTGGGCCGGCGATTCTCCCGCCGAGCTTCCTCGGCTGGCCGCATCGCTGGTGAAGGACCGACCCAATGCGATCATCGGCACGTGCATCCCATCGACCCGTGCGGCGAAAGGGGCGACCCAAACGATTCCGGTAGTCATGTCGGTCGACGGCGATCCGGTTGCCGCCGGCCTGATCGCCAGCCTCGCCCGTCCGGGCGGCAACGTCACGGGCACGTCGACGTTGTTCGAGGAGCTGATTCCGAAGTGGGTCGAGCTGCTGACCACGGCTGCGCCGAGAGTTCGCAACGTCGCGCTTCTGCACAATCCGGCCGATCTGGTCGATCCGTTCTACGCCGCGCAGGTCGGTAGGGCCGCGAAACGGGTGGGGGTCGACATGTCCCAGTTCGAGGCCGACGCGGCTGAGGCGGAAAATGTCGATCGCGCCTTCGCGGCGATGAAGGACAGGGGCGTCGGTGGCGTGGTCGTCCTCACGGAGGCGTTCTTCGCCGCCGAGGTCGAGCGCATCGTCGCCCTCGCCAATCGCTACCAGCTGCCGTCGATCTACGGCTTCCGGGAGTTCGCTAGCGCCGGCGGCTTGATGAGTTACGGCGTGAGCTTCCGGGACTACTACAAGGGCGTCGCCCGTTACGTCGATGCCGTGCTCAAGGGGACCCGGCCCGCCGATCTTCCGGTCGAGCAGCCGAGGCGGATCGAGCTGGTCGTCAACCTTAACACCGCCAAGGCGCTGGGACTCGCGATCCCGCAGGCGCTTCTATTGCGCGCGGACGAGGTGATCCAGTGACGGATCGCGCTTTCATCGCTGCCCCGCGCTGAGACTTGCGTTGTCCAAGGCGCCCGAGGTCGAGGTGGTGATCGAGATTCCGCGCGGAAGCTTTCTCAAGCGCGGGTCCACCGGCCATATCGATTTCGTCGCGCCGCTGCCGTGCCCGTTCAACTATGGATCGGTGCCCGCTCTTCTCGGCCTCGAAGGCGACCTGCTCGACGCGCTGGTCCTGGGCCCGCGGCTCGAACTCGGCGCACGGATCAAGGTCGCGGCGTGGGGTGCGGTCACGCTAGCCGACCGCGGGATGATCGACGACAAGCTGGTCTGCAGCCAGAGCCCGCTGAGCGAATTGCAGCGCCAAAGCGTATTGCGCTTCTTCCGCTTCTACGCGCGGTGCAAGCGGCTTCTCAATCGCTGGCGCGGTCGTCCGGGCCGTACCGCCTGCGACGGGTGGTGCGATGTCCGGACGGCACTCGGCCGCGCCCGGCCGCGCGGCGAGACGTGGCGCGGGCCGGAAATCGAATTCTGATCCGGCGAACCTTCAATCGCCCGCGAACGCGCACAGCGCCAGCACGCGATGGCCCGCGCGCTCGACTCGGGCACGGCCCCCGAGATCGGGCAGGTCGATGACGAAGGCGCAGCCGACGACCGACCCGCGCGCCATGGCGATCAGCCGCAGCGCCGCTTCCGCCGTGCCGCCGGTGGCGATGAGGTCGTCGACGAGGAGCACGCGCTCGCCCGAGGCGATCGCGTCGGCGTGCATCTCCAGTCGGTCGCTGCCGTACTCGAGCTGATAGTCTTGGCCGAAGTTCTCCGCCGGCAGCTTGCCGCCCTTGCGTATCGGGACGAAGCCGGCTTCGAGCGCGTAGGCGAGCGCCGCGCCGACGATGAATCCGCGCGATTCGATCGCCGCGACCTTGTCGATCGCAACGCCGCGATACGCCGCCGCGAACG
The DNA here is from genome assembly GCA_035515295.1 of Casimicrobiaceae bacterium. GTDB lineage: Bacteria > Pseudomonadota > Gammaproteobacteria > Burkholderiales > Casimicrobiaceae > PALSA-1003. The sequence goes on along the minus strand of DATJBM010000090.1, from coordinate 30,236 downwards.
CCTCGATCACCGTGCGAAAGCCGTCGGGTCGCTTGAGGAGGGTGGTGATGTCGCGGAACTGCACCCCGGGCCGCGGAAAATCGGAAACGGTGCGGATGAGCGTCCGGATGTCGATCGCCTGCGCCATGCCGCCCCCTTGGATCGCTGGAGCCGCGCGCGGCGTCGGGATGGCGCTTGGCGCGCGGGCCGGCGACCATTATCCACACAGTTGCCTGGCCTGGGTGGACCTGCGATATACGGAGGAACGCTGTCGCGCGAGCCCTGCCTCAGCCCCGATCGGCGACCGCGCACTCCGGCGCCCGCGCCGAGTTGCCGCGGTCGATCTGGGCGTTCTCGCGCTTCCGCCTCTTATAATTGCGGCCGCGCAGGGATCCGCGGCGTGCTTAAGCGGGGCGCTCGAGGGGAAGCGATGCCCGTCCGGACCGAGTTGGAACGAACCCATGTTTGACATCGTCGACGTGGCCATCGCTGGCACTGCTGCCGCGGTCGGCCTGTTCGTCGGGATCCTGATTTGCCTCGCATTGGGGCGCTGGATCGGCCGGCGCGCGATCGCACGCTATGGAGCCGCCGGGATGCCGAGCATCGGCTCGCTCGAGGCGGCGGTGTTCGCGCTGCTCGGGCTGATGATCGCCTTCACTTTCTCGGGCGCGCTGTCGCGCTTCGATGTGCGGCGCGGCCAGGCGATAGACGAGGCGAACGCGATCGGCACCGCCTATCTGCGCATCGATCTGCTCCCGGCGTCGGCGCAGCCGGCGCTGCGCGAGAGCTTCCGCCAGTACGTCGATGCGCGCATCGCGACTTACGAGGCGCTCCCAGACCTCGAGCGGGCGCGCCGGGAGCTCGTGCGCTCGCAGCAGCTGCAAACGCAGATCTGGGGCCAAGCGACGAGCGCGGTCCGCCTGGCGGAAGCGAGACCGGCTAACGAGATTCTCCTCGTGCCGGCGCTCAACCAGATGTTCGACATCGCGGCCGCGCGAATAGTGGCGACCCAGATCCATCCCCCGCTCATCGTCTACGCCATGCTGATCGGGCTGGCGCTCGCCTCGGCGCTGCTCGCGGGCTACCAGTCCGCGTCCGAAAAGGGCTACGACTGGCTGCACAAAATCGGCTTCGCCGCCATCGTGGCGTTCACCGTCTACGTGATTCTGGACATCGAATACCCTCGCCTCGGTTGGATCCGGCTCGATGCGATCGATCAGTTGCTCGTGAACGTTCGCGCCGCGATGAAGTGAGGGCGGCGAGGCTCGAATCGGCGGCCGGCGCGCCCGGCGCATCGCCGCGCGCCGCGTCGGGATATTCCAGTACCTTTCACGGGAAGCTCGCGGGGGACGAGAATGGCCGCGCAGCGTCCACCACGAACATCACGAGCGCGTGCAGATCGCTCGTGCCGCTGCTGGAAACCTGCATCGGGATGTCGGCTCCCCGACCGGCTTCGGCGCGACCGGCCGAAACCCGCAATACGCCGTCCGGGCCACGGATGCTCTGCTCACCGCTGAGCACGAAGAAGGCTTCCGATCCCGGATGGCTGTGGATCGGGGTGATGCTTCCGGGAGGTCCGCTTGCCTCGTTGATCCGAAGCAGATATTGCGATGCCGCGACGCGCGGTATCGGTCCCACCTCGGCGACGCGGCTGCCGCCCGCCGTGCTTCCACCCTCCGCCCCGAGGGTAAACAGCCACGTCTTTCCGTCGGCCTCGGCGACCAGCGACCAGGGACCGGCGCCCGCCTGCGCCGCGGCCGGCGTCTCGAACGTTTCGATGCGCCAGAACAGGGTACCGGGTGGCAACTCGCTCACCTTCCTTTCGGCGAGCGGCTTGATGACAAGCGGACCCGCGATCGCGGCGTCGGCTAGCCACGCGAAGGCGAGCGGGCAGATCGCGACAGCGGCTACGAATCGGTTCATCGGGACTCCTCGGTTTAGGACGTTGACAGCGGCGCCGCACACTGCGCCGCGGAAGCCGCGGTCCCATGAAACCATCCGCGCACTAGGGCGTCCCGACGGAACGGCGATGGTTTTCCTACGGTATTATTCGAGCCGCGTGATCAACGCGTTGCAGGCGGACGTCGAGGTTCCTTCCAGTGCTCGCAGGTAGCGTCGGCGCCGCCGACGAACGAAGCCGACCCAGCCTTCGGATCGGCGAGTGGTCGGTCGATCGTGAGACCAACGAGCTGCGCCGAGGCAGCGAGGCGGTGCACATCGAACCGAAGGCGATGGACGTGCTGGTGCTGCTTGCCGAGCGGGTCGGACGCGTGGTCAGCCGCGAGCAGCTTTTCGCCGCCGTCTGGCCGGGCGTCGTCGTCGGGGACGATGCCCTCACGCAGAGCATCATCAAGCTACGCCGGGTGCTGGGCGACGACCCGCGATCCCCGGCCTACATCGAGACGATTTCGAAGCGGGGCTATCGCCTGATTGCGCCGGTGGTGCGGCAGGGCGAGGCGCCGGAGACTGCGCCGAGGCGCCTCGGCGTTGCGGGGTCGCCCGAGCCCGCGCCGCGCCTCCGCCGCCACGGGCTCGAGACGGGGCTGCTCGCGGGCGTCGTGCTCGCCATGATTGCGGGCGCCGCCTATTACTACCACACCAGATTGCCCGAAGCGCCCGTGGAGACGGCGACCGACGCGACGAACGCCCGCCCGTCCGACTGGGTCACCGTCACGGTGATGCCGTTCGAGTCCCTGGGTCCCGACGGCGACCAGGCCTATCTCGCGCGCGGCATCAGCGACACCCTGATGACCGATCTTTCGCGTCTGTCGGACTTGCGGGTGATCCAGCCGTCCGGCGCGCCGACCCGTGCGGCGGCACAGCATGCGCGGTATCGCGTCTCCGGCAGCGTTCAGCGCGAATCCGGCACGTTGCGGATCAACGTCCATCTCACTGACACCAAGACGGGCGAGCAGCTGTGGTCGCGGCGATTCGAGCAGCCGTTCAGCGATCTTTTCACCATGCAGGACGAGATCATCGCCCGGCTGGTCGAGGTGCTGCCCGCCAAGATCAGCGACGTCGAGCGGCGGAGGCTCGCGAAGCGCTACACGAGCAGCCTCGAGGCCTACGACGACTTCCTGCGTGCCCAATCGCTGTTTCTCGTGCGCGGCGACGAGGAGAACGAGCGGGCACGCGCGCTCTATCGCAAGGCGCTCGAGCTGGATCCGAAGTTCGCTCGCGCGTACGCAGGCCTCGCCATGACGTATGCGATGGAGTACCGCCTCCGTCCATCCGCCGGGACGTCCGCCCTCGACCGGGCGCTCGAGCTCGCGGAAACCGCCCGCGCGATCGACCCCGACATTCCCGAGGTCTACTGGGCGCTCGGTTTCGTTCAGACGCAAGGCCGCCGGCACGACAAGGCGATCGAAGCGCTGGAGCGGGCGATTCGCCTCGAACCGTCGTTCGCGGACGGCTACGCGCTGTTGGGCGGCATAGACACGTATGTCGGGCAACCCGCCAAGTCGATCCCGCTGCTGCGCACGGCGATGCGCTTGAATCCCGACGGTGGCTACCTGTACTTCCTGCTGCTCGGCCGCGCCTACCTCTTCGAGAACGACCTCGAGCAGGCGCTGATCAATCTGCGCGCGGCGGTCAAAGGCAACCCTGTCGATCTCGAGTCGCACCTCTACCTCGCCGCCGCGCTGGTGGCGACAGGAGACGAGAGCGGCGCGAAGTGGGAGGCCGACGAGATCCGGTCGCTCGAGTCCGGGTTCTCCGCCCGCCGATGGCTCGAAACGTACCCGATGACCGACGTTGGGCAGAAGGCGCGATTGGTGGCGCTCCTGGGGAAGGCCGGGCTCTAGCGATGCTTGCACGAGCCGCGTGTCGGCCTGTCCTGCACTTCATCCCTGCCGCGGCGCATCGTGTCCTGCCGTGCTGGATGTTGCCGCTGCCCTACTCTAATCTCGGCGCCATGCCCATAGACCGACCGAGCACACCCGCATGAACCCCGACCAGACCGGGTCGGACGCCGCCGCGACGGGCCCTCCCCCGTCCGCGCCGCCGCTGCAGCCGCCGGGCACCAAGCAGAGCCTGCGCGACCTCTGGCGCGTGCTGGTCGAGCTGTGGTGGCGGTTCTTCGGCTGGCTCGCCATCGTGCCCTGGAAGACGCTGCTGATCGTCTACCTGCTGGGCATGATTCTCGCGGGAATCCTGAACCATCCGGTCGCCTTCCTCGTGTTCATATTCGCCTCCGCGATCATCAAGATCGTGGCGGGCGGAAAGCGGCGGGCGGAGCTCTCCGCGCAACAGGCCACGCAGCGCGCCGAGACCGAGCAGCTCGAGCGCACCGTGATCGAGGCGCGGATGGAAGCGCTGCAGGCGCAGATCGAGCCGCACTTCCTGTTCAACACGCTGGCGAGCATCGATCAGCTCATCCAGACCGACCCGCCGCGGGCCTCGAAGATGCAGCAGAGCCTGATCCGCTATCTCCGCTCGGCGATGCCGCAGATGCGCGACGGCAAGCGCCCCACGCTCGGCCAGCAGATCGACCTGTGCCGCGCGTTTCTCGACATCATGGCGGTGCGCATGGAAGACCGGCTGCAGGCAGCGGTGAACGTGCCCGAAGGGTTGAAATCGGCGGTCTTTCCCTCGATGATGCTGCTCACACTGGTGGAGAACGCGATCAAGCACGGCCTGGAACCGAGAGGGTCTGGCGGCAAGGTGGAGATCGGCGCCGAGATCGCCGACGGATCGCTGGCCGTGAACGTGGTCGACAATGGCGTCGGCTTCGCGCCGAAGGGCGATGGCGGCGTGGGACTCGCCAACATCCGCGAGCGGCTGAAGGCGCTCTACGGGTCACGCGCCGAGCTCATCATCACCGTGCCGCCGGCGGGAGGCACTTGCGCGACGATCAAGTTGCCCTACGAGGTCGCGCCCGTGGCGTGACCCGACGAACGATGCGATGACGCCTAAGCCTGCGCCGACCGCGGTCGTCGTCGACGACGAGCGGCTCATGCGCGAGCAGATCGTCGGCCGGCTCAAGGAGGCGTGGCCCGAGCTCGTCGTCGTGGGCGAGGCGGCCAACGGGCGCGAGGCGATCGCCACGGTGCAGAGCCTCGAGCCGGACGTCGTCTTCCTCGACATCAACATGCCGGAGATGGACGGGCTCAAGACCGCGCAGGCGCTCGGCGGACGGGCGCACATCGTATTCGTCACGGCGTACGATCAATACGCGATCCAGGCCTTCGAGCACGGTGCCGTCGACTACCTGCTCAAGCCGGTGGACCCGGAGCGGGTGGCGATCACCTGCCGGCGGCTGCGCGAGAGGCTCGAGCAGAAGCCCGCCCCGATGGACGCGCTGCTCGCGGAGCTGTCGCAGCGCCTCGGCGGCGGCAGCCTCGGCGCGCCTGCCTATCTGCGCTGGGTGCAGGCGAGCGTGGGCCCGAACATCCGCATGATTCCGACCGGGGAGATTCTTTTCTTCCGCGCCGAGGATAAGTACACGCGCGTGCAGACCGAGAGCTACGAGGCGCTGATCCGCAAGCCGATCAAGGAGTTGATCGAGGAGCTCGACCCGAAGGAGTTCTGGCAGATCCACCGCTCGACGGTGGTGCGCGTGGAGGCCATCGCGCAAGTGTCGCGAAGCTTGAGCGGGAAGCAGATCGTGCACCTGAAGGGCAGCGACGAGAAGCTCGAGGTCAGCCGCAGCTTCAATCACCTGTTCAAGCAGATGTAGCTCGCCCGAGCAGCTCTCGCGCTTCCTCGCGATCCGGCGCATCGAATTCGGCCGGGAGCTCGGCACAAACCTCGCGAAGCGGTTCAACGTCGGTCGCACGGCCGTCGGCGGCCATCGCGGCGCGCGCGAGGCTCACGGCCGCGCGCAACTCGAGCACCGTGGCGCCCTGCTGCCTCGCCACCGCGACCGCGGTGCGCAGCGAATGCATTGCTTCGTCGCGCCCATCGGTACTGTGCAGGAGGCACAACCCCTGCAACCGATAAAGCTCCGAGACGAAAATGCCGACGCCCGGCTCTGTCACCGTAGCCAGCGCAGGTCGCAAGATAGACAGCGCGTCGGTAAATCTGCCCGCTTTCTCCAGCCCTTCGGCCAGCAGCGCGGCGTAGAAGCGAAAGAACGGACCGACCGCGGACGCCCGCGGATATTCGCCTTCCATCGCTGCCACGCCCGCCCGGAGATCGCTCCCGAAGGCGAGTGCCCAGCCGGAGAGCAGCAGCGCATGCGAGCGGTGCGGGGGCATGTTGTACTTCTCTGCCAGGTCGATGGTGCGCTGGCCGTCGGCGCCAAGCGTTTTGCAATCGCGAGCGAGTTGCCCGACGACGAGCGAATTCATCAGCGCGTGCGCCCGGCTGTTCTCGTGACCCAGCTCCTCGGCGAGTGCAATGGCGCTGCCTATCGAGCGTCGTGCCTGCGCGTTGCGCCCGCGCGCAGCCAAGTTCAACGCCTGCACGACGTAGGCACACACGCCCGGGTCGTGACCGCCGAAGACGGGTCCCATCCAGGCGTGCTTGGCGCGATCGTAGCGCACGACTCCTTCGCGGGCGGCTTCCCAGGACGTCGTGACGTCGCCACGGAACCACGCCGTCGACCAGCGGCAGTGGAACGCCTCGAGCAGCAGATCGCCGTCGCCGGATTTGCGGCTCAGAGTCATCAGATCCCGCGCGTTGTCGCGGGCACGATCTAGACGCCGCCCGGTCAGCGAGTTGTACCAGAGGCCCCACGTCGACTTGAATAGTCCTGGCTCGTCGCTCAACGCGGCGGCGCGCTCGCGCGCGCGGCGATAGACCTCCTCGGTCTCGGGGCTCTGGGGACTCTTGACGATGATGATCGGCGGACCGAGCTTGAGCAGCAAGGCCAGCTCGCGCTTCGTCCGCTCCGCGCCTTCCGAAAGCTGGGCCGCCTCGGAAAGCGCCGCGGTGAAGTGCGCAACAGCTTCGGGATAGGAGGAACGCGCGACGGCGCGGTCGCCGGCGCGCTCGCGATACGCGCACGCGAGATCCCAAAGCCTCGCGTGATGGAAATGATGCGCGAGCATCTCCGGCTCGTTTTCGGCGATCGATGAGAAGTTCGCCGCCAGCGTACTGCCGATCTGCCCGTGAAGCTGCTGCCGCCGCGTGCGCAGAAGATTCTCGTAAGCCGCGTCGCGCACGAGCGCGTGCTTGAAGCTGTAGCTCTCTTCCGGCGCGTTGACGCGGCGGTATGCCAGTCCCGCCTCGAGCAGCCGCAGCAGGCCGTCGGCCAGTTCAGCCTGAGAATACGAAACGACGGCGGCCAGCAGCGCCTGCGAGAACTGCTGCCCGATCACCGCCGCCACCTGCGCGATCTCCTTAGCGGGCCCGAGGCGGTCGAGCCGCGCCATCAATGAATCGTGCAGCGTGGCGGGAACCGTCGGCTGCTCGGAATTGGGCGAATCGAGGAAGGCCCGGGTGAGCTCTTCGACATAGAGCGGCACGCCGTCGCCCTTGGCGACGATGTCTGCGACGACCGCGTCGTCGATTGGGTGGGGCGCCGCAACCTCGGCGACGAGCTGCGATGCTTGGCTGTTCGTCAGGCGCGTCAGCTCCAGGGAGACGACATGCGCGCGATTCGTCCAAGGCGAGACGAATTCCGGCCGGGCCGTGATCACCGCCAGCAAACGGGTCTCGGCGATGCCCTCGAGGAGTCGCGTCCACAACTCCTTCGTGGTCGGGTCGATCCAGTGCGCGTCTTCGAGCAGCAGCAGTACAGGCGCGTCGACGGCGAGTCGCGTGAGAAGCTCGACCAGGACCGCGTGGGTTGCCCCCTTGCGTTGCGCGGGCGTGAGATCGAGCGGTGGATAGCGGTCGGTGGCGAGCCCGAGAAGATCGCCGATCAGGCTGGCCGAGCGCGGATCCACGGTCGCGCGGGAGCCGCGCAGCATGGCCTCGATCTTGTCGAGCTGGACGTCGGTAGCGTCCTCGTTGGCGAGGCCGGCCGCCCGCTCGAGGTGTCGAATGACCGGATGGAGTGCGCTGTTGATGTGATACGGCGAGCACTGGCAGGTGACGCGATAGTTGCGCTCACCGGCGATTTGCTCGGACAGCGCGTCGACGAGCCGCGACTTTCCCATTCCCGCATCGCCGGATATCAGCAGCGCCTGTCCGTTCCCGTTCGCCGCGCGTCGCCAAAGGTCGAGCAGAAGCGACGACTCGTCCTTGCGACCCACGAAAGCGCCGCGCTTCGTGCCGACGGCGGTCGCGAAGCGGCTCTCGGCCGAGCTCTCGCACAGCACGCGCCACACGGCTATCGGGGTGGGAAACCCCTTGACGATATACTCGCCAAGGTTTTGATACTCGAAGCGCTTTCCGAGAAGCTGGTGCGTGCGCTGACTGACCAGGATCGCGCCGGGCTCGGCGAGCGCCTGCAGCCGCGCCGCAAGGTTCGGGGTGTCTCCCGAGACCGAGCGCTCGCGCGCGCTGCCGGTGCCGACGATTTCGCCGATCACCACCACGCCGGTGGCGATGCCGACGCGCACCCGCAGCGCGCGGCCGTCGGGGCGCTCGAGCTCCCCCACCGCATCCACGATGGCGAGGCCGGAGCGAACCGCATGCTCGGCGGAGTCCTCGCTCGCGTGCGGATAGCCGAAATAGGCGAGCAGCCCGTCGCCCATGAACTTGGCGATGTAGCCGTTCCACCGCGCCACGGCGCCCGCGCATGCGTCCTGATAGCGGCGGATCTGCGCGGCCGCGTCTTCGGGGTCCAGCGCCGCGGCGAACTCGGTCGAGGCGACGAGATCGCAGAACAGGCACGTGACTTGCCGCCTCTCGGCGTCGCTTTCGGACGGCGCGGAAACCGCCGGTCCGCTCGGCGGGGCAGAGCGTGACGCTGCGATGGGCTCAGCCTCCAGTAGGCCAAGGAGTTTGCGGCGATGACCCAGCGACAGGCCCAGCTTCTCGAGGTCCGCGTCCGTCAGACGAACGAGAACGTCGAGATCGATGTCGTTGTCCGCGAAGGTCTTCGCGTAACGCTGCAGACCATGCAGCGAGAGCCACTGCTCCAGATCGGACACGGTCGGTTTACGCTCGAAGCGGGATCACGTTGTCGGGCGGCTCCGAGGCGAGCCTCAGGATCTCGTCGGTGGAGGCGGGCTTCGCGAGATGCGCGTGGAAGCCCGCCGCGCGGCTCGCTTCGATGTCCGATTTCTGTCCCATGCCGGTGACGGCGACGAGGCGCAGCGCGTGCGCGCAGGGCTCCTCGAGCAGGGCCGCGGCGAGAGCGTTGCCACTCATGCCCGGGAGATTGAGGTCGAGGAACGCGACATCGGGCCTGAAGGCGCGAGCGAGCTCGAGGGCCTGCGCGCCGTCGTAGCTCACGCGGACGTCGAAGCGCTCGAGGCGCAGGATCTCGGCCAGCGAGTCGGCCGCGTCGATGTTGTCGTCGACCACCAGGATCCGGCGCTGCGCGGCCGTCGGCCGCGACGTCACTGGCGCGGTTTCCACGGTCGCGGGCGCCGCGGCGACCGGCAGGCGAAGGACCAACGTTGCGCCCTTGCCCTGACCGGCGCTGTGCGCCTCGATGCTTCCGCCGTGCATCTCGACGATCGAGCGCACGATTGTAAGCCCGATCCCGAGCCCGCCGGCGGTCTGGCTGCGGCTCGCGTCGAGCTGGACGAACATGTCGAAGATGCGTTGGCTGTCCTCGGGCGTAAAGCCGATGCCGTTGTCGGTGACCGACAGCGTAGCCTGATTGCCTTCAACCCGCGTCGCGATCTCGATGCGCCCGCCCGAGGGCGCGAACTTGGCGGCGTTGTTGAGAAGATTGGACACCACCTGGCTGAGCCGAACAGGATCGCCGTCCACGTACAGCGGCGTTCCTGTGTAGCGCACGACGAGCTCCTGCTGCTTCGCCTCGATCGCCGGCTTCGCGGTCTCGATGCCGCTGCGCACGATGGCGTCGATAGCCACGCGCTCACGGCGCAGCTCGAGGATGCCGCGGTCAATGCGGCTCAAGTCCAGGAGATCGTCGATCAGACGCGTCAGATGCACGACCTGCCGCTCCATCATGGCTTCGGTTTCGGCGAGGCCCTGCGGGTCGCGGCGCATCCGGAGCAGGTCAAGCCCGTAGCGCAGCGGGGCCAGGGGGTTGCGCAGCTCGTGGGAGAGGGTGGCGAGGAACTGGCCCTTGCTCACGTTGGCGCGGCGCAGCTCCTCCGCGTGCTGGCGCAGCTCCGCGTCGGAAAGGCGCAGGGCCTCGTCGCGCCGGGCGATGGCGTTCGCGGCTTCATTCAACGCCTTCGACAACCGCTCCACTTCGTGAATGGTCGAAGGTACCTTTTCCGCTGACTTTCCGGTGCCCAACAGCGCCGCGGCACCCGCCAGCTCGGACATCGGGCGGGAGATCCGCCGGCTCAGCCAGAAGCCGATCGCCGCCGCGAGCGTGAGCGAGAGCGCGATGCCGGCGCTCATCAACCACGCCGCGTGCACGGCGCCGCCCGAGACCAGCGTCGCGGGAACGGCATAGCCGATCGTCCAGCCGGTCAGATCGGAGCGCAGGAACGCCGTGTAGGTGTCCTCGCCTTCGAGCGTGTTGCCGCGATACCAGCCTTCGTCCGCGGCGCGCGAGTGCGCGAGATAGTCCTGCGAGGCCATGGCCCCCGGCGGCTGCGGCGGCACCCGGGCGATGAGCCGCCCTTTGTTGTCGACAAGCCCGCTTACCCATCCTTCAGGCAGGTTCTGCGCAGCCAGAAGCTTCTGAAACGCGGCGGGGTCGAGCACCGCGGTAAGCACGTACACGGCCTTGCCGTCGCGCACGACGGGCACGCGCACCGGGATGCCGAGCCGGTTCTGCAGCAGGGGCGCGACTGCCAGGTCTTCGACGGCAGGCCGCAGCGTGCGCGTGGCGGCCTGGATCGAACGTGGCGCAATGGGCTTGGCGAGCAGCGGCGTGCCGAGCGGCAGGCTTGCGTTTACCAGCTGCACGCCGGCGGTGTCGTGCAACAGGATGTTGTTCCACGTAGGCTGCGTCGCCAGCACTTCCTGGGCGACCTCGTGCAAAGCGCGCAGATCGTCGCTGGAGAGGTTCGACCAGCTCACCGAGAGCGCCTGCAGCGTGTCCACGGTATCGCGTACTTCCGCGTCGACGGCCGCCATCACTGCGCGGTTGCGCGACTTCGCGACGCTGACGAAGCTCTCGTATTCGTGCTGGACGGCGAACGCTGCCGCAAGCACGGCGAAGAGGACGAGCGGCAGCGCGGTCACGACCGCGAGCAGAAGCAGGCTGGTGCGCAGGCGCATGGGGCCGCTTCGCCGGCTACGACGTCCCCAGCGGCTCGCGCAGCGACTCGACGATCCGCCGGTCGAAATGCTTCTGCTGCTCCAGGGTGAGCGCGCCATAGAGCGCCGTCATCCGCTCGAGCGCCAGGCGCACGGCATCGGCACGCTGGGCGTCGTCCGCCACGAACGTGCCGATCACAGCGTCCGCGGTCAGCGTCGCGGTCTCGCCGCTGCGGAAGCTCGCGAGATGACGGGCGCGCGAGCGCCCGGCCTCGGCGGCTTCACGCACCTCGCGCTCGAACGCGTCGAATAGCGGCGTTTGGTTCGCGGTCAGCTTCAGATCCGCGCGTAGCGACGGGAGTTCGTGCTCGACGGCTGCAACCGGATCGAAGAGACCGGACGAGCGCGTGGCGTCGGGGCGTGTCGAGCGTTGCGATCCGGAGTCACCGCGCTGCCGGACGTGGGGCGCGTATTGCGCGAAGGCGCTCGCCGCGACCGTGCATGCGGAGAGGGTCGCGAGCGACGCGAACGAGCGCCGGGAGAGTTTCATGGCTTGCTTTCGATTGCCGTTATCGGGCGCTAACGCGGTCGCACGAACCGCAGCGCGAACTTGTCGGTCGGTATCTTGGCTCCGGTCGACGGGGTGTCGAGCGGATCCGCCGGATTGCGCAGGAAGTTGCTCTCCGTCTCGAGCGCGAACCCGGCTCGCCGGACCTCATCGAGGACGACCGACTCCTCGATGCGATGCAGGGTCTTGCCTTGGGAGATCCCGGCTCCAGTCTGGGCCGAGTGATCGATGACGACGAAGTGGCCTCCCGGCTTCAGCGCCGCGAAGAGCTTCGCGTTCATCATGGCCCGATCGACCGGAAGATAGGAGATGTCGTGGTAATTCAGTACGAGGGTCACGAGATCCAGTCCGTGCGCGTTGTCAGGAACCGGATCGTCGAACGGCCGCGCCACCACGACGAGATTGCCTTGCGGATGGTCGGCGATCCGCTTGAGCAGCGTCGGCCCGGGCTTGGGCGCCTGCGCGAAGACCGTGCCGCCGGGGCCGACCGCGAGCGCGAGCAGCTGCGAGGTGTACCCGGCGCCGGCCGAAACGTCGAGCACCCGAAGGCCGGGTTTCACCTGAGCGAACTCGAGGAACTCGCTCGGATGGCGCACTGCGTCCAGGCTCCGATCCTGATCGGTCCGGACCGGGCTGGCGATCGCGGTCTCGTACGTTGCGACGGCGGTCTCGCCCCCGGGCGCACTCGCGCAGCCGGACAGCGCGGCGGCCAGCAAAGCGGCCGCAGCCCACGACACGGCGCGTCGAGCGGGACCCGCGATCATGGATAACTCCGGGGATAGCAGGAGCAGAGTTTAGCCCAGACCGGGCAGCGGAAGACATGGTCGCGCGGCGACCGATGCCTTCCTCAGTCGAGGCGCGTCAGTCGAGCCGCACGCCTCCCACCCGCACGAGCCCATCGGGAATCGGCCGCAGCCCTTGCAGCTTGTTCGTGTAGGCCCACAGCACGTTGGGATGATAGAGGTAGATGACGGGCCGGTCCTTGAGCACGATCGCCGCGATGCGGCCGTAGAGCTCGGCGCGCTTCGCCGCCTCCTGGGTGCTGCGCGATTGGAGCAGCAGATCGTCCACCTCGGCATTGCAATAGCCGGCGACGTTGAGCGATTGATTGCAGCCGACGACCCGGAAGAGGTTGCCGTCCGGGTCGGCGCGTCCGCTCCAACCGATGGCGTAAGCATCGAACTGTCCTTTGTCGGCCATGGCGAGCGATGTCGCAAACTCGGTCAACTTGATCTCGACGTCGAACCCGGCTTCGCGCGCCATCGCCTGAACGACTTCGGCGACGCGCTGGGCGAGCGGCGTATTGGTGGTCATCAGGGAAACGCGTGGATTCGGCACGCCCGCCTCGCGCAGGAGCGCCTTGGCGCGCGCGAGGTCGCGCTTCGGCACAGGCACGTTCTTGGCGTAGTAGGCGTTGGTTGGCGCCACCCACTGGTTGCCGGCGAGCGCTTCGCCGTCCAGCGCGAACTGGACGATGCCCTCGCGATCGAGCGAGAGCTCGAAAGCTTCCCGTACCCGCGGATCGCGTCCCAGCACATTCTTGCGCGCCAGCTCGCTCTTGCCGACGTTGATCGTGATGCCCTGGTAGCCGAGTCCAGGGAACTTCGTCAGGTTGAAACGCGCGTCGCCTTGAGGCGCGGCACGTCGGAGGGCGCCAATGCTTGGACGAAGTCGAGCTGGCCGGAGAGCAGGTTCGCCAGCCGCACCGTCGAGTCGGGGATGGGCAGGTAGACGATGCGATCCAGATGGACGTCGCCTTTGTTCCAATAGCCCGGATAGCGCTCGACCACGATGCGGTCCTGTGCCACCCGCTCGAGGAAGCGGAACGGCCCCGAGCAGACGGGCCTGGCGCCGAACTTGTCGCCGTCAGCTCGCGCCGCCTTGGGCGAGACCATGATGCCGGCGCTGTCGGCGAGCACGCCCAGCAGGGGCGAATAAGGCGCCGAGAGGTTGAGCCGCACGGTGTAGGGATCTACGACGTCCACGCTGACGACGGGGGCAAGCTCGCTGCGCCGGTTCGAGCCGGCCATCGTCCGGTGCCGGTCGAGGTTGAACTTCACCGCCGCCGCGTCGAGCTTTTCTCCGTCGTGGAAGGTGACGCCTTCACGGATGCGGAGGATGAGCGCCTTGCTGTCCGCCGACCACTCGTAGCGCGTGGCGAGCTGCGGCACGACACCCAAGTGCTCGTCGATGTCGAAGAGTTTGTCGCACAGCGCCGCGAGCACCATGCGGCCGACGAACGTGCGGCCGAGCGTCGGATCGAGGATATCGGGGTCCTCGGCGAGACCGATCCGCAGCGTCTGGGCGTGCGCGACGCCGAGCAGCCATGCGAGCGCGCACGCCGCGACAGTGACGCGCTTCGGCCGACTGCGGCGAGCCACAAACGGCCGTTCGCGAGCCGGCCGAGCCTCGGCTATTTCACCGCGAAGCAGTAGACCAGCGCATCGCCGCCCGTGGCGCGCACGCTTTCGGGATCGCACCCGACCGTCGGATGGGTCGCGTTCCAGGACGTCGCCCAGGAGGCGGCGATCGGGCCCTTGCGATCGTGATGTCCGGTCATCGCCGAGCCTTCCTTGCCGCTCTTGGTCCAGTTGCCGCACGTCATGTCGGGAAAGGGCGCCCCCGGAAACGCCGTGCCGTCGGGCCTGGAACCCGTGAGCATGTCGTGTCTGTTCGGCTTGTCCCCGAAGCCGTTCACCACCTGACCTTTCTCGTCGAGCGCCGTCTCCTTGGTCACGTTGTTGGCCGCGGAGTGCAGCTCGTCGACGTTCCGGGCAATGACCACGCCCTTCGCGTTCTGCCACGGACCGGCGCCGATGCGGTCGCGCGCATTGACGAAATTCGGATCGCTCAGCTTGGGCGCCTGGGTGCTCAGATAGGCGTGCCAGGTGCGATTGCCGGCGCCGGCCGCCGTGGCGAGCTGCTGGCAATGCTGGTCCGCGCCCTCGAGGCCGCCGAGGTCGCCGCCCTTGCCGAGCCCGGCGCTAGTCACGAAGAACGTCATGTCCTTGACGTTCAGCTCCTGCGCCCGCGGGCTCGCGCCGAAGGCAATCAGGATCAGCCCGGCCGCGGTGAGCGAGGTCGTTCGGATCATCAGCGTAGGCATGGTGAGTTCCTAGGGTGGCGATAGGCCTGGGGCCGGGCCGGCGGGAGGCGAACACAGTCTGGTCCGAGATTCTTCCGGCAAGCCCGTGCTTCGTCAATCAGCGGCCGAAGAAGCCCCCGGGGCAGGCTCGATCGCGAAGGCCCGCGGCGCTTTACCTGCCGCGAAGCGCTCCCACATGCGCGCGTAGGCTGCCTCGAGCGCGCGGGTGAACTTCGGCGAGTCGAAGAGCGGCAGCGCGTACCGCTGCTCGCGCAGCCGGCGGCGCAGCGCATCGAGCCGCGGCCGGTCGCGCGCGAGCTCGATCGCGAGCGATTCGTAGTCGTCGGACGAGCGCGCGACGAGCGTCTCCAGGCCCGTGTTGACGAGCAGGCTCGCCGCGACGCGCGAGGCGAACGTCTCACCGATCCGCGTGATCATCGGACAGCCGGCCCACAGCGCATCGCTCCCCGTCGTGTGCGAGGTGTAGGGGAAGGTATCGAGCACGAGGTCGGCCACTGCGTAGCGCGCGAGATGCTCGGAAAGCGGGCGAATCGGGGCAAAGACGAGCCGCTCGGGCGTCACGCCGTGCTGCGCCGCGGCGGCGCGCAGGTTCGGCCGCGCCCACTGGTTGTCGTCGAGTAGCCACAGCACGCTCTCCGGAACGCGCTCGAGAATCCGCATCCACAGCGCGAAGAGCTCCCGCCCGATTTTGTAGCTCTGGTTGAAGCAGCAGAAGACGACACTCGCCTCCGGCAGCCCGCAGGCGCCGCGCGACGGCACCGCGGGGACGATGGCGCGTCGGCGATCGTTGGGCTGATAGCAGTGCGGCAGGCGCACCACCTTCTCGTCGTAGTCGCCATCGTGCTCGGGCGGGACGACCGTCGGATCGGCGATCAGGTAATCGATCCAGTCCGCGCCCATCGTTCCCGGAAAGCCGAGCCAGTTGACCTGGATCGGCGCAGGCCGGAAAGCGGCGATATGCGCGCGGTCGTCCTCGGTGTAGCCCTTGAGATCCACGAGAACGTGGATGCCCTCGTCGCGTATGCGCTGCGCCGCCGCTTCGTCGGAGACGTCCGCCAGCTCCACGAAGCGGTCGCATCCGGACTCGAGCCGCCGGCGCATCGGGCTGCCGTCGTCCGGCCCGTAGGAGAAGAGATACGTTTCGAAGCGCTCGCGGTCGTGCAGCTCGAAGATTTCCGCCGCGAGATACGCCACCGGGTGGCCGTGGAAGTCGCCGGAGAGGTACCCCACGCGCAGCCGCGCCGGCTGTCCGAAGCGCGCAACGTCGTGGCGGAAGCGATCCTTGGGCACAATCGTCGCCGAAAGCGCGCGCGCGTGCGCGCGCAGCAGCGCCCGGTCCGCGCCCGGCAGCGACATGAGCTGGAACGGCGACACCGCTGCCGGATTCGCCGCTGCGCCGCGAAGCACCGTGCCGGCATGGCGTCCGACCGCTTGCCAGTCGCCCATCCGCTGCCCGAGCCAGAGCGCCGCCGCTGCGGCGGCGAGCAAGCCGGGTTGCAAGGACAGAGCATGCTCGCTGGCCGCGAGTGCCTCGTCCAGGCGGCCCTGCTGCTGCAGATCGGAGGCGAGCGCTTGAAAGGCATCGGCGGAATCGGGCGCGATCTCGGTCCAGCGGCGAAAGCAGGCCTCCGCTTCGCTCGCGCGGCCGAGCCGCTGCAGCACCGTCCCCAGATGGTCCCAAGCGGCGGCGAATCGCGGCTCGAGCCGCGTCGCCTCGCGCAGGGGGCCGACCGCTTCGCTCGGCTTGCCGGCGAGGAACAGCGCATTGCCGAGGTTGTAGTGCGCGCGATAGTTGGCGGGCTTGCGCGCAATCGCCTGTCTGAAGTGGTCGATCGCCTCGTCGAGCGTTCCGCTCGCTTGCAGGAGATAGCCCAGGTTGTTGTGGATCTCGGCATAGCCAGGATCGAGCGAGAGCGCTATGCGGTAAGCGGCGATCGCTTCGTCGGGGCGGCCGGCATCCTTGAGGACATTGCCGAGGTTGCCATGAAGGACCGGGTTGCCGGGAGCGCGCTCGACCGCGGCGCCGATCAGCCGCAGCGCCGCCTCGAACTCGTTGCGGCGGAAGTGGACGAGGCCAAGAAGATGCGCCGCGTCGGCGTCGTTCGCGTTCTCGGCAAGAAGCCGGCGATAGATCGCCGCCGCTTCGTCCAGCCGCCCCGCGCGATGGAGCTCGAGCGCCTCTTTCAACAGGCTGGCGTTCGTTGCGATCGAAAGACCTTTCAGGTACCGATTCCGAGAACTCTCGCCCGGTCTGCGACACGGAGCCTAACCGCGTCCGCGTTGGCGACGGAGTCGCCGTACCGGACAATGCCGGGCTCGAGGCGCGGGAGGTCCTGGGTCAGGAGCCGGCGATCGGGTGAGAACAGATCATAGCCGGTCAGCTCGGCCAGCGGCACGAACCGCACTTGTCTGATCTCGGGCGAGGAGTGTGTCGCCTGCCCGGCAGCGAGGCGGTAACGCAACGCCGCAAAACCCTCGCGAGGGGCACAACGGAAGTAGAAGTCCAGGCGGTAAGGCCCGGGCTCTTCCTCGATGTACGGGACGGCGTCGATCCTGAGGAGCCCGATCACCGTGATCTCGATGCCGAGCTCTTCCAGCACTTCGCGGCGTAACGCGGCCTCGATTACGTCATCCGGCGAGTTCTCGCTGCGCGGCTTGGTTGGATCGCCGGGAGTCGACTCGAGCGATCCTCCCGGGAGGCCCCACGAGCCCTTGGGTCGGTAACTGTGCTCGACGAGGAGCACCTCGGGGGAGCCCGTGCTCTCGTCGATCATCACTGCGACGGCACCGACGAGCCACTTGCGGGCGAGGAGCCCCTTGAGGAAGCCTGCCAGTCGAGGGGGAAATAGTCGCCACAGGAGAAGGGAGTACCGGTGGAGAGTGGGGTGATGCTCGATGAAGCGGGCGAGTCGTGTGAACATCGGCTGTGCTCCCTGACGGGCGGGTCTAATGTTGGATGACCCGCGTCGGCGGAGGTTCTCTCGGCAAGGCACCGCCGAGCGCTGCGGCCTGGGCTTGCCCAGACCGTTTGCACCCGCTCCCGGCAAACGCATAGCCCGATTGCAGGCCCGTGGGAATGTCGCGCACTAAGGCAGACCGCCTTTAGCCTGTTAGAGCAGCGGACTCAGAAGCCGTGCGAGGTTCTCGACGACCTTGACCACCGGATTGCGCTGGCGCCAGCGCTCGAGCTCCAGCATCTCGCCGTCGCGCAGGTAGCGCTGCTGCTCGATCGCGATCCGCTTGCAGAGCCCGGTGTCGTAGATCAGCACGACGATCTCGGCGTTTAGGGCGAAGGAGCGGATGTCGAGGTTCGAGGAGCCGATCCAGGTGATCGTGTCGTCGATCGTCACGCACTTCGCGTGCAGGAAACGCTTGCCGTAGCGGCAGATGCGCACGCCGGCTTCCATCAGCTCCTCGTAATAGGAGCGCTGCCCGTAGCCTACGAGATACTGGTCGATCTGCCGCGGCACGACCAGCGTCACGTCGACACCGCGCAGCGCCGCGGTCTGCAGCGCCTGCAGCAGTCCCTCGTCGGGAACGAGGTAGGGCATGGTGATGAACACCCGCAGGTTGGCGGCGTGAACGAGCGAGACGATGAGTCGCTGGTTGTTCTCCCGAGGATATCCAGGGCCGCTCGGCAGCGTCTGCGCGGCGATCTCGCCTTGCACCTCGGGGTCCGGCACGTGGCGCGCGTCGCCCAGGAACTCGCCGGTCTCGACGTACCAGTCCTCGGCGAACACCGCCTGCAGCTCGAGCGCGATCGGGCCGGCGAGCCGCACGTTGAGCTCCTCGTAGGTGAGTCCCGGCTTGAACTCGGCGTCGACCAGGTTCTGCGAGCCGGTGTACGCGATGCGGCCGTCGATCACTGCGATCTTGCGGTGGTTTCGGAGATCGAGGCGTCCCGCGCGCCGGAAGAGGCCGATGCGCATCGTTTCCTCGGCCAGGATCCCGGCTTGCTCGAGCCGCGGGATCAGGCGATCGAAATCGGGACGCGACCCGAACGAGTCGGCGAGCACGCGGCAGACCACGCCGCGCTCCACCGCGTGCTGCAGTGCCTCGATGACGCGCAACGTCGTCGCGTCGTCGGCGACGATGTAGAACAGAAGGTGGACGTGATCGCGAGCCGCGTCGATGTCGGCGATCAGCCGGTCGACGAAGCCGTCGTAGTCGGAGAGCACCTCGATCGCGTTGCCGCCGAGGATCGGCAGCTCGCCGAGCGCTTCGGCCAGCATCACGGCCTTGTTGAGCTCCGGACCGACATCGGGATGGAAGATCGACGGGTGCTTCGCCAGCCGCTCGAAGATCGGATGGCTCAGCTTCTCGAACTCGACTTGGCGCTGCACGCGCCAGCCGGGCAGGGTGGGCCTGCCGATCAGGCCGTAGAGGACGAGACCGACCGTGGGCTCGAAGAAGATCAGCAGCAGCCAACCCTTGGCGGCGTCCGGCGAGCGGCGGAACGGAACGACCACCACCATTGCTAGCCGCACCGCCCATTCGGCGGCGAAGAAGACGTTGAGCCAGAGCTTGTCGTCGGTGAGCAGCGCGGTCATCGGCGGGCGCGTTCGTGTCGGCGCGCATCATGGCAGAGCCCGGGTCCGGCTTCCAGCGTCCGCAGACGAGTCGATGCAGGGTAAGATCGAACGCTTCCGTTCGGTCGCATCGCCAACCATGCATCCCCGTCCCTTACGCGTGTCGCCTCCTGCTGCGCTCAGCCGCCTGCTCCTCCTCGTCTGCCTCGGCGCCTGCGGGCTCGCGCCCGCCGCGGCGGCGCCCCGCGCCGTCACGCCGCGCGCCGAGCTCACGCCCGACGAGCGCATCACCATCGACATCTTCGACAGGTCCAAGCGCTCGGTCGTCCACATCTCGACCGCGGAGCGCGTGCGCGAATTCTGGACGCGCAACGTCTACACCATCCCGCGCGGAACGGGCTCCGGCTTCATGTGGGACGACGAAGGCGACGTCATCACCAACTACCACGTGATCGCGGACGCATCGGAGGTGAAGGTGCGCCTGAGCGACGGCCGCGAGTATCCGGCGAAGCTCGTCGGCGCCAGCGAATTCCACGACCTCGCGGTGCTACGCATCGCGGTGCCATCCAACCGGCCGCCGGCGCTACCGATCGGAACCAGTCATGACCTGCGCGTGGGCCAGCGCGTCTACGCCATCGGCAATCCGTTCGGGCTGGACTGGTCGCTCAGCACGGGCATCGTCTCGGCGCTCGACCGGTCCCTCTCGAGCGACGAGGGCAGCCGCATCGAGCACCTCATCCAGACCGACGCGGCGATCAATCCCGGTAATTCCGGCGGACCGTTGCTGGACAGCGCCGGGCGCCTCATCGGCATGAACACGGCGATCTACAGCCCGAGCGGCGCCTCCGCGGGCATCGGCTTCGCCGTGCCGGTCGATACGATCAATCGCGTCGTTCCGGCGCTGATCGCGCACGGCAAGTATGCCGAGCCTTCGCTCGCGATCGAGACCGACGACGACGTCAACGAGGTGCTGAGCGAGCGTCTCGGCGTCGATGGCGTGTTCGTCCTGCAGGTCGAGCCCGGAGGTCCCGCGGAAGCGGCGGGACTGCGTGGCGCACGCCTGGGACGTGGTGGCACGATCTATCCGGGCGACGTGATCGTGTCGGTGAACGACAAGCCGGTGAAGAGCGCCGCCGACCTCGAGGCGCGGCTCGACGATTTCAACCCCGGCGATCGGGTCCGCCTCGGGGTGCTGCGCGACGGCAAACGGATCCGCGTCGAGGCGATGCTGGCCGCGGGCGGGTCCTAGTCGAGCTTCGCGCCGTGGCCCGGGGCTTCGGCCGCCTGGCGTCGTCGACGTGCGATCGCGGGCCCCTGCCGCTGGCCCGTGAAGGTTGCCGCGGAGCGTTCTCGTTCGGCGGTTTCGCTCCGGCACCAGGCCCGCCGATGCGTTGTTTCCCCGGGGGTTTTGCCCGTTGGCATGGCCTATGCGAAAGGCGCATGGCCATGCCCAAGATGCCGCCTCCCTGCCACAACGTGGGCGAAGCCCCGCCGCGCTTCGCCAGTGCCGCCGAGATCGCGCTCGCGGAGGCGCTGCGGCGCCAGCTCGAGGAGCGGTATCTCGGCCCAGCCGCCGCGCAGGAGGCTTTCCCGACGCATCCGGACCCAAAGCACTGACCCGATCCGTGCGTGGGCCGGCTGTGCGATGATGGCGAGCGCTTCAGGGGGTCGCCATGAATCGTCGCTGCTGTGCAAACTTGCCGCATCCCGTGAACGCGCGGGGGTGTGCCGCCTGCATCGTTCTCGCGCTCGCCGTTTCATCCGCCGCGAGCGCGCTCGACGTCAACGTCGTCGGCCTCTTTCCCAACAAGGCGCTGGTGCAGATCGACGGCGGCGCGCTGCAGACCCTTGCGGTCGGACAGAAGAGCCGCGAGGGGGTCCTGCTGCTCTCGGTCGATCGCGACAGTGCGAGCTTCGATATCGAGGGCGAGCACATGACGCTGGGACTTGGTCACGCCCGCATGAAGCCGAGCAGGGCGCCGCCGTCGGCGATCGTCTCCGCCGACGATCGCGGCCATTTCGTCACCGATGGCTGGATCAACGGCATGCCGGTGCGCTTGGCGATCGATACCGGCGCGACGTACATCTCGCTGCCCGCAAGTGAGGCGCGCCGCCTCGGGCTCGACTACCGCAAGGGCCGCAGGGCGATGATGGAAACCGCGAACGGCACCGTCCCCGCCTACCGGGTGCAGCTCGATACCGTGCGCGTCGGCGATATCACAGTCAACGGCGTCGACGCGGTCGTGACCGACGGAGAGGGGCCGTACATCGCGTTGCTCGGCATGAGCTTTCTCAACCGCATGGACATCCGGCGCGAGGGGCAGGTCATGACGCTGACGAAGCGGTACTAATTAAGTCCCGCCACAGCGGCCGCTTCCCGCCGGCGCGCGGGGCCGAGGCGGTATTCGATCCGTCGAGCTTCAGCTCCCCGGCGTCCAGATCCTTGGGCCGCCGCCACCGGCCATCTCCAGCATCAGCGCGTTGAGGCGTTTCACGAACGCGCCCGGCTCGTCGAGCTGACCGCCTTCGGCCAGCACGGCCTGGTCGAGCAGGATGTGGCTCCAGTCGGCGAAGCGGGTCTCGTCCGACTCTGCTTTCAGCGCCTGCACCAGCGGGTGATGCGGGTTCACCTCGAGCGTGGGCTTGCTCTCCGGGACCTTCTGGCCGGCGGCCTTCAGCAGCCGCTCGAGATTGGTGCTCATCGCCGCGGCGTCCGCGACCAGGCAGGAGGGCGAATCGGTGAGGCGGTGGGTGACGCGCACCTCCTTCACCTTCCCGCCGAGCACCTTCCCGATCCGCTCGGTGAGCTCCTTGAACTCCCCGGCTTCCTTCTGCTGCTCCTTCTTCTCCGCCTCGTCCTCGAGCTTGCCGAGGTCGAGGTCGCCCTTGGCCACCGACACGAGGCTCTTGCCTTCGAACTCGGTGAGATTGGCCATCACCCATTCGTCGATCCGGTCGTGCATCAGCAGCACCTCGACGCCTTTCCGGCGGAAGATCTCGAGATGGGGGCTCGAGCGCGCCGCGGCGAACGAATCGGCCGTGATGTAGTAGATCTTGTCCTGGCCGTCCTTCATCCGCGACAGGTAGTCGGCGAGCGACACGGTCGGCTCCTCGCTGTCGTCCCGCGTCGAGCTGAAGCGCAGCAGCTTGGCGATGCGCTCGCGGTTGGCGTAGTCCTCGCCCACGCCTTCCTTGAGCACGCGCCCGAACTCCTCCCAGGCGATCGCGTACTTCTCCTTCTCTTTGTCGGAGAGCTCTTCCAGGAGCGAGAGCACCCGCTTCACGCAGCCGGCGCGGATCGACTCCACGGTCTTCGACTCCTGCAGGATCTCGCGCGAGACATTGAGCGGCAGGTCGCTGGAGTCGATCACGCCGCGCACGAAGCGCAGGTACGCCGGCATCAGCTGCTCGGCGTCGTCCATGATGAACACGCGTTGCACGTAGAGCTTCACGCCGTGCCGGTGCTCGCGGTCCCACAGGTCGAAGGGCGCGTGCGCCGGAACGTAGAGCAGCAGCGTGTACTCCTGCTTGCCTTCGACGCGAGCGTGCGTCCAGGCCAGCGGCGGCTCGAAGTCGTGCCCGACGTGCTTGTAGAACTCCTGGTACTGCTCGTCGGTGATCTCCGACTTCGGCCGCGCCCAGAGGGCGGACGCCTGGTTGATCTGCTCCTCGTCGTCCTTGAGCGCGTACGCGTTCTTGTCCTTGTCCCATTCCTCCTTGCGCATCAGGATGGGAATGGTGATGTGGTCGGAGTACTTGCGCAGGATCGCGCGCAGGCTGAAGCCGGACAAAAGCTCGTCCTCGCCATCGCGCAGGTGCAGCGTCACCTCGGTGCCGCGTCGCTCGCGGCTCACGGTCTCGATCGTGTAGCTGCCCTGGCCGTCGCTCTCCCAGCGCACGCCGTGCTCGGCGCCCATGCCGGCGCGGCGGGTGACCAGTGTGACCTTGTCGGCGACGATGAACGAGGAGTAGAAGCCCACGCCGAACTGGCCGATCAGATGGGCGTCCTTGGCCTGATCGCCGGTCAAGCTTTCGAAGAATTCGCGCGTGCCCGACTTGGCGATCGTGCCGATGTTGGCGATTACTTCGTCGCGCGACATGCCCACGCCGTTGTCGGACACGGTGATCGTTCGCGCGGCCTTGTCGTAGGCCACTCGAATCCGCAGCTCAGCGTCGCTCTCCCAGAGCGCGGTGTCGGCGAGCGCCTCGAAGCGCAGCTTGTCGCAGGCGTCCGACGCATTGGAGATCAATTCCCGCAGGAAGATCTCCTTGTTGCCGTACAGGGAGTGCACCATCAGCTGCAGCAGCTGCCTGACTTCGGCCTGGAAGCCGAGGGTTTCCGGTGTGCCTACTTCGCTCATGCTGCGACATCCTTTTCTCGACGACCGAGGATCATATTATCAGCCCCGCCCGGACCCGCAGCCGTCTCGGCACCCCTCTTGACCGCTCGCCGCAGCGCCGCGAAGCTCCGCGGCTCCCATTCGCGCACCGCGAGGAGCACGCCGGTGCCGTGGCGCTCGGTTAGCGCCGATCCGCGGCTTTCCTCGTGCAACGCGGCGATTTCGTGCCGCAGCCAGCGTAGGCTTGCCTGCAGCTTGGCGAGCGCGGCGGATGTGAGCATTCCGTGAACGAACGCGAGGCTCTCGGCCGGCGGATCGAACGTTCCCGACAGGAAATCGCTTTCCCACTGCGTGCGGAAAAAGCGGCGGATGGGACCGTCGGGCAGCCAGTCGAAATCGTGTGCGATGTTCAGGCGCACCCGATTGCCCGGGAGGAGATCGATCAGGCGCAGCCGATCGAGCTTCAAGAGTCGCCGCAGGCACTCCAGCTCGCTGATCCGGTAGCTGGTGACGATTTCCGGCACCGTCCAGTGATTGAGGATGCAGGCGGCGACCAGAAGAAGCTTGGTGTCGGAGACGAGCTCGCACTCCTGGACCGCGGTCAGCACGCTGATCCTGGGCAGATCCGCGGCGGCTTCCTGGCAAAGCTCGGCGAGTGTCAGGTCGACCAGGGCGCCGAGCTTCGCCGCGCGCTCGAGGCTCACGCGGCCGGAAGCGAAGATCCGCTTCACGGTCGGCTCGGACAACCCGAGCGCGCGGCCGACGTCGCGATAGGTGATGCCGCGGGCCTTGAGCCGGCGCTTCATCACGGACAGCAGCTGGCGGATCTCCGTCATGCCGCCAAGGTATCATATTTCGATACCAGGAGTGCCAACCGAGGCTACTTTGGAGGATAACGTTCCGTTTTGTGCGCCTTCCGGACACCATGCGGCCGTCTCTTGTCACGGAGGACCGCGATGAACCGCTGGCTTCGCTTTACGCCGACCGCGATCGTTCTGGCCGCGATCGCGGCGCTCGCATTCGTCGGCCCGATCCATCAGTTCGCCGACTACCATTCCTTCGCCGATCGACGCGCCTGGCTGGGCATCCCGAACGCGGCGGACGTGCTGTCGAACGCGGGCTTCGCGATCGTCGGGCTGTGGGGACTGCTGCGCATCGGGCCGCGCAGCGACGATCCCGCCATCGCCGCGGCGTGGCCCGGCTATCGCCTCTTCCTCGTGGCGCTGGTCCTGACGGCGTTCGGCTCGGCGTTCTATCACTGGGGGCCCGGCGACGCGCGGCTGATCCTGGACCGGATTCCGATCGCGCTGGCGTGCGCCGGACTCCTCGCCGGCGTGCGGGCGGACGTGAAGCCGGAGAGCGCCAGCGCCCGGATTGCCTTCCTGCTGGCGCTGTTCGGGTTCGCGAGCGTGCTGTGGTGGTACGCGGGCGCAGCGCACGGACAGGGCGATTTGCGTCCGTATCTGCTGCTGCAGGTGCTGCCGATCGTGCTCGTTCCGCTCTGGCAGGCGATCCACCGGGCGCCACGCGCCGACCGCGTCGCCTTCGGCGTGGCGCTAGCGCTCTACGCGGCGGCGAAGGTCGCCGAGCTCGGCGATCGCGAAGTCCTCGGCGCGCTGCACTGGGTCAGCGGGCACACGCTCAAGCATCTGCTGGCCACCGCGGCGGCAGCCGTGCTCGTCGCGCGCCTGGCGAGTCGAGTCGGGGACGAGCGATCCGAGGACGCCGCGGCCGCTGAGGCGAGCTCCGGCGTGCCGATCGGCGATCTGTGGGATCTCTATTTCCGATTCCGCTTTCCCGCGAATCGCCATTGAGCAACGCAGACGAGACTTGATCGAACAGGACGTACGATCGAAGCGCACGACAAGCTCAACATCAGGGAGACTCGTATGCCGACGGAACTTCGTCCTGACGTCCCATTGGCGTTGGGCAGAAAGCAGCACCGCATGCTCAGCGAAGCGATCGAGCGCTGGCTCGTGATCGGCTTCATCGACAAGGATACCGCCGCCCGCCTGGCCGGCTCGATCGCGGTGGCGCCGTTCGACTGGCAGCGGACGGCGCGCTACGCCTTCGTCGTCGCGATCTCCTGCATCATCATCGCCGTCGGCGCGCTTCTCGCCGACAAGGCGCTGATCGCCCTGCTCGTGCGGATCTTCGCCGCGCCAGCGATCGCCAAGTGCGCTTTCTTCGCCGTCGTCTGCGCCGCTGTATTCCGCTACGGGCTCTACCTCCGCGCCCGTTATCCCGCGCGTATCTACAGCAACGAAGCGGTGCTCCTCCTCGGCGTGCTGGCCGCCGCGGCGGCGATCTATTTCCTCGGCGTCGCCCTCGACACCGGCACCCGCCACTACTCGATCCTGTTCCTGATCGCGGCCATCCTCTATGCGCTTCTCGGGCTGTGGTTCCCGTCGCGGCTGGTCTGGGTCTTCGCGCTTTTCGCCCTCGGTAGCTGGATGGGAGCCGAGACCGGATACCTATCGGGCTACGGCGCGTATTTCCTGGGGATGAGCTACCCGCTCCGGTTCGTCCTCTTCGGCGCGGTGCTTGCGTTCGCCGGCATGGCGCTGGAGCGCCGGGGTCCCGCCGAGGTCGATCTCGCCTCCGCGAGCAGCCCGATGCGGCGGCTCGCGTACCTGGCGCCGCAGACCAAGGTCGTCGGGCTGCTCTATGTCTTCATCGCGCTCTGGATCATGTCGATCTTCGGCAACTACGGCGACATGGCGCTGTGGCATCGCGTCCGGCAATACGAGCTCTTTCACTGGTCGGTGCTGTTCGGGATCGCCGCGGCCGCCGCGGTGTGGTACGGGCTCAAGCGCGACGACGGCGTGCTGCGCGGCTTCGGCCTGGTGTTCTTGGGTATCAATCTCTACACGCGTTTTTTCGAGTACTTCTGGGACTCGCTGCACAAGGCCGTGTTCTTCGCGCTCCTTGCCGCGAGCCTGTGGTATCTCGGCCGCAAGGCCGAGACCATCTGGCATCTGGGCGAGCCGAAGCGCCGGGCGCCGGCGTGAGCGACCTCAGCCGACGCGGGAGACGTGCAGCGGCGGCACGCGGTCCCTCCACGGCATCGCTCGTTCCAGCGCCGCCGCGAGCTGCAGCAGCACGTGCTCCTGCGCCGGCGGCGCGCCGAGTTGGATGCCGATGGGCAGGCCGTTCGGATGCATCGCCAGCGGCAGCGAGATCGCCGGGGTGCCCATGATGTTGTGCGGCAGCGTGAACTGGCACGTACCGCGGAAGACCTTCTCGGGAAGCTCCTCGAACGCGACGTCGCTGCGGCCGAGGTTGTAGTTTCCCCACGGCTCGGCGACACGCGCGGTCGTGGGCGAAAGCCACACGTCGTAGCGGGTGAAATAAGCGCCGAGCCGGCGGCGCGCCGCGTTGAGCTGGCCCATTGCGGCGATGAAATCGCCGGGCTTCATGCGCTTCGCGTGCTCGTAAATCTTGAGCGTCGCGGGCTCCAGCGTATCGGGACCGATCGCGCGCCCGGTCTGCTTCGCATAGCCCTCGATGCGCAGATCGAAGCCGAAGAACCACACGTCCATCATGCCGCGCATCGCTTCCAGCCCGCCGAACTGCGGGCTCTCCTGCGCGACCTCGTGGCCCATGTCGGCGAGGACGTCGGCCACGCCGGCGACTGCGTCGGCCACATCCTCGTCGGTCTTCATGCCCATGAGCGCGTCGACCGACCAGCCGATCCGCAACCGCGGCGCCGACTCCTCGATGAGCTCGGCGTACGGTCGCGCCGGCTTGGGAATCGCGAACGGATCGCCCGGCTTCGGCACTGCGAGGCAGTCGAGCATCGTCGCCGCGTCGCGCACGCTCTTCACCTGCACGAAGTTCTGCGCGAGACCGTAACCGAGCTCGTCGAGCATCGGGCCGTAGGAAATGCGCCCCCGCGACGGCTTCAATCCCACGCCGCCGCAATAGCTCGCCGGGATGCGGATCGAGCCGCCGATGTCCGAGCCGTGCGCCATCGGCACGATGCCCGCGACGACCGCGGCCATGCCGCCGCCGGTCGAGCCGCCCGCGGAATAGCCGGCGCGCCACGGCGTCGAGGTGTTGCCGTGGAGCGCGCTCTCCGTGGTGCCCGACATGGAGTATTCCGGCGCCGCGGAGCGGCCGAGGATGTTGACGCCGGCGGCGCGCAGGAGCTCGCAGTAGTACGTGTCCTGCGGGACGACCATGCCGCGGCACAGGCGGCTCCCGAACTCGATCTTCCGCCCCGCTTCGTGTCCGAACACGTCCTTGATGAGGAACGGCACGCCGCGAAAGGGCCCCATGCCGAGACGGCTCTCGTCGAGCTCCGCGATGCGATCGGGGTAGATCTCGACCACGGTGTTGATCGCCGGATTGATGGCGTCGATCGCGGCGGCGGCCGTCGCGGCGAGCTCGGACGGCGAGACCTGCTTCTTCGCAACCAGCTCGGCGAGGCCGAGCGCGTCACAGGCGGCGTATTCGGAGAGCTTCATGGCATAAATCCCTTTGTGGATGCTAGAGCTGCGGGCCGAGCAGCGCGGCGGCATGTTCCCACAGCTTTTCGAGCAGCGGGCGGGAGCGCCATTCCTCGAGCGGCACCGGATGCGATTGGCGAAGATCGCGCTCGAAGATCTCCTCCTGCCGGCGCGCGAAGCGTTGGTCGAAGATGTTGAGCGTGGCCTCGTCGTTCAGGTGGAACGAGCGGTCGTCGAAGTTCGTCGAGCCGACCGAAACCAGGAGGTCGTCGATCACGAGCACCTTGGCGTGAAACATGGTCGGCTGGTACTCGTAGATCTCGGCGTCGGCCGCGAGCAGATCGCCCCAGAGCGCGCGGGAAGCCCGGCGCACGGTTTCGGCGTCGACATGCGGGCCAGGCGTGATGATGCGCACGCGCACGCCGCGCTTCAAGGCGGCGACGATCGTATCGCGGGAGAGCTCGTCCGGCACGAAGTACGCCGCCGAGAGATCGATGCTGCGCACCGCGGCGTTGATGATGAGCAAATACATGAGCTCCATGCTCTGGCTGCCGCCGGATGGCGAGCTCGCGAATACCTGGGCCGGGCCGTCGCCGGCAGGCTCGATCCTGGGGAAGTAGTCGCCGCCGTGGAGCACGACGCCGGTAGCCTTGGCCCAGTTGTCGGCGAACACCGCTTGCAGCTGCGCGACGGCGGGGCCAACGATGCGGAAATGGGTGTCGCGCCAGTGCTGCGGATCCTGGGCGTGATCTGACCATTCGTCGGCGATGCCCGCCCCGCCGGTGAAGCCAGTGAGGCCGTCGACCACCGTGATTTTGCGGTGCGTCCGATTGTTCAGGCGGTTCAAGCTGTACTAATGAGCTTTGCGTAACATAGTGACGCTACAGCGCCAGCTCGGCTTGTTTCCAGAACGCGGCGATCAGCCGCGGGCGCCGCTGCATGGACATGAGGCGATTGCGCGCGAACTGGTTGAGCTGAGCGAAGTTCTCGGCGAGGAAATTAGCCATCTCATGAGGCTTGACGTGCGCCCAGATCGCTTCCACGGGATTGAGCTCGGGGGCATAGCCGGGCAGGAACTCCAGTTGCAGTTCGCCGTCGAGCGATTCCAGGAACTTTTTGACCAGCCGGCTACGATGGGTCTGCGAGCGATCCCAGATGATGAGCAGGGGCCGCTTGATCTGGGTGCGCAGGGCTTTGAGGAATTCGATCACCCGTTCGCTGTTGATGGTGCCGGGGAAGAGGCGGAAGTAGAAGTTCCAGAAGGTCAGCCCAGCGATGGCCGAGAGCTGATGCCAGTTGAAGCAGTACTGGATGATCGGCGTCTGCCCTCGCCGCGCCCACGTGCGCGCCACGGTGGGCCGCTCGGAGAAGCCCGACTCATCGATGAACACGATCACGCGTCTGTCGCGGGCGCAGTTTTTTTAGCGCCGGCCAGCGATACCGCTTCCAGTGGGCAATCGCCGGCTCGTTGCGCTCGCGTGCCTTGCCTTCCGGCTTCTGGCAGGAGAACCCCATCTGCCCCAGCACCCGCCAGACTTGGCTCACAGACAGCGCGACGCCGAATTCTCGCTTGATCAGCACACCGACTCGGCGCAGCGTCCACAACTCGGTGGGAAAGCCGTGCGCCAACGCGCCTTGCACTAAATCGGCCGCCAATCGCGCGCGTTGCTGGGTATTGAGCGAAGGCCGGCGCCCGGTACGTCCGGGGCCGCGCAGCGCTTCGAATCCTTCGCTGGCCAGCGTCTGCGCCCAACGCGACACCGATTGGCGCGAGACCTCCACGCGCCGTGCCACTTCGGCCTGCGGCACCCCACGCTCCAATAGCCGCGCCGCGCGGATGCGCCGTCGCTCGAGATCCTTCAAGCGCTGTTTGCTCTTCATGCGTTCTCCCGTGCATCGTACACACTCCATCAACGCATGAAGAAGAAATCGGTTGTCACTATGTTACGCGAAGCTCAATAGTGTCCCCCGCTCGCACGCCGCGCTCCGGCGCCCGCGGGAGCCGAGGCGCTCACGCGAACAGATTGAGCGCTGCATCGAGCCCGCAATGGTCGATCGCGTGGGTCGCCTCGGCGC
>DATJBM010000089.1:0-5221 GCA_035515295.1 Casimicrobiaceae bacterium | reverse complement strand
CGGGGTGCTCCTGCAGGTCCGGCAGCGCTCGCCCGCGCCGGTGTACGGGCTCGCGATCGACATCGGCACGAGCACCGTCTCGATGGCGTTGCTCGACCTCACCACCCTCACCATGCTGTCGGTCGAGACGCAGCGCAATCCGCAAGGCGCCTACGGCGGCGACTTCATGTCGCGAATCGCGTTCGCCATGGAGAAGGAGGAGAACCTCCTCGAGCTGCACCGCAAGATCGTCGGCCGCCTCAACGGAATGATCGAGCGCCTGGTCCTGAGCTACGGGCTCGAGCGCAGGGACATCGTCCTCATGACGGTGGCCGGGAACGCCGTCATGCACCACCTCTTCTTCGGGCTCGACGTGAAGGCGCTCGGCGGCTTTCCCTTCCGTCCCGTGGTGAAGGAGCTGCTGACCGTGTCCGCGGCCGAGCTTGCGTTGGGCCTCGAGCCGGCGACGCCCATCGTCGGGCTGCCCCTGATCTCGGGCTACATCGGCGCGGACACCATAGGCGTCATCGTCGCGCTGGACATGCTCGGCCGATCCGACACGGTGATCGCGGTCGACGTGGGTACCAACGCCGAGGTGGCGCTCGTGCACCGCGGCCGGCTGTACGTCTGCTCCGCGCCCGCCGGCCCGGCGTTCGAGGGCGCGCAGATGGCGTGCGGCACGCAGGCGCGGCCGGGCGCGATCACCAAGGTCGTCATCGACGACGAAGAGCGTCGTTTGCGGTTCGACACGGTCGACGAGAAATCGCCGTTCGGGATCGCGGGTACGGGAATCATCGATGCCGTGGCGGAGCTCACGCGCGTCGGCGTCCTCGACGAATCGGGGCGCATGCTCGAAGCCGGGCGCTGGCCGGAATGGCTGCGCGAGCGCGCGCACCTCGCCGGCGAGATGAAGGCGTTCGTCGTCGCGCGCGATGCGGAGGATCGACCGCTCTACCTTCACCAGGGCGACGTCCGCGAGCTGCAGCTCGCCAAGGCCGCCACCGCCACGGCGATCCATTACGTGATGAGCGCGGCGGGGATCGGCGCGGGCGAGCTGGACCACGTGTACGTCGCCGGCGCTTTCGGCAGCTATCTCGATCCGGTCAGCATCGTTCGCATCGCGCTGCTGCCGGACGTGCCGCGCGAACGCGTGGAGTTCGTCGGCAATGCCGCGCTCGCCGGAGCGGTGCTCACGACGCTGTCGCGCCGGCACCTGGAGACGGCGGTCCGCGCGGCGGGCGAGGCGATCCGGGTGGACATGGCGACGGACGAGTCCTTCCAGGAGGTATTCGTCGACAAGTTGCGGCTGGCGCACTAGCGGGGCGGCGATGGCGGCGATCGCGACGGGCAACCTCGAGGAGCTGAAGGAGCTGGAAGTCTCGGTGCGCGTGGAGCGGATCCTCAGGGCGCACTACCCGGCCCAGACGCCGGTCGCGGCCGAGGTGCGCGCCACCGCCGAGACGATGGCGGCCCACGCCCTGGAGATCGCCGTGCCGGTGGCCTGGCTGCGCCGGCTCGCGGTGCGCGGGATCGACGGTTCGCGCGTGGAGCTCGAAGGCGGTGCGCGAGTCACCAGCGCCGCGCTCGCGAGCTCGCTGCGCGAGTGCCATGCGGTGCAGCTCTTCGTCGTGACCCTCGGCCCGCGCCTCGACGAGCGTGTCTCGGAATTGTTCGAGGCGATGGACGGGCTCGAGGGGCTGTTCCTCGATACGGCGGGATGGATCGCGGTGCAGTCCGCGCTCGGAGCCGTGCGGCGCCGGCTCGCCGCGCGGGGCCGCACCGAGGGCTACGGCCTCACCCGCCGGACCGGCCCGGGCTACCTCGACTGGTCGATCGACGAGCAGCCGATCCTCGTCAATGCCCTCGCCGCCGCCGAGGCGTTGCCCGGGATCGAGGTGCTCGACAGCGGCGCCGTCCTCCCCGAGAAGACGCTCACCGGCCTGTTCGGCCTGATACCGCTGGATTCCCCACCAAGGAGCTGACCCGATGCCGACCCGAGAAACCTTCCTGGAACGCCTCGCCCGTGCCGACCGGCGCCCGATTCTCGCCGATAGCGCGACCGGCACCTGGTTCCAGGAGCGCGTGAAGGACGAGGCGGGCACGTGCTGCGACGGATACAACCTCGCGAATCCCGACGTCGTGCGGCAGATGTACCGCGAGAAGATCGAGGCCGGCGCCGAGCTGGTGTTGACCAATACGTTCAACAGCAGCGAGCTGCGCCTGCCGGAGTTCGGGCTCGAGGGTAACGGGGACCGGCTGAACGCCGAGGGCGTGCGGCTCCTGAGGCAGGCGATGGCCGACGCCGGCCGCACGTGCTTCATCGGCGGCGACGTGGGACCCTCCGGGCTCGTCATCGGGGATACCGGGACGTACCCGCAGGTGCGCGACGGTTTCGTCGAGCAGATCCGCTCGCTCGTCCGGGCCGGCGCGGACCTGATCTGCGTCGAGACGTTGCTGCAGGCGCTCGAGGGCCAGGCGGCCGCGGAGGCGGCGCACGAGGCATTCGCGAAGGAGGGCGTGACGCTGCCCCTGTACATCACCTGCGTCTTCACCGACCTCGTGCCGGGGCAGTCCGAGCACCGGACGTTCTTCGGCGACACGGTGGAGGAGATGCTCGACGGCAAGGAGGACGAGCTCGCGCAGCAGCGCTTCGACGGTCTGCTCGCGCTCGGGGCCACGGTGATCGGCGCGAACTGCTCGGTGGGGCTCGGAGACGTGATTCCCATCGCGGCGCGTTTCCGCCAGGGCATCGACGCGCGCGGATTCGGCGGGAAGGTGTTCGTGGCGGCGAAGCCGAACTCGGCCGTCATGTCGAGCCAGTCCTTCGAAGGCCCGGACGTCGCGGCCGCGCGGCTGCCCGAGCTGGTGAAGTCCGGGGCGCACATCATCGGTTACTGTTGCGGCTCCCGGCCCGAGCACATCAAGGTGACGGCCGAGGGACTCGACGCGCTCGCGGCCTCGGACGCCTGCGTGACGCGATAGATCGAAAGCGAGGATTCGGGTGGCACGGCCAACTCTCTCGGATCGAATGCTGATCGGATTGCTCTGCGCTGCCGCGATCATCCTCGTTTGCTACTTCACGCTGTTGCGGCCCGTGCTGCCCGCCCCGTGGCGCACGCCGGGCAGTCCGCCGCTCTACCTGGCGGGAGCCTGCGGAGCCCTGCTGCTGCTGGTGTCGATGGTGTTCCTGGCGATGAAGCGCGGCGGCCACGGCGATGCCGCGCCGGCCTGGTTCATCGCCCACGTGGTCTGCGCCACGTTCGGCACGGTCCTGGTCGCGATCCACTCGGCCGGTTACCTTCGCCGGCCGCCCGCGCTCTTGTTTCTCGCCCTGCTCGGCCTCATCGCGCTCGGCGTGCGGGCGCGCGTTCACCTGTCGGCGCGGATGGCCGCGACGTTCTCGACGAAGCTGCGCGGCTTCGCTCCGGTCGGCGAGCGCGATCGCCTGGCGCTCGCCGGCGTGATCGAGCGCAAGCGTGCGCTCCTGGCGTCGCTGGATCCGGCCGCGAGGGAAGCGACCTTCTCGCCCACGCTCGCGCACTGGTTGCGGGCGCCGCTCGCAACGGTCCGCTACGCGCGGCTTGCGCAAGAGGAGATGCGCATGATCGGCGCCCGCGCCTCGGTGGGCACCGAGCAGGCGTACTGGCGTCCGGCGCACCTCGCGCTCGCGGGCTTGTTCGTTCTCGGGCTTGTCGCGCACGTGGTCACGGTGACTTTCTTCGCCGGCTACGTGGCCGCAGGACATCCGATCACGTGGTGGCATCTCGCGGAGTGGTGATGGAGCGGCTCGCACTGATGATCGACCTGGAGCGCTGCATCGGCTGCAAGAGCTGCGAGGCGGCGTGCAAGCAGGAGCACGGGCTGGGTCCCGGCGAATACCGCAACAAGGTCGTCTGGCTCGGCGATCCGGGCGAGGCGGCGCTCGATTTCCTGACCGTCACTTGCCAGCACTGCGAGCGCCCCGCGTGCCTGCGCGCCTGCCCGGTGAACCCGAAGGCGATCGTGAAGGATCCGGCGACCGGGGTCGTGAGCGTCGTCGAAGACCGCTGCACCGGATGCGGCGAATGCGTGATCGCGTGCCCCTACGGCGCGATGGGCTACGACCGCATCGACCATCATTCGGTGAAGTGCGACCTGTGCACCGATCGCCGTGCAGCCGGCGGCACGCCCGCCTGTGCCAGCGTATGCCCGGGACACGCCATCACCTTCGGTACCCGCGCCGGGCACCTCGCGAAGGCCGCCGCGGAAGGCCGGCACGTGCGCGACCACGACCATTTCCTGATGGGGCCGGCGACGGTTTATCTCGATCGCCTGCCGCGCGAGAGCGTGATGCCGGGGATCGTCGAGGTCGACGCCGTGCGGGGGCGCAAGCGCCCGGCGATCATGGCCCAGGCGCTCGCGAACGACGAAGGCGTGGCCGACTTCCCCTACCGCCGGCCGCGCGCCGAGCGCAAGGCCGATCGCGTGCTGCCCGGCGCCTGCAACATCTGCTTCAACTCCTGCTCGACCAAATATCACTTCCAGGGCGAGCGCCTGGTGCAGGTCACCGGCAACGAGGAGGACCCGGTGCTGCGCGGCAAGATCTGCCCGAAGTCGCAGCTCGCGCTGCAGCTTCACAGCAGCCCGCTCCGCCTCATGCGCCCGCTCAAGCGCGTCGGCGCGCGCGGCGAGGGCCGCTTCGAGCCCATCTCCTGGCAGCAGGCGCTCGACGAGATCGCCGCGAGGCTCGAGACGCTGCGCGGCCAATTCGGTCCCGAGGCGCTCGCGATCTTCGCGGGCACGCGCACCGGAACGATCAGCAAGAACGGCATCATCAAGATCTTCGCGCAGATGTGGGGCACGCCCAACGTGGAGGGCACCGACCCGTTCTGCGCCGCGAGCAAGCACATCGCCTACGAGGTGACGCAGGGCAGCGGCACGTGCCCGAACAGCTACACCGCCCGCGACTTGGGAAGCGCGTCGCTCTACGTCTATTTCGGCGAGAACCAGGCGGAAGCGCGACCCACCTATTTCGGCATGATCAACGACTGGCGCATCACCAACCGCGCGCGCATGGTGGTGGTCGATCCACGCTTCACGGTCACCGCCAGCAAGGCCGACCGGTGGCTGCCGATCCGCAGCGGCACCGACCTCGCGCTCGCGCTCGCGATGGCGCACCACATTCTCGAGCGCAACCTGCACGACCAGGCATTTTGCGAGCGCTGGGTCGAAGGCTGGGAGCGGTGGCGCGACTTCATCTTCG
>DATJBM010000088.1:0-11156 GCA_035515295.1 Casimicrobiaceae bacterium | reverse complement strand
GATGGGCGTAGAACGGCTCGATCAACGCCTCGCTCGGGAGGATGAACGGCTCGTGGCAGGCGTTGAGGTGGTGCACGACCCCCTCGCGCAGCCGTCCCTCGGGGTCGCGCAGACGCACGATCGCTCCGGGACGAATGTCGGCCCGCGGAACGCGGCGAGCGTTGACGACGGCGTGTCTCTGTCCCATGAATGCCCCTGCTTCACCGTTTGAGTCGCGTGTTGTCGAGCCGCCCGGCAAAATGCCGCGCCCGCATCAGCGCCCGCAGCAGCTGCGCAAGCTCGTCGCGGAACTCTGCGACATCGTGCCCCTCGACTTCCAACAGCTCGAGCAGCGCGCGCAGATGCGGAGCGCACAGTGGAGGATTGCTGCCGTGATGGGGCGGCCGCCGGTGCACCAGCTCGTGCGCGCGCCGGCCCAGATCCTTCGGGTACGGCAGCCTTTGGTGGAATTCGTGGCGCAAGCACTCACCTCGCGACGGCTCTATGCAGGGTTAGATGCAGGACTCGGGGCCCGGTTCAAGCCCCCCTCTGACAGACAAAGGCGAAGGTCGGAGCCTGATTCAGGCGCCCGCGACCGGCGCGGGAAAGCGCACGACCACGCGCGTCCCGGCTTGCCCGTCCGCGGGGGACTCGATGTGCAGTGTCGCCCCATGCCTCTGGGCGACCTCCTTGACGATTGCGAGACCCAGGCCGGTGCCGTCGCCCGGCGTGCCCTGGATGCGGTAGAAGCGCTCGAACACCCGGCCCTGGGCCGAGGGCGGAATCCCGGGGCCGGTGTCCTCGACGCTCAGGAACGGACGGTCGGGCGCGGCGCCGCAGCGAACCGTGACCGTGCCCCCGCGCGGCGTGTAGCGCAGCGCGTTGTCGATGAGGTTGTCGATCAGCTCTGCGAGGAGCATTGGATCGCCCGCGACATGCGCATGCTCGAGCAGGAACCCCAGATCGATGTCGCGGGCCATCGCCCGCTGCACCCACTCGTGGGCCGCGCGGTCGGCGACCGCGTACAGATCGAGCGACGCGCTGCGCGCCCCGTCGGGCGCCGTCGCTTCTGCCTTGGCCAGCGCGAGGAGCTGATTGGCGAGGTGCCCCGCTCGCACGGTCGCCTTGTGCATGCCCGAGACCTCGTCGCGGACGTCCGCGGGGAGATCGCGCCGCAGCAGGAGCTCGAGGTGCATCTGCAGACCGGCCAGCGGCGTTCGCAACTCGTGGGCGGCGTTGGCGAGAAAGCGCTGCTGCATCTCGTTCGCCTCGCGCAGGCGTCCGAGCAGGCGATTGAGCGCCTCGATCGCCGGCGCGATCTCGCTCGGCGCGGAGTGCTCGTCTAGGGGCTGCAAGTCCTGGGCAGAACGGCGAAGAAGCTGCGCCCGCACCGATTCGAGCGGGCCGAGGCCGCGCGCCACGCCCGTCCAGGCGAGCCCGACCGTCGCCAGCGCGATGGCGAGCGTGGGCGCCAAGCCTGCGACGAGCACTTCCCAGATTAGGCGGTTGCGCTTGTGCAGCGTCTCGGCGACCTGGACGTAGAAGCCATTGTCGGGCCGGATCGCGGCCACTCGCACGGGCTGGTTCGAGTAGCGGCCGTCGAAGAACGCGCGCTCGCCTCGGTTGAGACTCGGCGGCATGCCGAGGCCTTCGTCGCCCGCGATCACCGCGCCGTCGGGCGCCCGGACCTGGAAGATCAGCGTGTCTTCGCTGTCGTAGAGCAGAGCTTCCTGGACCTGCTGGAGCATGGCGAGACGCGGGCCGTTGGCATCTACGGTGACGTTGGCGGCCATGTCGAGCGCCGGATCGAGCAGCGCCCGGTCGTACGCCGATCTCGCGACGTGCAGGGCCACGAAATAAGTGGCGGCCGAAGCGCCGACGACGAGGATGCAAAGCGATGGAATGAGGAAGAGCAACAGCCGCCGGCGGATGCTTGCCCGCGGCGGAGCGTCAGCCATCCGGTGCTTCCCACAGGTAGCCGAAGCCGCGCACGGTGCGGATGCGCACGCCGGCGGACTCGATCTTCGAGCGCAGCCTAGAGACGTAGACCTCGATTGCATTCGCGCTCAGGTGCGAATCGTAGTCGGAGAGCTGCTGCGCGATCTGCTCCTTCGCCAGCACCCGCCCGGGCCGCGTGATGAACAACTCCAGCAGGGCCCATTCGCGAGCTGTCAAGTCGATCGCCGCTTCGCCGCAGCGGATGCTCTTGGCTTCGACGTCGACCTTGAGCTGGCCGATCGACACCGCGCCCGCGGGCAGCGAGGCCCGGCGCAGCAGCGCGCGCACGCGCGCTTCGAACTCGGTGATCGAGAACGGCTTGGTGAGATAGTCGTCGGCGCCGAGATCGAGCCCGTGGACGCGGTCCTCCACGGCGTCACGCGCGGTGAGCACCAGCACGTTGGTGTGCGACTGGCGGCTGCGCAGCCGGCGCAGCACCTCGAACCCGTCGATGTCCGGCAAGCCGATGTCCAGCACGAGGAGCGCGTACAGGTTAGTCCCCAGCGCCTTGTCGGCCTGCGCCCCGGTCGCGGCGTGATCGACCGCGTGCCCCGCACGGGTCAGCACCCGCGTGAGGCCTTCGGCAAGAAGGGAATCGTCTTCGACGACAAGGATGCGCATGGTGAGTACTCGATCGTTGACTGGAGTGGCACGAGACGGCTCGAAGGCCGCGCCGGGCTGTGCCTGGAATTCTAATCCCACGTGCTTCGCCGCTGCTGCTAGGGCGGCTCACGGAACCGCTTTTCGAGAGCGATCGCGACGCCACGCCAGAGCGGACCAGGAACCGGCGCATTGCCGCGAGTCGGACGGAGGCAGCGATCGACGACGCGCATTGCTCTTGTTCTGCCGGTCGCGCGCATCGCGGTCGATGCTACGCGCGGGAGCTGTCGGCAGCCTGAAGCGCGGCTGACGGCTGCCTGACCGGACAGCGCGGCGGCCTCCCGGGGGAGCTCCGAGGACCGGAACGACCAGTGCCCTGTGGGCGCAGAGGATAGCCTTCCGGAGCCAGGACGCCGCGCTAGGACGCACGACTCGCGAGCGCGCTGCGGCGCAGGATCTCGTTCCGGATCTCTTCGAACTGCTTGCGCGTCTCGGCCTCGATCACCGCGGGGCCGATGAGCGGCGGAACCCACATGTTCGGCACGAAGCGACCGTTGTTAAGAATGTGCAGCTCGTTGCCGTCGTCCACGATCCGCGTGATGAATTCCGACGATTTGAGCGTGCCGCTGATCATGCGCGAGCGGATTTCGCGCTGCGGCACGAGACGTATCTCGCGCACGTTCTCGAAGCTCACCGAGATGAGGCCGCGCTGCGCGCGGCCGCTCTGGTACACCAGCAGCGTGTCGCCCTCCCGCGTGCGCACTTCGCTCACTTGGAGGTTGGTCACGAACCCCGCCATGTGATCATAGTCCGTGAGCACGCTCCATGCGATGGCGCGCGATGCGCGCACGGGACAGTCGACGCTCACGAGCACCGCGTCGCCGTCCTTGCGTACCGTGGCGGCGATGTCGTCGTGAGCACCGATCGACGCGACCCGCAGCGTCGACGCGGCGAACAGCACGACGAAAGCCGCGTTGAAGCGGCGCGGTCCCCTAGCGAGAGAAAGCGGGTTGCGAACGGGCATGACCGTAACGACCGCGCGCCCGGTCGCGGCGTTCCGTAGGACGGCGACGAAAGTCAGATCAGCAGTTCAGCGCTTCGGCGCCAGGCCACAGACGGCATGGACCCGGTAGGAAAGCAACGAGGCCGACGGATCGCCGTCGGCCTCGGGATTGGTGGAGACGAGGAGGATCGAACTCCCGACCTTCGCATTGCGAACGCGACGCTCTCCCAGCTGAGCTACGTCCCCGAGCGCAAAAATTATAGCGGCGCAGCCTTCGAGCCGCAAACCGCCCGCTTCGCCGGGCACCCGGCGGACGGTCAAAGCTCGCCGAGCCGGCGCGCGCGCAACGGCGTGAGCATCATGCCGGCGACCGTCCGCCACGATTCCGCAGCCAGGCCGCGCAGGCCGTACAATCGTTCGCGCGTCTCGCCGGGACGGGCGTACGTCCCGAACAGGCGATCCCAGAACGAGAACACGGCGCCGAAGTCCGATCTCGTCCAAGGTGGGAATCGGGGCGTGCACCAAGGCGACGGCGTTGGTCGCGCCTGCCATCGCCGGGCCGATTCCGGTGAAGAGCAGCGATGCGTCGATCCACGCCCTGTGCATCCGATCCTCCCGCTTGTGGAGACGCAGCTATTGCGGAGAGCGGCGCCGGGCCCGTCAAGCCGCGAGCGGTCCCCTGAGGACGTAAACTAGCGCCGAGCGAAATTGCAGAGCCTGGCGACGTCACGATCGCCGTCAGACGAGCGGCGTCGCCCGATGGAGGTCGAGTGGATCAGCTGATCGCGTTGCTGCAGGAATACGGAGTCGGATTCGTGTTCGTGAACGTGCTCGCGCTGCAGGCGGGTCTGCCGCTTCCCGCGTACCCGACGCTGATCGCCGCCGGGGCGCTGGCGGCAGCCGGGGGCACCGCACTGTGGCAGCTCGTGGCCGTGGGCGTGCTCGCCTCCATCGTCGCGGACACGGGCTGGTACGCGGCCGGTCGACGCTTCGGCATGCGCATCCTCTCGACGCTGTGCCGGGTTTCGCTGTCGCAGGACTCGTGCGTGCGCCAGACCGAGTCGATCTTCCAGCGCTTCGGCCCGGCGTCGATGCTCTTCGCCAAGTTCGTCCCGGGATTCGCCTCGGTCGCCACCGCGCTCGCCGGTGCGATCCGCCTGCGCTACTGGATGTTCGTGCTGTTCGATGCGATCGGCGCCGGGCTGTGGGTCGGCCTCGGCGTCGGACTGGGCTACCTCTTCCGCGACGCCATCGGCGAGGTGATGGCGAAGCTCTCGTCGCTGGGCAAGTACGGCGTGGCCCTGGTGATCGCGGCTTTCGTCGTCTGGATCGCGATCAAGTGGTGGCGCCGTTATCTCTTCGTGAAGCAGCTGCGGATGGACCGGGTCTCGGTGGACGAGCTCAAGCGCATGCTCGACGAGAAGCGCGTGCAGGCGCTGGTCGACGTGCGCTCGGCGATTACGCAGGCGGCGACGGGCCGCATTCCGGGCGCGCTGGCGATCGACATGCAGAAGATCGAGGACTCGTTCAAGGGCGTCCCGATCGACGGTGAGGTGGTCCTGTATTGTGCCTGCCCGAACGAGGCAACCGCCGTGAAAGTCGCGCAGAAGTTGCGGAAGGTCGGCTACAAGCGCATCCGGCCGCTCTTGGGCGGCATCGATGCCTGGATCGACGCCGGCCTGGACGTCGAGCGCTAGCCTCGAGGCGTGCTACAGTGGCTCGGATGCCCTGATGGAAGGCTCGAACGGACCGGTGACCAAGCAGGCAATCCACACCGACGCGGCCCCGGCGGCGATCGGTCCCTATTCCCAGGCGATCCGCGCCGGCGACACCGTTTATCTCTCCGGCCAGATCGGCCTGGATCCCGCGACCGGGCAGCTCCGCGACGGCACCGAGGCGCAGGCGCGTCAGGTGCTGGAAAACTTGCGCGCGGTGGCGAGCGCCGCGGGCGGATCGCTCGACGACGTCGTGAAGCTCACGCTGCTGCTCGCCGACATGGGTGACTTCGCCAAGGTGAACGAGATCATGGCCTCCGCGTTCGGCAAGCCTTACCCGGCGCGAGCCACGTATCAGGTCGCCGCCCTGCCGCGCGGTGCGCGCGTGGAAATCGAAGCCGTGCTGGTCTTGCGCCGCTCGGGGTGAGCGCAGCTGATCCACGCGCTAGCGCAAAGGGGGCAGCGCCGGCGCCCGCGCCGGATGCCCGCACGACGCGGGCGAAGGCGTCATCCGCGGAAGAAAAATCCGGCGCCACCGTTGCCGCCAAGCTGGCCCGGCTCGGCGTAGCGCGCGACATCGATCGCGTGCTGCACGTGCCGCTGCGCTACGAGGACCGCACGCATCTGTGCCCGCTCTCCGCGCTCGAAGCGGGACAGTCGTGGCAGGCCGAGGGCACGATCGCCAACACCGAGATCCAGTACCGGCCGCGGCGGCAGCTCGTCTGCCTGGTCGAGGAGGGTGACGCTCGGCTCGTGCTGCGCTTCTTCCATTTCTATCCGAGCCAGCAGAAGAGCCTCAGCCCGGGCCGCCGCGTGCGCGTCTTCGGCGAAGTGCGCGAAGGCCGCTTCGGGCCGGAAATGGTTCATCCCGCTTTCAGCGTCGTCGCGCCCGGGACGCCGCTGCCGGACCGGCTCACGCCGGTGTATCCGACCACGGCGGGGCTCGGGCAGGAGACGTTGCGTCGGCTCATTCATCGAGCGCTGGAGGACCCGGCGAATCTGGCCGAAACGCTGCCGCCGTGGATCCGCGAGTCGCGCGGCCTGCTGCCGTTCCGCCAGGCGGTGACGTACCTGCACCATCCGCCGCCTGACGCATCGCAGGCGGCGCTCGACGATCGCTCGCACGAGGCCTGGAAGCGGCTCAAGTTCGACGAGCTCCTCGCCCAGCAGCTCTCGCTCAAGATGTACCGTCGCGCGCGGGCCCGCCGTCGCGCGCCGCGCCTCGCCGGCGACGGCAGCCTCACACGGACGCTGCGCGCGCGGCTCCCCTTCCGGCTTACGCGCGCCCAGGAGCGGGTCGCCGCCGAGATTCGCCGCGATCTGGCGCGCGCTGAGCCGATGCAGCGTCTGCTGCAGGGCGACGTCGGCAGCGGCAAGACGGTCATCGCCGCGCTCGCGGCGCTGCAGGCGATCGAGTCCGGATATCAGGCCGCCTTCATGGCGCCCACCGAGGTCCTCGCCGAGCAGCACTATCGCAAGCTCGCGGCGTGGCTCGCGGGGCTTCCTGTGCGGATGGCGTGGCTTTCGGGCAGCCTTCCCGCGAAGGCGAAGCGCGAGGCGAAGACCGCGATGGAGAGTGGCGAGGCCCAGTTCGCAATCGGCACCCACGCGCTGTTCCAGGACGAGATCGCGCTCCCGCGGCTGGGCCTGGCGATCGTCGACGAGCAGCACCGCTTCGGCGTGGCGCAGCGGCTGGCGCTGCGGCAGAAAGGCATCGGCGACGTGCACCAGCTGATGATGAGCGCCACGCCCATCCCGCGCACGCTGGCGATGAGCTTCTACGCCGACCTCGACGTGTCGGTGATCGACGAGATGCCACCGGGGCGCAAGCCCGTCGCGACGCGACTCGTGAACCAGCGGCGGCGCGGCGAAGTCGTGGAGCGCGCGCGCCGGATCTGCGCCGCCGGCGGACAGGTCTACTGGGTCTGCCCGCTGATCGAGGAATCGGAGAAGCTCGAGCTGCAGACCGCAGTCGCGCTGCACGCCGAGCTGACCTCGGCCCTGCCCGCAATCACGGTGGGATTGCTGCACGGGCGCATGAAGCCGGACGAGAAAGCGGCGACCATGGAGCGCTTCGTGCGCGGCGAGATCGGGGTGCTGGTCGCCACCACGGTGATCGAGGTCGGCGTCGACGTGCCTAACGCCTACCTGATGGTGATCGAGCACGCCGAGCGCTTCGGGCTCTCGCAGCTGCATCAGCTGCGCGGCCGCGTCGGCCGCGGCGTGGACGAAGCGACCTGCGTGCTGCTCTTCGAAGAACCGATGTCCGAGGCCGCCAAGGCGCGCCTCAAGGTGATCTACGGCACCAACGACGGCTTCGAGATCGCGCGCCAGGATTTGCTGATCCGCGGGCCGGGCGAGTTCCTGGGCGCGCGCCAGTCCGGCGTGCCGCTGCTGCGCTTCGCCGATCCGGAAGCCGACGTCGATTTGATCTCGTCGGCGCGCGCCGCGGCGGAGGAGATTCTGCGCCGCGAGCCGGGCGTGGCCAAGGCGCACCTCGAGCGTTGGCTGGGGGGGCGAGCCGACTTCATCAGGGTGTAGGCGCGAATTTACTCGCACGCACCAACTACCCTTCGATCGTCGCGTAGGTGCGAATAAATTCGCACCTTGCTACTGGCACACCGTTCCCGGCGCCACGAAGATCTGCCGCGTGATCGCCTTCTGCTGCGTTTCGCCGTTGACTGTATAGACGAAGGTGCCGTTGTTGCCGTCGGTGAACGTAAAGCTTGCGCTGCCGACCGAGGTCGCGACCACCTTGGCGGGATCGAAAGGCACGACGTTGAACGGCGGGCCGCTCGTCTGGTAGAGCATCCCGGCGTAGGTGCCGGTGGCGGTCCGCGCCGCCGTGGCCACGAGCCACAGCGGCGAGCGATCGGCGCCGTAGGTGAACCAGGTCGCGAAGATCGTGTCGCCCTGATGCGTGAGGAAGATGCCCCAGCCGGATTCGCTCCCGGCGGGCGCCGCCCACCACAGGTCCTGATAGTTGTACGCCTGGGTGAGATCGGACAACAGTCCGAACGTGCACGTCGGCAGCGGACCGAATACCTGGCGAGTGATGTTCTTGGTCTGCGTGGCGCCGTTGATCGTGTAGGTGAACGTCCCGTTGTCGTTGTCGGCGAACGTGAGAACGCCCGTGCCGGCCGCCACACAGCGGACGAACGACGGACTGAACGGCACGGCGTCGAAGGCCGGGCCGGAGCACTGCGACAGCGTGCCCGTGTAGGTGGGCTGGGTCGTCACGGTGGACGCGAGGCTCGCCGTCATCGACAGCCACCAGCCCTTGCCGGTGGCGTCGTAGGTGAACCACGTGGCGAAGATCACGGTGCCCTGATGCGCCAGAGCGAGGCCCCAGCCCGGCTCGGATTCGGCGGGAGCGTTCCACCACAGGCCCTCGTAGTTGGGCGGGCCCGCCGCGACGACCTGGACCGACGTCGGCGGCGACGCGAACCCGTAGGGCAGGCCTGCGGGCAAGTTCACCTGCCACTGGAAGTTGTACGCGCCGGGGGCTGCGGGTGCGACCACGCCGAACTCGAACGTGACCGTGTCCCCCGCAGCGACGGCCGCGGGAAGGGCGACGCTTTCGACGCCCCATGTCGTGCCGCCGGTCGGCACCGGCCCCAGCACATAGCCGTCCGTCGGAAGCCACGCGACGGGCCCCGTGTTCCTGAACGTTTCCGCGACCCGGATCGTCCCGCCCGCGGGAACGATCGTCGGCACCTGCTGCGAGACGAATTCGGCGGCCGTCGTGACGACGACCAGCGCATCGGGCGTCTCCTCGCCGAAGGTACCATAGGTCTGCGACAGCATGCGGAAGCGGAACGGCGGCGTGGCGGTGAAGCCGCAGGCGAGCGGCTCGATGACGAAGTTGAACGTCACCTCCTGATTCGGCGCGACGTCGTTGGGCAGCAGCACGCGGTTGCCGCTGTGGCTGCCGTAGCGGTTGTCCTGGATGCACCAGTAGTAGTTGTCCTGCGGCTCCTGGGTCGCCAGGAACACGTCGCCCTGCGCCTGGAACCACGTCGCGGTGCCGGTGTTGCGCATCGTGATCGACGCGGAGGCCGGTGTCTGGAACTGCACGACTGCGGGCGCGCTCTGCGAGACGAAGGCGGCCGAATACGCCGGCTGCGCGGAGGCGCTCCCGCACCCCAGCGTGGCGACCAGTAGGGCGCTCGCAGAAGCAGGCCACGAGCCGAGCCGAAATGCGGACCCGCCCTTCAATCTGGAAGGCGGCGGAGAGG
The DNA here is from genome assembly GCA_035515295.1 of Casimicrobiaceae bacterium. GTDB lineage: Bacteria > Pseudomonadota > Gammaproteobacteria > Burkholderiales > Casimicrobiaceae > PALSA-1003. The sequence goes on along the minus strand of DATJBM010000088.1, from coordinate 1,623 downwards.
GCATGGCTGCGGCTCTTTCGTCCCGGCGCAACGCGAGCGTTTGCTCCGTGGTCCCAGGGGGCATGCGGCCGTAAGGCGGTTCATTTGCGCAAGGTCAATGACCGGACGCCTTCAGAGTGGTTCAATCCGCCGACCGGAAAGGCTTGCCGGCTTCCCGCGCCGACCGCGACCAGCCCGGGCCCTTGGGGGCGCCGAGGCAGCGCATCCGGGCCGGTGCCGGAGCCGTATTGCGATAGAATATCAGCGACTTGTAAACGGCTGCCATGCCGCTCTTCGCCCTCGGCCTGAATCACACGACCGCCCCCGTCGCGGTGCGCGAGCGCGTCGCCTTCCAGCTCGACACGCTCGCCACCGCGCTGCGCGACCTGCTGGGGCAGCCGCGGGTAAAGGAAGCGGCCATTCTCTCGACGTGCAACCGGACCGAGGTGTACTTCAGCGGCGCCGAGGCGCAGCCGGTTCTGCAGTGGCTGGAGGGATTCCATCGCGTGCCGCGATCCTCGCTCGCGCCGCACGTCTATACGCTGCTCCAGGACCAGGCGGTACCGCACGCCTTCCGCGTGGCGAGCGGGCTCGATTCGATGGTGCTGGGCGAGCCGCAGATCCTGGGCCAGATGAAGCAGGCCGTGAAGAGCGCGGAAGCCGCCGGCTCTCTGGGCCTGGTGCTGAACCGGCTGTTCCAGCGCACCTTTGCCGTGGCGAAGGAGGTGCGCACGCAGACCGACATCGGCAGTGCATCGATCTCGATGGCGGCGGCCGCGGTCAAGCTGGCCGAGCGCATCTTTCCGACCATCGCCGACCAGCGCGTGCTGTTCATCGGCGCCGGCGAGATGATCGATCTGTGCGCGAGCCATCTCGCGGCTCGCCAGCCCAAGTCGATCACCGTAGCCAATCGTACGCTCGAGCGCGGCGCGCAGCTCGCCTCGCGGGTGCAGGCGGAGGCGATCACGCTCAACGAGCTGCCCGAGCGGCTTGCCCAGTTCGACATCATCGTCACGTCGACGGCGAGCTCGCTGCCGATCCTCGGCAAGGGGATGCTCGAACGGGCCATCAAGGCGCGGCGCCACCGACCGGTATTCGTCGTGGACCTGGCGGTGCCGCGCGACGTCGAGCCCGAGGTCAAGGAGCTCGACGACGTGTTCCTCTACACGGTCGACGACCTCGCCAACATCGTCAAGGACAATCTGCAGGTCCGTATCGAGGCAGTGCGCGAAGCCGAGGCGATGATCGCCAGTCACAGCGAGAGCTTCCTGCGCTGGCTGCAGGGCCGCTCGGTGGTGCCGATGATCACCGCGCTCAACGCCGCCCACGATTCGCTGCGGCTCGCCGAGCTGGAGCGCGCCAGGCGGCTGCTCGCCAACGGCGCGCCGGTCGAGCAGGTGCTCGAGCAGCTCGCGCGCGGGCTGACCAACAAGTTCCTGCACGCGCCGATGGAAGCGCTCAACGCCGCGGGCGACGCCGAGAGAGCCGAGCTGCTGGCGCTGTTCCAGCGCGTCTACCACCTGCCCGAAGAGCCATAGCTCGCGCGCGTCGTCTCGGCTTCAGGCCGGGATGTAGCTGCGAATCCATTCGCACAAGACCCCGGCAGATCTGGCCGGTGCGACGATAATTCCTCGCGCGGACGCC